>CACWOX010000034.1 GCA_902762615.1 uncultured Ruminococcus sp. | reverse complement strand
AGTAATTCGCGCTCTTCCTTATTTAGCATAGCATTCACCTCTATGCTTCTATTTTATCACCCTTGTCAACTGCCTTATACTTTTTTTGGATTGCTATAATAGTTATCATTACGTTGCTAATTGCCGGATGTGCAGCATTCTTATATCATAAAAAGAGTTCAATTGATGAAGTTAAAGACACTGAAGAATACCAAGAAATCCTTAAAAGAATGACTGAAAAGGACTACCTAAAGCAGATGGCAGATGACATTCATCTGATTAAAATCATCATTTTGGTATTTGCCGCGGTTTCCGTTCTGTCCGTGCTGGGAATATTGATATACATGGTCAGTATCTTCAGCCAATTGCACATTTAAAGATGAATATTAATGTATAAATATTCAGTAATAGGACTATATTAAGAATATTTATGCACAGCACGCTAATGACGATAAAATCATACAAAATACCCGTCAAAGCCCTACCATACGCCATCGGAACCGCGTTCCGCAAATTTTGAAAGAAGTTCCGCAGGTTCCGCAGATCTTCCCGGTTTTTACTGCCCCCATTTCCGCTTCTTCCCTAAGATATTTAAACGCAACCAAAAAGCCCTTGTAAGTGCCACAATCGGCGCAAACAAGGGCTTTTCAGCTTGTCTATTTTAGTTTTCTACTTTTCCCGTTAAACGCTGTTTAAACGTCATTAAACCCAAATTTAAACTTGCCTGTTTTCATCACCCAAAAACACAGTTCACAAAAATACGCGAAAAAAGTTTCACGGAATCGCGGACACGATACTTGCAAAAATTCTACCCCGATTTCACAACCAAACCGCCGACCGCTCACGCAAAACCGCCAATCCACGCCCTTCACGCAGTCAAAACCTCCGCTCGCCGCCTTTCCCCGCCCCTCACCACATTTTTGTATTTACCTTGACTTTTTACAAATATCCTTAATGACTGCGACGGTGACGGTGTCGGATTGCAGGGAATTGCCGCCGCTGTCCTTCACCACGCAGTAGAGCTGAATGCCGTCCCACGATTCAGGCGGTGTGACGGTTTCGCCGGCGCGCTTGCGGTTGTTCCATTTGGAGAAGGAATCCTGCCCGACTTTTTTGAAATACCACTGGTAGCTCAGTCCGATTCCCTGTGCCTTGAGCGAGAGCGTGATGGAATCGCCAAGCGTGACAGTCTTGTTTTCGGGCTGCTGCGTAATGGCAAGTGTCTGCGTGACGTGAACGGTGACGGTGTCGGATTGCAGGGAATTGCCGCCGCTGTCCTTCACCACGCAGTAGAGCTGAATGCCATTCCATGATTCGGGCGGTGTGACGGTTTCGCTGGCACGTTTGCGGTTGTTCCATTCGGAGAAGGAATCCTGTCCGACCTTCTTGAAATACCATTGATAGCTCAGTCCGATTCCCTGTGCCTTAACTGAAAGCGTGACGGAATCGCCGAGCGTGACGGTCTTGCTTTCGGGCTGCTGCGTAATGGCAAGCTCCTGCGTGACGTGAACGGTGACGGTGTCGGAGGTGACACTGTAGCCGCTGCCGTCCTTCACCATGCAGTAGAGCTGCATGCCGTCCCATGACGCATTAGGCGTGACGGTTTCGTTTGCTCCTGTTCTGTAGGGTGAAAACGAATCCTGACCGACTTTTTTGTAATACCACTGGTATTTTAAATCCGTTCCATTCGCTTTAACGGAAAGCGTCATTGGATTTCCCAGTTCGACGGTCTTGCTTTCGGGCTGTTGTGTGATTTTAAGAGTCGAAGGCTCGACCGGTTGATACAAATTAATATGCTTCTTTATCACCGGAACATATCCTTCCAGATAGCCGCGGCTGAGAGGGTGAACGCCGTCCTTGTCAAAATATTCTGTTGTATTGTCTGTTGCTTCTGAGATGGGCTTGTAACACGGATCAGTGCTGAAAGAACTATTGTAATAATACGAACCTCTGTATTCTTCTGAAAGTGAATTGATGGGACTGTCATTAAATACGTCTATCATTTCAATATGGTAGATATTGCAGCACGTAACGATAGCATCGTGAAGATCCTGCTCGTTGTAGCCCTGACTGTTGAATTTGGTGGGTAAATACCCGTTCTTTTCAGGTGAGGACGGTGCGTTTCTGTATATCTTATGAGTTGTCAGAAAGAATTTCTGTGCATTCGGGTACTTTTCATACATAAGCAGAAACAACCTTTGCAGACCTCCCATTACCGTAGAGGAATCTGTTTCGCTGCTGTGCGATATTCTTTGTGTTGGAATTTCCCCTAACGGAGCATTATTCCCGTAGTCATTGTGACCTCCGTTTACAATAATAATATCGGGTTCCCATCCGTCGTTTTGCGGATCAACTGATTGGGAATGATAATTATAAAATTCCAAAAACCTGTCGGGAATGTTTTTTACCGCAGTGTTTTTTGTGGAAAGTGTTGCTCCGGATACGCCGATGTTTTTATACGGTAACCCCAGATAACCTGCAAAGCCCTTGTAACCGTTGCGCGATCCGGCACATATGCTGTCTCCGGCTGCCAGTATCTTAAATGGTTTTATCACGCTGACGGTGATTGCATTGGAACTGACCGAAGCCCCTGTCGCATCTGTTATCAGACAAAAGAGCCGTATGCCGTTCCATGACGCGTTGGGGGTGACGGTTTCGCTTGCGTGAGTTCGGTTTGACCACTTGCTCCATGTATTCGCCACTGACTTTTTGTAGAACCATTGATAACTGAGGTCATTGCCGTCAGCTTCAAGTGAGATTGTCAGCGCCTTTCCTAAAGCGACGGTCTGATCTTCGGGCTGCTTGGTGACGGAGGGATTTGTTATGTTGTCAGGATAAGACGTAAATAAATGTTTGCGAATCAAGGGGACATAGCCTTCGAGGTATCCAAAACTGAACGGATGAACTCCATCATAATCAATATAATCTCTGTCTGTGACGGTCGGATCATCCGCATACCGCAAGTTACTGCGGAACTGTGAAAGCCCCGAATCCAAAAAGCTGTCCCTGTAAACATCAATGACTTCTATTCCGTATACCTTGCAGCATGACATCAGCGCGTCGTGCAGATTTTGCTGTGTATAACCGGCTGCGTTTTTGGTTGCAGGAAGATAATTGTACGCACTGCGAGGGAATGCGGAATAAGTTCTGTGAGTGATAAGAAAATAGCTTTTTGCTTGCGGATACAGCGTTGTCATATAGTATAACAATCGCTGCAGACCGCCCATAACGGTAGATGCATCAAGCTGACTGAGCCCTGTCTCATCAGTTACCGCAGCAACCGGAATTGCTCCGAGCGGCACACTTTGGAAATAATCGTTAATTCCGCCGTTGGCTATGATAATGTCAGGCTTGTAATCAGGAAGTTCCCTGCTTTTAAAGAGAGCAAGCTTATCTGGAATAGGGGTGCGCTCCCTTTGCTGTTCTCCGATGGTTTTATATTGGTACTCCAGAAGATTTCCGGAATTGGAAAGCGTTGTTTCGGCGATACCCTTGTTGACGTACGGCAATCCAAGGTCGCCTACAAAACCCTTGCCGCCATTTCGGAAACCTGAACAAATGCTGTCTCCCACTGCTAATACCTTGCAAGACTGTTGTGCAGCTTTGTTTTTCGTCTGCAAAGTGCCGGAAGTTAAAAACGCACTGTCAGCCGCGTATACTTCCATGCCGGACGCACCGCTTGACAAAAACATTGTCAGCATAAAAATAATCAGTAAAAACGAACATACTTTCCTTTTCATTGATGGTACCTCACATTCATATAAACTTATATCCTGTATAAGGTTATTTATTTATGATTCTCATCAATTATGGGCTGAATTTTACCAACGCAATCACATATTTATTTTTTTATAAAAGTGTACTTTTTTAAATAAAAATCATCCATTAAACCAATGATCATTGTAATATATTTTTTTTCAAAAAATATTGAATTGTGAATTAATATGTGTTAATATGATTATAATATCCTGCATTATTGTATCAATTTATTTATGTACGCTTTAATAAATTCCATTATTGTCAATATTCTTGCATTCCTCAAGCTTTCTTGATTTAACATAAAATGTGCTTTCCGCCATTGAGCAAGCCTTTGCCGCTTCTTTGAGCGACATTTTTTTATCTCTCCATAGTCTGTGAATCTCATTGAAATTGTCGGGCAACGGCAATTCGGGACGTCCGAATTTTACTCCGTTTGCCTTTGCCGCCGCGATTCCTTCCGCCTGCCTGATTCGGATATTCTCACGTTCATTTTGGGCTACGAAGGAAAGTATTTGCAGCACCACATCGCTTATGAATGTGCCGAGCAGGTCTTTTCCGTTGCGCGTATCGAGCAATGACATATCCAGCACGACTATATCAATTTTCTTTTCCTTGGTTAAAAAGCGCCATTGTTCCTGTATTTCCTCGTAATTTCTGCCAAGGCGATCTATGCTTTTGATGTAAAGCAAATCGCCCTCTGTCAGTTTGTGAAGCAGCTTTTTGTAGGCAGGACGGTTGAAATCTTTTCCCGATTGCCTGTCAACATACATATTTCTTTTGGGGATTTCCAGCTTTTCCAGTGCCGCAAATTGACGCGCCGTGTTCTGGTCATTTGTCGACACTCTTATATATCCGTAAAAAGCCATGTGATCAAGTCCTTTCTTTGGTTATGCAGCATACATATTTTGTCCGTTGCACTTGTTACTAAAACCGTGGCATCTGACTGCTGCAATTGCTAAAAAAACGTCCGGCGCTTTCCGAAAATGCGGAATTGTGCCGGACGTAATTTACAATGGATATCAAATAAGAATCAAATTTTGTTGCCCAGATCCTGTTTGATCTGGGTGGTGCTGATCTCGGGTGTGCGGGAGAGGTAAACCACTTCGCACCCTTCTTCGCGCAGAAAGTCGAATTTGCCCTTCCAGTCGTCTCCTATGACGAATGTGTCGATGTGATACTCGTGAACGTCGCTGCGCTTCTGATCCCAGTTCTCCTCAGGAATGACCAGATCGACATAGCGGATCGCCTCGAGCAGCGACTTGCGCTGTTCGTAGGTGAAATAGCACTTCTTGTGCTTTTCGTTCCAGTTGAATTCATCGGTGGAAAGGCATACCACCAGATAATCCCCCAGTGCCTTGGCTCTTTTGAGCAGATTGATGTGTCCGTAGTGCAGCAGGTCAAATGTGCCGTATGTGATAACTCGTTTCATAGGTTGTTTGTCTCCTTATGTGTTATTGCGATAAAAAGCGTATCAGTCGGCGATAAGCTCTTTATACTCCTTTACCTCTTCTTCGGTAAGACCCGTGTATTCCGCGATTTCTTCAACGCTCAGATTGCCGCGCTTGATCATGCGGAGGGCTGTTTTTGTTGCCCGTTCCCTCGCTTCCGCTTTTGCAGCGCTGGCTTCTGCTTGTGCCTTGGCGGCATTGGCTTCTGCTTGTGCCTTGGCGGCATTGGCTTCCGCTTCTGCCTTGGCGGCATTGGCTTCTGCTTGTGCCTTGGCGGCATTGACTTCTGCTTGTGCCTTGGCGGCATTGGCTTCTGCTTCTGCTTGTGCCTTGGCGGCATTGGCTTTTTCTATTTCGTCCTTAGCGAGTTCAATGCCCTCGGCAATGCCTTCTCTTCTTACTTCTTCCCAGATCTCACACATCTTTTTTGCCTCCTTTTCATCTTCTTTGAAGGGAATTGTTTTTTCTCTCAGTTCAGGATAATTCATCTGATACGGGTCGGTACATTTGAAATCGTGCATGAGCCGTCCCAGTGCGGAATCGTCATTGCGGGAAGCATTCACATAAATAATGTGCGCTTCGTCGTTGAAAGGTGTTCCCGATTCCGTGATGATTCGTTCTATATGATAAATCAGCCTGTTTTCGTGTAATACGTCGTTTTCGGTAATAAAAATCACATAGGTCTGGGGCAGACCTTCGTAATTCTCGGTGGGTCGGAATATATTCGCGTCGATTATGCTGCTGATATATCTTGCGCGTTTCGGCAATGCGCCGGTGTCCGAACGCTGGATTTCAATGTTGTAAACCGTTCCCTTGCTGTCCGAAGCCAGTACGTCTAAAACGACCGAATGTCCGATCAGATTTTTCATCGAATACTGTGTGCGCATTTTGGTTACTTCCAAGTCGCTCTTGTCGAGAATAATGCGAAGAATAAACGCCGCACCTTCCTTGTCGTCCTTAAAACACACCCTGAAAAAATCGTCGTCCATCAGCCGCAGTCTTTTGATTCTTTCGAGGTTGCGCTTTCTGAATTCCTCATTATTTTTCGCTGAATCCGTCAATATCATCACCGCCGATCTGACAACTCTCCAATATATATTCTACCATCATCACGGAAAAATGTCAACAAAACAAAAGGCAAATATAAACTAAACAAACTAAACAAAAAACAAAAAACAGATAACAGCCGATGAAATCCAACTGTTATCTGTCAATACGCTAAAATCAATCTCTCTTGGACGCAAGCAGGGCGACGTTGTTGTTGTCAACCGAAAGCAGCCCGCCTGTCACCTTGATAACATGCTCCTGAGGGTCGCCGTCGTTGTCGTGCGTGATGAATCGGCAGGAACATGGCACCGTCACCGCTATCAGCGGCGCGTGTCCCGGAAGAACAGCCATGTCGCCCTCGGTGGTGCGAACATAAAGGGCGCTCACCTTGCCGCTGAAGGAATCGCCGTCGGGCGAGGATATTTTCAGATCGAAGGTGGTAATGCTGTTAATCGCGTTGATATTGTTCAGTTCGCTCATTTCGCAGCCCTTTCCGCCTTGGCGATGACCTCGTCGATGGTTCCCGCAAAGAGGAATGCCGATTCGGGCAGGTCGTCACATTCGCCGTCAATGATCGCCTTGAAGCCGCGCACCGTCTCGCTCAGCGGAACATAGGTTCCCTCAATGCCGGTGAATTTCTCCGAAACATGGAAGGGCTGAGAAAGGAAACGCTGTATCTTTCTGGCACGCTGTACCAGCTTTTTATCCTCGTCCGAGAGTTCGTCCATGCCCATGATGGCGATAATGTCCATCAGTTCTTTGTAGCGCTGGAGAATGCGCTGCACTTCCTTGGCGACGGCGTAATGCTCCTCGCCCACCTTTTCGGGCGAAAGGATACGGCTGGTGGATTCCAAAGGATCGACAGCCGGATATATGCCCTGTGAAGCAATGCTCCTGGAAAGAACGGTGGTTGCGTCCAGATGGGCGAAGGTGGTAGCCGGAGCCGGGTCGGTCAGGTCGTCGGCAGGCACGTAAACCGCCTGAACCGATGTGATCGAGCCTTTCTTGGTGGAGGTGATTCTTTCCTGCAATGCGCCCATTTCAGTGGCGAGCGTCGGCTGATAGCCCACCGCGGATGGCATACGTCCCAGCAGAGCCGAGACTTCGCTGCCCGCCTGCGTGAATCGGAATATGTTGTCGATAAAGAGCAGAACATCCTGATTTTCCTTGTCACGGAAGTATTCCGCCATGGTCAGACCCGAAAGCGCCACGCGCATACGCGCTCCCGGCGGCTCGTTCATCTGACCGTAGACAAGGGTCGTCTTGTCCAGAACGCCCGATTCCTTCATCTCAAAATAGAGGTCGTTGCCCTCACGGGTGCGCTCTCCGACGCCGGTGAATACCGACAGACCGCCGTGCTCCTTGGCGACGTTGTTGATCAGTTCCATGATGAGCACCGTCTTGCCGACGCCCGCGCCTCCGAAAAGTCCGATCTTGCCGCCCTTGGAATAGGGGCAGATGAGGTCGATGACCTTGATGCCTGTTTCGAGAATTTCGGTGGAAGAAGCCAGATCCTGATAGCCAGGAGCCGGACGGTGAATGTTCCAGCGCTCGGTTGTTTGGGGAGCCGGCTTGTTGTCCACGGTATCGCCGAGGACGTTGAATATTCTGCCCAGCGTCTCGCGACCGACAGGAACGCTGATGCTAGCTTGGGTGTCGGTAACGGTAACGCCTCTTTGCAGACCGTCGGTGGAGGACATAGCAATGCAGCGGACGATGCCGTCACCTATGTGCTGCGCCACCTCAACGGTCAGTATTTTTTCTCCTATCGGAACGGTGAGGGCGTTGTTAATGGCAGGAAGGTGTCCTTCCCTGAACCTGACGTCAACGACAGGTCCCATTACCTGCACCACAACACCTGTATTTTTTTCTGCCATGGTTGTATTACACTCCTTTGTGCAAGTGTGGAGTTTGGAGTGTGGAGTTGTGGAAGGCGCAAAGCGCCTTAAAATATAACGCTCACGTTCGTTCGCTTAAAAATATTGTCAAACGAAAGATTAATAAAAAGTGAGCGTATGCGAGCGTTTATATTCCAGCGCCGTAGGCGCTCCGAAACTCCACACTCCAAACTCCACACTATTAAAAAGCTCCACACTATATTTTTATCTTCCGCTGCCTGCGACGATCTCGGTTATCTCCTGCGTAATAGCTCCCTGACGGGCGCGGTTGTAGGTAAGGCGCAGATCGTCGAGCATCTGACGGGCATTGCGTCCGGCGCTGTCCATCGCCATGCGCCTTGCGGCGTTCTCGCTGGCAAAGCTCTCGCGCACGCCCCACATCAGCATGCCGTAGACGTATTCCACAACGGCGGCGTTCATAACGCTCACCTCGTCGGGTTCAAATTCAATGCCGCCGGCGCGGTCGCCATCTGTCTTTTCAAAGGGCAGCAGCCACTTGACCGAAGCCGTCTGCGTCATCATGGAGACATAGTCGGTGCTCACCATGCCGAGGCGGTCGTACTGACCGTCTGCAAAATCCCCGCACAGCCGCTCGGCAAGCGCATGTCCCTGCTGACAGGTGTAGCCGCCGCAGAGGGTAAGCTCCCCGCCGAAGCGTTCGCAGGCACGTTTGCCTATGCATATGGTCTCGGCGCCGGAAATTTCGTCCACCGCGCGGAATACGTTGGAATTGTAGCCGCCGCAGAGTCCTCTGTCTCCGGCAATAACAATCAGCCGCGTGCGCCCTTCGCCTTCGGTGCGCATATAGGGACTGCGCCGGCATTCGGGGCAGGAAGCGAGCGTATCGGTCATTACCTTCAGGGCTTCGGCGTACTGACGCGCCCTGATCATTTCCTCGCTGGCGCGGTAGATCTTGGAGGAAGCCACCAGCCCCATTGCCGTGGTCAGATGGAGCATGGAGTCCACGCTGCGTATGCTGGAACGAAGGCTTTTGATATCGGCGCTCATTCCATCACCTCCGCATATCGTCAAGAGCGGATTTAAGCTCGGCTATATCGGAATCGTCAAAGAAATTGTTCTCTATTCTTTCGAGCCATTCGGCGTGCTTATCCTCCAGCAGCAAGAAAAGTCTCTGCTCGTAATCGCGCACTTCGCTCACCGCGTACTCATTGAGATAGCCGTTGATGACTGCGTAGACGATAGCCACCTGACAGCCTGTGCGGATAGGCGAATTCTGCTTCTGCTTGAGCACCTCGACGATTCTCTCGCCCAGAGCAAGACGCGCCTTGGTGTCGGGGTCGAGATCGCTGCCGAACTGCGCGAAGGATTGCAGCTCGCGGTACTGCGAATAGAGCAGTTTAAGCTCGCCCGCGACCTTCTTCATGCCCTTGAGCTGTGCCGAACCGCCGACACGGCTGACCGAAATACCCGGGTTGATCGCCGGAATAACGCCCGCGTGGAACAGCTCGGTCTCAAGGAAAATCTGTCCGTCGGTGATGGAAATGACGTTGGTGGGAATGTACGCCGAAACGTCGCCCTCCATCGTTTCAATAATCGGAAGCGCCGTAATGGAGCCTCCGCCGTATTCGGGAGCCACACACGCGGCTCTTTCCAGCAGACGGGAATGCAGATAGAAAACGTCGCCGGGGTAGGCTTCACGTCCCGGAGGTCTGCGGATCAGCAGGGAAATGGCGCGGTAAGCCACCGCGTGCTTGGAAAGATCGTCGTAGATGATCAGCACGTCCTTGCCCTGCTCGCGGAAGTATTCCGCCATGGCGCAGCCCGCGTAGGGGGCAATGTATTGCAGCGGTGCGCTTTCAGAAGCCGACGCCGAGACAATGATGGTGTAATCCATAGCGCCCTCGTCGATGAGCTTCTGGGCAAGCTGCACCACCGAAGAATTCTTCTTGCCGATGGCGACATAAATGCACAGCACGCCGCTATCCTTCTGATTGATGATGGTGTCCGAGGCGATTTCGGTCTTACCGGTCTGACGGTCGCCTATGAGCAGCTCGCGCTGTCCTCTGCCAATAGGAATCATGCTGTCGATTGCCTTGATGCCTGTCTGCAATGGCACGGAGACGCTCTTGCGCTCGATAATGCCGGGCGCTTCCGACTCGATGGGACGCATTTCAGTGGTGTGAATGTCGCCCTTGCCGTCGATCGGCACGCCGAGTGCGTTGACCACGCGACCCAGCAGCTGCTCTCCGACAGGCACCGAAAGCACCTGTCCGGTGCGTCTGACCGTCGTGCCTTCGCTGATGTTGTTGGTGTTGGCGAGAATGGCGACCGAAACGGTCTCCTCCTCGAGATTCTGGGCAAGACCCATGCTACCGTCACTGAATTCCAGCAGCTCGCCTGCCATGCAGTTTTTGATGCCGTAGACGGTGGCAATGCCGTCGCCCACCATGACGACGGTGCCGGTTTCGGTCATCTCTATTTTTGATTGGTAGTTTCGTATCTGTTCTTTCAGAATGTTGCTGATTTCCTGGGGTTTTCTGTTCATTCGCCCATCACTTTCCTTATGTTTTTCAGCTTGTTTCTGAGACTGCCGTCAATGCGCAGCCCTTCGATGTCCACCGTAACGCCGCCCAGCAGTTCCGGATCGGTGCGCCAGCGGATATTGAGCTTACAGCCGCTTAAACCTTCCAGCTTTGCGCGGAGGCGGCGCTTCTGATCGTCGCTCATCTCCACGGCGCTGACCACTTCGGCACGTGCCAATCCGGCGCTCTCGTTGTAGAGTTTTTCATATTCGCTCACGCAGTTTCCAAGAAGTTCCGCGTTGCCGTGTTCGCAGAGCAGCGAAAGGAAGGACATGACGTATTCCGAGAGCTGCCCGTTGAAAGCCTGTTCCACGCTTGTGATGCGTTCGGAACGGGCAACGGCAGGAGAAGAGAGGAATTCGGTATATCCCGGAGCGTCTTCAAAAACGGTCTGGATGAAGCGCAGTTCGCTGAGCGTCTCCTTTTCGCTGTGGCTTTCACGCGCCAGTGAAAACAGGGCTGCGGCATATTCCTTACTCGTCGCCCTCATAATCGTCACCTATTTCAGAAATGAATGAGTCTATCAGATCGCTGTGATCGGCTGAGCTGATTTCTCTTTCGAGCAGCTTGCCGGCAATGGCTGCCGATACGTCGGCGATCCTGATCCTGATATCGTCCTCCGCCTTGCGTCTCTCCGCGTCGGCTTCCGCCCTTGCGCGGCTCATCATGCGGTCCGCCTTTTCGCGGGTTTCGCCGAGAATGGCGCTGCTCTGACGGTTGGCGCTTTCTACCGCGCTGCTGACGATTCCGGCGGCTTCCTCGTCGGCTGCCGCCATTCTGTTTTCCCACTCGGTCTTGGAACGAAGGGCTTCGCTCTTAGCCTTGTCGGCATCAAGATAACGCGAATCTATCGCCGCCTGACGGTCGGCGAGCACCTTCTTGACCGGCTTGTAGAGGAATTTTTTCAGCATGAGAAAGAGTATCAGCAGATTGCAGAGCGATATGACGATATGCCAGATATTAATTGAAATGATTTCCAATGACTGCATAATCCGTCACCTCAGATTTTTTAACATTTATTTGCCGACGGCTTCCATCAGAATGTTGACAAGCATTCTGGGCGCGACGAATATCAGCAGAATGGCGATGACCAGCGCGTAAAGACCTGTGGTCTCCGCGACGGCGCAGCCCATGAGCATGGTCGAAGTGACGTCGCCCTTGGATTCGGGCTGTCTGCCGATGGCTTCACAGGCGGCGGCAACGGCGTTGCCTTCACCTATACCGGGACCGATACCGGCGATCATAGCAGCACCCGCGCCGAGTGCGCAGCATCCGAGAATAATACCGATTGCAAGTTCCAACATGTTAGATTACCTCCGAATTTTTGATAAGTTTTGTTTTCTTGCTTTTTTCGATTTTCAGCTTCTGTCTTCTGAAATATTCTTCTGCGGGGAAGCCGCCCGCAACATACAGCATGGTCAGCATGGCGAAGATAAACGCCTGGAGACATCCGCTGAATATGTCAAAGTAAATCGAGAACACCGCGGGAAGTCCTATTCTGAAAAGCGGTATTTCTCCCAGAAATCCCGGCAGCCAGCCGAGCACCAGTTGCGACAGCCCCTGCAGCGCCGTCGCCAGCAGCACCGAAATGACCGTGCCGGAGAGGATATTGCCGTAGTGACGGAACGCCATGGAAACAGGGGTGGCGAATTCGCTTATCACATTGAGCGGCGCGAGGAAAGGCACCGGCTCGGCAAAGCTCTTTAAGTACTGAATCGGGCCGCACTTCATCTTGTAGTAGGTGATCAGAATGAATACAAGAATCGCCCAGCCCGCCGTGACATTCAGGTCGGAGGTCGGCGGGAAAAGTCCGGTCAGCGACAGCAGGCTTGAAAAAGCCGACAGCCCGAGAACCGCTCCGATAAAGGGCGCGAAGCCGGCGAAATATTCTCCCATATTGCTCTTTACCAGCTTTTCGGTCTGCTCGACGATCCATTCCGCTAAATGCTGTCGTTTCAGATCGGGGATTGTCTTGAGCCCCCGTGTCAGATACAGGCAGACGAACAGCAGTGAAATCATCACAAGCCATTGATTGACCTGCGTCTCGGTGATGGGCAATCCTCCGAGCGGAAGCGGAATCGTGAAGAAGATATGTGCTCCTGTAATTTCCACGCCCTCCGCGGCTGGAATCAGCAGAATTTTGAGCAGCGCTCCCACCGCAACCGGCGCGATCATGCCGAGTATCAGCAGCGCATCGATCAGCTTGGGGTTGTTTTTCAGTTTATCCATTTTCTATTGTAAACACACCTTTCTGTTTAGTGTGGAGTTTGGAGTGTGGAGTTTGGAGTGTGGAGTTTGGAGTGTGGAGTTTGGAGTTGTGGAGCGCTTCGCGCTGGAATATATACGCTCGCATTCGCTCGCTTTTTCATTTTTCCGTTATCATGTTACTCCAATACTTTTTAAGCGAACGCATGTGAGCGTTTATATTCTAAGGCGCGAATGCGCCTTCATTCACTCCATACTCCAAACTCCACACTCCAAACTATTTAATAAACGGTCTTATCATGATGGCGATTCTGGGGAAGAAAAGGGGAATGATGACGGCGTAACCGTTGAAACAGGGCAGCGCAAAGCCGAGCACCGCGACCACCAGCTGCATCAGCAGGCGCGCCGTCTGTGAGAATTTCATCAGGTCGGCGGCAGGCTTTTTCTCTTTGGCGACTGCCTTCTGCACGGTGATGCCCATGAGGAAGAAGTTCCCGGCAGCCGTGACCGCGCCGAGGATATTGCCAAGCAGTACGGTGTAATCCCAGTGCCGCGCAATCAGGAATACGGCTTGCAGCAGCAGACTCAAAATGCCTGTGACTGACGCTATGTAAAGGCTTTCTTTTTTAACGGTCGCGTCAACACTTTTTAATTTATTCAATAAATTCTGCAAATGCAATTTTCTCCTTTCCCTCCGGCGATGAAAATATTTTATAACGTGCCGTCCCTTCATTCAATAGACACTGTTCATAAAAATATCCGAATTTCAGACACAGCGGAGCAATTGTCTGAATTCACCGGTCATCCTGTTTTTCAAAGCTGGGAACGAATGATTTCGGCAATTTCGTCCGCCGTGTCAGCCTTGAGCCGGAATATCCTGCGGAATTCCTTTGCCTTTTCATCATCCATGCCGCATTCCAGCCATTCAATAATAATGCCGAAAAACAGGCATTTGTAGTACTCCACAATCAGATGCTTGTTGCGTTCTATGAGTTCGCGGTCAATCTCTCCGCCAACGGCAAGCGCGTCGATGTAGTGGGAGATGAAATATTCGCCTGTCTGCATAAGATATCGCTCGAATACGTCGCGGCTGACCGAACGGTATATGTGCATGATGGCTCGTTTGCGGTTGGAGGCAAATTCCTCCACCGCGTCGAAACATTCAACGATTGAATTGACCGAGGAGTATTTTTGAATCACCGCGTCGGACTCTTCCCTGATAATTTCCTCCAGCAGGGAAGGAAGGTCGCGGTAGTGATAATAGAAGGAATTACGGTTGATGCCGCATTCCTCCACGATGTTTTTTACGGTGATGTCGCTTAGCCTGCGTTCCTCCAGCAGTCTGAGGAAGGTTGACTTGATTGCTCCCTGTGTGAAATTTGCCATATCGGTTCCGATACCCCTTTCCCGATGAAAAAAAGCAATTTAATCTATTATACCGATTGCCCCCGCGTTTTTCAATAGAATGAATGTAAAAATTTTTGTAAATATGCTTCTTCATCAAAAAAACACAGAACCGACTCGCATTGCGCCGATCCTGTGTTTTTTTAAATTACTTGCTTTCTATGGAATCCGTGCGGTAGATAAATTTGACCTTGCCGCTTTCGCCTTCGGGAAGTCCGGTGTAGCTTCTGTAGGCTTCCGAAACGTCCCTGAGTGCCTTGAATCTCGCATTCATGCCCGAAAGGTCGCCGTTTGCCATGTTCATGAGCTTGCCGAGGCTGCCGTCCCTGAGCTGCTTCATGCCGTCGGAAAGCTGCATGGCGCCTTCATTGAGCGCTGTCACGCCCTCTGTGAGAGCGCCGGAATTGTCCTTGACCTGATGGAGTCCGTCGCTGAGCTGCTGCGCGCCCGACTGCAATTGTGCCGTGCCGTCATATAGCGCCTTCACGCCGTTGGTGTACTGAATAATTCCCTGATAGAATTCGTTGTAGGCGTTGAGCTGTTCCAATGCCGCCGAAATGCTCTTCTGTCCGTCTTTGGCACGCGGAAGGTTTTGGGAGAGAGCCTTGTTGATCTCGCTGTCAACGATCGACTTGATCTGCGCCTGTATCTCGTCGCTTGCCATATTGCTTTCAATCAGCTGCTGCTTCTGGCTCTCAACGGTGCCTGCAATGGCGTTCTGCACCTCCTGCGACTGCATCTGCTGGCTGGTCATAGCGTCCACGCTGCCGTCAATCTGCGCCTTGGTGGCTTCGTCGGCTGCCTGATATTCCTCTGCCGTCAATCCCATGCTGCCCAGCACACCTTCCAGTACCTCGCCGCGAACCTGCTGTTCCACTCCTGCTGTCACCTGCTGTTCGATGGCTGCGCTGTTCTCCTCGACCTGAGCCGCGACCTTTTCGCGCACGGCGCTTTCCACCTGTGCGGTAACATCGGGTCTTGCCTGCTCCGCGGCGGCTCTGACGCTTTCCTCGCTCAGACCGCTGTAGATGGCACCCAATACCTGTGCGTAATTGTCCTTTGTGAGAGCCGGACAGTCCATTCCGGCAGCCTGAATCTGCTGCTGTGTGGTGGCAAGCAGCGTGTCGAATACCTTCGCCGCACCGCCCTGAAGGTCGGAATTTTTGCTGCAAAGCAGCTGGAGCGTCTGGCGCACGGTATTCACGCCGCCGCTGACCTGATCGCTGCCGGCGGCAAGCTGATTGATGCCCGAAATGAGCAGACCGGATTTTTCAAGCAGCTGACTTGTGCCGTCATACAGGGCGGAAGAACCGTCCACGAGCTTGCTGATGCCCGAACTGAGGGCATCAACGGATACGTCGGATCCTTTTTCCGCTTTCTTTTGGTCAACGTCCTCGACTGCCTCGTTAAAAAGGTCGTTTGTCACCATGGTCAGCGTTGTGGTGAGCGAGAAATTCTTTACGTCGGCGGTAATCTCGATGCTCTCGGGGAATTCCAGTGTGTCTCTGTTCATGTTGAGGCTCTCCTGCATGCCGGGGAGAGCAAAGCCGATGACAATGCTCCTTGTGCCGTCGTTGACGACCTTGCCGTTGGATACCTCGATGTTGCTGAATACGCTGTCGTCCAGCACGGCACCTGTTATGACGGTGAAGGGAACGTAAATATCGGTGTCCCTGCCGTCGATGGAGACAGTCTGTCTGCGGTTATTGGTGTAATCAAAGCGAATGGTCGCTTTGCCGCTCTTGCCCGCGATTTCCTCGGCGGACACTGTCTTGCCGTCGAGCATATAGGTGAGCTTCACGTCGACAGGCAGTTGGGACGCCTCGGTCAGATCGCCGCTCTGGGCGTCCCACGAATAGGAATTGTCCGAGTCGATGGTGTAGCCGTCGCTGACTTCGGCAATGCTTTTGTCCTTCTGTTCGTTTTTGAGCCAGTCGCTGACAATCACCTTCTGAGGGCTGCCGCTGGCGTCAGCTATGACGTAAACCGTCTCGTCCTTCTCGGCGGACTGCCGGCTGTCAGCCTTCACCTGCTGCGAGGCTTCCACAGAAGCCCTTGCGCCGCGCGAGAGAAGCGAATTGACGCCGGCTCCCGCGGCTGCGGAAAGCACAAGCGCCGCCGCCAGAGCGATAATCATTGTTTTCTTGGATATATGGCAAGCCTTTTCTTTTATTTCGTTGAATGACAAATTAAGTTTTTTCATAAAAATCTTCCTTTCCATCAAAAAAGTCAAAATCCGAACAACTTCACATTTCACACATCAAGCTATATTTCTCATGCCTGCGGTGGTTTTGCAGATGAGTCTGTCGAAGATCATGAAGAGCGATGGCAGAATGAGTATGACGGAGAACATACTGATCAATGCGCCCCTTGCCATCAGACTGCACAGGGAACCGATGATATCCACATCGGAATAGACAGCCACTCCGAAGGTCGCCGCGAAGAATCCCAGAGCGCTCACGGCAATGGAACCGATGCTGGTGGAAAGCGCGGTTCTGATGGCGGACTTTTTGTCAGCGCCGCCGATGCGTTCCAGCTTGTAGCGGGAGGTCATCAGTATGGCGTAATCCACCGTAGCGCCCAGCTGAATGGTGCTGATGCATATCGGTGCGATGAAGGGCATTTCGGTTCCGGTGTAGAACGGTATGCCGAGATTGATGAATATGGCAAATTCTATCACAGCCACCAGAATGAAGGGCAGCGTTGCGCTCTTGAGTACGATGGCGATGATCACGAAGATGGCG
This sequence comes from uncultured Ruminococcus sp., assembly GCA_902762615.1. GTDB lineage: Bacteria > Bacillota > Clostridia > Oscillospirales > Acutalibacteraceae > RUG762. Next base: position 7,515 of record CACWOX010000034.1, on the reverse strand, counting down.
ATAATGGAAATGGTGTCCACCACCTGAAAATCCCTGTCGGTGATGGTGATGAGGTCTTTGGTGCAGGGAGCTTCGCCAATCAGCATGGCGTTTTTGTCGTATTTCTTAATGATTGTGTTGATGTCGTCAATCTGTGCGTTGACCGCGTCGGTAGCGACCTTGTATTCGGAAGTCACCAGCATCAGCTGATATCTGTCGCTCTTGAGAATATCCCGCAGAGAGTCGGGAATGGCTGCCTCCGGAATACGGCTGCCTATGAGCGAATCCAGACCGAGGGCAGTCTTAACGCCCTTGACCTGTTTGATTTCGTCGATCATGCTTCTCGCGTCGCTCTCGGGAAGGTTTGCGTCGGCGAGGATCATGTGGGTGGAGGACATATCAAATTCGTCCTGCAATTTATTGGTTGCTATCACATATTCCATGTCCTCGGGCAGCGTCGCGCCGAGGTCGTAATACACCTTTGCGCTGCTCTGACCGTAGAAGGCAGGCACCGCGATAATCACAAACAGGATGATGAATACCGGAAACGCCTTGATCACACCGCCCCCAATGCCGTCCATCTTTGGCATGAGGGATTTGTGGCGGGTTTTTTCGATGAGCCTGTCGAGAAGAAGTATCATGGAAGGTAGCGTGGTCACGCAGCCAATCACGCCGAATACAACGCCCTTTGCCATAACAATGCCGAGGTCCAGTCCCAGCGTGAAGGTCATGAAGCACAGCGCAAGGAATCCGGCGATGGTGGTGATGGAACTGCCCACCACAGAGGTGAGCGTGGCGGAAATAGCCTGCGCCATTGCTTCGTCCTTGTTGTCGGGGAATTTCTGCTTCTGTTCGCTGTAGCTGTTCCAGAGGAATATGGAATAGTCCATCGTCACAGCCAATTGCAGCACCGCGGCTAATGCCTTGGTGATATAGGAAACCTCGCCCATAAAGAAATTCGTGCCGAGGTTGAGCAGTATCGCCATGCCTATGCTGGCGAGGAATACAAAGGGAATGATGAAGGAATCGAGAAAAATCATCATCACCGCGACCGAGCAGAGCACTGCGATGCCGACATAAATCGGTTCCTCCTGCTCACACAGGTTTTTGAGGTCTGTCACCATTGCCGACATGCCCGTTACGAAGCACTTGCTTCCGGCAATGGAGCGAATGGAGGTAATTGCCTCCATTGTTTCGTCTGCGCTGGTAGATGTGTCAAAGAACACAGCCATCAGTGTGGTGTCGCCCTTGTTGAATTTGTCGTAGTATTTTTGGGGCAGAAATTCAATCGGCACATTCGAGCCGAAAATGCTGTCGTACCACACGACCTCGGTCACGTGATCGACCTTTTCTATCTGATGCTTCAGCGCGGAAACGTCCTCCGGCTCCATGCCTTCCACCATCAATATGGAAAATGCGCCTTTGTCAAAATCCTCGAGCAGAATATTCTGTCCCTTCATGGTCTCGATGTCGTCGGGAAGGTAGTCCAGCATATCGTAATTGATTCTGGTGAGCGCCATGCCTATCACCGACGGAACAAGCAGTATCACGGCACAGAGCAATATCAGCTTTTTGTGCTTTACTACGAGCTTGCCGAATCCGTTCATATCAATACCTCCTGCAAAAAATGTGATCGCGGGTTTCGCCCGCTTGCATTGTCAATTCTATGACAATCGCGCGTCGGTATCAATAGACAAATGCCATGCAAATGCATAAAAAAACGACACAGGACAGGCATTTCTGAAAATTCTGTCTTGTGTCGTATATTTATGAAAGGGGAGTTTTGAACTGTGTGCGGAACATTATTCTTCTGCCTGTTCCTCGATTGCCTTAGCAGGGTCAAAGCGGTCAAATGTCTTTTTTGCCTCGTCCCAGAGCACATCCTTGCCGGCGCCAGCCAGTTTAATGAGTGAGTTGAATATTTCACCCTGCACCTCGGGAGTGATGTTGGAGACGGCTTTCAGAATGGCGTTGTAGGACACCCACTTGTTGGCATTCAGCTCGGTCAGCGTGGTGGCTCCCGACGCCTCCAGCGAATCGAATACTGCCGATATGACCGACTTTTTCTGTTCGTCCTCGAGAGAACCCAGCCAGCGCTTTATGGTCTCGTCCATGAAGGCGCTGGACGGTGAAAGTCTGGTTGCTTCCTCGAAACGGTCTCGGAGTACCCGCCATGTGTAGAAGCCGTGCTGTGAAACGCCTTTGGCGTTGCTTCTGATCACCTTTGTTTTCACTTTGCCGGAAAGAAGAATGCCCACGATGGAGGATTCGGGAATGATTTTCAGCGTTCTGTCCATGATGGCGGCGTATTGCTCCGACTCGGATATGGTCTGATTGAAGCCCGGTCCGTCGTTGGAATATACCGCAATAATCCGGCTGTCCCTCAGCTTTTCGTCGCAGAATGCCGCGCCGTATTCGGCAAAGTTGCCGCCCTTGGAGTGACCTCCGATTCTCAGGGGACAGGCGGTGCACCGGCACAGTCGGTCGATATATGCCGCCGCTTCGTCCTGCCCCGGCGTGCTGCTCATGAAGGTGATGTTGAAATCCTCGCGCCAGCCAGCGAGAGTGTCGTCCGTGCCGCTGAATCCGACGTAAGCCGTGCCGTCGCCCAGCATGAAGGTCGCACAGGAAAACTGCACCTGTGCGTCCTGCGACACGTAATGGAAATATCCGCCGACCCGCACTCGCTCGAACCGCTTGCAGGAGACGATCTTTTTGAGCAGTATCTTGGGATTGTTGACGATGTAGGACTGATCGTATCCCAGATCAATGTATCTTTTGCAGAGCTTTTTGAGCGACACGTCAAAAACAAAGTCCTCCGTCACGATATCCTTCATGTCGAGATAGGCAAGCACCGAGAACACGAGATTATCCACCTCGTTAAAAGGTCTTTCGGCAAAGGTGAGATCGCCGCGCATTTCAAGATAGTTGAGAATATTCATTGTTGATTCCCCTTTTTGGTCGTTTCAAATTTATATAGCGACCAGTAATAGCTGCCTTCAATGTTCTTCAGTTCCAGCTCGGCGGAGTAGGACGCGACGAACTCTCCCTTTTCGGGGTCGTCGTCGAAATAATAGCAGTCGTAGTCAACCAGATATTTCTTCCCGTCGGTCTGGCAGGAGAGGAATGAGTAGACCGTCGGCGGATCTCCGATTCCTCCGACAGTGACATAATAATTGCCCTTGTGGAGATAAAACCACTTGTTTTTCTCGCCTTGTCTGCGCATGGCTTCAATGTCTTTGTCGGTGACGTTGAATATGTTTTTTGCCACCCAATCGGCGCTCTTCTGATCAAATATAAAATAACAGCCGTATGTTGTTTTGGACCAGTTTTTGGGGTCGGTTTTTTTATCCCCCCAGACTTCCTCGTATTCCTTTACCGGGTAGGAATTCCAGCTGACGCAGGGAGGATTGTTGACGATGCAGCTCAGTATATTGGTGTCTCCCTCGCCTGCCTTGCCTGCGTCATAATAGTCTTTCTGACCGCCGTTTCTCACATACCAGTCGGCAAAAAATTCAAGAAAGCTGCTGAGCGAATCCGGCATTTCTTCTACATCCATTTGGGTAAAATCAGAATGGCTCACTGCCGTGCCGGAAGATGTGTCTTTTTTGTCTTTACCGCAGGAAACCGCCGTGAGCAGCATGAATGCAGCCGTCACAAACGCGGCGACGCGGATTCTTTTGTTTTGATGGAATGAGCAGAACATTATCAAACATCTCCTTGAAGTATTTGTAATATTATACCATATTGTTTGTGAATAATAAATAGCAAAAGTAAAAATAACAGAAAATTTGTCAAATCTTCGTCTGTCGTTTGCTGTTATTCGTCCATATGTACCCGCAGCCTGCCGTCCTTCACCGATATCGTAATGTTACCGCTCGATGACGTTGTATAAACGTGGCGGAAGCCCGTGTTTTCAAGCTGTTTGCGGAGAATCGCGGCTTTATTCTCTTTGGCGGTGATGATGACTGCTCCGACGTCCAGTGCGGCAACGCCGCTTATATCCGTGCCGACAACAGCCGCGTCGCAGCTTCGCCAGCTGTCCGGCAACAGGGAGCAGTCGCCCTTTTCGGGGCATATCAGCGCAATCGCATTGCCGCTTGTCAGCCGCTGCCACCTGCTGCCCTTGCTGTCGGTGAAGGTTTCCAGAGTCAGCGACAGGGAGTCGTTTTTGACGCAGCTTTCATAAGGCTCGACTGTGGCAGAAATTCTCTTATGCAGGTCGATATCTGTGAGCAGCCAGTCGGGAGAATACAGATCGAGCAGTCGTTTGATGTTGCCGCTTCGCGGTTCGGAATCGTCCGATACAGCCACAGCGTCTACTTTCATTACGCCCTTGGTGTGCAATGTTTGTTTAATGACCGAAAGGCTGTAGGAATCACCGCCTGCTTCGGCAAATATGGCGTGTGTGCGATTCTTGGCGCAGACGCACATTCCTCCGTTGTTGACATCGAATATGATGATTTCCGCGCCTTTGCATAACAGCTGATGGGAGAGCATGGCTGCCAGCAGCAGCATGGCGATTTCACACAGCACGAATCCCCGCAGCCTTCTGCGGAATGGCTTATTGCTTATGCGTTTACTCATGATGAAGGAGCAAGACAGCAGAATTATGACAAACAGGAGAAGATACGGCGTATAGGCATAGCTCGTATTGAGTGAAGAGAAGGGCAGTCTCGCAAGACCTCCGGCGACCGTTTCGAGGTATGCGCAGAGCAGAGCCGCGGCAAATCTCAGAGGCAGCGATAGCAGCCAGCCGACAAAGGGAATGCAGAAGATCAGCGAAGCGATGATTCCGATAATGATGAACATCGAAGCGGCGTAAACACAGAGCAGATTGGTGATGGGAGATATAAGGGACACATTTCCGAAGTGAATTGCTGTCAGCGGAAGAATGGACAGACTGGCAGTAAGAGAAACCGAGACCGAGCGAAGGATTGCTTTGCCGGATTTTCTGACTCTTCGGCTTTTTGGAAGTATGTTTTGACGAATGAATAATTCTCTTGTGAAGTTGAGTATAGATTGATTTACCCTGCCTGCTGCCAGCAGCAGACCAAGCGTTGAGCATACCGAAAGCTGAAGTCCGATATCGGCAGCTGCCCACGGATTCAGGATGCACATGAGCAGAATGGCTATCGACATTGAGGTGAGCGAGTCAACATTTTTGTAGGCGATTTTGCCGATCTGAGCCATTATATGCATTACGCCTGCCCGTACCACCGACGGAGGAAATCCCGTGACCGCCATAAACATCACTATGAAGCAGATGACAGTGACCGAGGTGGTTTTCCTTCCGCGTTTCAGTCGTTTCAGAAGTTCCTCGAGCACCAGTGTGAGTAATGTCAGATGAAGTCCCGAAACCGCGAGCAGGTGCGCGATTCCGGTGGTACGGAAACCGTCCACTGTCTGTTGATCCATGTAATCTGTGTCGCCCAAAATCATGCCGCACAGCATGGCGGATGCACGGTCGGGCAGGGCTTTTCGTATGCCGGACGTGACAGCACGCCTGATTTTCAGCGGAATGTATTTCAAGCGAAATCTGCCGTGTTCCACATTGTGCGTGCCGTATGGAGTACACCACCCGCGTGCGACAATTCCGTCGGCTTTCAGCGAAGTTGTGCTGCTGTAGCCGGTTTCGGAACTGCTTGGGAGAAAATTCACCTCGCAGGTGAGGCGGTCGCCTTCCCTTGCCTCCTCAATGGATTTGGTACAGGTAACAAGAATACGCATGTTCTGCCTTGCTTCCGGAATGTCCACTCTGCCGGTCTCAATGATGTACCGCCAGCGCCCGTACTGCATGCGCGGAATCTCGCAGATCTCTCCCGAAACGACGCAGGACCGGTCGCTCAGCCGGTCGGAAAGGCTGTTTGCGCTTAGCTGACAGCAGCCGATGACTAAGAACGCGATACACACAGGAGATAAAATCACGATAATGCTACGTACTTTTTCACGACAAATAAAACAGGCTGCAATCGCGGTGATTGCAGCCATAACGCACAGTGTGAAATTGACTTCGGGAAAGAGACAGACCGCCGCAGCCGACGTCGCCAAATATAGTAGTCCGATAGCGGCAAGAGGTCGCTTCATATCGTCTGCTCCCTTTCCATTGATTATTTAAAGAAGAGCGGCAGATTGCCCAGCACGATAATATCATCTCTTTTACAGGCGTCGCCCTCGGCAAGAACCGCGCACTTTGCCACGATATTCGCGCCGGCTTGTTCGGCAAGTGCCACAGCGGCATTCAGCGAACCGCCGGTGCTGATAACGTCGTCGAGTACCAGCACTTTCCTGCCTTTCAGCTCGGCGGCGTCGTCCTCGCCGAGATACAGCTTCTGCAAGCCCTGGGTGGTGATGGACTGATCGTCCACGCTGAGAGCGTTGCCCATGTAGACCTTCATGCCCTTGCGTGCGACAAAGTACTTCTTGCCGCTCTGACGGGACATTTCGTAGGCAAGCGGAATGCTTTTTGCTTCGGGAGTGAGGATGAGGTCAAATTCAGGGCATTTTGCCAAAAGAGCCTCGGCGGATTTCTCGGTAATTTCAACATCTCCGAAGAGAATGAAGGCGGCAATGTCGATCTTGTCGTTTACGGCGAATTTCTTGAGCTGACGCTTGCAGCCGGCAATGGTGATCTCATAAAAATCGTTCATTTTTCCCATGTCCTTTTCCATTGAAGTAGAGGTTTCGGCTGCATTTTCGGCAGCCTTTTTGCTTTTAAAGAATCCAAACATAATTTACGCCATCTTTTCCGGCAGCTTCTTGCCGCCTAAAATATGAAAATGAATGTGGTGAACCGTCTGAGCAGCGTCATCACCGCTGTTGGCAACGACCCGGAAGCCGCTGTCGAGCCCCTGCTCCTTGGCAATCTTTGCGATGATCTCGAAGATGTGGGCAACGGTTGCGCTGTTTTCGGGTGTAATATCGGCTGCCGAATCAGCGATGTGCTCCTTGGGAATCACCAGAATGTGCACAGGCGCCATAGGGTTGATGTCCTTGAAAGCAAGAACGGTTTCGTCTTCATAAACCTTGGTGGAGGGAATATTGCCCTTTGCTATTTCACAGAATAAGCAATCCATTTTTTATAATCTTTCCTTTCAAAATAATGCATTCTTTGGAACAGGCAGGTGCAGCCTCATAAAAATTACAAATTAATTTTAGCATTTTAATGTAACAATGTCAATTAAATAATTGAAAAAATCCCCTTGAATTTTGATAAGGCAAAGAATAGCAGGGAAAATAAATTCCTTTTCTAATATATATAAAGAAAACCAATACACAAAATGTAATATCGGAAGGTAAAGAAAATACTATTTGTAAATCCTGTGGAAAACATGAGGATAATATTAGTGATGAATGTCAATAATCAACATATCAAATAAAGCATAATCAACAAACATAAAATTTCGCAAAAAAAGTGCTTGACTTTGCCGCCGGATAGTGTTAGAATAGCAAAGCTGTCGCAGAGAGACGGAGCGAAGGAAACCGCGGAAAGCCGCCCAAGAGAGGGAAAAGAGCTCGCGGAGGAAAGCGCCGGAG
>CACWOX010000033.1 GCA_902762615.1 uncultured Ruminococcus sp. | reverse complement strand
ATTATTTCCTCGGTCTCCTTCCATGTGTCCTCAGATTGACAGGTGATTTTTGTCTTGTGATTTATTTGCCCTTGACAAAGGTCACTTCATAACAGTGAACTGAGCGAATCGGCAAAGGAAAGAATTGCCTTAGAGATAAAAAAGGCAGTCGAAAAGCAGGTGAAAAAAGAGCTTGCCAAGCGCCGCAAGAAATTCGCACGCAAGCTGATTGTGATGGGAATTACATTCACTGTGGGCTGCGTGATTTACGCATTTTCCGATCAGATAGTGGACGTTGCGACCGAGAAGGCGTTTGCGTCTGCGGTAAACCGAAGCAGGCAAAAGAAACTTGATTCCGGCAAAAAGCGCAGATAAATCCATTCAATAAAAAAATTACTCCGTTGCGGCAGGATTTCATTAAATGTCTTGAATGCCTTGAATACCTTGTATGCTTTGTATGCTTTGTATGCTTTTTCGCAGTGGAGTATTTTATGCAGGATACCCTGACAAATGCACAAATAAAAAGTCCCTTTGCCGCCGACGCATTGAATAATGCCGGTCACAAAGGGACTTAATTGTTCAGTTGATTGCGAAAATACCCTGAGAATGATTATTTAATCATGCTGGCAACTTCATCAGCGAAGTTGTCTTCTCTCTTCTCAAGACCTTCGCCCTTCTCAAAGCGAACGAAGGAAACGATCTTGATGTCGCCGCCGAGAGCCTTTGCGGTGTTTGCCACATAGGTCTCCACATTGATGTCGCCGTCCTTGACGAATGCCTGCTTGACAAGGCAGATGTCCTCAAACAGCTTGTTTATACGACCGGGAAGGATCTTCTCCTCGATGATCTTTGCGGGCTTCTTTGCGTTCTTGGGATCGTTGTGAATCTGCTCCATGAGAATTGCCTTTTCCTTCTCAAGCTCTTCAGCAGGCATATCCTCGGGTGCGCGATACTTGGGGTTGAGAGCTGCGATCTGCATGGCAACGTCCTTGCCGAACTCGGCAAATTCGGGCTTTGCAGCGATCTCGTCGGTGGTGTCGAACTTGACCATAACGCCGATTCTGCCGCCGCCGTGAATGTAGGTGACAACAGCGCCTTCGTACTTCTCAAAACGGCGGATCTTGATGTTCTCGCCGATAACAAGGATCTTCTCCTTGAGCATTGCGTCAATGGTCATTTCGCTGTCGACAGCCTTGCATGCAAGCAGAGCCTCGACGTCTGCGGGATTCTCAGCGATAACGGTCTTTGCGCAGGTGTCAACGAATGCCATGAACTCTGCGTTCTTTGCCACGAAGTCGGTCTCTGCGTTGACCTCGATGACAACTCCTGTGTTGCCTTCAACGAGTGCGTAAACGGTGCCTTCTGCGGCGATTCTGCCTGCCTTCTTCTGCGAAGCGGCAAGACCCTTCTCGCGGAGAATATCGACAGCCTTATCCATATCGCCGTCTGCTTCGGTGAGTGCCTTTTTGCAATCCATCATGCCGCAGCCGGTCATTTCTCTCAGATTTTTAACATCAGCAGCTGTAAAAGCCATGTGAAATTCCTCCTGATATATAAAATAGATGATTGTATATTTTTATCAATAACTGAAATTTTCAGCCGTACGGTAAAGATGAAAAATTACTCAGCTGCTTCTTCAGTCTCGGTAGCCTCAGCCTCAGCTTCGACCTGCTCGCCCTGTCTGCCTTCGATAACAGCGTTTGCGATGACGGAAGAAATCAGCTTGACAGCGCGGATCGCGTCGTCGTTGCCGGGGATCACGTAGTCAATGTCGTCGGGGTCGCAGTTGGTGTCAACGATAGCGACAACCGGAATGCCGAGCTTCTTTGCCTCGGAAACTGCAATCTTCTCCTTGCGGGGATCGACGATGAAGAGTGCGCCGGGGAGCTTGGTCATGTTCTTGATACCGCCGAGGAATTTTTCCAGTTTCTCGATCTCAAGGTTGAACTTGATGACTTCCTTCTTGGGCAGTCTCTCGAATGTACCGTCGGTAGCCATTGTGTTGAGCTGGTTGAGACGGGCAATTCTGCGGCGGATGGTGGTGAAGTTGGTGAGCATGCCGCCCAGCCATCTCTCGTTTACAAAGTAAGAATCGCAGCGGAGAGCTTCTTCCTTGATGGATTCCTGTGCCTGCTTCTTGGTGCCGACAAAGAGGACGGAATCGCCGTTCTCGGCAACGCTTCTGACGAACATATAGGCTTCGTCGAGCTTCTTGACCGTCTTCTGAAGGTCGATGATGTAGATGCCGTTGCGCTCGGTGAAAATGTACTCAGCCATTTTCGGGTTCCAGCGTCTGGTCTGATGTCCGAAGTGGACGCCTGCTTCAAGCAGCTGTTTCATAGATGCTACTGCCATAGTGAAAATTCCTCCCGGTTAATACCTCCGCCGATGCTTTAAGCCCAGTGCAAAAATATCTGCGATTTGCTGCAAATACTCTAAAAATTAAAAATTTAGGCAAATGAAATAAGACGGACAAAAAAGTCCGCACCGAATCTTTCACAGCCCGGCGTGCGAATTTCTGGAGTATTATACCATATCTTTTGAATGAATGCAAGTGTTTTTTCAAAAAAAATTGTCAGTCTGCTTTGCAGGCTGACGGGTAAACGTTTCTATGCTTTTACACGCCCAATAACAAGTCGGCGCGTATTCCTGAGAAAGCCTTGTGGGAATCTGTGGAATTCGCGCCGATATGGGGTGATATGGACTTTTAATTATGAATTATTCTGTTGTGGTCTTCTTTCTTCTGTAAAGGACATAGCCGACTCCGACGAGAGAAAGTGCGCAGAGCGCTGTCATGACCAGAATCAATGTGAAGGATTCGCCGGTACCGCCTGAACCGACCGACGCTGGGTGCCAATACAGCACATACGGACTGAAATCAGTCGCGTAGAACCAGATTCCGTTTGATCTGCAAATAACGGGAATTTCCTCAACGTTGCCGTCTTTCTTCTGGTGATAAAGGTGGAATATATAGTCCTCCGACTGTCTGCCGAGATTGTCGGGGTATTTCAGACAAATCAGGACATGACCGTTTCTGAGGGTTACATGCGCTTTGTTGGTATCTGTCAGCGAAATGTTATAAAGAGCAATATCGCTTGTGTCGGTGTCAAACGTCTCGTTGTATTTTTTGATGGCGTCGAGCACAGACTTTTTCTTGTTTTCCTCGATATTGCCTACCGTCAGACGGACGTTTTTGGGGCTGGTCCACTTGCCGTCAACCTCATAATTGGTACCCTCGGGATATTTTACCTCTACAACGTCATTTATTATATTGTTTTCGTCAATAGTGAGATCGTAATACGGCACATTGTTGTTTGCCTTGTTGGAGGAATTATTATCATTCGGGTCAGATGATGTGTTGTCATTCGGATTGGAAGGCGTATCATCGCCGGGGTCAGAGGGAGTATTTCCTTCAACCGTAACTTGCGTTGTGGTAAGGCGATAATCCTGCGGTTCCTCTTCCGGATCATCGGGATCAATATACTCCTCCTTAAAATCAGGCAGCTTAGCGTTAGTCATTTTACAGACAAGTGTCTTGCCCGCAGCGTCATTACCGAAGGTGAATACGCCGCCGTTTGCCGTCGCGGGAGTGATGACGTTTCCATCTTCGTCATACCACTTGAATACTGTTACCGTGCCGTTAACGCTGTATTCGGAGGAAAGGTCTATGCTCTCGCCGACTTGCACGTTGGAAGGAATCTGATACTCAGATTGCGGAGCATAGGTAAACTCATCATAATCGGTAAAACCTATGAAACCGGAAAAAGGCATAGCATTGACGTCGCACTCCACATGATTCAGGGCGGCATTATTCGACAGATTAAGAGACGTCAGATAATTACCGCCGGCGCGTAAAGTTGTCAGCTTTGTGTTTTTCGATAAATCGATAGAGGTTATATTATTGACAACGAAATCCAGCCACTCAAGATTGACATTTTTAGTTACATCAAGTTCTGACAGGTCATTGACATCACATTGCAGATATTTTAATGCAACATTCTTCGTAACATCAAGTGTTCCAAGCGGATTACTACCGCAGGATATATTTTCTAAAGCAAGATTATTGGACAAATCAAGCCTGCTAAGTTGATTCTCATGACAGAACAGAGCGTTCAAATTGGTATTATGAGACAAATCCAGTTCGGTCAGATTATTAAAAGCACACATTAAAACTTCCAGATTGACATTATGGGAAATATCGAGTGCTTCCAGCTGATTTGTGTGACAATTCAGATACTTTAATGCTACACAGTCAGATATATCAAGCGAGGTCAACTGATTTGAATTGACAAATATTTGCTCAACAGAAGTGCATCCCGCCACATTCAAAGAAGTGAGCGTCCCGTTGCCATCCTCTTTGAATTCATCTATTTCCTTTAAGGAAGAACATCCGGACGCATTCAGTGTGGCGATCGGGTTGTCGTAATCCGCCAGTGTCTCCAAACCTGTACAGCCGGAAATATCGAGCGAAGTAAGGTTGTTCATGCTGCAGGAAAGCATTTTTAAAGCGTTTACCTTCGGCACTTTAAGGGAGGTCAGCTGATTGTTGTAGCAGTAAACCGTTTCCAATTGAGAATTGCCTGACAGATCAAGCGTGGTCAACGAGTTGTCCTCACAGTGCAGTTCCTTTAGATTAACGCAATTTGACACATCAAGCGATGTAATATCACTGTCAAGACAGCCGAAATAGGTAATATTATTGCCGAAAACATTGATCACGGATCCTTTAATGGCATCGCCGTCAGAATAGGCAATCTTATTGCCGTCACCGTAATCAATAAATACATTATCTCCGTTAATTGCAAGATTAAGCGTTTCTCCCTCAGTCTTGGCTGTTGTCATGGTGATGACCGGATCGCCGAGATCTTCGGGTGCATTGTACGTCAGCTTAGCAGACACGTCGCTGTAGGACACGTCCGTGCGGGTCACTGTTACCGATTTGCCGCCCGCATGGTGGCCGGAAGGCGGTCTTGTGGGGGATACGTCGCTTGGCGTGACGTTTTCCGCCGCGTTTGCGCCGATGAACACAGCCGCCGACGCGACCAGCGCGAGGGTCACAGCTGTCATCAACGCTGTGCGCAGGGTAAATTTGCGTTTGATCTTGTTTTTCATGTGGTTAAAGCAATCCTTTCCGTTTTTTTACACACATGTTCTGTGGCAAATTGAATGGTCAGCTTCTATATTTAGCTGATTCTGCGCTTATTATATATCCGTTTGGATATATTGTCAAGTAGTTTTTAAACATAGTGATAGCATTTTTTATATCATGGATAGAATAATATTGCAGAATATCAATTTGGAAGGGACTGTCGAAAAAATACTTTACTTACAACGGTTGAGGGATTTAAGAGAAGATATGGACTTGCAGCAGGCAGATATCGCAAAGCTGCTTTACACCACACAGGCGCAGTATTCCCGCTATGAACGAGGCGAGAGGGAGCTACCTCTGCGTCATCTGATTACTCTGGCGGATTTTTACGGCGTGACTGCCGATTATATTCTCGGGCGGTCAAATTCTCCCTCTCCGGTGTGCAAAAAATGCGGTAAAAAGCTCGACAAATCGCTTTGAATTCTCTTATATCAAGTACCAAGAAAATCAAAAAAATAAAGAAATCAAAAACGGTCGGCAAGAATCTCTGAAAACAGAGAACCTGCCGACCGTATTCTGTTATTCCGCCCCAAGCCGTATTACAGTCCGGCTATCACGCCGCAGGCAATTTTTGCTCCGGAATCGCCGGCAGGCTGCGTCTCAAAATCATCGTACTTCTGGTGAATGATGATGGTCTTGCCTATCACCTCGTCTATGCCGAACCGACTCAGAAGCACGGCGTTCCATGCGCTGCCGTTGCTCGCAAAAAGAGGAGGCAGATCGCCCGCGTGCTCCGGGTGCGGACAGTCGCCGGGATTATAGTGCGTTCCGGCGTCGGCAAAGGGGTCGCTTTCATTGCCGGTGCAGCTTTCGCCGTTGTGAATGTGCATGCCGTGGACGGTGTTGCCGCATTCCTCGGTCGGCACAGGAAGCCCTGTCACCGCCGTAAGTACCAGCACGCCTTCATTGTCGGAATAAAAAGCGACCGTTCCCTCGATGTCGGGATATTGCTCCGAGCCACGTATCTGCGCCAGAGCCTCGGGAGGATTTTCAAGTATCAGCTGGGCAACGCTCTCGATCACGCCGACCGAATTGCCCTGTCCGCCGTTTAAGCTGCCGTTGTTCTGAAAATTATCCAATTGAATCACAACCTTTCTGCTGATATAATATGCGCAAAAGGCGATCCGCGGCACAGCTTTTTTGCATCCTCTCCGCAGACCGCCAATATGGTTATTTGATAGCGCTGTACATGTTGTCTATCGCGTCGCTGACCGCGTCGGCGGCATGCATCAGCCTGCGGCGAATCTTGCGGCGGGTGGGCATTCCGCACATTCCGCATACACCGCAGCATGCTGCCGCGCCGACCGCTATTCCCACCAGCAGCCAGAGACCCATGCCGGATGAGGACGATTTTCTTCTGTAATACATTTTAATCCAGCTCCAATTGATGAGTTTTTTTACATTGAAAACCACAAAAATAAAAAACGTGCGCTTTGGCAAGAAGTCCCGCGGCGTTTTTTAACATGATGCAGCGGGATAAATTTTGCCGCGCCCGCATTTTTATTATTGACATCAGAGCAATTTTAATTCATTATATATATGTACACATCTTTATTTTTCAAGGAGAACGATTTGAAAATGCCTGTTCTTAACATAGTTCTGGTCGAGCCGGAGATACCTCAGAATACCGGCAATATCGCACGCACCTGCGCAGCGACGGGTGCACGGCTGCACCTTGTGGAGCCTCTTGGCTTCAAGCCGGACGACAAAAAGCTCAAACGCGCGGGGCTGGATTATTGGCACCTGCTCGATATCACATATTATTCCTCGCTCGATGATTTCTTTGAAAAAAATGCCGGCGGCAGTTTCTATTATTTCACAACCAAAGCGCTGCACACCCATTCGGATATTCAGTATCCCGACAACGCCTATCTCGTGTTCGGCAAGGAGACAGCCGGACTGCCCGAAGCGCTGCTTTACGCCAATCCCGAAAGCTGCGTCCGCCTGCCGATGCGCGGCGAGGCACGCAGCCTGAATCTCTCCAATGCCGTTGCGGTGGGAGTTTATGAGGTGCTGCGCCAGTGGGATTATCCCGAACTGCAAAATCAGGGCAGACTGAGGGAATACAACTGGAATGCAAGCCTTTAAAAAATTCTGTCTGACAATGATCCAATGCCGCGAATAAATTGTAATTCTATATCAAATCACCTATGAACGGAGTGACTTTTCCCTTGAAGAAAACAGTCAGGATAATTCTGATACTATTACTAATGCTTTTGACGGTTCTGACCTTTGCTTATGTAGGAATGATGCATTGGTTCGGCACGTCATCGGATCATCATGTTTCAGGTGCAGACGCAGGAGCCGTCTCAGCCCATGAGCCAGAATCCGACGGCAAAAGGCTGGTGCTGCCCGACGGAGACATTGTGCTTCAGGTGGGACAGTCGCGCCAGTGTGCAGCCAGTCTCGAGGACGGCAGTTCCGCCGAGGGCGTGTTCTGGAGCAGCACAAACGAAAAAGTCGCCAGCGTAGACAACAGCGGCAGAGTCACGGCTGTTGCGGCAGGAGAAGCAGAGCTGCTTGCCGTGCTTGGCAGAGACAACAAGGCACGCGTCAAGGTGTCGGTTTACGAGAATATGGCGGCAGCCGCAGTCGAAGCGGTGAAGGCTCTGGCAGCCGACGGAAGCGATGAATCTATGGAGCACGTTGAATCAATGCTTCAAAGTCTCTCTCACGCAAGCGACAAGGAATCGTCGGAAACTGCCGCCGTACTGAAAGCCGTATCTGATTTCAAAAGTGCCGGCGGAGAGGGCAGCGGTACGGCTTCGCAGCTGTGGGAGGCGCTGACCGCGGCTGTCAGTGCCTCAGAGATGGCGCTTGACGAGCAACCGCTGCGTCAGGCGGTGCTGGCGGCGTATTCTCAGGGGGAAAAGCAATCGTCTGATCTCACTATATCATTTACAGGCGACTGCACGTTTGCCTATTTCAATGAGCTGGACACCACGGCGCGTTTCCCCTCTGTTTACGAAAATTCCGGCAGCATAACATATCCCTTCGATCTCACGCGGCAGGTATTCGGCGCTGACGATATCACAATGATCAACTTCGAGGGAACGCTCACCGACGCCACCGAACACAGGCGCAAAAAATTCTTCTTCCGCGGAAAGCCGGAATACGTGAATATCCTCACTCATTCATCGGTGGAGGCTGTCACGGTGGAAAACAATCATTCCTTCGATTACCTCGACACAGGTTACAACGACACGATTGACAATCTGAAAAAAGCCGGCATTATTTACACCAATTACTACACGCCTGCCGTCATCAATGTGAGAGATTTTCGTGTCGTTATGCTGTCGCTGTGTCTGGTTGACACCCAATACAGCGACGAATTCCGCGAACAGATCGAGCGTTACATAAGTCAGTACAAGAGAAACGACACGGTCATCGTGATGAATATTCACTGGGGAATTGAAATGGATGAGGTGCCGGGAAAGGATCAGATTGAAATTGCTCACGCCATGATTGATTCCGGCATAGATATGATCATAGGTCATCACCCCCATGTGCCGCAGGGCATTGAGCTTTACAACGGACATTATATTTTCTACAGTCTGGGCAATTTCAGCTTTGGCGGCAACTCCAAAGCCAAAAAGCCTGACACTCTGATCGTTCGCACTATGTATAAGAAAGACGACGCCGGTCATCCGGTGCTCGATCGCCTCTCCATTGTTCCCTGTCTGACCACTTCCACGGGCGGTCAGATAAACAATTACCGCCCCACTCCGCTTTACGGCAAAAGAGGACAGGCTGGGATAGACCGGCTTGTGTGGCTCAGTTCTTATCTCGATAACGGCGTAAAATCTCTCAGCTGGAGCATGATACCGTAGTCATCAATCTCTTCTTACATCAAAATACAGCAAAGCAGGCTTCCCTTGAAGGAAAAATGAAAAAATTCAGGGGCAGCCTGTTTTTTTGAGCATTAACAGTTGCAAAAATCGCCCCGTATTGCTATAATCATATCTGTACGATATTTTTTGGAAGGAAGATTACGCAGTATGTTTTTTGAATCTGATGAAATGGAAAACGTAAATGAAACGGCTGAGGTTCAGACCGTCGGGCAGACAAAGATTGCCGCCGAAGAGACCGAAACTGAAATCATTCCCGAACAGAGCGGTGAAACAGACGGGCAGTCCGAGCGTGAAGACGAGAACGTCGATGAAGCGTTTGAGGAACCTGCCGAGAACGAAGAGGACTCCGAGTACGATCCCGATGTGGTCGTGGAGGATTCGGGGGATTTCAGGAATGAAATTGTCATTTACCAGACCGACGACGGTTCTGTAGCGCTCGATGTTCCGCTGGAAAATGAAACCGTCTGGCTCACCCAGAAGCAGATGCAGGAGCTTTTCGGCAGAGATATTTCGGGCATTTCCCGCCATATATCCAATGTGTTCAAGGACGGCGAGGTCGAGAAGGAAGGCAATGTGCATTACGTGCGTTCCGAGCGCACCGGCAAGCCGATTGCCTATTACAGCCTTGACGTCATCATTCCGGTCGGCTACCGCGTCAGATCAAAGCGTGCGGTGGAATTCCGCAAGTGGGCAAGCAAGGTGCTCAAGCAGTATATTCTCAAGGGCTACGCAGCCAACGAGCAGCGCATGAAGCAGCTGGGCGAGGTCGTCAAAATAATGAAGCGCACGGGAAATATGCTGGAGGCAAGGCAGATCCTCGATGTGGTGGAGAGCTTTTCAACCGCTCTCGATTTGCTGGACGATTACGACCATCAGTGCATTTCAAAGCCCAGAGGCAACGAAGCCACCTATGTACTCACCTACGAGGAATGCCGCGAGCTGATTGACGGCATGAAGTTCTCGGCTGACAGCGACCTTTTCGGCAACGAAAAGGATGACAGCTTCAAGGCGAGCATTGCGGCAATCTATCAGACCTTCTTCGGTGAGGACGTTTATCCGTCTCTCGAGGAAAAAGCCGCCAACCTGCTTTACTTTGTGACCAAGAACCACTCATTCTCGGACGGCAACAAGCGTATTGCCGCCGCGGTGTTCCTCTACTTCCTCGACAAGAACAACATTCTCTTCAACGACGAGGGCGACAAGATCATTGCCGACTACACGCTGGTCGCCATTACCCTGATGATCGCCGAGTCCCGCGCGGAGGAAAAGGAAGCGATGGTCAGCCTTATCATGAATTTCCTCAATTGGTAAACCGGGCGTATGATGATAGCAGAAAACCTCACGGACAGCAAAACGGAATATCTGGAATGTGAGAGAAAATGGGTCTACTGGTGCCTGATAGCCGCCGCGGGATGGTTCGGCGCCTACACGTTCCTGCTCAGAGGAGGCGTATTCTGCAACGCGCAGACCGCCAATATCGTCCTGTTTGCCATGGCTGTCGGAAAGGGCGACATTAAGGGCGCTCTTTACCTGCTCATTCCCATCAGTGCCTACTTTGCGGGCGCCTTCTTTTCGGAATACATGGGCAAGTCGGTCAAAAAGCTGCACTTTCTGCGCTGGGATACTATTTTAGTCGGCGTTGAGACAATCGCGGTGGTGATTTTAGGGCTGCTGCCCAAAAGCGTGCCGGATCAGATCTGTCAGATAGCGCTGAATTTCATCTGCTCCATGCAGTTCAACACCTTCCGTCAGCTGGAAGGCACTCCTGCCGCCACCACCTTTGTCACCAATCACATAAGGCAGGTCGGTTCCAATCTCGCCAAATACCTTCGTCACCGCGACGCGGTTTCCGCAGGCAAGGTCAGGACTCACGGCGCAATGATATTCTTCTTTTTTGTCGGCGGTGCGGTCGGCACGGTGTTCGGCAATCTCGCCGGACTGCCATCCCTCTGCGGCGCCGCACTGATCCTTCTGGCAGTATTTATCCGACTGGCACACGCAGACCGTTCCTACGAAAAAAACATGCTCGAACGCGTGCCGAGAGGACACTGAAGCGCGAAACATTCGCCACGCTAAGATAACAGATAAGAAATAATAACGTACTTCGCGATTGGATATAGAAAAAGGGAGGTGTAAAAATGGCTGATGAATTTATGGAAAGTGCCGCGCCGTTTTTCCGGCAGTCGGACACACAGCTTTCCTCAACGGTGCAGAGAGTGTGCGCTCTCTGCATACTTCTGCCGCTGCCGCTGCTGCATTACGGCGGACGGACGGTGCTAATGGTGCTATTCGGCATACTGACCGCCGTCGGTGCAGAGGCATTGTGGAACCTCGCTGCCAAACGCAGGCAGACCATATACGATATGACGGCGGTGGAAACCGGTTTCGCCTGCGCAATGCTGATGCCTGCCTGTGCGCACTATCAGTTGGTGATATT
Source organism: uncultured Ruminococcus sp. (assembly GCA_902762615.1). Taxonomy (GTDB): domain Bacteria; phylum Bacillota; class Clostridia; order Oscillospirales; family Acutalibacteraceae; genus RUG762. The sequence continues at coordinate 13,634 of CACWOX010000033.1, read as the reverse complement.
CACTGCCGCAGCCGCCATACTCATAGGCAAAATGCCCTTCGGCGGTAGGTTCCGCTCCCCGTTTGTCCCAACCGCTGTGGGATATAGCCTCGCGGCGGTATGCTTTCCCGCCGAAACATTCACATATTCCCAGCTCAACGAAAACGTCGCGGCAAAGCTCTTTGCCTTCTCCAATCCTTCCCTTACTCCGGCATTCTCGCAGATTGCCCTTTTGCGTGGCGGAAAGGATCCTTTCACGCACATCAACGAATACCTTTTAGGCGAGGTTGCCGGACCGATTGGCACCACATCTGTTGTGCTGCTGGTGATTGCGGCAGTATGGCTGTTTGTCACGGGAAATTTAGCGTGGCAGTGCGTTGTCTCCTTTATGTCGGCAATTGCGGTCATTTCATTTGCCGTGCCTTACCACACCGTTTCCACATTCATGTATATCGTTTACGACCTGCTGGGCGGCTCGACCCTGTTCAGCTGCATATTTTTGGTTGCCTTCCCGAATTACTGCCCGAAGCTGCCGACCGCGCGGTATATCTGGGGCGGTCTCTGCGGCGCGTTTGCCGTTCTGATCCAGCACTTCGGCAGCGTGGAAGCGGGCGGTATCTTCGCGGTGCTGATCATGACGCCCTTTTCCGACGCATTTGACCGCATGGTGTGGCATTCCCGCAGCAGGGGAATTACCTACCGTCAGATCAAAAAGAGAATCGGTGAAAGACTGAGATACCGTATGAAAACACAGCAGGAGCGTGAGCTTGATGAATTCAAAAAGACGCAGTAGAACGCACGCCGGTTCTGTAACGCATCCGATGCTGCTGCACGGCGCGGGAATTGCCACCATTGCGGCTGCGTGTACATCGGGAGCCAATGCGCTGGTGCTGTCGGCAGTTATGCTGGCGCTATGCTCCGGAATGGCTCTGATATATGTATTTGAGAGAGGCGAATATATTCAGCCGATGCTCAGTGTATTGTATTTGGTGCCGTCGGCGTTCATTGCCTGCGGCTGCGGAATCGTCCTCAATGCGTTCTCGGTCGGAACCGCTGCCGGTCTGGGAATGTATCTGCCGCTGACGGCTGCCGATGCGCTGGTGCTGGCAAGACTACAGCCCGATTCCCCCTTTGTATCCCCGTCGGACGCACTTCCGGCGGCAATACGGCTATGGTGGCTCTATGCGGCAATGGCTCTGCCGGTAGGGCTGCTTCGTGAAATTCTCGGCAAAGGTACGGTATTTGGCATGCATTTGTTTTTCCGGTTGTCTGTGAAGGGCATGAATCTTCCGTTTGCCGGATTCATTATGCTGGGATTCGGTCTTGCCATCTACAATCGCATGGCACAGGAAAAATGATAATGTCATATGTAACAAAATATTAACCCAAACCGTTTGGATATATGTTATAATTATTTTGATATGCTGAACGATCAGCAATTGATGGTATGGAGGACAAGATCATGGATTTTTTTGATGACGATTTTGAATTCGGGACGCAGAATGAGAATGCAGCCGATGATTTCACCGACGACTTTTTTGATGATGACGATATCAGTGCCGACAGTGCAGAAGTCATAACGCCGACACGTCCGAGATTCAATCGCTCAGTGCCAAAGCCTGAGCCGATCAATCTGGGCAACGAAGCACCTTCACAGGAGTCTTTTGCTCCGATGTTCACTCCGATAGCAGAGGATCCGATGGATTATCCGGAAGTGGAAGATAATCAGAAGGCTCCCGCCGAGCCGGAAGCTGACAGTCATCAGGAAGCGTCCGCATATCAGGAGACTCCCGTATATCAGGAAGCACCCGTATATCAGGAAACACCCGCATATCAGGAAACACCCGCATATCAGGAAACACCCGCATATCAGGAAACACCCGCATATCAGGAAACACCGACGTATCAGGAGACTCCGGCATATCAGGAGACTCCGACGTATCAGGAGACTCCGGCGTATCAGGAAGTTCCCTCTTATTATGATAAGTCCCCTGTCGAATGCCTTACTGAATATGCCGACTGCCATTACAAATTCATTCCCTGCGGAACCGACGTCAACGAGCTTAACCGAAAATATATTTATGCGCTGCATTACGGAAGAGAATGGGGATACAGCGCGGTAATGATACCTGTTTCGCCCGAGCTTAGCGAAAGACTCTGCTTCGACAGAAGCGGCAGACCGATTGGTGCCGACGCGCTGAGGGCTATGCGCAGAGAGACAGTGGCAGCCTCGTCAGGAATATCCAGAACCGACGAGATAGACGCTGTTTATGCCCAGAAAACTTCGGTCATGGCGCAAAAGGGAATCAATATCCAAGAATTTGAATATTCAGATAATCAAGGCGCTGTCATCAATTGTTTCAGTTCGTTTGTGAAGAACGGCGTTACCACAAAGGACATTCTGATATTTCAGGTTCCCGTCACTGAGCCGTGGAATGTATTCGCATGGTTTCCGGTAGGCGGCATCAACGGTTCGCCCTCCAATGAGACACTTATTTCCGCGTCAAAGCACTGGAACGAGCTTTGCGGAGCCGTGCCGGCTGTGCTTGGTTACGGCACAGTTGAATATTTTGTGCCAAACGGCAGACCCTCTTACGACGCAGCGCTTCAGATTGCCCGTGAACAGTTCGCCCTCTGTCACGAACGCGTGCTTCGTCTCACCAGAAGCCACACGCTCAGTGAATTGGTTGATACGCTGACAAAATCCTGCGTGTGGTATCTGGGCTGGAAATAAACAATTTATTTTCCCACTTGTCTTTATAATCAAAACATGATACTATTATCCCGTAAGGCTTTCATTGAAAGGAATGATCGTCATGCGGGATATTTTTTTGTTTGTTATACACAATATGCAGGAGCTTGCCGACGCCGTTGAACGATACGGCTTTTTAAATCATTAACAATTTGTAAATCCAAATCAAAATATGTTGACAGGCGACATAGTATATGATATATTTATGTCGTAAGGTGATATATCGAGTGACAACACATTGGGCGACGATATAGCGATGGTCGGCATATTGATACGCCGCGGAAAGGGGAAGATAAAAAAATGGGCAAACAATCCGAGCCGTTGACCGAGAGTTATTTTTACATTCTGCTATGTCTTTACGGCGGCGACAACCACGGCTACGGCATTATGCAGATGACCGAGCAGCTGTCAAACGGTCGGGTGAGAATCGGCTCCGGCACGATGTACGGCGCGACAGGCAATATGCTCAAAAAGGGCTGGATTGTCGAGTGTCCCGACCTCGGTGGCGAGAGGCGGCGAATGTACCGCCTGACCGAAGAGGGAAGAAGGGTGTTCCTTGAGGAATACCGGCGTATTTCGGAGCTTGCCGAGAGCGCACATAAAATTATCGCTGAAACGGAAAAGGCATAAATCTTGAAGGGAGTTTTTGAAAATGGCAAAGCAGGAAGAAAGATTTGAAAAGGTTTACGAACAGAGCGAATCGTTAGGTACAAGCCGACTGGAAATCTGGGTGGACAAGGTGACGGGCGTCCATTACATTTATCGCAAAGACGGCTATTCCGGCGGATTGACCGTTATGGTTGACGCGGACGGCAAGCCTGTTGTGAGCAAGCCTGCGGTCAACAGGCAGTAAAACCGTTCTGCGACCCAAGGAGTTGAAAGAGTATGAAAAAGAATGAGTCAGTCAATACGGTAAAAAAGCGTCACAGCCTTTTTACGAGATGGGAGTTTGACGCGGCGGCGGAAGAATTCAATCGCATGTCGGAACAGGGCTGGCATGTGACAGAGGTCGGATTCTATACTCAGTCGTATGTCTGCAACCCCAATCTGCGATACAGGTATCAGATCGACTACAATGACAGGATAGGTGATGCCGCCCGTTATTATGAATCATTTGCCGACGCGGGCTGGATTCCGGTGAAATGCAAAGGGAATGACTGGCATGTGTTTGCCAAGGAGTACGCAGACGGTCAGCCGGAAGAAGCCTATAAGATATACACCGACGGTCAGTCGAGAACGGAAATGTACCGCCGGGCGCGCCGCTTTGTGGGAATTGCCGCGATTGTGTGGCTCATCTGTCTGGTGCAGGGGATTTATTATGCGATAACGGCAGTCGCCGGGGCAAGCGATCTTGCTGTCATGGAAGTCTGGACGCCGGTGCTGCAATTCATTAATGTCTATCTTTGGTCACGCTGGTATTTCTCGGTTCGCAGCCTGGAAAAAGGCAAAAAGCCGCGCCGGTTTCATTATCTGGCGTATCTTATTATAGCCCTTGCGGCGATCATTGTTTCTATGGCAAGCATTATATTAAAATATTAAAATTCTTCGGTGTATTATAAAGGAAGTTGTGAATGATGAAAAATACGAAAAACACTAAGAAAACAAAGAGAACAGTCAAAATGTTCGCCGCGTGGGATTACGAATTTGAGGAGCAGGAATTCAACCGCATGTCGGAACAGGGCTGGCAGCTTGTCAGCGGCGGCAGCTTCAGCCAGAAATACGAATATGACGACAGCGTGGTCTACCGCTATCAGCTCGACTACAACAACGACGTCAGCGATATGACGCGCTATGAGGAAACCTTCCGCGACGCGGGGTGGGAGAGAGTCAATTCCACCCTCAACGGCTGGCACGTCTTCCGCAAGGCATACGATCCTGCTCTTCCGCAGGAGGAATACGAGATCTATACGGATGACCAGTCCCGCAATGAAATGCTCAAACGCTGGAGGAGAGTCTGTTACATCGGCTTCGGCATGGTGCTGATCAATTTCGGCAATGATTTACGTATTCTGGATACGAGCGACGCGGGTTTTATCGGCGTGGGACTCATGCTGGCCTGCGGCATGACGTTTGGTATGCTCATTGCCGGCGTTCTCAACATCAACCGCATGTTAGGCGGGCAGAAGAACAAACGCCCCTACCCGATGAAGTTTTTTATCATCATGCTGTTTCTGCTGCTGGTGGCGATCATTATCGCATCCGCATTTGTCCTGCTTCAGGAAGGCTCCTATCACGCCCTCGGTCTGATGTGCGGACTGCTTATCGGAGCGGTAATTGTCGCGGTCGCGGCGGTTTTGAGCAAAAAGAAATAAACTAATTGACAGAATATGCTGCCGTTTGTCGCTTGACATGATAACGAAAACGGCGGCATTTTATGTATCGTAAAAAAAATCATATGGAATATATACAATATTAACAAATTATATTAGAATAATAAAAAAACCGTTGCAAAATTACTACAAATTTGTTAATATATATCTGACAGCGAATACCCACTGTATTTCAGAAGTTTTTTGATCAGAGATGAATCAAAATACTTAAAAAATTTTAAGGAGTTGTTTTTTTATGTGGACATGGTCAAGAAAAGAACTCAAGACCAACGCCAAGGCTGCTCTTAAACGCAGCTTCTGGAAAGATCTGCTGGCGCTCATTATTGTCGGCTTGATCGGCGCGGCAGTATCTTATTGCCTGTTGCAGGTAGTGAATGCCTTCTCCGGCGGCAAAGTGCTGGAAGCACAGGAAGCGCTCACCAAGATTCAGAATGGCGCATCTGAAGCCGAAGTGCGGCAGGTGATGAGCGAGTCCTTCGGCCCCGCTTATTCCATCTACAGCTGTCTGAACGGTCTTATCTCGCTCTTCTTTGTGGTTCCGCTGACGATAGGCACCTACAGATTCTTCATGGTCAGCAGAAGCGGCAAGGCGAGCTTTGCCGAGCTGTTTGTTCCGCTCAAGAAGTTCTTCCGCGTAGGTCTTATCATGCTCTGGCTGGTTATCAAGGTATGTCTGTGGTCGCTGCTTCTCTACATCCCCGGTATCATCAAGGCGTTTGAGTACAGCATGGTTCCCTACATTCTCGCTGAAAATCCCTCCATCAAGCGCAAGAGAGCTTTCCAGATCTCCAAGGCTATGACCAAGGGCAACAAGTGGCACATCTTCGTGCTGGGTCTGTCCTTCATCCTCTGGATCTTCGGAACAGTCTTCACCTGCGGTCTGCTCGGCATTTACCTTGCTCCCTATATGCAGGCAACATTTGTTGAGGCATACTACAAGATGAAGGCAAAGGCTCTCGCAGACGGCGCATTCACACTTGACGAGCTGCCCAATATCTGCATTTCCGACGCACCGGTTCAGGCGGAAGCTATCGCAGCAGCGCAGAATAATTTTGTTCCCGCAGTTGCCACCGCTGCCGCAGCAGCTACAGCAGTCGCCGCTGCCAACAAGACAGAAGAAGCTGCTCCTGTAGTGGAAGCTGCTCCTGTCGCAACAGAAGCTGCTCCTGTTGAGGAAGCTCCTGTTGAAGAAGCTCCTGTTGAAGAAGCTCCTGTTGAAGAAGCTCCTGTTGAAGAAGCTCCTGTAGAGGAAGCTCCTGTTGAGGAAGCCCCCGCTGAGGAAGCCCCCGCTGAGGAAGCTCCTGTTGAGGAAGCCCCCGCAGAGGAAGCTCCTGTTGAGGAAGCCCCCGCAGAGGAAGCTCCCGCTGAGGAAGCTCCTGCTGAGGAAGCCCCCGCAGAGGAAGCCCCTGCTGCCGAGTAATCGTGAAAAATTGATTGTTTTCTGATGTAGATTCTGAAATACAAAAATGGCCGTTCCGATTGAACCCAATCTTTCGGAACGGCTTGTTTTTTTTGATTTGAAATGAAAGATAATCAGTTGATAAATTCCGCGTCGTCCATTTCGACAAAGGGTCTGTCGCTTGCCTCCATAGCGCTCATGCCTGTGCGGGTCTGCTCGATGATGGGATAATCGGCAAATTTTTGCAGCGTTTCATCCAGTTCGTCGGGAGCGCCTGAAACAGTCACGATAGCCGAAGCGTCGCCTATGTAGACCACATTCATGTGGTTGCGGAAGGTGAGATTGAGAAATTCGGTGCGGCGGTCGGGTCGAACCTTGAATTTGACCATCATCAGCTCGGAGTAAATCGCCTTGCCGCTGTCAAGAATAGCAATGCGGCGAACGTCCTGTATTTTGCTGAGCTGGCGGATGACCTGTGACATTTCCAGCTCGTCATTTGTTACGACGACGATTGTCATGCGTGTGAACTTGGGATTTTCGGTGGCACACGCCGAAATTGTCTCGATATTGTAGCCGCGGCGGTAGAAAAGTCCCGATACTCTTTGCAGTACGCCGGGGTGATTTCTCACCAGCGCGGAAAGAATCTTTTTGTTAGACATTTTTTCGTTACCCTTTCCTTTTTAATTCATTTCAGTAATGATCTTGTCAGCGCCTGCTCCCGGGGGGATCATGGGAAGAGCGTTCATGTCCTTGCTGATGCGGCAGTCGACCACAACGGGACCGTTCTTGGCAAATGCCGCGGCAAGCACTTCGCTCACCTCGGAGGACTTTGTTATGCGCATACCTGTTACTCCGAACGCATCGGCTAATTTGACAAAATCGGTCTTGCGGCAGGGATCTGTATGGCTGAATCGGTTGCCGTAGAAGAGCTTCTGCCACTGGCGCACCATGCCGAGCACCTGGTTGTTCATCACAAGCACCACAACGGGAAGGTTGTAGCTCGCCAGGGTGGTAAGCTCGTTTAAATTCATGTGGAAGGAGCCGTCGCCCGTGATCAGTACAACGCGCTTGTCGGGATTGCCTACCTGAGAGCCTATCGAAGCGCCCATGCCGTAGCCCATTGTGCCGAGACCGCCCGAGGAAATAAAGGTGCGCGGCTGCTTGAAGTCGTACATCTGGGCAGCCCACATCTGATGCTGTCCCACGTCGGTGCAGACGATATCCTGAGGACGCATGATTTTGTTCAGCTCGTCGAAGATATTCTCGGGAGTGACGTTTTCGCCGTCGTGCTGGCTGCACTTTTTCTGGCTGCTCCATTCGGCGATCTGACTGACCCATTCGGAGTGATCGGCGCTGTCGACATTCCTTGCCAGCTTGGAGAGCACCGCGTCGGCGCTTCCTCTGATGGTGAGATCGACCATGACGTTCTTGTCGAATTCCGCCGCGTCGATGTCGATGTGGATGATCTTTGCGTCCTTGGCAAATGACTTCGCGTCGCCTGCCACGCGGTCGGAGAAGCGTGCGCCCACGACCACCATGAGGTCGCAGTTGCCCGTCGCCATTGCGCTGCCGTAGCCGCCGTGCATGCCGATCAATCCGCAGTAGAGCCTGTGATCATTCGGGAAACCGCCCATGCCCATGAGGGAGCAGGAGACGGGAATGTCAGCCTTTTCCGCGAGGGTGAGAAGCTGCTTGGAGGCGTTGGCAGAGATCACGCCGCCGCCCGCGTAGATCATCGGGCGCTTTGCGTTGTTGATGAGTCTGACTGCCTTGGCAATGGCGTCGTTGTCAGCCTGCACGCGGACGTTCTCTTTGGGCTGCTCATGGGTGAATTCGGTGATGGCAGCGGAAATATCCTTTGGCACGTCAACCAGGACAGGACCCGGTCTGCCGGAACGCGCAATGAGGAACGCCTTGCGGAGAATGGGGGCAAGTGTGGTTATGTCGCGCACGAGGAAGTTGTGCTTGGTGATGGGCATGGTGATGCCGGTGATGTCGACCTCCTGGAAGGAATCCTTGCCGAGTGCGGCAGTGCCGACGTTGCCTGTGATGGCGACCATGGGAATGCTGTCCATCATGGCTGTTGCGATACCTGTGACGAGGTTGGTGGCGCCGGGACCGGAAGTCGCGATGACGACGCCGGTCTTGCCGGTGGAGCGCGCGTAGCCGTCGGCGGCATGGCTTGCGCCCTGTTCGTGGGCGGTGAGAATATGGGTGATTTTGTCGCTGTACTTGTAAAGCGCGTCGTAGATGTTGAGTACAGCGCCTCCGGGATAGCCGAACACAGTATCAACGCCCTGCTCGAGCAGCACTTCACAGATGATGTCTGAGCCGTTGAGTTTCATTTTTTATATTTACCTCCGTTTTTTATGCAGTTAAAGTCATTATAGCATTCTGCCATTGATGTGTCAATGGATTTTCAAAATGATTTTAATGATTTAATTGAATAAAAAACAGCCCCATACCGTTATATGGCACAGGGGTTGTTAAAGATAGGCTTCAAAATATTGCAGGGTTGAAAATCCGCACAGTTGCCCGCTTTGTTTGATAGGTTGATTTTGCTTTGTTTTTTATACCGCTTTATATATGCTTTCATTTTTAAGTCTTCGGTTAGCGGGCGCTTAGTCGTGAGCGCCGATAAATTTCTCCACCCAGATGAGGTCGTACCAGCGCCCGAATTTATAGCCGCATTGGTGGAATCGGGCGACCTGTGCATAGTCCATGCGGGTGTGGAACCGTGCGCTGTCGTGGGTGAGATATTCGTCCTCGTCGTCGGCGTAGGCGATGCTGGCGTAGATGTTGCGAATGCCCATGCCCTTCAGCAGGCGCTCCATTTCCTCATACAATGCCCGCCCTGCCCCCGAACGACGGCAGTCGTGAGCAACGTATACCGTCACTTCAACGCAGTGATTGCAGGCGGCACGTCCCACAAATTCCCTGGCGTAGGTGTAACCGATGATTCTTTCCCCATTGACCGCCGCAATATAGGGATATTTTTGCAAAGTGTGGGTGATTCTCCCACGGAATTCATCGGCTGTGGGCGGAATATATTCAAAGGATACCGCTGTATTCTCCACATAGTATCCGTAAATTCCGGCAAGCGCCGGAGCGTCGTCCGGAATAACCGGTCGGAGCAGGAAATCATTCATTCTGACAGACACTCCATTTCGATTACCTTCCATTCTCTGCCGTTGTAGATGAAAGGTTCGTCTTCTGTGCCGCAGGGAATGAAGCCGACCGATTCGTAGCAGTCGATGGCGCGTGGATTGATGTGGAATACGCCGAGGGTAATGCGCTTTAAGCTGAGTATTTCAAAGCAGTATTTCTTGGCGAGAGTGAGCATCTGCTTGCCGCAGCCCTTGCTGCGTCTTGCCGCGTCTATCACGATGAAGCCCATGTGTATTGACTGTGCTTCCCAGTCGGCGTTTCTCAGCAGAAAGTAGCCCACAGGGGCGCCGTTGTCGTCTAGTGCGGTCATCATGAATTCATTCGGGTTGTCCCGCATCATGTCAAAGCGGTCATTGATCTGCTCCCCGGTTAACGGATAGGCGTATCTTCCTGCGCACCACATGGAAAAAGTCTTTTCGTCGGTCAGCCAGCCGGCAATGATGTCTCCGTCGCAGGGTTTGTATGGTCTGAGTCTCATATCGAATCAGCTCCTTTTGATTTTTCCTCATTATAGTTTGTTTTGGCAATGATGTCAATATTGCTTTTGTTTTTGTTTTCGCTTTTGCTTTACAGAGTAGAATGAAATTTTCACACGCGAAAATTTACATAATTATAATGAATAATTGGGCAAAATATAGTATACTTATTATCATCAAATATAAAGGAGTCATGAATTATGTCAGATTACACACCCAAACCGCTCGACACTTCCGATGTGGAACTCAGCGAGGATATATTGCAGCTCACCGAGCTGCTTGCCAAGAATACCCATGAGGTATGGTCGGCGGGCAGAATTGCGCAGGGCTGGACATATGGCGAGGAACGCAACGACGAAGAGAAGAAGCATCCCTGCCTGATCGAGTATGAGAAACTGAGTGAGGACGAGAAGTCCTACGACCGCAACACGGCTCTTGAAACGCTCAAATGCATTATCAAGCTGGGCTACACCATCGAGAAGAAGCGCTAAGCGGTTCATTATTTACAAACAGTATGCAAATATCGGCAGGCAGCCTTTTTTGGTGCAGCCCGCCGATTCTTTTTGGATTTTTTTTAGGTATCAAATTCCGCGTAATAAAGATGGTCTGTGTCAGTGTCATAAATGGCAACGGTGAAATTATACGAACATCGGCTTTCGTCCAGCACATGGGTGTCATCGTTGGGATCAGTTGCGTCGCTGTGGCGGTCGCGGAAGAACCAGTAGCCACTTTCCACCTTGGGAAACAACGGATGTTCATAATCGTTGTCTCTTGTAACCAGCGGGAGTTCGTATCTGTCGTCAGTCTGCACGCCCCATACTATGTCGGTCAGATTGTCGGTCAGCGGAAAGGGCTTCCACTTGTCGCTGTTCTTTATCGCATTGACCTGTGAATCGTCGTCGAAATTAAATTCGTAAAAGGAAGTGCCGTCCCCGTGAAAGCCTCCGTGCGAGTCGTATTTGCCTTCGAGTCTTGCGCCGGAACAATTCACCGACAGCACACGTGAAATTCGCGCGATTTCAATGCTCTCGGCATTCATGCACCCTGAGAGAGCTGTCACGGCGATCAAAGCCGCCAATATAATGCATATTCTTCTTTTGATTTTCATTGCTATTCATTCTTTCTGTTTATCATCAAAAAATTAATAACAGTGCGCGCGTGCTGCCATTGATTTCATTATATGCCTGATACACCCGAATGTCAAGTATTATTTATCGAAATTCAATAAATTTTTATTATAATTCATTTTGAGCCAAATTCATTGTACGCTTGACAAATTTGCCTTGTACGGGTATAATAAACATAATAAATACCATAGAAAGGGGACTGGCAAAACATGAGAGACATCAACAATTTCCGCGGCGACGTGGGACAGCAGGAGACGACGGCCTGCAACCTTGCCGCGCTTCAGATTGCCGCGAGGTACACCAATATTCTTTCGGCGGAGCTTGCCAGGGCGGAGAGCGAAGGGCTGACTTCCTTCACGCTGGACGTAGAAGAGATTTCGCAGGTGGCAGCCGAGCTGATTCAATCCAACGACATCACACCGGACGACGCGAATATCTGCTACACCGTGCGAATGGCAATGCGGATTATCGCCAAGAACCGCCACAAGAGCTTCGACATGAATTCGGAACACACAGAGGACGGGTATGTTCTGGCACTGACGCTGCGAGCGTAAGCCGACAAAGGAGAGAGTATCAATTATGGCAAGAATGAAGCAAAAACTATCGGGGAAAAAGAAATTCGGTATGGCGGTATGTATTCTTCTGATACTGCTGATAATGGCGGACGGCGTGCTGTCCGTGTATGTGTACGAGGATAATTTCAACCAGCGCTTTGAGAGCTATGAGCCGCTTATGCTGTATGTCGAGGACTTCGAGGAATTGCAGCGCACGAAATATCAATTCCCGTCCGACAAGGGGCAGATGCTGACCGGCTACATGTACAGTTCGGGCGAGAATCAGCACGGCATTGTCGTGATGGCGCACGGATTCGGGGGCGGCGGACACAATTCCTACATGGACTGCGCGGATTTCTTCGCAAAGCACGGATATTATGTATTTGCCTTTGACGTAACGGGCAATGACGAGAGCGAAGGCGACGGAGTGAGAGGACTTCCTCAGGGTGTGATTGACCTCGACAGAGCGATCACTTTTGTGGAGGAAAGCGGCAATTTCCCCGAGCTGCCCATTGTGCTCTTCGGACACAGCTGGGGCGGATACGCCGTGTGCAGCGTGCTGAAATATCACCCGGAGGTCAAGGCAGTGGTGGAATGTTCGGGATTCAACCGCTCTTCCGACCTTATCGAGGCACAGGGCAAGCAAATAGTAAGCTATGGCATTTACGCCATGATGCCCTTTAGCGATCTGTATGAGAGCGTCAAATTCGGCGGTTACGCATCCACCACGGCGATGGACGGCTTTGCGGCGTCCGACGCGGCGGTTTTCGTACTGCACAGCGCCGACGACGATATTGTTCCCATCGAATACGGCTACGATATTTATTATAAAAAGTACAAGGACGACACGCGATTCACCTTCCTGCGTCTGGAGGACAGCGGACACAGCTATGTCTACAACGACATGACCTACATCAATGAATTTAACGAGGCATTTGACAAATGGCTGGAGACGCTCGATTATGATTACAAAGCCGAGGAAAACAAAGAGCGCTTCGTCGCCGACAAGGCGGATTACATACACGGGCATCTCGACAGAAGCAGGTGGACCGATGCACTTGACAAGGATTTGTTTGAAAAATTTGTCAAATTTTACGACGATCATTTGGATTAAACAAAATCAAAAAAGAAACACCTGACATCACGATTCCCTGCCGCAATGATGTCGGGTGTTTGGTTTTATTCTGCTTTGTCCTCTCGTTCCGGGTCATACGTCCGCTGACTGATGATATATCTCGGACGGGATTTGGTCTCCATGTACATCTTGCCGATGTATTCCCCGATGACGCCGAGGCTTGTGAGCTGTATGCCGCCGATAAAGCAGATGATGCTCACCGTGCTCGACCAGCCCGTGATGGAATTTTTCAAAAAATACTGCACCACCTATGCCTGTGATAAACCGAATGGGCTTGATGCTCAGGCTCGTGATGCCGTCAATGGCAAGTCCCAGCATCTTTGACAGCGGATAGTGGCTTTTGCCCGCCATTCTTTCGTTTCGCTCATAATACACACAGGTGCTCTTGAAGCCGACAAGCGGGAACATTCCGCGCAGGAATATATTCACCTCTTTGAAGTCGGCGAATTCCCTGAGCACCCTCGATGAAACCAGACGGTAATCCGCGTGGTTGTAGACCACCTCCGCGCCCATGCCTTTGAGCAGCCGATAGAAGCTCTGCGCCGTAAACCGCTTGAAGAATGTGTCAGTCCTGCGTGCGCTTCTCACGCCGTAGACAATTTCCGCGCCGCTTACATATTCGTCCACCATTTGATCCATAGCGGAAATATCGTCCTGCCCGTCGCAGTCGATGGAAATGGTGATGTCGCATTTGTCCCTGACTTCCATCAGTCC
>CACWOX010000032.1:37792-49769 GCA_902762615.1 uncultured Ruminococcus sp. | reverse complement strand
CTGATCCTACTGCTGTCATAAGTAACCTGATTTCAGGTCTTCAAGTCGAAAAACGCAAAAAGAAACGACCTTTACAAATGGCAAGCATATTAAGTTAGTACATATGGGGCAGAGTCCCTCGCTGCAACGCGCTGCGACTTAAAACGATCTTGGGCGCAACTGAAAAAGTGTCATATCAAGATTTGCCTTGCCCCGAGTGGAGAATAAACTTGCCCATTCAAATTGGCAAAGCCCCTGTTTTCCCGCGTTTTTCAATTTTTACAATCGGCTGAATAGTTTCAAGTAAAGGAGTAGGTTATTATGACATCGGACGCATCACTGCTGTTATTATTGTTGATCGCCGTCATACTGCTGGCTGTATCGCTGGGATTTGCCATTCCAATCGGCGTCAGCGCTTCCCACAGGGGAATGAATTCGATAGGCTGGGCGGCGCTTGCGTTTTTCACATGGATTGTCGGGCTGGTGCTGTTTCTGCTGAATCTTCAGCCGATCATCACCGATACGCCATGCCCGGCTTGCGGCAATATGATACCAATTGATCACGTGTTCTGTCCGTTCTGCGGTCACAGAGGTTAAAGAAAGGAGTTTTTTGTTATGGGATCTACCATTGTATTGGTTCCGTTGTTTTTGCTGATGATGATTGTTCTGACGGTTGTGCCGATACTGCTTGCCGTTTTTGTCTATCGGGACGCAAAGGCTCGCGGAATGGAGCCGCTGCTCTGGACGCTGCTTGCGGTGTTCGCCCCGGGATTTATCGGGCTGATCGTCTATCTGGTGGTGCGAAGGGATCACTTCAAGCTGATGTGTCCCAAATGCGGGGGCGAAGTGCAGCAGGGCTTTGTCTCCTGCCCAAGCTGCGGACAGAAGCTCAGCGCGAACTGCTCTCATTGCGGCACGGCGCTTCGTCCGGAGTGGAAGCTCTGTCCTCAGTGCGGCAGTGAAGTCACGGCAGGCGAGCCTTTCGCTCCGCCTGTGGTGGTAAAGCCGCAGACCAAGGGGCTTGGCGTGGCAATTGCAGCCGTTCTCGCGCTTCCGGTGGCTTTTGTATTCTTTACGATCGTCTGTTTTATCGGATTACGAGCCTATGCTTATAACATCGAAAGCGAATTGGGAGACGACAGCGAATATATCGCGAAAACGAAAATTGCCCTCGAGGAATTCAGTCAGGCTTCCGATTACATTGATCTGGAAATACTCACCCTTAATCAGGCTCAGCCGGAAAAAGAAGCGCTTGACTGGGTAAAGGAAAAGCAGAAAGGCAAGGAAGGCATTTATTCCCGAACCTTCTTCAAGTCCGAAGAGGGCAGTATCAACAGCGATAAGGGCAGCGGCAGTTATGCCCTGACATACGCTTACACCGTCGTCGTTATCAACCCCCGGGGCGGCGAGGCATATGACACAACAGGACACAGTTTCACTCACTGCACGGGAGTCGAGAATGCCCTGCTCATTGAGGATTTGACGGTAACGCTTGCTTCAAAGCAGGACAGCGGCACGGAGTCCCCGGATTACGGCAATGTGTTTGTCATCAAGCACGCCGACGGCTATTCCTTTGATTTTCAGGCAAAAGATGACCGTATCCAGACCTACTATGAAGGAACGCATGAGATATTCAAGGAATTTACAGATGAGGACGGCGAAGTAATCATGACCGAATTATATGATTACTCCGATGAAGAACCTTACTGTATCACCGTCGAGCTGATTTCCGGCGATAATGGCAAAGGGCAGAAATATAAAATTCCCGTCCGTTACGATAAAGAATATTTTTCCTCTTTTAAAAAGTAATTTTTTAATTTTTTGCTTAGCAATCCCTCTTTTCCATCGACTTTGTGCTTGGAGAGAGGGATTTTTTGCAGAAAAGTCGCCCTTCCGGTCGAAAACTGATGAATTGTTGCTGTAAATCAACCAAATTTTTTTGTCAGATTTTCGCATGAATAAAAACGAATTGCACAAAATTGTGGGATGTGACAAAAGTTAATTATTTATTAACACTTTATACATAGTTGAAAGTAATACCGTGGTATAATATGAATAGGAGTTGTTTATTGTTTTTGTGGAATTTGTGCTTGATATTGGCATGACCACCTGATGCTTCTTGCAGAGGCATTGTCCGGCGGTTCCTGTTCGCCGTTTTACCGCTTTACATTGCAGATTTTGATGACGCTTGATTGATTTTTTTTGAGGGATTAGTCATATTGAGCGAGAGATTTGAGTAAATTTATTGAGACTGTGCGGACCGTCCGCAAATGGCAATGTATATCGGTGTAGGCTGAGCTGATTGTTTTTGCCGTAAACTGCGATTATTTTTTGAAGCCGATATGCTTTAGCGCTTTATCTTGCAAAATCAAAGACGACAAATTAATCAATTGGAGGTATGATTATGTATAACAACTACGGTATCACGTTTACCGACGCACCCAACTGCGTAAGGAGCGGAGAATACAACGGTATTGAATCGCCCTATCTCACGTCCGACAACCAGACAGGCAATTTTGCGGTCATACGTAATCATTCCCAGCGTGAGCGCATCCTTCAGATCGATGATCGGCTTATCGCTGTCAACGAGGAATACAAGGCGCTCTCCGGGAATCTGTCTACGGCAAGCGACGCCGTAAAGGATTATATCCAGACACGTATCGCCGAACTGAAGACTTCTCTGAATGACCTTGAGCTTGAGAGAAGCAGACTGCTGGCAATTGCCATGTAGTGTTCTAAGTAAGCAACTAAGCAACTAAGCAACTAAGCAACTAAGCAACCCCGAAGCAGCCCGAGCCGACGCAAACATTTTCGGCTCTGGCAGACAACCGTTTATCAGTTTATCAGTTTTTCAATTTATCAGCGCAGAAAAGAATCCGGCTCCTTGTCGATTATGCATTCATGCATCGGCGGGGAGCCGATTTTTTTGTTGTTGGACAATACATTTGTATTTACAAATAATTCATAAAAGCCTATTGACATTTGCACTATATTGTGTATAATGAATATATACAGTATAGATGAACAGCTCAGATATACACAGCCAAAAGGAGGTATTCTCAAAAAATTGAAAATCATCATTTCCAACTCTGATCAAAGACCGATTTACGAGCAGATCACCTCGCAGATCAAGAGCCTGATCATCAGTGGGGAGGTGAAGCCGGGGGACGCCCTTCCGTCCATGCGTTTTCTGGCAAAGGAACTGCGAATCAGCGTCATCACCACCAAAAGGGCGTATGAAGAGCTGGAGCGCGGAGGCTTCATCGAGACGGTAGCAGGCAAGGGCAGCTTTGTCGCCGGAATGAACGCCGACTTCATTCGGGAAGAACACCTGCGCATTGCGGAGGATCACTTGCAGCAGGCAGTGGAAGCGGCAAAGTCGGCAGGCATTTCAAAAGCCGAGCTGATAGACACGCTCGGAATGCTTTACGACGACAATTAACAGCTTACATTTTTCAAAGGGAAAGGCAACAGGTGAAACATGAACAACATGAACAACATGGCAAACGCTATTGAAATCAAAAATCTGGTCAAAAGCTACGGGGACTTCACGCTCTCCATTGACTCGCTGAATATTCCGAGCGGCTGTATTATGGGACTTGTCGGTTCCAACGGCGCGGGAAAATCTACCATGATCAAATCCATTCTCGACCTGATCAAAACCGACAGCGGCGGGATCACCATTAACGGCGGGGGTAACAGGAATCCTGCCGTTCGCGAGGACATCGGCGTGGTGTTCGACGAAATCAAATTCCCGCAGATATTCACCGCCTCAGATGTACGCACGGTGCTCAAGGGCGTGTACAAGAACTGGGACGATTCGCTGTATGAAAAATACATGGAGCAGTTCAAGCTGCCGCTCAAAAAGAAAATCAAGGAATTCTCGCGCGGCATGAAGATGAAGCTCTCGCTGGCGGCGGCTCTGGCGCATCATCCCAAGCTGCTGATCCTCGATGAAGCCACCAGCGGCATCGACCCGGTTGTGAGGGACGAGATACTTGACATATTCCTCGATTTTATTCAGGACGAGGAACACACCATCTTAGCGTCCTCTCACATCATCAGCGACATCGAGAAGGCAGCCGATTACGTCACCTTCATCAACAACGGGCGCATCGTATTCTGCGAGGAAAAGGACACGCTCATGGACAAATACCGCATTGTCAAGTGCGGCAACGAGGAACTGGATTCGGTCAACGCCGCCGACATTATCGGCAAGCGCACCAATACCTTCGGCGCGGAGCTGCTCATGCTCTCCGACAAGGTGCCGGAAGGCTTTGTCTCCGCAAAGGCGGGCATTGAGGACATCATGCTCATGATCATCAAGAACGAAAGGAGCTTATAATAATGAAAGGCTTGATTACAAAGGATTTGCTCGGTCTTAAACAGGTGGCGTTTACAATGGGCTTTCTGATGGTGTTTTATCTGTTTCTGGGCTTTATGAACATGAAGGATTCCGGGGGCGGGATGATGTATTTCTCCATAATGGCTATGGTGATCAACGTCATGGTGCCGCTCTCCTGCGCGGGATATGACGAACAGTGCGGCTGGGATCAGTTCGGGGCTTCGTTCCCGGTGAGCAAGAATCAGATAGTCGCATCCCGCTATATTGTCAATCTGCTGGTCATTGGCTTCACCACATTGGTGATGATTGTCGGCAATATCATCTTCGCTGCATTCGGGGGCAGCGCGTCCGGCATTTTCGGATATTTAATTCCCATCATCGTTTCGATGATATATATTGCGATCATGACGCCCATCATCTATAAATTCGGCGTGCAAAAGAGCCGCTTCATCGTGATAGCGGTATTTCTGGTTCCTGCCATGCTGATAGCCGCGTTGGGAATGTTTATGGCAGGCAACCGCAGTGAAGATTCCTTCCCATTCATGGACGTGATCGACTCGCTCTCGTCGGTTCCGGCAGTTCCGGCAGCCATAGGCATTACGGTCATAGCGGTCGGCATTTACGCCCTGTCGATGATGCTCAGCATGAAGATTTACAAAAACAAGGAACTGTAATTCCCAAAAAAAGTCCCCGATATCAACTGCCCACTTACGGTGCGGCGGAAAATATCGGGGATTATTATTGTAAAAAACAATTACTGATTGAGGAAGGAATTCGCCTTTGGCTTGGGAGCAGGCTTGCCCTCCAGAATGTCCTCTTCATAGACTCTGACAGCCTCGTCAATGTTGCCGTCAAAATAAACCTTGCTGTTGTAAAGTACAATGCCACGCTTGCAGAACTGCTTCGCCATGGCGCTGGAATGGGTGACCAGCAGCAGGGTCGTGTTGTCCTCGGCGATAATCCGGTTGACGATCTCCTTGCACTTCTTGCGGAATGCGGCGTCGCCGACGCTCAGAGCCTCGTCAACAATGAGAATCTCCGGCTCGATGTTGGCGTTGATGGCAAAGCCGAGTCTTGCCTTCATACCGCTGGAGTAGGTGCGAACAGGCTGGTCGATGTATTCGCCGATATCGGCAAATTGGATAATGGTCTCCTCGTACTTTCTGATATTCTCGTCGGTCATACCGCGCATGTGACCGCGAAGGTAGATATTCTCACGACCGGTGAATTCGGGGTCGAATCCAGCGGTAAGTTCGAGCAGCGCACTGACTTCTCCGTAAACCTCGATTTCGCCGCTGGTGGGGAAGAGGACGCCGGTGATCATCTTGAGAAGTGTGGACTTGCCGGCGCCGTTTTTGCCGAGAAATGCCACCGATTCGCCGCGGCGTATCTCAAAGGTGAGGTCGTCGTTGGCAGTGTTGATGGTGTAATTCACCTTTTTGCTGAAAAGAGACTTGAGGCGGCTCTTTTTATTTTTGAAGAGCTTGAATTGCTTGGTGACGTGATTGAGTCGTATCACCACGTCTCCGTATTCCTCTGGGGGAACCTCGGCAGCGGTTTCATTCGCCGCTGTGATTTCCGGCACGTCTTTTTGGATTGAGGTGTTTTCATTCATATTATCAGGCATTTTGGTTGCTCCTTATTCTTGCTTATTAAAGCACATCGGGCAGATCCTTGCGGGTCTTTTTGTAGATAAACAGGCTGGCAGCCCACATCAGAATCAGTATGCCGAAGAAGCCGAGCGTCGATTTGTATCTGACCTCTCCGAAGAACCATCGCTGGTTGATATAGCAGTCGCGGTAGCCCGAACAGATGTATGTGACGGGATTGATTCTCAGCATTTTTCTGAGCCACGGACTTCCCACTCTGTCAATGTTGTACATAATTCCCGACAGCCAGAATACAGCGGTGGTGAGCGATTTGATGAGATTGCCGTAATCGGGGCTGATGACCGACAGGGACGAGTTGAACAATGCAAAGGGCGTAAACAGCAGGAACTGACAGAGCATGTAGAAGGGAATCTGCAAATAATATATCGTGGGGAAATGCCCGTACAGGCAGTATATCACAATGACTACGCCGGTCAGTATCATATTGATGAATATTTTAGAAATACTCACGAATGTTGGAATGGTGGAGACGGGAAAGCGCATTTTGGTGACCAGATAGCTGTATTTTTTGATGCAGTCGGTTCCCTGCGTCATCATTTCCGAGACATAAAACCACGGAATGATCCCGCCGATCAGCCACAGGAAGAACGGGAAAACGACCCCGTCGGAATTGGTTACAGGCTTGGAGGATCGGATGCCCACTGAAAATGCGAAATAATAGACAAATATCGTGATGGAAGGCTTGATCAGTGCCCAGAGCCAGCCGAGACTTGCGCCGCGATAGGTCTTGACTATGTCGGCTTTGGCAAGCTCCACAAGCTGTTTTTTAAAGGTCAGATGTTCCTGAAGAAATAATTTTACACTTTCCATATAAAACCTCTTGTATTTGAATTTAAAGTGATGGTTGCATCAATCGTTCGCGTGTGCTGTGTAAAACAAAAATCAAAAAATCAAAAAATCACACATACACATAATATTATACCATATAATCAAATGGTATTTTATACTAAATTGTTAATTTTAACAAAAAACTCACATTCAGAAGGACTCCGCCAGTCTTTCGGCAAGCGGAATGTCGCTCGGGTGAGTGATTTTTATATTGGCGGGGCTGCCCTGTGAGAGGGCAACCGTCTTTCCTTTAATGCGGAATACAGCCGAAGCGTCGGTGACTTTCCTCTTTTCTTCGTCGCTCAGTGAATAAAGAATCCGGCAGAATTCACCTAACATAAATGTCTGCGGAGTCTGGACGCTGTAGAGCTTTGAGCGGTCGGGAACGCTGTCGATGACGCTGCCGTCGCCGGAGACACATATCGTGTCCACACTGGGGATGGCAGCGGTTGCGCCGCCGAACTGTCTCGCTGTCTCGACGCCGGAAATGATCATTTCAGACGTCACAAAAGGTCTCACGCAGTCGTGTGTGATAATGACGTCCTCAGGGAATATTTCCTCAGAACTGTCAAAAAAACGGCAGGCGTTTTCCAGAGAACCTGTGCGGTCGGCGCCGCCTTCGATGACGTTGACCTTTCCGGTAATGTCGGAATAGCGGTCGAGCACCTCAACCGTGTAATCCATGTATTCACGCGGAACGCATAAAACGATGCCGTCCACGATGCCGCAGTTCAGAAATGCGCGCACGGTGCGCACCACTATCGGCACGCCGTTTATTTCGAGAAATTGCTTGGGCAGATCGCCGCCCATGCGGGTACCTTTGCCGCCGGCAAGAATGGCAGCGTATATCATTTGGAAGTCTCCTCTCCTGTCAGATGCTCATAAAGCGCATGGCAGCCTTCATATATCTCATTGTATGCCGTTTCAAAATCGCCTGTATACCACGGGTCGGCTATATCGCGCGGGTTGTCCGTAAAGTCGAGCAGTCGGTATATCCTGTGCCGCGGGTCACCGCCGAGCATTCTCTCAAGGCTGCGGATATGCCGGCTTTCCATGCAAACGATATAGTCGTAATCGTCGTAATCCTTTGCTGTGAACTGTACTGCCCTTTTGCCGCGACAGCTGATGGAGTGACGGGCAAGTATTGCGGCTGCGGGCGGATATACCGGATTGCCGTATTCCTCGCTGCTTGTGCCGGACGAGGCTGCCTCGAAATCGCCGCCGTTATCGGCGCATATCTTCTTGAATATAAATTCAGCCATTGGTGAGCGGCAGATATTGCCGAGGCAGACAAACATGATTTTTTTCTTTTTGCTCATTTGATTCTATCACCGATTTCATAATAAAAGCACTTTAATTAATAGTTTACCATATATGTCGGCTATGTCAATTGATTTTTTTAACGATTTCATCGAAGCAACATTTGCAGTGCGGATGATTGACAATACAAAAATGCAATGCTATAATTTCATTAAAATGGTATGATTTTATTTTGAAGGAGTATGATACAATTATGTTCCAGTCACTCTACCGACTTTATCAGAACCCCGGCAGAATACAGCCGGAGGCGGTTCTGACAGGCAAAGGCGCATTTGCCATGCTGATGATATTCTTGGGGGAGCAGCTGGCAGCCGAGGCAATTGCTGTTTTGATACAGCTGTACCGTCTGCCGCTGGGAGTCATGGAGATCAACCTGATCGTCAACGGGGGAGGTCTGCTTTTGATGCTCTTGGTTTTTGGGGGATTTTTCCTGGAAAATATTAAGAGCTTTTTCAGGGAATTCAAGTCAATATACATCTGGTTACCCATCACATGTTATTTTTGCGCAACCATGGCAAACCTAATCATTCAGGTGGTGCTGGCATTGGTGCGGGGCGAGTTTCAGAACACCAGCAACAATGAGCTTGTCATGCAGATGCTTTATCAGTATCCCGCTGCGCTTGTTCTGCTGACGGTGATCATCGCTCCTATTACGGAGGAGGCCGTTTTCCGTGCCGCGCTGTCCCGTTCTATGACGGTGAGCGGCAGGGCTTGGGTCAAGGCGCTGGGATTTGTGCTGTCGATATTCTTCTTTGCCTTCTTTCATGTATTCCAGTTTGTGTTCTTTGCCATAGACGCCTCGGGCGCGGTTTATCTCACCTTCAACTTCAATGAATTCCTCTCGATACTTGTCTACATTCCGATGGCAGTCGGTCTGGCTTTCTGCTCCTATTTCGGCAGGAATTATTGGTGCTCTGTGCTGTGTCATATGCTCACCAACGGAATTGCGGTCTTTTTGATGCTTTTTGCGGGTGACGCAATCAAATAATTTATGATGAAGTAAAAGCGGCTTTCCGAATGGTTGTATCGGTCAGCCGCTTTTTGCGTTTATCCTGTTGTCAATTGTTATATATGTAGTCGGCAATATCGGCACAAATCTTGAATATGCCTCTGCTGTCGTGGGACTCGTTGGCTCCGGTGGTGATAATTACCACACCGTCGCGGGTGTCAGGATTGTAGCTTATCAGCGAAAGAGTCCCGTAGGCAATGCCGAGATGATAATACATTCTGTCCTGACCGTAGATATCGGTCTGATATCGAAGCGGCATGCACTGTTCAAATTCATGACCGCGTGATACCGCTGTGCAGAAGGGCATTTCCATGAGCTGCACCGATTCTTCGGAAAGATATCTCACGCCTTCATAGGTGCCGTCATTTGCCAGAATAGCGGTCAGCTTGGCGAGATCCTTCGCGCTGATGGTCAGTCCTCCTGCAAAAAACGCCGAGCTTCTGCCTATGCTTCGCTTGGAAAAGCGTGCGGATACCGACGCTTCTCTGGCTACGCTGTCGTCAGGATGGTAAAGGGTGGAGATGAGGCTTTTATTCTTGATCTCGCCCGAATTGAAGGAAGCATCCATCCCCAGCGGATCAAAGAATTTTTCCTTTGCATAGCTGTTGACGGTCCGGTCAGCGGCAAGCTCCAATGTGGTGCCGGCAACGCCTATGCCGAAATTATTGTAAAGCCAGTCGTTGTATTTGCGGTAGGATGCGGGGTCCTTGAGCTGTGCCAGCGTTTCGGATTTAGTGCGGCAAAACGGAATATCTTTCAGGCAGGAGGTGTGCGTCAGAAGCTGGCGGAGGGTGATTGTTTTATAAATCCGGCTGTCCCAGTAATACGAAATATCCTGATCCAGATCAATAATGCCTTCCTCGCGCATTTTCATGGCAGTCATGCCGACAGCCACCTTCGTGACGGAGGCTGCTCTGATTTTGTTGTCAGACGTCATAGGAGCCGAGCTTTTGGTGGCATATCCGTACTCATATGTTTCGCCGACCATGCCGCGGTGTATTACGGCAACCTGCACACCGACAGCGCCGTATTTTTTCCCGACTTCGGCGACATATTCACGGCACGACTCCTTTCCCTTGGGCGGAGTATACAAGATGGCAGCGCTGTTTTGGTTGACCCATCCGGTTTTTTCCGATGAATACTGAAACTTGTACCAGACCTCGCCGAAAGGATCGGTTTTTTCCTCGAGGCACTTGTATTTGCTGCCCTTTTCCACGCTGATATAATCCGCGCTGTCCTCAGAGCTGTCGTCGTAAATAATGACGGAGCTGCCTGTGATTTTGACATATTTGGTGCCGTATTTTTCGCTTTGTTCATCAGCCGACGGAGCCGACATCCGTTTAACCGATGAATCCGTGGATATGACGCCGTAGCTTGCATGGAGAAGCAGAGAGGCTATGACGCATACCAGAACAAAAAGTATATTGCACAGAGCAAGCAGAAAGACAAAGGATCTTTCGGCTCTTAGTAATGATTTTTTCATATATTCGACCGTCCTGTTATCACCTTTTACTGTTCATTATAACCTACCTTTTGACGCTAAGCAATACCCATTTGAAAAAATATTTTTAATTTGTCGATTTTTACAGATATTTTATGCTTTATGCTTTGTACATATCGTTGGCAATTTCCGCGCAGATACGCCATATTCCTCTGCTGGCATATGACTGGGAAGCGCCTGTGGTTATGATAACAACGCCGTTTTTGGTGTAGGGATTATAACCCAGATAGGACAATGTGCCGTAAGCTATGCCAAGATGATAATACATCTTTTTTTGACCGTAAATATCGGTCTGCATTCTGAGCGGAACGCACTGATTAAAGCTGTGTCCGCGCGATGAAGCGCTGCCGCAGGGGGTTTCCATTAAATTGACAGACTGCGCCGAAAGATATCTTTTTCCGTTGTAGGTGCCGTCGTTTGCCAATATGGCGGTCAATTTTGCCAGATCCTTGGCGCTTATGGTAAGTCCTCCGGCAAAGCTTGCCGTATTGCCGCCGGCGTCTCTTACTTTGATATTCTTAGCCGATGCGACGCTTCTCGCCACACTGTCATTGGAATAGTAAAGCGTGGCTAACAGCGAGGTTTTCTTAATGCTGCCGGAATTAAAGGCGGCGTCTATGCCGAGCGGTGCAAAGAATTTTTCATTGGCATAGCTGTTGAGCGTCTTTCCCGATGCGACTTCAAGCGTAGAGCCGGCAATGCCCAATCCGTAATTATTGTAAAGCCAGCTGTTTGATGATCTGTAGTAAGAAGAGGAAGCGAGCCGTTTGGCAGTCCCCGACTTGCTTGAAACATATGAGTTATCCTTTAAGAAGGATTTATGTGTCAGCAGCTGTTGAAGGGTTGTTTTTTTAGAGGGGGTAATTCCCCAATAACTGCCTATATTGGCATTGAGACTGACAATTCCTTCCTCCTGCATTTTCATCGCATTCATGCCGACAATGACCTTTGAAAGAGACGCCACCCGGATTTTGTGGTCGGACTTCATCGGAACGGAGCCTTTTGTGGCATATCCGTATTCGTAGGTATCAGTCACCGTGCCGTTTCGGATAACAGCCACCTGAACACCTACCGCACCGTATTTTTTGGCAACGGAATTGACCACTTTTTGATGAGCGGCGTGATGATCAGAGGTGTAAATCGGAATGGTTGCGGCGGTGGTCGGCTTGGTGGCAGTGGTTGATTGCGTGGCAGTTGTTGACTGCGTTGCGGAAGTCGGCTGCGTCGCGGAAGTCGGCTGCGTTGCGGAAGTCGGCTGCGTTGCGGAAGTCGGCTGCGTTGCGGAAGTCGGCTGCGTTGCGGAAGTGGATTGCGTTACGGAAGTG
>CACWOX010000032.1:0-37704 GCA_902762615.1 uncultured Ruminococcus sp. | reverse complement strand
CGGCTGCGTTGCGGAAGTGGATTGCGTTACGGAAGTGGATTGCGTTGCGGAAGTCGGCTGCGTTGCGGAAGTCGGCTGCGTTGCGGAAGTCGGCTGCGTCGCGGAAGTCGGCTGCGTCGCGGAAGTCGGCTGCGTTGCGGAAGTGGATTGCGTTGCGGAAGTCGGCTGCGTTGCGGAAGTCGGCTGCGTCGCGGAAGTCGGCTGCGTTGCGGAAGTCGGCTGTGTTGCGGAAATTATATTGGTTGTTTCTGATTCACTTTTTGTTGCGATGGTTGTTGTGGCAACAGTCGCTTTGGTGACCGTAGTTGCTTTTGTGTCAACAGTCGCTTTGGTTGTTGAAGCGGTCTTTTGGGTTGTCGGAGAAGAGACAGTTACCAATTTGCTGTACTTTGAAATAACCCAGCCTTTTTTAGAGGAGCCGTATTTTATCTGGTACCATGTTACACCCGACGAATCCTTCTTGCTGCTTATATAGGTGTATTGGCTGCCCTTTTTTGTTTTGCCGATTTTTGAGTAGGACAAGCCCGCCCCTTTTCTGACAACAACTGTGCTGCCGGTAATCTTCACCTTCTTGGATGTTGGCTGGGAAGATGCGGCATTGGTTTTAGCCGTCGTTTTGGCTGTCGTTTTAGCCGTCGTTTTGACCGTGGTCTTAGCCGTCGTTTTGGTTGTTGTTTTGTCTGCGGACTTTTTGGTATATTTTGCGCTGATCCAGCCCTGTTTCTTCTTTGAATATCTGACAAGGTACCATGTCTGACCCTTCGCGTTCTTTTTAACGCCGATATATTCATACCTGTCGCCCTTGTGCGCCGTGCCTATGACAGAATAGGAGGTACCCGCATTGCTTCTGACATTGACGCTTTTGCCGGTGACTATAATGTATTCTGAGGCGGCAGACACTTGTGCGCAACAGCAAATAAAAGCAGTAACCATCACCGCAAAGGATAAAAACGATGCCAGTATCCTTTTTATGAATGGATAATGTTGGTGTTTTTGATGTTTATAACGCATAACAATCATTCCTTATTGCGTGCCGCAACGATGGAAGGACGCGCCTCGATGTAATCGTCGTAGCACATCATTCTGTCAATGCAGCCCTCGTCCATGATCTCGATGATTCTGTCTGCCACTGTCTGAATGAACTGATGATCGTGCGAGGCAAAAAGAATATTGCCCTTGAATGCGATGAGCCCGTCATTGACGGCGGTAATGCTTTCGAGGTCTAGATGGTTGGTGGGCTGGTCCATGACAAGCACGTTGGAGCCGAACATCATCATGCGCGAGAGCATGCAGCGCACCTTTTCGCCGCCGGAGAGGACGTTGACGGGCTTCAATACATCGTCGCCCGAGAAGAGCATTTTGCCGAGGAAGCCGCGCAGGGTGGTTTGCAGCGCGTCGGGCGCGTACTGCGCCAGCCAGTCGATGATGGACAGCTCACAGTTGTTGAAATACTCCGAGCTGTCCTTCTGGAAGTAGGACTGCGTAGTGCTGACGCCCCATTTGAAGGAGCCTTCATCCGGCTCCATCTCGCCCATGAGTATCTGGAACAATGTGGTGTTGGCGATTTCATTGTCGCCCACGAATGCGATCTTGTCGCCCTTGTTGACGCGGAAGGAGACGTTGTTGAGCACCTTCACGCCGTTGACCGTCTTGGTCAGACCTTCCACCCAGAGAATTTCCTTGCCGGCTTCTCTGTCCATATTGAATACGACAAAGGGGTACTTTCTGCTGGATGCCGGCATTTCCTCGACCGTCAGCTTGTCGAGCAGCTTGCGGCGTGCGGTCGCCTGCTTTGCCTTGGATTTATTCGCGGAAAAGCGCTCGATGAAGGATTGCAGTTCCTTGATCTTGTCCTCGCGCTTTTTGTTCTGGTCGTTGAGCAAGCGCTGCATGAGCTGACTGGAATGGTACCAGAAGTCGTAGTTGCCGACGTACATCTTGATCTTGGTGTAGTCGATATCAACGATGTGCGTACACACATTGTTGAGGAAGTGGCGGTCATGCGACACGACGATGACCGTGCCGATGTAATCCATGAGGAAATCCTCCAGCCACTTGATCGCCTGAATATCCAGATGGTTGGTCGGCTCGTCGAGCAGGATAATTTCGGGCTGTCCGAAGAGCGCCTGCGCCAGCAGCACCTTGATCTTGTCGCGGTCGTTGAGCGTGCTGAGAGTGGCGTAGGGGTCAACGTCGCCCAGACCCAGACCGCTGAGCAGCTTGGAAACGTCGATTTCCGCGTCCCAGCCGTTGAGCTCGGCAAATTCGCCCTCCAGCTCGGAGGCTAAAATGCCGTCCTCCTCACTGAAATCCGGCTTTGCGTAGAGCGCGTCCTTCTCCTGAATAATTTCATAGAGTCTGGGATTGCCCATGATGACCGTGTCCATGATGGAATACTCGTTGTATTCAAAGTGATTCTGCTTGAGTATGGACATTCTCATTTCCTTAGGAATGGTCACTTCTCCGGTGGAAGGCTCCAGCTCGCCCGAGAGAATTTTGAGAAATGTGGATTTCCCCGCGCCGTTTGCGCCGATAATGCCGTAGCAGTTGCCGGGGGTAAATTTTAAATTGACGTCTTTAAAAAGGTTGGTTCCGCCGAAATTCAGGCTTACATTTGAAACTGTGATCAAATTTATATTCCTCCTCAATTGTTTTCGTTATTTTTTTACATCGGTATCAAAAATCATTTTTTTACAAGCCGCGCAGAAATAGGATTCCACGGTAAATGAAGCCAAAGTGTAGCTGACAGCGGTAACACGACCGGAATCGATCAAAGTATCGCTTAAATCGGCTTTCTTGTCACCGGCTTTCCATCTTACTCTGCTTCTTCCATCACCCGACAAAATCCCCTTCTCCATTTCCTTACCGCAAAAAGGACAGATCATAGGAAATAACCTCCCGAAATGTATCAGTGTGTTTTTTACCGTGTGGCTTCTGAACAGAATACACACACGGTAATGATTATATCATGTTTTCGTCAATCATGTAAAGGGTTAATTTCTACGCCCTGCAAAACCGTGCAAAGCAACAAAAATCCGGATAATTCGGGTGCAAAGTTGTCGATTTATTTGCCGCCGTTCTTGATTTTGTCCCAGTAAACCTTGGCGGCCTGCTCGTTCTTGTTGTCCCCGAAGTCGTAATAATGCGCGTTCTTCAGCATATCGGGAAGATATTGCTGCCGGACATAATGATTCGGAAAGTCATGGGGATAGAGATAATGCTGTCCCTTGACCGCCGCGTCCTCGCCGTCAAAGTGCTTGTTCTGGAGCTGCCGCGGAATGGAGCCGACCCTTCCGGCGCGTATGTCGGCAAGAGCGGCGTCCAAGGCGAGATATGCCGAATTGGATTTGGGCGCCGTTGCGACCAGCACCACCGCGTCGGCAAGGGGAATCCTCGCTTCGGGCAAGCCTACCATCAGCGCCGCGTCAATGCAGCTTTTCACAATCGGAATAAGCTGCGGATAGGCAAGCCCCACGTCCTCGCAGGTGCAGACCATCAGGCGGCGGCAGATAGAGGGAAGGTCGTTTGCTTCGATCAGCCGCGCAAGGTAATGAATGGCAGCGTCCGGATCGGAGCCTCGTAGGGATTTCTGAAATGCCGAGAGAATGTCGTAATGCTCCTCGCCGTCCTTGTCGTAGCGGAAGGCGCTGCGCTGAGAGAGTTCCTTTGCCCTGTCGAGAGAAATCTTTCGCACGCCGTTTTCGGGAACGCAGGACATGACGCACAGCTCCACCGAATTGAGCGATTTGCGCACATCTCCGCCGCAGCCGACGGCAATTGTTTTTTTCACTCCCGCTTCGATCTCAAATGTCTCGCCCAGCTCCTTCTCCATGAAGGCAAAGGCGCGTTTCACACCGCGCTCCACCTCTTCGGGCGGCACAGGCTTGAATTCAAACACCGTGGAGCGGCTGAGAATCGCGCTGTAGACGTAAAAATAGGGATTTTCGGTGGTGGAGGCGATGAGCGTTATCTTGCCGTTCTCGATAAATTCCAGCAGGGTCTGCTGCTGCTTCTTGGTAAAATACTGTATCTCGTCGAGGTAAAGCAGAATCCCGTTCTGCGCCATGAAGGTGTCCAGCTCGTCCACTATGTCCTTGATGTCCTTGGTGGAGGCGGTAGTGCCGTTGAGCTTGTGCAGACGGCGGTTGGTCTTGGCGGCAATAATGCCGGCGAGCGTGGTCTTGCCGATTCCGGGCGGCCCGTAAAAGACCATGTTGGGAATATGCCCCGATTCTATTATTTTGCGCAAAGCGCAGTTTTCGCCCAGCAGATGACGCTGCCCTATCATATCGTCGATGTCCTTCGGACGAATTCTGTCCGCAAGCGGTGAAGCCATATTTTTTCGTAACCACCTTTTCTCTGCAAATTGGTTCGTTATTCGTCAATTGTCTTTTTCAGCCGGAATGACAGCCTTTTTATATGAAATCCCCAATGCTCCGGCATATTCCTCAATCGTCAAAAAGTCGCCCTTGCGGGCGCGTTCGTACTCGGCTTCAAAGATAGAGAATTCTTCTGTGATGCCGTCCTCACGGCTGATTTGAATACAGTAAACGTCTCCGCCTTTGTAACCCCGTTCCGTCCATTTTTTCTCGATCTGCCCGGAATAAACGGCAGGGGCGCTTTGATCCAGCGCTCCGTTGAGCAGGTACACCCCGCTGAGGCAGGTGAAAAAGGCAAAAAACAGGCAGAGAAGCGACGAATACAGCCTCTCCTTCCACCCGCTTGTCTGTGAAAGCATAATGAACAGCATTACGCCCGCCACGATGACAAACGGCACTAAGGTGATCGTAAGCCACCGCCCCACGCTTTCATCCGCAGAGGGAAACAGTCTGGATTCGCAGACTGCCAGCAGTGTGGCTTGTGCTACGGCGGTGATCACTAAGGCAGGTTCCGTGTCAATGGTGAGCTCCCATTTGGTTTCGTCCCAGCGGAAGTCATCGCTTCTCCTTATCAACAGGTAACGGGGAAAAATCACATTCAGTCCGAAAAGCACAAACGGAAGCAGCGCACCGATCACAATGAGAGCGTTTCTCAGCCCTTCCAAAGGCAGCAACGCACAGAAGATACACAGTACTGAGACAATGGGAATGGCGACAACGCCTTTTTTCAGCTTCCGGCGCAAGGAAATCTCGCCGGATGTAAGGACATGCCCGTTGAGCCGATCAAATTCCTCGTCGGGCATAAGGCGCAGCCTTCCCGCGCCCGCAAAGAAGGCGCGCAGTTTTTCTTCTTCGATTTCGTCCGTGAGCACCAGCGAAAGGAAGCGACGGCTTGTCTTATTGCCGCGCTTGCCGCTGACCTTCACCTTCCAGCGTAGACGAATCTCGGCGAATTCCAGCAGCTTTCTTTCGTTGTCTTCCTCATCATACGCCACGCCGATATCGACTGAAGAAATATTTTTTTTGGAAATGACCAGATTCTTCTTTCCTTTAAAAACTGACTCGGGAATATTTTCAAAATCCGTAATGAGCTGCCATTCGTCCACGTCGGCAAACAGAAAACGGTCGTCAAGGTCAATGATCTGGTACATCGGCTGACTGTTTCCGCCGGTTGTCAGCAGCGATTTTTCACCGTATCGGATGGATTCCAACTCCTTCCGGTATTCACTGTCGTCGGTGATTTTTTCCAAAAGCCGTGAATGGAATATTTTTTCCAAAAGCGGTTTGACGGTTTCTTTGATTTTCATTTTGATTTGATACTCCTGTTCATTCTGCTTACTGCACAAATTCAGCCCATTCTATCCCCAGCACACCACGGTGATGCCTGACCGAAAGCCTGTCGCCCTCCGTGTAAACATCAAAGTCGTAAGGCTCATACAAATCGAGAAGCGAGCCGTCCTCATATTCTACAGTGAGATAATACTCATGGTGTGCGCCGGTGTTCCGTATTCTCTCTTCTATGTGCGAGTCAACCACGGCAACCTCATATTCCTTCGCGGGGAACGTGTCGCACACCACATTCACCACCCAGACCAGCGCAAAGGCATTCGCCGCAGACATGGCGATGGCAAGCGCGGCAAGTATTTTGTGAGAACGGTATTCCTTGGAGAGCAGCAAAAACGCAGCCGACAGCACCACAGCAATTCCAAAGCACAAGGTCAGCCATTTTGGAATATCCAGCAGCGTAATGCCGCGTTGGTAACAGGTCATCCAATTTATCCAGACTGCCGCAGCGAAAGCAAAATGAAAGATCAGGCACACCTTCTCCCGCCCGAATATCCTGCCGAAGCCGCAGTTTACAAAATTGCTTTCCGGCTCGGTGATTGTCGCGTATTTTCCGCTTGAAAGATAAAGCGCCAATGTGACCATAGGCAGCAGGCAGCAGAGCAGGCAAGAAACCCTGCCAGCAAAGCCTTCCGCCGTCAGCGAAAGAAATCCCGCCGCGATTTCAGCTAAAAGCAGTCCGAAGGAAGCCACCTTGATTCTCTGCAATGCGCTCTGCTTTGCGGTCATCTCTGCTTCATAGGGGGTAAGCTGTCTGTCTGCTTCCGGATTAAATTTCAGCCAAGGATTGGTGCGCTGTTCGTCGAGATAATCCTTGACAGTCAGCAGCGCGAAGCCGACAGCCGCCATTCCAAGACATGTGTAAAACAACATTCCGCCCTTCCAAAGCGAAGCAACCGACCACAGCACCACCAACGGCAGAATCAGATAAATCGAATGGCCGCTGTTCATAAATTCCTTCCATGATTTCCTATTCATTTTGATACTCCTGTTTTTACAAAATCCCTATTCAATTATTCAGCACAACATCGGCGCATTGGATTCCCAGCAGACCGCGGTACTCGTGAACCGTCACGGTGGATTCTCCGGGTCTGACCGATGTATTTTCACCGAATGCAAGCGAAAGCTCCCGACTGCTCCCGTCGCGCATGGTAATGCCGATGTAGGTCGCTCTCGATCCGACCTCCACCTGCTTTTCTTCCACCGTAGCGGTGTATGTTCCGTAATTCTCGGTTACGCCCATTCGGTTGACAAAATGAATTGTCTGGAAGGGATACGCCAGCATCATCACCGCCGCACCGAGAATGATCATGTATTTATAACGGTATTCACGGGTGAATATTGCCATCAGTGCGATCAGCATTGCTCCGAGTATGCCGCCGTACAGGAACAGACTGCCCACCTGCGTCACAATACTTCTGCAGCCGAGAGCGGAGATCATTCCGACAACCATTGGCATACCGAATTTGGAGTAAAATCCAACGTATTTTCGCATAAAAGCATCCGGCTTTTTAGGCGTATCAGGGGCGATAAAGCTGATCAGCCGCGGGTATTTCAGATAAATAAAGAAATTGACAAGCGGCAGCAGCGCGCCGATTCCCGTTAAAAGATTGGTGTACGGACTGAGCAATATTTTTTCTGTCACCAAAAGAACGCCCGACACAGCCGCAATAAAAATCATGATGCGATTGAGCCTTTTGCACTTTTTATTAAAATGAAGAATCATGGCGGCATGCGCCGAGTCCGGTGCGGCAGCTCTGCTTTGGGCGACGGTTATCTCTCCGCTTATGCCTTCCATAAATTGCCGGAGCACAAACTCATTGATATCTCCGAACACGCTGAGAGATAGTTTCTTTTCACGCTTGCCCTGTTTAACAGTGAGATGCAATTGAACGCCGCTCAGAATAAAATACGCGGCGTATTTGCCGCATATTTCAGCTCCGGCAATTGAACCTTTCGCTATCGTAAAACGCCTTCTGTCCTTGACGTAGGCGGCAAGCCGATCGGATTTTCCCGGAATCACGTCAAGTCCCTCGCCGTCGTAGCCATCTATCCGCACAAAAACAAAATCATCGCCAATTACGCACATCTGATACGCTTTGCCTTTATAGAGCACGGGCAGCGTTGTTTTGCCGTATCCGATGAATTCACGGAAGGGTTTGTCGAGCCTGTCGGGCTGGGCGGCTTTGGAGTGTGAATTCTGCATTTTGTTTATTCCTCCTGCTTTGATATACCCGCAAAAGAAATCATCTTGTTCCGTCGGGAATGACAGCATCCAGACCGCGCTGAACGGCGATGTCCCAGAAGCCCCATTCGTGCCCCGCGTCCGCCTGCTCAAAGATGAAGTCCATTTTGTTGCGGTCGAACATGTCCCTCAGTCGGACAACCGTGGGATAAAGCTCGTCACGCTTGCCGCAGGCAAGGTAGATGAGAGGGTGTATCTGTGAATAGGTATGGCTCTCATTGATCAGGTTGTTAAGCTCCATGTCGCGGGGAACCAGCATTCTGTCGCCCAATATCGCACGCCAGCAGTCGGTCTTGCCCGCGCTGATTTCCTTATTGACAAAGTCCTCGATGTCGGCGACCGGAGAAAGCGCTATGCAGCCGGCGTATTGCTCGGGAAAGGTGAGAGCGCAGCGCAGCGCTCCGTAGCCGCCCATGGCGGCGCCGCAGATGTAGGTGTGCTGCCTGCTGAAGCCGACGCGGAACATATTCCGCACCACCTCGGGCAGCTCCTTTGTCACCATTGTAAAATACCTGCTGCCGTTTGCCATATTGGCGTAGAAGCTGCCGTCTCCGCTGGGGATTACCACAGCCAGCCCCTTGAAATAGGCGTACCGCTCGATGTTGGTGCGATAGAGCCATGTGTTGCAGTCGTCTGTCCTGCCGGGAAGAATATAGAGCACAGGATAGCCGTTTGCCGGAGGATTTGTCACAGTGTCGTGGGGAAGTATTACCGTAAAATGAGAGAGTCTGCCAAGCTCAGAGGATAAAAAGCTGCCTTGCAAAACCGCCATTTTTAAACTCAATCCTTTCATTGTCACACAATTATTCAATATATATGATAGCATTATTGCAGCCGTATGTCAATTTGCAATATGTTAAATTTGGAGATGGAAAATGAAAAGCAGATTTCTGTTGATCCTTTGTTGGGCAGCATCATTTTGAATGCACATATTTTGGATTACCCTACGCAAAGAGCCTTCACGACACGCCTATTAGACGCAGCCGTGAAGGCTCAGTTGATTCAGTTACAGAAGAACCC
This sequence comes from uncultured Ruminococcus sp., assembly GCA_902762615.1. Taxonomy (GTDB): domain Bacteria; phylum Bacillota; class Clostridia; order Oscillospirales; family Acutalibacteraceae; genus RUG762. Next base: position 28,716 of record CACWOX010000032.1, on the reverse strand, counting down.
GCCGGTAGTATGAAGCTGACGGATTACTTTTTCCTGCGTCGGTACAGTACTGTGAAAATAGCACCGCACGAAAGCAACAGTGCAGCTGCGGCAAGCACTATCAGCCATACGCTTTCGCCTGTACCCGGATTTCCGGGTTTTCCGGGATTATCCTGTGTATCGTTATTCTTTGACCACATGGCATAAAGCGTTACGTTGTTGCTGATGGTAAATTTGCCGGAAGGCTGATAGGTTGTGCCATTGCCATCCGCCTTGGTGTTCCAGCCTTTGAATTCGCTGCCTGTCTTGACAAGCGTATTCCTGCCGAGCACATCGGGCGTGTCGCCAGCCGCGTATTCCTTGCTGTCGGTCGGCGCTTCGCCGCCGGTCGCTCCGTTGCCGTCGTAGGTGACGCGGAATTTTTCCGGCTCTGGAGGATTCTGCGTCCATACAGCCTCAACCGTAATGTTCCTGCTCAGTGCGGAGATTGTGTCGCCTTCGCCGTAAACATCTCCGACTGCCAGCGTCCTCTTCTGGAAGAAGCTGAATATTCTTGCGAAGAAGCCTGTGGGTGCGGGAGAAACGGTCTCTGAAACGATCTTCCATCCGCTGAACGTGTAGCCGGGATAGCTGTAATTGGTAAATCCGCTGTTGGGTTTAAGGGTGTAATCCAAGCCTTTGGTGCAGGTGTCTCTGCCCACGAATTTCAGTGAATCGTCAAATCGCAGGCAATACTTTGTGTATTAACGAGAATTTTGGCAAAATATGGCGGGAAAGATGCAAGCCAGACGTGCGTGGAGAGATTCTGAACAGGCTCTCATCTGTAAATCCGCTGGTATAGGTGATGCTTACGTCGCCGTTTTTCACCCACGCGCCTGTCAGAGTGATGGTGCGTGTCAGCGTGCCGCTTACGGTGACAGGGGTATCCGCGTCAATGGCGAAGCCTGTGGTTTTTACCTCGCCCAGCTTCCAGCCGTCGAGTGTATAGCCAGCCATTGTCGGAACCGACGCGACGTTCACGCTGCCGCCAAAAGAATAATTGCCGTCGTCAGTGGGAAGCTCGGGAGCGCCGGTGGGGACTGTGCCTGTATAGCTGTATTCCACATTGTAGATCAGGTCGTCGTAAACAGCGCGGTAAGCGACGGTTTCATCCGGCATCGGGAAGGAAAGTCTCTCGCCGATGGGCTGACCGTCCGCGTCATTCTGTGAAGAATTGACAAGCGCCCACTTCTTAAAGACCTTACCGGGAATTTCGTCGAGCGTCACGCCACCGATTTCGGTTGTGTCACCAAACGGATAATTCACCTGCTTGAGGAGCTTTTCGCCGGTCTCTCCGTTTTTCAGTCCGTAGTACTCCACCGTGTAGCTGTTCCTGCTCCACTGGGCATAGAGCACAACGTCGCTGCCCTCGACCGTAATCGGATCGCCTGCTTCATAGCTGACGCCCGAACCGTCGGCAGCCGTATTCCAGTGATCAAAGGTGTAGCCCCTCTTCACACAATCCTCAGGCAACTCCGCTACCGTTGTCTCGATCCTTGTGTGCTTGCTGACCGAAGCCGGCACCTTGTCTGACGGCGTACCGCCGTTGGCGTTGTAGCTGAGGTTGACCTTGCCGTTTTCGGTGAAGTAGCCGGTAAATTCGACGTCGTGATCCGGCATTGTAAATGAGGTGCCGGCATCATTCATGCCGAGATCGGTTGAAGCCGTGTTCCAGCCGTGGAAGGTGTATTTCAGAGGATCGTCGTAATCCGATGCGCCTGGTTTCTGCGCAACATTTACCGGTTTACCGTAGTCATAGGTCTGTTCCGTAGGGACTGTGAAATGCACATCGTCCGGAACCGTGAGACTGTATCTGACCTTGTGGGAATTTATCGTCCAGACAGCGTAGAGGTCTGTGTCGGAATCAATGTTGAATGAAGCGTCAGGCTGGTAATTGACCGTGCCGTTCTCTGTAAGGCTCCAGCCCGTGAAGGAATATCCCGTCTTTGTCAGTGTGCCTTTGTCCTTGACCGTAACGGACTCGCCGCTGTCATAGGGATTATCTGTGTCGATCGGCGCCTCACCGCCGGTATTTCCGTTGCCGTGATAGGTCACGCTGTACAGGGCGGTCCACACCGCGTAAAGATCGGTGTTGGCGGTGATATGGAATTTGCCTCTTGCCGCGTCTGCGGGGACATATACCGCCGTATCTGCGGAATCGGAGGTGTCCCAGCCGTCAAAGCGGTATTTCACTCCGCCGTCTGTCTTTTCGGTTCCCGCTGTGCCAAGCACGGTCACCTCATCGCCGCTGTAATATACATTGCCGTCGGTCGGCGGGGTGTCTAAGTCATCGTGATATGTGACGTGGTACTGAGCGCGCCAGACTGCGTAAAGCGTGGTATCGGCAGTAATGCTGAATCTGCCGTCGGCATTCTGCTGTGTCGCGTCGTATTCATTGTAGAGCGCTGTCTGAGCCGACGGATCGGTGTTCCAGCCTGCGAATTCGTAGATCACGCCGTCGACGGTCTTTTCCATGCCGTTGCGTCCGAGAACGGTAACGGTTTCGCCTTCGTAATAGGATTCGCTGTCCGCCGGAGCCGTGCCGGAGGTGTTCCCGTTGCCGTCGTATGTGACGTGCAGGGGATTCCTGGGAGTCCAGACAGCGTAGAGGTCAATATCCATGCCGCTGAACGTAACCTCGGTCACCTTGGCGGAACTGTTGCTGTCTCCGGATTGGGTGCTCCAGCCGTCAAAGGTGAACCCGCGCCGCGCAAGACTTCCGGCGCCCTGAAGCGGATGCCCGGAGCTGCCCAGAACGTCGCCGCTGGCGTATTCGTGCGTGTCGGTCGGCTCACTGCCGGAATCGTTGCCGTTGCCGTGATAATACACTCTGTAAGTGGGCAGGTAATACACATCGACGCTTATTTCAGCTTTGTCAACGGCGTAATCGGGTGAAATAACATATATGCTGCCGCTGCCTGTCGCGTTTATGGCAGAAGGTGTGCTGCCGTTGTTGGAATACTCTGCCCGGAACGGGTCGTCGGCAAGGCGGAAGCCGGATTCTTCGCCGAGAGTGAATCTAAGCGATGTGGCAGGAACCGCTTCCAGCGTCATTTCGCTGTCAGTCGTCAGGGTGAATGTGCTGTCCTTTACGGAACCGAGCTTCAGCGGCTTTTCGGAGCTGTCGTTTTCTCCGAATACTGTCACGCTGCATTTGTCAGTGAGCGGGTAGACGTTGCCCTCGCCGTCGATATAGTATTTATTGACAAATACGGTCGCTTTTTCGTCCCCTTCGATCTCGCGGAATTGAACCAGTACGTCGATGTCCTTGTCAAACATACCGAGATTGAGCGTACCGTCGCTGTCAAAATCCGACGCAGTGTAAAGGTACTTCTTGCCCGTGCTGTCGGTGACGCGGACGTAATCCAGCTCATAGTCGGGACCGTCGTAATCGCTTCCGCTCTGCTTGACCATCGGCTGAACCGAAAGTCTGAGCTGCTTGTAGGCGTCGAAGCGAATGGACTGCTTCTTGTCGGTTTCTTTAAGACCAATGACCTCGCCGTCGTTTGTCACTACGCTGACAGAACCCTTGGGCTTGGTGGGAGTGCCGTCCTGGTCAGGCTCGTTGTTGGTGCTGATGGAGAGATTCGGGCGGCTGAATACATATATCACCGTCACGTCCTCGCCGCCGGAGGTGGTGTATTCATATTGGAGCTTGTTGACCGCCGTCGAGGAATTACCGCGCTGCACCTCCATCTTTTCCAGACGGTAATTCTCAGGAATGGTGGCGTTCATTTTGACCCTGATACGGTCGATGTTGTTGGTCTTGACTCCGTAGATCGCGCTGCCATACACGTCGTCCACATGATCGATGTGTATGGTTCCGGGCGGATCGGTGCTCTCCGTGCTGTAGTCGGTGGAAAATGCGGGATAGTCCGCGTCCACAGCCATGGAACCGATAAGCGTGGTATTGGATGCGTTTGTCAGGTCAATGACCGTGTCGCGCGTGTCGTGGTGATAGACGTTTTCTTCGCCCGCGTCCGGGATATACTGCGCGTGATGGGTGGCATTGGACTGATTTGACGTCGGGTCGTGAGAATCGGCGTAGTAGCCAACGCACTTCTGGGTGACGTCGAAACGCACGTCGTACTTGCTGAGCTCCGCCGGATCTGTCACGAGCTTCCTTTCACTGGTCGTCTCGTCGTATTCGTAAATATAGAAGGTCAGTGAGCTCTGATCGACAACCGTGCCGTCATTCACCAGAACAGGCGGCTTTTCGGGCTTGGTTTCCTTCTCGGTATACTTGACATAAATGATCGAGATATACTGATCGGTATTCATCGCATTACAGTTCAGGCTGTATGTCTGCCCCATCGGGAGAGGAAGGTTGCTGCCGAGATATTTGGAATGCAGCGTGCTGTCGGTTTCACCGTAGAGTACCGCGCCGATCCTGTAATAATCTCTTGTCGTACTGGTGCTGCCGTTTGTAACGACAACAACGGGACATATAACGCATGTGGGCTGGGTGTCGTCACGCACGCCGATGGATACGCGGTTTCCGAGCGAATTGTAATACTGACCGGTCTGAGCGCCGTCCACAGAGTAGGTTGTATCGCCGACCCTCATTTTCACCGACTTGTCGGCGGGGAAAAGACCGAGACTGTGCTCATTCATATAATTCATGACGCCGACCTCGCGCATCTCCTCGAACATTTCCTGATCGACCTCATATGCAGTGACGTGAATGAAGCGTGCGCAGAAATATGCCTGAACGGTGTAGGTTTGGTTGTCCTTCAGATAGGCGAATGCGGATTGGAGATCGGCAAATTGCCCGTCGGAGAGCGACCCCCTTCTTTACCTTGCTGATGTCAAAGTCGATCACATTGTCGCCGGTGTCCGGCACCTGAACGTTGGTAAGCTGTTCGCGTGTCAGCTCCCAATCCCCAACGCCGGAGCAGCTCAGCTTCAGTTTGCTGAGGGTATATCCGGCATTTTCCTTTATGCGGAGAGAATACCCGCTGTGGGGACCCGATGCAAAGTATCCGTGATCCATGCCGCTCTTTGTGTTGAGATTCTTGGAAAAGAGGGAATTATCGTTCATCAGCAGCGCATCCTCAAAGAAGAGCGAGTAATATTTGTCCGTGCTCTTGGTGAACCGCTTCTTTGGCGTAAGATTTCCGGCGACGTCGGAGTAATATGCCTCCTGATTGACGCTTGCGGTTTTGATAAAGTAATTGACGATGGTGATTTCGCTGTCGTCGGAAACCGCGGGCTTGACCTCGTAATGCATATTCTTGCCGGAATAGAACGGACCGTCCTCATGTCCGTCCTTATAACGCAGCTTGTAGGAGTAAAGGTAATAATCCTCAGCCCAGTCAAGAGTGACCTTGATTGTGCTTCCCACTGTGACCATGTAGTGGGCTGTCGCGCCGGTGATGCTGACGTTCCGCTTGACCGGAGCGCTGCCGTTTTGCATATCGTATGCCGGCTCGTCGACATAAATCGGATGGCTGACATTCATGATCATGGTCGCGGAAACCGGCAGGGAAATCGGATCGCCCTCAATGTCGTAATTTTCGACCTTGACCCTTCCGAAGGCACGCGTATCGGTAAAGTAGACGCGGATTATCATTTCCTCGCCCATCTGTGAGAGCGAATCGACCGTGAACGTCGGGTGTCCGCTGCCGTCGTCGCCCGCAGAGGTGACGGCGTAGGTCTGCGTCTGAGCTGCCGCGTTGACCGCCTTGACCTGATAGACCTCGTCGCCCTCGGCGGGAATTGCCGTGACGGTGTAGGCTGTGTTGCGCAGCACATAGTATTCCAGTGTATTGTGTTTCTTGTCGGCTGTAATCGAAGACGTCATGCCTGCTTGGTTCCCTGTCATCGGCGCAAACGGAGCGGAGGACTGGTAGGCAGTCTGATCGTAGGGTGCGTCCGCTTCGCTCCCGCCTCGCGTTCCCGTCAGCTTCGCTGAGCTGTCGGTCACGGTGTTGAGCAGGAAGGAGCCGTTCTGGTCGCTGTGATAGATCTCCAGCTTCACCTTTGTGACGGTCTCGATATTTACGTCGATGGTGTAGTCCCAGCCGTATTCCACCGGCGAATTGAGCTTGAAGGAACCCTCGTACTGCTCTCCGTCATATTCGCAGTCAAAGACGGTATATCCCACCGTCTCGGTCTCGCTGCCGTTGGTGCGTGTGGTGACGACGCTTGCTATCAGATAGCCGTCGGGAATGCTTACGGTACCCTGTACACGCGAATGATGGAGCGCAGTGACCGTGCGGGAGGATGGATTGCTGGTAATCGTGTAGGAATCACCGTTGTATTGATTGCCGGCGTTGGTGATGGTTACCGGACGAACGCCGCTTCCGTAGACCGAGGCTGTGTACTTCATGTCGATGATGCTGCTGCTCACCTGATTGGGTGCAAAGGGCGTGTCAGTGCCGCCCATGCGGGAATTGAAGTTGACCGTCACCTGTGTGGTCTTGGCGATGTATATGCGGATATACATATTCCTGTCGGGCATGGTAAGCGTGCAGTGCTCGAAGTTCAGATATGTGCCGTAGGAATCGGAAAGGTCGTTTCTTGCCTCGATCAGATCGCTGCTTGTGCCGGGAGATCCGGAGCTTGTCATGTATCTCGCGTCGACGTTGGCGACGACATATCCGGTGCCCTCCAGGCCGTGAACGTCAATGGTGAGCTTGGTGCTGCCGGCGGTCTGCGCCTCGACTAAATCCTTCCTGACGTCGAAGGAATCGCAGTTGGTGCTGCCGACCTTGAACTGATAGCCGAGCGCGGTTGTCGAAGCGCCCTCGCCGACGACGGTGGCGTAAATATCGGTATCGTTCTTGAGGGTAGTGGTCTCGCCTGTCTGATCCTTTTTGCGTATCTCTACTTTAATGCGGTTGACAGTGGAATAAGTCGCTTCGACCGTGATGTCCGTGCCGGCAGGCGAGTCCACTTCATAAATGCTGCGGCTAAAGGACTGGTACGTTTTTGTCACGCCCAGCGGCGTTTCGCTCGCCGTCTCGTATACCTTCAGACCGGAGAGAACTCTGCCGCTGTCGGATATGTTGCATTCTATCTTTATCCGGTTTCCTGCGGAGATCCGAACATCGTGCTGGGTATTGCTCTCGCCTTTGGTTATTACGTCCTCGTATTTCGATGCGAAGGCGTCTCCGTTAATGAATGTGCCGTCGTTGAGGCTGGTGAAGGTCAGCTTGGACATCGTCGCGGAGCTTCCTGCAAGGGTATCGCCGTCCGTCGACTGCTTTACCGTGAGCGTATTTGCCTGCGTATAGGTCACAGTGATGAAGTAGCTCACGCCGTTGCCAGAGTATGGTTCCGGCCAGCGCCTCTCGATAATCGTATTGGGAACGGTAAATACGTTGCCCGAACGTGTCAGGCTGCCGCCGTGATCGGCGTTATTTACCTTCGGCTTGAATTTGACCGATGACACCACATATCCCTCTTTGGGAGTCAGTGACATGACGACGTCCTTGGTTCCGCTGTAGATGCCGAGTCCGTTCTTGGCTCCTGTGAGAGTAACGGTATCACCGCCGTAGAAGGCATGTGTCTGACTGTCTCTCGGAGTTCCGGTGAATGTTGCGGAGAAATTGTCGCCCGCATCTGTCAGCGTGCCGTCGGAATTGGCTATCTGCTGCTTGAAAAGACAGGCACCGACGGTCTTGGTATAGATGACCTCAATAACGATGTTCTTATCCGGCATTTTGAATGGGATTTGTGTTCCGACGCCCGAGGTGGCATTCGATTCGATATATTTAATATAATCTCCTTCGGTGTCGCCCGGGTATACGATGTCGAAATTAAGGGGATCACCGATCTTTTCGCCGTTTTCGTCCGCTTCGTAGACCAGCCATGAGCCGACCATGGTGGAATCGTCGTAGATACCGTTGCTGTTGTTTCCCCTGTATTTGTAGGTTTTGCCGGGCTGATACAAGCCCATATCGGTCGTCAGTTCCAGCCTGTCTGACGGGAAATAGTAGGCGTTGTTTCCGGGAGGATATGCCTCGAGCGAGTCATGCGAACCTCCTTTCACCATCTCGGGGAGAGAATCGGCTGTACCCGGCGTATATACTAAGTTGCCGTTTCCGTATAAATAATGAACGAACACAGTGTCAAGAAGCGTCGGGCGTACATCATGGATATAGATGTGCTTCATATTGAGCTTTATTTTTGATTGAAATGTCACCGTCACGTCGTACGCCGGAGGCATGAAGCGCAGATACGCGTTACCCGACTTTGTGCCGTAATTGACGTCAAGCAGATCCGTCACATCAGTGCCGTCGCTGTCTCTGGTAATCACTGTGTCAAAGATCTCGGTGAACTGATCAACATTGGAATTGGCAGAAAGGGTGGTGTCGGGCATGGTTCCGTACGCAATCAGCGACATGTACCAGTTGACGCTATTGTTGAGGTGATAGTTGACAAAACTCACGGTCTTGCCGTCGGAAGAGGTGTAGCCGTTGTCCTTGACTCTTTTATAGGAGTTGCCGTTGGCAAGCACGTCGGTACAGGACTGATTGGCGTATCTCATATTTCTCGCTTCGCTGCTGTACCAGTCTTTTGTGCCGCTGTCATATCTATCGGCAACTGCGATGGCATATAAGCTGAAATCATCTGACGTGCCTCTTACCGTTACCTTATGGACGGTCTCAGGTTCGGAAGTCACATCGATTATTATACCCTGCTTCATCTTGACGATGTAGCGTCCGCTGTCGCTGTCATAGCTGATGCATTCGGACGTGGCGTCGGAGGAGCCTACTCTGGCTGTTACCGACTTGATCGAATGTCCCGAAACGGAATCGTAGAGATAGAAATTCTCCTCTGCCATGGCGGCGCCGGAAACGGTTGCGTCGGAGCCTGCGAATGTCATTGACGACACGCCGGTCTTCATGTCCCCGACGCTGACGCTTCTGTCGCCCGATATAGACTTATATGTGTCATAATACGCGGAGCTGAAAAGCCGGTTGCTGATTTTATCCGGATTCACCGATTCGAGCCGGATTGCCGCGTCGGAATCGTGACGTATCAGTTCAAACTGGATCGGCGCTTTGAGTCCGTAAATAACGTTGATATCCATGGAGGTTATCGACGCGCTTCTCTCGTCAAGTACCGTCTGAACGTCTGCCCAATTAAATGTAAAATAATGCTTGTACAGGCTGTTGACAGTGGTATATAAAGCTCACAAGCTCAGGATCCGCATAGGCTCGCAGCTGCTTCGCACCGCCTCTGAAAACGGTTTGTTTCGTATTGTCTCCGGGTGAGACCGTGTCTCCGCTTTTATTTGAAATATCACCGTCGGAAACACCGGCATTTTCTCCCGCGCTTACAGAAAGCAGCGCTGATTTCTCTAATCCGGCGATGATTCCGCTGCCAAGCAGCAATGCCATTGCGACAATGACGACCGAATACACAGCCGGATTGAGGGTTCTCGTCTTTTTCATGGATTATCACCTTTCTCCAAGTATTCTGTCAGGAAAGAAAATACATAGTATCCAAGATCCCGTCGATATAATCCGAACGGGATTTCATCTCATTTTCGGGCACGGAGATGTCCACATAATAATCCCAGCCGCCGCGTCTGGCGATTACGAATGTATGCCGCAGAATTTCTCCGTTGTCCCCGTCAGTCGAAAAGCTGCACCGTTCTGAGTAAATGACGTTCTTGCGCACCCTTCCTCGGCTGTAATCGGTGAGGTCAGGGTATTTCTCTTCCGCCGCCTCACGGCATGGCAGCTTCGGGCGCTCAAAGTCGCGCCACAGGCGGATTTCTGACCGGTACCTGCCGGCAATGTGCTCGCGGTAGGTGCCGTCCTCGGCAAGAAATGAGTCCCGCACCTCGAATTCCCCCAATGCTTCGGCATCGTACAGCAGCTTTACCCCGTAATTGACCTCCGCGCCGGAGTAGCGGCGCATTTGGCTCTGTCGCCATTTCAGCAAAAACGGAGCTGCTGCCGACGCGGCAAGCAGCAGAATTACCGCAGTGACCAGCGCCGTGCGTTTGCCTTTGCCGTCAAGGAGACGCGGTGTAGGCAGCCGCCTTTTATACTTGGTTTGTTCCGGTTCTGACATTGCAAGTTCACTCCATTTAATACAAAATATTACCACTCTTTTGAATAATTATATCACATTTTTATGGAAATGCCAACACAAAAGGTTCAAATTCCACCCAAAAAAGATGCGTAAAATTAGACAAAGATACATGCAAAGTTTGGTAAAAATAGCACAAGGACATACTATGGTTTTACATGAGTCATCTAATATTCTTTAACAAATCTTAAACCCTTCTTTGCGATTTTTAAAATTTTATGGTTTATACTATTGGCATATCAAACGATAGGAGGATTTGAGAATGGAAACAATCTTAAAAACCAATCTTCTCACCAAGCAATTCAAGCAGCAGAAAGCGGTGGATGGCGTTTCCCTGCAAATCGAGCGCGGCGCCATTTACGGCTTGATCGGGCGCAACGGCGCGGGCAAGACCACCTTTCTCCGCATGGTTGCGGGACTGGCACGCCCTACTTCGGGCGAAATCGAACTCATGGGCATTCACTCCACAGAGAGAGGCATCAGTGACGCCTTTGAACGGGTAGGCTGTCTGATTGAGCAGCCGGGCGTTTACAAAAACATGAGCGCCTTTGAAAACTGCAAGCTCAAAGCCATCTGCTGCGGCGTGTATTCCAAGGAATACGTGGAGGAAAAGCTGGCGCTTGTGGGGCTGCGTGACGTCGGCAAAAAGACGGTGGGGAATTTTTCGCTCGGCATGAAGCAGCGGCTCGGCATTGCGCTGGCGCTGATCGGTGAACCCGATCTGCTGATTCTCGACGAACCCATCAACGGTCTTGATCCACAGGGCATTATTGAAGTGCGTGACATTATTCAGACCATCAACCGTGAGCGCAACATGACCATACTCATTTCCAGCCATATTTTGGAAGAGCTTTCTAAGATCGCCACCCATTACGGCATCATCCACAACGGCAGGCTGATTGAACAGATCAGCAGCGAAGAACTGATGGACAAATGTGCCGCCAAGCTCGTGATTGTCACCGATACGCCCGAAAAAGCCTGTATGGTACTGGACGATTTTGGCGACGTGGCGTATAAAGTGGCGGACAAGCAGACCATTTATCTGTCCAATCACCTCGACGACGCGGCGGACATCAACATGGCATTGAGCCGTGCGGGCGTGGCGGTGCAGTCCATCGGGAAGAAAAACGAGAGCTTGGAAGATTATTTCATCGGGCTGATTCACAAGGCAAACTAATACTAAAGGAGGAATTTTATTATGTCAAACAAGAAAAAAGTGATCGGTTGGATTATCGTATTAATCGGTATTGCGGCGGCTGCTGCGATATTGCTGCTGCTGCACTGAGTCAGCATTCACGGGAAAGAAAGGAGCAATGATTATGTCGAATGTCATATGTATGGAGCTGCACAGAATGTTCCGCACACGCAGCTTTTATATCACCATTGCGCTGTGCGCCGTTTCGGTGTTTCTGATGACCTTCATGATAGCACCTATGATTAACGGCAGCCAGCAAACCAACGAGGTGGGAGATGTGACCATCTATACCACTGTTGATTTCAGCGACTTTCTGGTCTGTCCTGTATCCTTTTGCGGTGAACTGATCAGGTCACTTTGCGGCATGTTTCTGGTAATTTTTGTGGGTTGCTTCACCGGCGTATTTTACACCAACGGATTTTGCAAAAACGTCATCAACCAGGTGAAACACAGAGGTTATTTTCAAGTGGGAAAGGTCGTGTGCATTTTAATTTACACGACAGTGCTCTTGGCAATATCAGCAGGCACTGCCATACTATTTGGCCGCCTGATGATCAATTCCTTCACATTCTCTTATATGGGCGAATTTGCCAAATTCCTGTTGGGGCAGTGGTGCCTTCTGACAGTTGTTGGGCTTTTTGCCGCATTTGTCACGGAACTTTTCGGCAGCAAGATTCCGGCTATTGTCTATATTCTCTTGGTATCGTCCAATCTGATGCAGGGAATTTTGTCGGTAGTTGATGGCAAGCTAAGCAAATGGCTGTCCATGGAAATAATGCTGGAAAAGTGGCTTCCGTCGCTCTACCAGCCCAGTTTTTCACTGGATGCGCCCGATGTGTCGGGCAACAACCGCGCGCTGTTTTATGCTCTGGTACCGTCGCTGATATTCTTCATCCTCTACAACATCGCGGGAGCCGCGTTGATCACTAAGCGCGACGTCAAATAAAAAAATCAATAGGGAGAGTAGGATACAATGAAGGACGGAAACAAGAAAAAAGCCAAAAAAGAGACCGGCTATATGGTCTTTGGAATGTGTCTGGGAATGAGCTTTGGCGCGGCATTGGGGCTGGTTCTGTTTCACAACTTAGCGGTAGGAATGAGTACGGGTATGTGCATCGGCTTCGGCTTATGTATCGGCTTGGTGGCGGACTCCGCAAAGCAAAAAGCCAATGCCAAAGAAGATGGCAAGGACGAAGCATTCCAAACGCAGCCAAAAGAAGAAGAGAGAGGAAGATAAAAATATGCTGAATGTCATACGCATGGAGTTGCATCGTATGGTTCATTCCATAAGCTTTTATGTAACACTGGCGCTCTGTGTCGCCATGTGCTGCGGAATGATGGTGTCGCTGACGCCGAATAAAAACCGCTCCTATGAGCAGCCGAGCGGCTATTACCTTGTGACCGACGCGGAAGGCAGGCAATACAGACTCAGCGCGGAGGAAGTTGCCGAAAGAGAGGCGGAGTGGCAGAACGGCGACGTTCAGTTGAGGCCTTTGAAATACGGCGAGGTGGAATCGGTCAATCCCGGCGCGGTGGCTCATTTCGTCGGCACAGCGGATATGTTCATCGGCATTTTCGCGGCACTGTTTGCGGCGGGATTTTATCAGAGCGGCTTTTGCAAGAATGTGGCTGGAATGCTGCGGCATAAATATTTCATTTACGTTGCCCAGATTCTCTGCGTCATTCTTTTCTCGTCGGTAGCTGTACTGCTGAGCGCAGCGGGAGTGGTGAGCATAGCAGCTGCGGCGCTGCATTATTTCCAATTCACCGGTCTGCCGGAATTTGGAAAGTATTTATTGGGAAGGTATCTGTTATGCTGCGCGATTGGTTCCTTGTCGTTATTTTTGACACACCTTCTCCGCAGCAATCTCTTTTCCATCATCTATTCGGTACTGCTCTCCACCACTCTGATGTCTGCCATCATTTCGTTGCTCAACGACAGAATCAGTGCTCTCTTTTCGGTTGACTTTGATATTTCCCACTATTTTGCCTCTCTTTACACATACTCCTTCCGATTCAGCAGTGAGGGAAAAGATATGACCGAAATGTTAATTCACGCCGCAGCGCTTTCCATTTGCGCTTTGGTCGTGTATAATGGATTGGGTTGCTTGGTCCTGACCAAGAAAGACATTTGACAGGAATGATGACTGTGGTAATTGCCGTAATAATATCCGCCGTCGCCATCATAGCCGCCGCAGGTCTGGGGTTGTATGCCCGAAGTCTGCGGCGGCAGATTCGCGATATATGCGCGCAGAGTGAATTTATTGAGAAGCACGGCAGTAACAAGCTGGTATCCGTGGACATCCGCGACAAGGCGGTATTGGAGCTTGTCAGCTGCATGAATGGACTGCTGGAGGAAAAACGGCGCGTTGCGATTCAGGCGAAGAACAATGAACGAATTTTTAAAGACACGATTTCCGGCATTTCCCATGACATCCGCACGCCTCTCACCTCGCTGTACGGCTATTTTCAAATGCTGCAAGGCGCCGCCGACAGTGCTTCCAAGGAAAAGTACACGCAGATCATCCACAGCCGTATATTGGAATTGCAGGACATGACGGAGCAGCTTTTCACCTTTGTCAAGCTGGAAAATCCGTCCTATACGCTGGAGACGGAATCGGTCAATCTGACGCAGACGCTCTGCGATGTGATGTTCTCCTTTTACGGCGATTTTGATCAGAGCGGGACAGAGCCAAAGGTGGACATTCCGGCTGAAATCTGTCATATCAACGCCAATGAAGCGGCAGTCAGGCGGGTGCTGCAAAACCTCGTCAAAAACGCGCTGACACACGGCTGTCGGGAATTGTCAGTCGGCATGAAAAGCCGCGATGAATGGGCGGAAATCTCTGTAAGCAATCAGGTGGCGGAAGGCGAAATGATTGACGTTTCGCGCGTGTTTGAAAAATTCTACAAGGCGGATACCTCCCGCCACAAAAGCGGCTCCACAGGGCTGGGGTTATTCATAGCACGCACACTGACCGAAAGAATGAGCGGCAAAATTTACGCGGAAGTACACGGCAATGTCTTTACCGTGACGGTCACATGGAAAAGGGTTTGAAAAAGCATGAATATTTTGATTATCGAGGACAACGAAGAAATTAACGATCTGATGAAAGACGCCATTGTTGGCGCGGTGAAGGACGCGTCATGCTTACAGGCGTATTCCGGCACGGAAGGACTGCTGCTTCTCAGAAACGCCAAGGAAGGCGAAATAGCGTTGGTGCTGCTCGACCTCATGCTGCCCGGCAAAAGCGGAGAAGAAGTGCTGAAGGAAATCCGCGGCTTCACCAAAATTCCGGTGATTGTGGTATCCGCCAAGAACGCGCTGGATAACAAGGTGGATTTGCTTCTGTCGGGTGCGGACGATTATCTCACCAAGCCTTTTGAGATCAAGGAATTGCTGGCGAGAGTGCAGGTGCAGCTCCGGCGCTGGGCGGAAAACGCCGAGTCGGGCGGGGGTGAAAAACTGTTCGGTACGCTGCGGCACAAAGGCATGGTACTTGACAGAGCCAATCATTCGGTATCGGTCAACGGAATGCCGCTTTGTCTCACGCGGCAGGAATTTCAGATATTGGAGCTGCTTCTGGCTAATCCCGGCAAAGCATTCAGCAAGCAGGAAATTTACGAATATGCGTGGGATGAATTTTATGTGGGCGAGGACAAGACCATCAACGTCCATATCAGCAATATCCGCAGCAAGATACGCGCCGTTTCGGATGAAAATTACATCGAAACCGTATGGGGAATAGGATTCAAGCTGGCAAAGTAACGCCAATAATGGTACTTGTCTCTCAAAAAGCCTGAATAGCCGGTTAATTCCCATTCAGATCACGTTTTTTTGCATACGAAAGAACCGGCGGTCTTTATTTTTGCGCCGCACATGGATTTACATGTCCCCTTGGACCGTCCTCAGTATCGATACTCAGGACGGTCATCTTCATGCCGGGTCTTGATACTTTGGAGCCAATTTGTGTAGCAAAAAAATGTCTATTCATTTTGTTACCCTTTCAATTTCTCCACAGCCTTTGTAATGTTGACATAATCCATATCATCTTCCAATGCCGAACCTACACTGAGTCCTATCTGACTCAGACTGCCGCGATGATTGTCATTGACAATAAAACCGACATGAAGCGTGCGGGTTTTGCCTTTTTCCAGAGTAAAGGTATTATTATTGCCTGACGTGTCAGGGTCATGCTCCAGAATATAGGCTTGCGGAACACCTGTCAAAGAATCGTTCCTGCCGTATTCTTCGGTGTAATTGCAGTAGGTCAGCAATCGGAAAATCGAGTCGTCGAAGGAGGTAAGATGCGAGTCGATATTGGTGAGTTCGATTTCATATTCCACCAGATAGAACCCGTCGTTCAGCTTGCCCGTTTTGCTGTTGAATGCGTCGGTAAATGATTGTCTTTGAGGCTCATTATGATCGTCATAATACTCAAAACCGGAAACTATTCGCCAAGACTGCAATACATCCTTGCTGCTTGCTCCTGTCGCGTAGAGATTATCGTAAACGCTAATTTTGTTAACGGAATATTTCAGCGTTCCGGCGGGTACTTCTTTATACCCTTTTTTTGCTTCTTTTATCTCGGTGACATTGACCGTTCTGCTCTTGCCCGATACCTTTATCGAATCATCCGCAGGCAGGTCCTTCTTCACAGACCTGTTCTTTTCATCATACACACTTTCCGGTATAGTCGCTTTTTTTAATTCATGTCCGTAGAGTGTAATGGACTTAATGCTTGTTATATCAATTTCTTCATTAAAGGTCAAATAAAAGCCCTCATATTTGTTATAATCCGCTCCGAACATATCTCTTGTGAGAGTGGAATGACCAGCCCAGCCTATGCCGTTCTGATCGGTGTATTGTCTGCCGTTTTTCAGAGTGATCACCAGCGCGGGCTGATTGGTTTTCAGCTTGGTATTGAGTATTTTGCCGTTCTGCGTGGCAGGTACAATTTCCATAAACCAAGGGTTGATCCAGACGTCCGGAATGAAATCGTATGCCAAAGGGGGCGCTATATCGAAGCAATCCTCTAAAAATTGCTTATCCAGTGTAAATGTTTCCTCCGGCAGATTATAAACAGCCGGTTCGGAACGTGTAATGGTTATCTCAAACTGAAAACTGCATTCATGCGTTTGATTGTCCGGCAAATTATATAAATCATGCGCGTTAAGAATATATTTTGATCCGGCGGTAAAAAATCCGAAAATCTCCTGTCCGGCACCGGTGCTTCCGAATGTTCTGAGCCATGTCATGCTGTGAGCGTCATGTTCTATCAGCTTGCAGTAGCTGCTGGAAGATGCGCAGTAGCGGGGATAATCGGGGTTTACTGCAACTTCATCATACCAAAAAGGGGCATTGCAGCCACCCTCGACGCTCTCGAACATATCGTCCGTCAGCGTCACGATGGAAGGGTCAAAATTGATTCTTTCAATGACGTAGAGAACATATCCGTCGCACATTCCCTGCGACAATGTAACGGTAACGCCGTTGCTTGTCTGGGTCTGATCTATGTCAAAAATTATCCCCTGATAGTTTTCCTCCGGAAGCGTCCGGAAAAACTGTCCGAAGCTCTTGCTCAGTCTTCCGGCGCCAACAATCGCGCCTGTTCCGATTGAAACGGCAAGCATAATAGCTGCCGCTGCGATCAATATTTTTTTAAGACTAAAAGCATTATGCACTGTAAGGGATGAATAGTTGCTGTTGCATAATGCAGAATCCTTACCCGTATTATCACTTGCACCTGTTCTTCTGAGTGCGATCTGATAAATGCGGTCTTTTGTTTTTTCGCTAAGATCAAATTGATTGTCAAGCTTTCTGACTGATTGGTCTGAAAGATGGGCGATACCGCGTTCAATTTCATTTATTTCGCGTTTCATTGACCTTCACTCCTTGTTAATCAGAATAAAATGTCGAAAAATCGTTTTCCGACAGAAGCTGCCGAAGTTTTTTCAGAGCGCGTGAGATACGCATTCTTACAGCGGCATCCGACATATGCAGTTCTTCGGCAATCTGCACGGAGGACTGTTTGTAATAATACCGGCGGAAAAGCAAATCTCTGTCCTTCGCGCCAATACGTTTCAAAGCCTCGATAAGCGTCTTTTCATCAATGGATTGTTCCACTTGATCCTGCATATTACCCTCACCTGATGTACCGTTGGCAATCTCGTCGGTGATCGGTTCGGTATGAATGCGTGAAACGTGCCTCCTGTATTCGTCAATACTCATTCGCTTGGTAACTGTGGCTATATATCCCTTTAGCGTACCCCGTGAAAAATTGATTTCACCGCGTTTTTCGTAAATTTTGCTGAACACAAAGCCCACAAATTCTTCTATGTCATCTGGGGAAAGTACATTTCCCAGTTTGCCATATACAACATTGTAAACCAGTGCCGAGTAGCATTCGATCAATCGTTTGATTCCCTCTGAAGGATCGCTGTCAAGAAGCGCAAGCATCTGGTCGTCTGTCACCTGGATTCACCTCGCTGTTGTTTCTTAATTTTATATACTACCTGAATCGATTCATGTTTGCAAGGACAACTGCCAAAACGATTGCCCTTACACTATATAAATTCGGATGGTTTTGAAAAGTGTAACAGGCTTTATGGAAAAAATCGTCTACAATGAATAGAATTGGCATACCGCTTTTCCGTGTTTTTTTCGTGTTTTTTCGTAAATGATGCGGATGACAAGTTTTATCATGGCTTCTTTCGATGTATTATCGTCCAATTTTGTTGTCGAAGGGCTGAATAAAAAAGATGACAATGGATGATTGTGGTGCAAGGACTAAAAAAACAGCCTTATCCGCAAAAATGGGATAGGGCTGATCTTCGATTTTTCCATTATCTGTTTTCAACTGAGTTATCTTTATATCTTAGTGCGTCTTTTTAAAGAAAAAAGAATAAAGAATAGAGAATAAAGAATAATACAGAAACGCCGCGGAGGTTATCTCTTTGACTTTCTTATTTATTCTTTATTACTTATTCTTTATTCTTTGAGCCGCGTCAGCGGCGTTTCTGGAAAGGCTGAACAAAAAAGATGCCAATGGGTTAAACTGGTATCTTCATATTGAACATCATATCACATGATCGTTCCGCTATTATCCTGCCGACAATCTAAGATGTATTCAACATATACGGTATCATCCTGTATCTGATAGAGAACCAGATACCATTTTTCAATATACATCTTGTGATATTTGTTAGGAAGAATCGGTTCTTCATTAAAGAAAGGATATCTGGCAGGCATTTCTGAAAGAGAACGCAACGCCTTCATAATTTGCTTTTTCTTAGAGACAGCGGCTTCCTTGTTTATTTGCTTCAAAAAACTCATATGTGTTCCCAACATGAGTTTAGCTCTATCGGAAATTATCACCCGGTATTTCTTATGTTCTTCCATATATTATGCCTCGTTGATAATGCTGTCAAGATAACTGTCAAGTTCATCAAGTGTACAGCCAGTATTTCCGTGCAGTCTGTCCTCTTCAACGGCAAGAAGTTCCTCTCTGAGTCGGAGCATTCTTTCTCTGCGATTAAAGGTTTCAATATCCATAACCACCAGATCACCTTCGCCGTTTTTGGTCAGGAACACAGGTTCCGCTGTTCTTCTGCACATATCAGCGATTTCGTTGTAATTCTGTCTGATAGCGGCGGACGGACGTATATTCATAAGATGATCCTCCATTTCAATTATTATAGTAATATTCTGACTATATTATAATTTAATTATGCATCATTGTCAATAGCCAATCAAAAAAAGCACATTCACAGATAAACCATGAATGTGCGTGGTGCGGGTAACAGGACTTGAACCTGCACGGTCGCCCACCAGATCCTAAGTCTGGCGTGTCTGCCAATTCCACCATACCCGCATATTCAATAGCGTGATTATTATTTTAACATACATCTCTGCAATAATCAAGTGTTTTTTGTTTTAATTTTGAAACCAATAAAATGAATGCAATTTCATGCCGTTTGTTTTTACAACCTTTATTCTTGGTAATATACTGGTGAGAGAGCGCATAATGCTCCAATCTTCAAAAAACGATGATGAAGCACTCATCATAGACACCTCGATTTCAGCCGCAAACGGATGGAGTTGTTTTTATAAAAAAGCCAGTGCCTAATTAAAGACATTGGCTTTTTTGAGCATAAATAGGCTTACTTCTTTTTCTTGGGCTTGACAAGTGAATATTGATCTGCCTTGACCTTGTATGAATATTCTTCTACCACCTTTTGTGTGTCATACTCGGTCTTGGAATAGGTCACGGTGCCATTCCCGTGGAGGTCGCCATTCCAGCTGACCGCGTAGACATAACGCTTGCCGCCTTCGCGCTTTTCGATGGTACCGGTATAGACTCCGTATTCCGGGTGGAGGTCATACAGGGCGGCTGCAACTTTTTCGGCAACGCCCGCACCTTCGAGCGATGTGATCTCCTGATCTTCATCGCAGTAAACCCCCAGTTTGCCGTCCCTGCCAATGCTGACAAGATAGGCTTCGGCGTATTGCAGGCTCTGTCGGCTGAGAGAAACGCCGATTTCACTGTCACCTGAAGCGGTAACGGCAATTTCAACAAGATCGCTCGGGAAAAACTCGCTGACCGGGCGGCCAAACAGCGGATCTTCTGAGGGTTCTTCCGCACTCTTGAATAGATAGCTGCCGTCTTTGTCTTTGTCAAAGATAAGCAGCGTTGGCATACAGGAATAGCCGCTCCACTCCCAAAGCCATCCGTTTTGGAAGCAGTATTCATCCGCTTCGCAGATGGCGTAAACTTCGACTGTGGAGTCCTTTTCCCTGTAACCGAGTATCACATGCCCTTCGCCCAGACATTCGGTCTTGTAAGGCGTTTCGTCGTTATACGGCCAGTTTTCACCCACGTCGGCGTAATGACGGGTTTCTCCGTTGATGGTGATGTCCGACATGGAAACGCCCAGACGTGTGAAGGTGCTAAGAGCTACCGCTTCGTCCAGTTCCTGCGGAACATCGGTTCTGTAGTCTTTGCCCAGGAATATTGATACCGTTATGGTCGCTATCGCAGCGACAATTCCAACGCAAATGAGTCCTGCCGCAAATTTCTTGTTGTTAAGCATGCAATGACCTCCCTTTTTAATCAATTACAATCCATGCAAAGCTATCGCCGTTCACTTGGTAGGTATATATCTCTATAACCTCGCCGCTGTCGTATTCGGTCTTTGTAAAATACACCATTCCGCTGCCGTCCTTCTGATTTCTAAATTCCTGTTTGTAAATGTAACGCACGCCGTTTTCAATTCGCTCAAAGCTGCCCACATAGATGCTGTACTCCGGGTGAAGCTCATACAAGCCGTTGCAGACATCGACCGAAACGCCGTAGTCCGACAGGATATTAAAATCCTCGTCGTGATAGCTGCTGATCTTTGCTTCCCGTCCTATAGCTTTGAGATACGCCGCCGCGTATGCGTTGCACTGGGTGTGCATGGAATCGCTTGTTGCGTCATCCGCTTTTGCCGCAATCGCTTTCTTTGCCAGCGCTGATGGGAACATCTCCTTGATGGAGGGTACCATCAATCCTCCGTCCTTCGATTCCTGCGCCTCTTTAAAAATGTATTTTCCGTCCTCGGTCTTGTCGAATTTTATCAAGGTGGCAACATGGAAATATCCGCTTTCGTCCACCAGCATTCCGTCGCGGAAGCCGTAGCCGATGGCGCTGCAAAGCGTGTAAACCTCCACACTGTCACCCTTGTCCCTGTAGCCGAGGATCAAATGTCCTTCGCCCAGACATTCGCTTTCAATCATAGTTTCAGAATTTCTGACTGCGCCGTAACGCATCGTCTGTCCGTCCACCGTGATATCCGATAGGGATACGCCGTTCATCGTGAAGATACTGCGCGCCACCGCTTCGTCCAATTCCTTTGGAATATCGGTGCTGTAATTGACCGGTCTTGTCATCACGACTGCCAATGCCGCGACAATCGCCACCATTCCCACGCAGATCAGCCCTATGGCGGGCTTTTTATTTTTCAGCACATTCGCCACTCTCCTTCTGACAGCCGATTGCCCGAACTGTACGGGAATCGCGCTGTTTACCAAAAACGCGTTTTTATCCGCCGAACATGCCAGCAGCGCCATCGAATAAGCCCTGCGCTCGTCCGGCAGTTTTCCTTTTACCACACTTTCGTCGCAGGCAAGCTCTATATCCCTGCAATAGAGGATGTACGCTAGCCATATTGCCGGATGGAACCAGTAGACCGCCGCCAGCACGAAGGCAAGCGCCTTGGTCACATTGTCCAGCCTGCGGATGTGCGCCTTTTCGTGAGCGATTACCTGACGCATGTTTTCTCCTTCCACACCGAAGGGAAGGTAGATTTTTGGTCTGACAATGCCGAACAAAAACGCCGATTGTATGCGGTCACTCCTGTAGATTCCGTCGGTATTCTCCATGGAATTGCCCAGCGGAACCGCGTCGGCAAGCCTGCGCCTGAGAGCGATAGTCGAAGCCGCCGCGTACAGCAGAATGACCGACATTCCGGCAAGCCAAATCCATGCGCATACCTTCACACCGGATTGCAGTGTGTCACGGCTGCCGGAATGGTCTGCCGCTGACATTTGCGCCGCATGGCTTTGCATTGACGTACCGTGCGATTCACTCGGCTGCTCCGGATTCTCCAGCTGAATGGTTGGCTGCTGTTCGGGCAATTCCTCGGCTGACTCGCTGGTGGATGCGGTGCTTTCCACGGTGCTTCTGACCGCGTCGCTCCGAGGCATCGGACTTGCCTCACTCTCAATGCCGAAAGGACAGATCAGCTTGACCGCTACCACCGCCCACATCAGGCAATGCAGCCATTTGGGTGCGTTGCGGAATACAAGCCGGAGCAATACTACAGCCAGCACAAGGAATCCCGCTTCAAGGCTCAATTGAACAATCTGTAGAAATATTTTTTCTAATTCTGGCATAGTTTCTCCTTTCCTGCTTTACTCGCCGCCGTAGTTGTCGATCATGCGGCGGATTTCGTCGGCTTCTTCAGCGGAAAGCTGCTTGCTGCCCGTGAATGCCGCGATGAATCCCGGCAGTGAGCCGCCGAACGTGCGGTCAATAAATTCCCGGCTCTCGGCGCACTGTACTTCCTCCTTGCTGACCAGCGTTGTAACGACGGAATTTTCGTTTTGCAGCACACCCCGTTCCGCAAGCCGCTTGATGACGGTGTAGGTGGTGGATTTCTTCCACCCTAACTGCTGCTCGCAGAGCTTGGCAAGCTCCCCGCTGCCGATAGGTTCCTTTTCCCACAGCAGCAGACAAAAGCGGTATTCACTCTCAAAAATCTTTGGCGTTGGCATTTTATCATGTCCTTCCCAATATGGTCTAATGTATTAGAATTGATTATATTCTAATACGTTAGACTGACTTTGTCAAGAATTATATTATTACGATTTCGTTAATTCAGCATAAAATGAAAATGCGAAAAATGCAAAAATTATTAATAATACGACGAACAGGAAAAAGCCCCGCCAATCGCCTTGCGTTAAGCGATTAACAGGGCTTTATGAAAAAATTTAGAGGTGAATCCTTAGAATTATGCTCTCTGCTTCAGCGTAATGATAGCGCCGCAGTTGGGGGTGGAAGTCACGCAGACAACCTCCCAGCCCTGCGGGTACATTTCATTCGCCTTGTCCTCGATGAGCTTGGCGCGCTGAACCGCGTCCTTTGTGAATCCGATTACGACTGTCTTGTACATTTTTCGTCAACCTTTCTTTTTTTGATGTTGGCTTTATTATAATGCCCCAAGGTTTAGAAAAGGTTAAGATTTTGACGGTTTATGGTTAAGAATGAGCAATCAATAATTCCCCAAAAATTTAAAATAGCTCATCTCGGTGCTGAGGGAACAGATTAAGGCGCAGACGCGCTCGTCGTGGACGTTGCCGTTGAAGTCGAGGTAGAAGCGGTACTGGAAATTCTGCCCCTTGAGCGGACGTGACTCGATTTTGGAAATATTCATGCCGTTGGCGGCAAATCTCGACAGCACTCGGTAAAGACTTCCTGTGCGGTGGGGCAGTGTGAAGGTCAGGCTGATTTTGTCGGCTCCGTCGCGTATGACCATGTGCTTGGAGATGATGATGAATCGCGTCTGATTGCCGTCGATGTCCTGAATGCCTTTTTCCAGAATATCGAGGTCAAACTGCTTTCCCGCCACGCTGGAGGCAATCGCCGCCTTGGTCGGGTCGTTCCAGCGGGCGACATTCATGGCGGCTACGGCGTTGTTGCTGTATTCGTTGGTGTTGAAGCCGTGCATCTGAATATACCTCGCGCACTGGGCAAGCGCCTGCGGGTGCGCGTAGACCTCTTTGATGTCCTCTATGCGTGCGCCTTTTGGAGCAAGCAGGCAGTGATTGATGTCCACATCGGTTTCTCCCACAATGTAGAAGCCGTGCCGTGTCAGCAGGTCGTAAACGTCATTGACAGCGCCGGCGGTGGTGTTTTCCAGTGGCAGCACGCCGAAATCGGCATATTCCTCCGTCACCGCGTCGAAAACGTCCTGAAATTTCGGCAGGAAAATCGGCTCCGCGTCCTCACCGAAAAACTGCTTTGCCGCAAGGTGAGAATATGCTCCGACAGTACCCTGACAGGCTATTTTTGAGCCCTTGATGATCTTGCCCGCGGTCATGAATTTCTTGCGCAGCTTGCCGTCGTCGCCGTAGAGCAGCATCTGCTGATAGGTGGAGCTGATGTCGATGAGGGTAGCCATCAGCGTGCGGGCGCCGCCGCCGAATTCTCCGCCCTCCCGCTCCACGCGCTCCAGGATTTCCTGCTCGCGCTGGGGGTGAGAAATGGGCAGACCGTCGCGCTTCTTGACTGCCGCGACCTTCTCGGCAGCGTGCATTCTCTGCACAAAAAGGTCGAGCAGCTGCCGGTCTATGCTGTCTATTTCCTGTCGGACGTCTGAAAGATCAATGTTTTCAGGGAGATCAGATACACTATTGAAAAGACTCACAGCTTGCCTACCTCCTTCATCAGGTCGGCAAGACCGATGGCAACTGCCGATTCAATCGCCGGAAGCGCGCGGGGAACAATGCAGGGGTCATGTCTGCCGCCTACAGTGAGAATCGCGTCGCGCTGTTCCTTGAGGTCAACGGTGTGCTGCTCCTGCGAGATGGAAGGAGTCGGCTTGATTGCCGCGCGAAGAATGATCGGCATGCCGTCGGTAATGCCGCCCAGTATGCCGCCGCTGACATTGCGTGTGGTGACAACGCGGTTGCCGACGATGGTAAAGGGGTCGTTTGACTCGCTGCCCCTCATTCGGGCGACGTCAAAGCCCGCGCCGAATTCAATGCCCTTGACAGCCGGAACGCCGTAGACGATGGAGGAAAGCACATTCTCCACCCCGCCGAACATCGGGGAACCGACGCCCGCCGGAACGCCTACCGCGGCAATTTCCACAATGCCGCCCACGCTGTCGCGCTCGCTGCGTGCTTCGTCTATCCTGCGGCGCATGCCTCTCTCGGCTTCGGGACGGTTGAGGGCAAAGAACTTTTCCTGTAATCTCAGAAGCTGCTCTTCATTGACCGACACCGGATCGAACGGGTCGTCGTACATATTGCCGATGGCGTAGATGTGACCGCCGACGGTAACGCCCCTGCGAGCAAGAATCTGACGGCAGACAGCGCCCGCAAAGGTCAGCGGCGCGGTGAGTCTGCCGCTGAAATGTCCGCCGCCGCGCACGTCGTTGTAACCGTTGTAGCGCACGGCACCCGTGTAATCGGCGTGTCCCGGACGGGGGAGCCGCTGGAGCTTGTCGTAATCCACCGAACGCGTGTTGGCGTTCTCGATCACCGCGCACATGGGCGCGCCTGTGGTGGTGTCGTTAAGTATGCCCGAGCAGACCTCCGGCATGTCCTCCTCCTTGCGGGGGGTGGAAGTGGAATCGTTGCCGGGCGCGCGGCGGTTCATCTGGAACTGAATCTCGTCAAAGTCCAGCTTTTCGCCTGCCGGAAGTCCGTCAATCACAACGCCGATGCCCACGCCGTGACTCTCGCCGAAGATGGAAATTTTTATATTATTGCCCCATGTCGATGACATTTGCTTTACCTCCAAGAGAATTATATACTTCAAAGAATGACGGATAGCTTTTGCTGACGCTGTAAGGAGTGGTGATCGTCACCTCGCGGTCAGCGCATAATGCGCCTATTGCCGCCGACATCACGATTCTGTGGTCGCGGAAGCCGTCAACCCTGCCGCCTTTGAACCGTTTCACGCCTTCAATGATAAGTCCGTCCTGAGTGACCTGTGCTTTGCCGCCGAGAGAGTTGATCATTGCGGCTGTGGAAGTCAGGCGGTCGCTCTCCTTGATGCGGAGCCGTTCGGCGTGGTCGATAACGGTAGTGCCTTCGCAGAGAGCCGCGCATATCGCAAGGCAGGGCACCAGGTCGGGAATCTGCTCGGCGTTGATGTGCTGGGCATGTCTTTTGCCGCTGCGCACCTTTACTTCTCCGTCACAAATTGAAATCTCCGCGCCGAAGCCGCGGAACAGCTGGATGGCAGCCATATCGCCCTGCACCGAATCCAGCCGCAGCCCGCCAAGGGTCAGTTCGCTGCCCAAAGCGCCTGCCGCGAGGAAGAATCCCGCGTGCGACCAGTCGCCTTCCACGGTGTAACGGCGGGGTGAATAGCTCTGATCGCCCGGAATGAACCAACCGCTTTCATCCGGAATGACCTTCACACCGAAGTCATTCATACAACTGATTGTCATATCGACATAAGCGGAGGACTGCAGCGGAGTGGTGATACGGATAAAACTGTCGCCGTCACAGAGCGGCAGCGCCATCAGCATTCCCGTGATGAACTGGGAGCTTATGTTCCCCGGCATTTCGTAATGACCGGATTGCAGCTTTCCTGTGCAGACCAGCGGCAATCCCCCTTCGGAATGACATTGCACGCCGGCTTTCGGGAGCAATTCATTATATAAGCCTATCGGACGGGTCACAAGCGTACCTTCTCCGATAAATCTGCCGTTGATGCCGGCGGCACAGGCTATGGGAATGATGAAGCGCAGCGTGGAGCCGGATTCGATGCAGTTGACTTCCACAGGAGCATTGGAGGCGTCTCCGAACTGATTTCCTATGCCGTCAATGACAAGCGTATCGCCCGAAAACCGCACCTTTGCACCGAGTGCGGTAATGGCGTTGACGGTGGCTTTCATGTCATTGGAAAGCTCGATGGGGGAGAGCACGCTTTGTCCCTCCGCCAGTGCCGCGCAGAGCATCGCCCTGTGAGCCGCGCTCTTTGACGGGGGAATGTGGACACGTCCGCTAAGTCTGCCGCTGCTGCATTTGCACAACGCATTCAGATGATCGCTCATTCATTCATACCTCCGCGCACAAAATCAGGCAGCTCGGCGCATTTGATTCTGTAAACAAATGAATCGCCGATCGCCTTCAGCAGCACAATATTCATGTGTTCGCCTCTGCGCTTCTTGTCCAGCATAGCTGCCTGACAAAGCTGTCCGGGCGTGAATTCACAGGCAGTCGGCATGCCGCATTTTTTCAGAACCGACTCGATTCTTTCAGAAGTGCCGTTTTCCGTCAGTCGGGCGGCTTCACCCGCGCGTGCCATGATCAGCATGCCGATTCCCACCGCTTCGCCGTGCGCAATGCCTGTGTAATTCGCGCATTTCTCAATGGCGTGACCGACGGTGTGACCGAAGTTGAGCAGCATTCTCTCGCCCGATTCCTTTTCGTCGCGCTCCACCACGCCGGCTTTGATGGCAATGGAACGTGCGGTCAGCTCTTCTATCCTGTTCATGTCGGCGCCATGTTCTTCGATCATTTCAAAAAGCTCCGCCGATTTGATGCAGCCGTGCTTGATGATCTCACCAAAGCCGTCGGTGACGTATCTGGGCGGCAGGGTGTTAAGGGTATCCGCGTCGGCAAGAACCAGACAGGGCTGGTGAAAGCTGCCTACGAGATTTTTGCCGCAGTCGAGGTCTATTCCCGTCTTGCCGCCTACGGACGAATCATTCTGTGAAAGCACCGTCGTGGGTATCTGTACGAATGGAATGCCGCGCAGGTAGGTTGCCGCCGCAAAGCCGCACATGTCGCCTGTAACGCCGCCGCCCAGGGCAACCGCGAAATCGCTGCGGGACAGTTCGGCTTGTGTGAAAGCCTCGTACATTCCCACAATGGCGGGGAGCCGCTTGTTTTCCTCACCCGCGGGGAATATGTTGATATATGCCTTGTAGCCTGCCGCTTCAAGCGATTCTTTGACCGCATCGGCATAAATCGGCGCGACGTTGCTGTCGGAAACGATGACGCAACGCTCGGCTTTTGGCAATACATTTTTGATATAATTGCCGCATTGATTTAAAATACATCTTTGAATAATAACGTCATACGGCGTACCCGCACAGACGTGAATGGTGTGTGATGTATTGAAAAGACTCATTCGCCCAGTTCCTCCTTGACCATGCGGCCTCTGCCCAGAATGGTTTCCAGCGTCTCACGGTCGTCAGCCTTGATCGCGTCGCACATTTCGGTGATATTTTTAATGAGAAGCTCCAATTCCTGCGTCAGAGCGTCGGAATTTTGCAGGAACAGCTCTGCCCACAGGTGTTCGTTCAATCGGGCGACACGGGAAACGTCGCGGTAGCTTCCGGCGGAAAATCCCCTGTGCCTGAGACACTGAGGGCTTTGCACATAGGCATTCGCCAGCACGTGCGGCAGCTGGGAGGTGAATGCGATCATTCTGTCATGTTCTTCGGGCGAACAGACCACATGCATTCCGAAGCCGATTTGTGCCGCAAAGCCGCGAAGCCATTCCACCTGCTCGGCTTGCGAATCGTCCGTTGGCGTAATAATAAAACTCGCGCCCTTGAAAAGCGCCGCTTCACTGTTTGCATAACCGCCCTTTTCCTTGCCTGCCATCGGGTGTGTGCCGATAAAGACAAAGCCGTACTTTTCGGCAATCGGCGGCATATTTTTGCATATGTAGCGCTTTATTCCCGACACGTCAATGACAAGGGCGCCTTTTTTGACCTTGTTTCCTATGGACTCCATGTATTCCACCGCTTCCTCGGGATAAAGTCCGAGAATGAGCATATCTGCCTGTCCGATATTTTCATCGGTCAGCTCCTCATGAACGGCGCCGTCCTCGATGGCTTTAAGCAGAGTCGCGTGTGTGCGGTTGCGTGCCATTATGTGATAATCGGTGTGCTCGGCAATCGCCTTTGCCAGCGAACCGCCGATGAGTCCCAGCCCGATAATGGCTATGTTTTTTATCTCTGTCATTTTGTATCCGCCCCTTGCATATGGCTTTTCGTAAAGTGGTTGTTCTTTAAATGATATCAAATTTGGGTATCAATGTCAAGACACTTCATCGCATTAATCAGGGTAAAAGCATTTACTTTTATTAGAAGAAGATGTAAAATAGAGGCATGGATATAAAAACACTAAAAGAAGAAATCAAAAATATCAGTGAGCCGAG
>CACWOX010000031.1 GCA_902762615.1 uncultured Ruminococcus sp. | reverse complement strand
AAAATCAATGAAACAGACGCACATGTCGCCAAAGCTGACAGAAAGGCAATGGCAGCGTGTGCGTTTGTTATTATTTTAACAATGATTGACATTTTTATATGCGTGTTGTATAATTTATTTGTGAGGAAAGATTTTTGTGCCTGAGAGTTTTCCAAAACGGAAATTTTTTTTGTAAAGTGAGGTAATCAAGTAATGCAAATGAAAGACACTTCATCATTGAGCAAAAAGCTCAGAGTCCTGTCGCTTGCTCTGGTATTTGCCATGCTTGCGGCTTTCGTTCCCGCACTCTCGGGCAGCGGAACAACCGCATATGCCGCCGGCGATTTCACCGTGGAAAACGGCACGCTGACCAAATACACCGGCAGCGGCGGAGCTGTGGCTATTCCCAACACCGTCAAGGTGATAGGCGAAAATGCCTTTGCAAACAACAAGACCGTCACAAGCGTGACGATGGCGATGACTGTCACTACAGTCAGCTCCAAGGCGTTTTACAACTGCACCGCCCTTGAAAGCGTCGAGTTCGGCGTCAGCGTCACCACCATCGGCGAACAGGCGTTCGATGGCTGCGTAAAGCTCAGCGAGGTAAACCTCCCCAAGAAGCTGCTGTCCATATCGCCCAGGGCGTTTATGAACTGTTCGGGTCTGACCGCCTTTGCCATCGACAGCTCCAACACAACCTATGAGGTGAGCAACGGCGTTCTTTACAACAAGAAGGAAAACTCTCTGGTCTGCTATCCCTGCGGCAAGTCGGAGGAATTGTACACCATTAAGAACGGAACCGAGACGGTATCCACCTATGCTTTCTACAAAAACCCGCACATCAAAAGGGTCAATTTTACAAGCGCAGTTAAAACCATAGGAAGCTACGCCTTCGCCTATTGTTCCAATCTGGCGACCGTTCCTTTCCTGCCTGTCGCAATGACGAAAATTGATTCCTGCGCATTCCGCAGCACCGCTCTTACAAGCATCTCCATTCCGGTGAATGTCACCGTCCTTGGCGGCGGCGTGTTCTCCGACTGCCAGTCGCTCAAAACGATTTCCGTCGCGTCCGGCAACGCCGAATTCAAGATTCTCGACGAGGCTTTGGTGGATGTGGACGAAACCACGATTTTCGCCTTCCCTGCCGCGTCAAGCCGCACCCTTTACTCCATGCCCGACAGCATTACCTCCATCAGGTACGGCGCTTTCGAGGGCAACCGCAATCTCAAGGGCGTTTCGCTTTCCACATCGCTCACCAAGGTGGACTACTACGCTTTTCGTAACTGTGAATCGCTTAAAATGGCGGGCATGTATGAAGGCATGACGGTGATCGGCGACAGTATGTTCTGGGGCTGCAAAAACCTCACTGCCGTCACCATTCCCTCCACCGTCACTAAGATCGGCGGCAGCGCATTCTACAACACATCCGTCGCTACCGTCAACTGGAACGCGATCGCTCCCGATTTCAGCAATCTCACCTTCCCCAAAACGGTTACCGCCGTCAATTACGCAGGCTCGCAGGACAACTGGAACGCCATGCGCAACGCAAACGGCAAGACCGTGGATTACGCATTTATCAGCAGCGAAATGCCCACCGTCAACTTCAACTCAGGCACCTTCGTATTTCTCACGCAGCCCAGACAGAGAACCGTCGTTGACGAGGGCGGCAGCGTCACTCTCA
The DNA here is from genome assembly GCA_902762615.1 of uncultured Ruminococcus sp. Taxonomy (GTDB): domain Bacteria; phylum Bacillota; class Clostridia; order Oscillospirales; family Acutalibacteraceae; genus RUG762. Next base: position 39,308 of record CACWOX010000031.1, on the reverse strand, counting down.
CCACCGAAGCCAGAAGCAGCAACGGAGACATCACCTACGAATGGCACTACAAGCTCGCCGATACAGGCGATTGGCTCTATTGGGACGGCGCAGGCTGCAAAACCAACACCATCACCTTCAACGCCGGCTACGACCTCAACAAAGCCGATTTCTACTGTGCCGTGAAGGATTCGGCAGGCAAGAACGGCAGAAGCAACGTCGTCAGTCTGACCGTCATCCCCTTTATCAAGGTGACACAGCAGCCGGAAAGCCAGACCGTCAACCTCGGGGACAGCCTCACTCTCTCCACCGCGCAGGGCGAGGGTCTGACCTACCAGTGGTATTACAAAAAGGTCGGTCAGACGGTCTTCTCCCCGTGGAACGGTCACACCCATGCCAGCGAAACCGTCACTCCCAACGCGACATGGGACGGTATTCAGCTCTATTGCACCATCTCTGACAACAGCGGTCATTATGTCAACACCGACAAGGCGACCGTCACTGTCACCAACAATCTGAAAATAACCAAGCAGCCTGTCAATCAGACAGTCAACCTCGGCGACAGCGTGACTCTTTCGCTCAAAGCACAGGGCGACGGCTTGAAATATCAGTGGTACTACAAGAAGAAGGGCGCTGCCGATTTCTCGCTCTGGAGCGGCAGAACCCACGCCAGCGAGACCGTTACGCCCAACGCGACATGGGACGGCATACAGCTCTACTGCATCGTCAAGGACAGCGCAAATAATTCCGTTAAGTCCAACACTATCACCGTCACCGTCAAGACCGAGCTTAAAATTACCACTCAGCCTGTCAGCAAGACAGTCAACCTCGGCGACAGCACCACCCTTTCGCTCAAAGCACAGGGCAGCGGTCTGACCTATCAGTGGTACTTCAAGAAGGTCGGGCAGACCGCCTTCTCCGCATGGAACGGTCACACCCACGCCAGCGAAACGGTCACTCCCAACGCCACATGGAACGGCATTCAGCTCTACTGCATCGTCAAGGACAGCAGCAGCGCTTCCGTCAAGTCCGATACCGTTACTGTCACCGTCAAGCAGCCCTTGAAGATCACCACACAGCCCACCGACAAGACCATCAGCCTCGGCGGAAGCGTAACCCTTTCGCTCAAGGCACAGGGCGAAGGGCTGACCTATCAGTGGTATTACAAGAAGGCGGGACAGACCTCCTTCTCCTTATGGAATGGCAGAACCCACGCCAGCGAGACGGTCACTCCCAACGCCACGTGGAACGGCATTCAGCTCTACTGCATCGTTAAGGAAAATCAATGAAACAGACGCACATGTCGCCAAAGCTGACAGAAAGGCAATGGCAGCGTGTGCGTTTGTTATTATTTTAACAATGATTGACATTTTTATAGGCGTGTTGTATAATTTATTTGTGAGGAAGGCTTTTTGTACCTGAGAGTTTTCCAAAACGGAAAATTTTTTTTGTAAAGTGAGGTAATCAAGTAATGCAAAAAACACTCAGAAGAATCTCACTGGCGGTTGTTTTTGCCATGCTGGCGGTATTTGTTCCCTTGCTTGCCGGCGGGGGCAGGGAACATGTCATGACGGTCAGCGCCGCGAGCGACTTCACGATTGTGGACGGCGTGCTCACCAAGTACACCGGTGCGGGCGGCGAAGTCACTATTCCCGACGACGTCACCGAGGTCGGCAGCGGCGTATTCAGGGATAACACCAAGATAACAGCGGTTTAAATGCCGCTCGGCTGCAAGAAGATCGGCGCACGCGCCTTCTACGGCTGCACCAATCTTTGGGACGTGGGCATCGGCGGCACCGAGACGATAGAGAGCTACGCCTTCAACGGCTGCTCGAGTCTCGAATCTATATTCCTCAATTACGTCAAATCTATCGGAATGAGCGCGTTCCTGCGCTGCCCCAAGCTCACGAACCTGACCATTCCCACAGAGACCACATCCATCAAAATGCCGTGTTTTGACAGTTCGATCTACGTCAGCTCCTACAATACCACATTCAAGTCGGACGACAACGGCAATATCTTCAGCAAGGACGGCACTAAACTGTTCTATTTCTATCAGGGCAATACTGACACCTTCTACGAGGTACCCTCCGCCGTCACCTCCATCGGCACCTATGCCTTCCACAAGTGCGCCAATATGAAGGCGATCATGATTCCCGCCACCGTCACTTCGCTTGACGCTTATATTTTCGGCAACAGCGCCAGCAGCAATACCGTCGGCATCAAGGACGTCTTTTACGGCGGCACCAAAGCCAAATGGGACGCTATGGTTGGCAGCAATGTGGAGCTGCTCAGCGGCATGACGCTGCATTGCGGCTTTACCGTCAACGCTGACGGCGTGCTTACCAAGTACAGCGGCACCGACGCGAATGTCACCATTCCGAGTTTTGTCACGGCGATAGGCGACGAAGCATTTAAAAACAACATCTCGGTCAAGACAGTGACCATTCCCAGCACCGTCAAGTCGGTCGGCGCCAGCGTTTTCTCCGGCTGCCGGAATCTGACTAAGTTGACAATTCCCAGCTCGATTACCAAGCTGGGCGACTACATGTTCATCAACTGCTCCAAACTGACGGACGTCAATATTCCCGACAGTGTCACCGCTATCGGCAGAAATGTGTTCCACAACTGCACCAGCTTAAAGAGCGTGACGATACCAAATTCCGTCAAGTCAATCGGCACCGAACTCTTTGACACCTGCACCAGTCTCGAGAGCGCAGTCATTCCCGACTCGGTCACCTCTATCGGCGGCTACACCTTCTACGGCTGCAAGAATCTGAAATCCGTCAAGCTCTCCAATTCTGTTACCTCTATCGGCAACTACACATTTATCAACTGCTCCAGCCTGACAAGCGTCACCATTCCCGAAAAGATCAAGTCCATCGGCACAGGCGCATTCAAGGGCTGCACGGCTCTGACCGAAATCACCCTTCCGGCAGCGATCACCAGTGTGGGTGACAACGCGTTTGCGGGCTGCACCCTTCTCAAAACCTTCCATATCAATACCATATCGCCCAAGTTCAGCTCTTCGGCTGTCACAGACACGCCCGTGGAAACCGTCAATTACGCCGGTACCCCGACCCAGTGGGAATATTCGGAAATGAAAGCGGCGTTCCCAAGCTCGGTCAAGGTCAACTGCAAGGGCTTGGAAATCACACGTCAGCCTAAGAACCAGAGCATTGTTGTCGGCAAATCGCTGACTCTTTCGCTCGACGCCAACGGCTCGGGTCTTACCTATCAGTGGTATTATAAGAAGTCGGGACAGACCTCCTTCTCGCTCTGGAACGGCAGAACGCACGCCTCCGAAACCGTTACGCCCAACAACACATGGGACGGCATTCAGCTCTATTGCAAGGTGACCGGCAGCAGCGGCAGCGTTAATTCCGACACCGTGACAATCAGAGTGCTCTCCATCACCACACAGCCCAAGAGCCAGACTGTGGAACTCGGCAAATCCATTACGCTCTCTGTCAAGGCGACCGGCTCGGGTCTTACCTATCAGTGGTACTTCAAGAAGAAGGGTCAGACCTCCTTCAGCGAGTGGAGCGGCAGAGTAAATGCCACCGAAACCGTCACGCCCAATGCGACATGGGACGGCATCCAGCTCTATTGCAAGGTGACCGACAACGCCGGCAATTCTCTGAATTCCAGCACCGCAACCATTACATTGGGCTCATCAGGGGTTACCATTACCCAGCATCCCTCCAATGTCACTGTGGCAGCCGGCAGCAACGCCACCTTCACGGTCAAGGCGACAGGCTCCGGACTGAAATACCAGTGGCAGTATAAGAAGAAGGGCGCAACCTCTTGGAGCGACTGGAACGGCAGAACCACCGCCAGCACCACAGCGACCGCCAACGCGACATGGGACGGCATGCAGGTTCGCTGCAAGGTCACCGACGGTTCGGGCAATTACGTATTCTCCAACGCCGCGACCGTCACCATTGCCTCCTCGACGCTGGCGATTACCACACAGCCCACCAATCAGTACACCGTACTCGGCAAGTCTGTCACTCTTTCTGTCAAGGCGACCGGCAGCGGTCTTACCTACCAGTGGTACTTCAAGAAGAAGGGTCAGTCCTCCTTCAGCGTGTGGAACGGCAGAACCCACGCTTCCGAGACCGTTACCGCCAACGACACATGGGACGGCATTCAGCTTTATTGTCTGGTGAAGGACGGCGGCGGCGCTTCGGTAAAATCCAGCACCATTACAGTCAGCGTTCTCTCCATCACAACACAGCCTGCCAATGTCACCGTGGCAGTCGGCGCCAACGCCACCTTTACGGTCAAGGCGACAGGCTCCGGTCTGAAATACCAGTGGCAGTACAAGAAGAAGGGCGCCGCTGACTGGAGCAACTGGGGCAGCCGCACCACCGCCAGCACCACAGCGACAGCCAACGACACATGGGACGGCATGCAGGTTCGCTGCAAGGTAACCGACGGCGCTGGCAATTATGTATTCTCCAATGCCGCAACCATTACGATTAAGTAATGCTTCAAAGACAGCATGCAACCCCACTATAGTTAAATAATCATTCAGGCGCACACGTCACTTTCATCGCAGAATGTCGGCGTGTGCGCTGTGTTGTATGAACATTTGTAAGGAGAGATTGCACTATGAAAGAGATGAGAAAAGCATTTCTGTGTCTGACGCTGGCGGCGGTATTCGCCCTGCTGGCAGCCTTTCCGCCAATGTTCCCGAGCGGCGGAAATACAGTGTATGCAGACGGGAACGGTTTTGATATCCGCGACGGAGTGCTGTATTCCTACACCGGCAGCGCAAGCAAGGTGGTGATCCCCGGCAGTGTCACGTCGATTGAATCATGGGCGTTTTACTGCTGCTCCGACATGAAGGAGGTGACCATTCCTGCCTCTGTCAAAAGCATAGGGGACTACGCCTTCTATTATTGCGGCGGTCTGACCGGCGTGACTTTGCCGAATTCCGTTGCCACGCTGGGCGATCATGTTTTTTCCAATTGCACAGGTCTCAAAAGCGTCACCATATCCAAATCCGTCAAAACCATAGGAGAGGAGATTTTTGAAAGCTGCACCAGCCTTGAAAATGTTACGGTTGACAGCGGCAATACGGCTTTTTCCTCCGCAAACGGGATTCTTTATAATAAGGACAAAACCCGCCTGCTATTCTGCCCTGTCGCAAAGTCCGGCGCTTTGACCCTGCCCTCCACGCTCACCGAGATAGGGGATTATGCCTTTGCTTATTGCGACAGGCTGACGGGCGTGACGTTGCCGGCGTCGCTCAAAAAAATAGGCGCATGGGCTTTTGAGTTTTGCGGCGGACTGACCTCCCTCACTATTCTGGATTCCGTCACAGCGATAGGCGCTCACGCCTTTGACGGATGCGGCAGTCTGCAAACCGTCACCATGTCCGGCTCGGCGACAGCCATAGGGGAATACGCCTTCAGCGGATGCCGGAGCCTGAAAAGCATTACCCTTCCCGCAACCCTCAAAACCCTGGGAGAAGGCGCGTTTTGGGGATGCGGCAGCCTGACCGCGATGAATATTCCGAAATCGGTCACCGGCATAGGCAGCATGGCTTTTTACGGCATGACCAAATTATCGGCTATCAGCGTAGACAGCGCCAATGCCAATTATTCATCAGAGGCAGGCGTGCTGTACAACAAAAACAAGACATTGGTTATCGCATGTCCGTCGGGAAAGACCGGAACGGTAACCCTTCCTTCGTCTGTCACCCGTGTGGAAGGGGCGGCTTTTTCGGGATGCGGCATGATCACTGCCATCAATCTGCCTTCATCGCTTACCGCGATAGGGGAGAGAGCGTTTGAGAGCTGTACCGGTCTGACGGTTATGACGGTACCGGATTCGATTGCGAAGATCGGTGAAAATGCATTCGAGGGATGCAGCGCTCTGCAAGAAGTCAGGTATCCCGACACGGCACAGCAGTGGAAGAAGCTGCTGACCGACGCATCGGGCGTGCAGCTTGACGCCGGTCTGACAAGTAATGTGAAAATGCAATACAATTACACCCCCGCTCCGGCAATTAAGATCACCTCCCAGCCCACAGGCGGAACGGTCATCAAGGGCAGCTCCTTCACAATCTCAGTCAAGGCGACGGGCAGCGGTTTAAAATACCAGTGGTACTTCAAGAAGAAGGGCGCCTCCGCATGGTCAATCTGGAACGGACGCACTCACGCCTCGGAAACCGTCACGCCCAACGACACATGGGACGGCATTCAGCTCTACTGTCTTATCAAGGACGACAGCGATCATTCGCTCAAATCGGAGGCTGCCACCGTCAGACTCAGCAACCTCGCCATTACCACACAGCCGCAGAGCAAAACCATTGTCAAGGGCAGTTCTGTCACCCTGTCGGTCAAGGCGACAGGCAGCGGTTTAAAATACCAGTGGTACTTCAAGAAGAAGGGCGCCTCCGCGTGGTCGGTGTGGAACGGACGCACCCATGCTTCGGAACCCGTCACACCCAACGACACATGGGACGGCATTCAGCTCTATTGTCTCATAAAGGATAGCCTTGGAGCGTCGCTCAAATCCGGCACGATTTCCGTCACATTCGGCACGTCCGCCATCACCGTCACACAGCAGCCAAAGAATCAGAGCATCGTTGTCGGCAAGTCGCTCACGCTGTCGGTCAAGGCGACAGGCAGCGATTTAAAATACCAGTGGTACTTCAGGAAGAAGGGGCAGACCTCCTTCAGCGTGTGGAACAACCGCACGCACGCGAGCGAGACCGTTTCTCCCAATAATTTATGGGACGGCATACAGCTTTACTGCAAGATAACCGACGGCTCCGGCAAGTCGGTTCAAAGCAGTACCGTCACGGTAAGCGTACTCTCGATCACATCGCAGCCAGCCAATGTGACGGTCGCAGCGGGAAGCAACGCCACCTTCGCGGTGAAGGCAACCGGCAGCGGACTCCAATACCAGTGGCAGTACAAAAAGAAGGGCGCGTCCTCGTGGAGCGATTGGGGCAGCCGCACCGCCGCCTCCACCACGGCGACAGCCAACGCCACATGGAACGCCATGCAGGTGCGCTGCAAGGTCACCGACGGCGCGGGCAATTATCTGTATTCAAGCGCGGCGACCGTCACGATCAAGTGATCTTTTGACACAGCGCGTAATATAAAAAATCACGGGGCGCATATCCTGCATGAAGATATACCCCGTGATTTTTGTTGTCTGTTTTCCAAAAAAAGGAATTATTCAAGCTCGAAAGCGCCTGTGTAGAGTTTGTAATACTGCCCCTTCTGTTCGATGAGCTGTTCGTGCGTGCCGCGTTCGATGATTCGTCCGTGGTCGAGCACCATGATCACATCGGAGTTCTTGACGGTGGAAAGCCTGTGGGCTATCACGAATACCGTTCTGCCCTCCATGAGCTTATCCATGCCCCGCTGCACGATCTGCTCGGTGTGCGTGTCGATAGAGGAGGTCGCTTCGTCCATGATCATGACAGGCGGATCGGCGACCGCCGCTCTGGCAATGGCTATGAGCTGCCGCTGCCCCTGCGAGAGATTCTCGCCGTTGTTCTCGAGCATGGTGTTGTAGCCGTCGGGAAGGCGGGTGATGAAGTCGTCCGCGCCGGCTAATTTCGCGGCGGTTTTGCACTGCTCGTCGGTTGCGTCGAGCTTGCCGTAACGGATATTGTCCATGACCGTGCCGGTGAAGAGATTCGTCTCCTGCAGCACCAGACCCAGCGACTGACGAAGGTCAGCTTTGCGGATTTTGTTGATGTTGATGTTGTCGTAGCGAATTTTGCCGTCCTCGATGTCGTAGAAGCGGTTGAGCAGGTTGGTGATGGTGGTCTTGCCCGCGCCGGTCGCGCCGACGAAAGCGATCTTCTCGCCCGGCTTTGCCGTGAGCGAGATGTTGTGAAGCACCGTTTTGCCTTCCTCGTAAGCAAAATCAACGTCCAGCAGCTCCACATTGCCCTCGAGCGGGGAATAGGTGAGAGTGCCGTCGCCGTGGGGATGCTTCCATGCCCAGCGACCCGTGTGCTTTTCGGTTTCGGTGATCTTGCCGTCCTTGTCGTATTCGGCGTTGACCAGCGTGACGTATCCGTCGTCCACCTCGGGCTGTTCGTCGATCATGGAGAATATTCTCTCGGCGCCGGCGATAGCCATTGCCACTGAATTGATCTGCTGTGCCAGCTGATTGACGTTGCCCGTGAATTGCTTTGCCATGTTGAGGAAGGGAATGAGAATATCTATGGTGACAATTCCTATCGCCCCCGCAAACAGCGCCGAAAGGCTGATGTTCGGCACCTTGGCAAGCAGCAGCACGCCGCCGACCACCGCAAGCAGCACATAGAGAATGTTTCCGATATTCTGAATAACCGGTCCTAAAATATTGGCGTAGGCGTGCGCCCTGAAACCGTCATTGTAAAGCTCTTCGTTGATTTTGTCGAAATCCTCACGGCAGAGATCCTCGTGGTTGAATACCTTGATGACCTTCTGACCGTTCATCATTTCCTGCACAAATCCCTCCACCTTGCCGAGAGACTTCTGCTGGCGGATGAAATACTTTGCCGAGCCGCCGCCCGCGCGTCCGCTGACAAACATGATTCCGAATACCCCGAGAATGACCACAAGGGTGAGCCATATGCTGTAATAGAGCATGATAAAAAAGACCGAAACAATGAGGATAATGGTCTGGAGCAGGGTGGGAAGCGCCTGTGAAATGAGCTGACGCAGCGCGTCAATGTCATTGGTGTAACGGCTCATAATGTCGCCGTGCTTGTTGGTGTCGAAATATCTGATGGGGAGATTCTGCATTTTGTCAAACAGTGCAAGTCGCATTTTGCTCAGGAAGCCCTGCGTGATGTACGCCATGAACTGCGTGTAGAGCACAATGGAAATCAGCGACAGAATGTAGAGTCCGACCAGAATGAAGATTTTTGGCAGTATGACCTTTGAAGCCGCAGCCCAGTTGCCGGATTCCCAATAGTCTCCTATGTCAGCAAGAATTTTCTGCTGGAATATTGCCGGAAGCGCGTTGGTGATGGACGAGAGTATGATACATGCGCCTGTGACGGGCAGCAAGACGGGATAAGCCTGTATCAGCATGGAGATAAGCCGTTTGAGACCGTCGCCCATGGGCGGTCTTTTCATTTTCTTGTTATTCATTTTCCGCCCTCCCGTTTGTCTGTTCCTCATAAATTTCACGGTAGATGGGGCTGGTGGCAAGCAGCTCGTCGTGATTGCCCGAAGCAATGATTCTGCCGTTGTCGAGAATGATGATCATATCCGCGTCCTGCACGGAGGCAATTCGCTGCGCTATGATGAGCTTGGTTGTTTCGGGAATGAATTCACGGAATCCCTTGCGGATCAGCGCGTCGGTCTTGGTGTCCACCGCGCTTGTGGAGTCGTCCAGAATAAGTATCTGGGGCTTTTTGAGAAGTGCGCGCGCGATGCAGAGACGCTGCTTCTGACCGCCTGACACATTGGTTCCGCCCTGTTCAATGTAGGTGTCGTACCCCTCGGGGAATAATCGGATGAATTCGTCCGCCTGCGCGAGTTGGCAGGCTTCGATCAGCTCCTCGTCGGTGGCGGATTCATTGCCCCAGCGAAGGTTATCCTTGATAGTGCCGGAAAAGAGCTGATTCTTTTGCAGCACCATGGCGACGCTGTCACGAAGCGCGGCTATGTCGTAGCTGCGCACGTCCTTGCCGCCCACCATCACGCTGCCTTCGGTGGTGTCGTAGAGTCTGGGAATGAGCTGCACAAGCGTCGATTTGCTCGAGCCGGTGCCGCCGAGAATTCCGACCGTCATTCCCGAATCAATGTGCAGGTTTACGTCGGAGAGCGCGTAGTTTTCGGATTTCTTGGAATATTTGAAGCTGACGTTTTTAAAATCAATCGAGCCGTTCTCGATCTCGGTGACGGGAGCGTCGGGATTGCTCATGCTTGGCTTTTCCTGAAGCACCTCACTGATGCGGCGCATGGATTCCAGCGAAATGGTTATCATGACGTAGATCATGGAGAGCATCATCAGCGACATTAATATCTGGAAGCCGTAGGTCAGCATGGCGGACATCTGTCCGACGTCAATGGTGCTGCCCCTGCTCGTGATGATGGTTTTTGCGCCGACAAACAGCACGAATACCATGTTGAAGTACAGGCATACCTGCATGAGGGGATGATTGACCGCGACGATGCGTTCCGCTCTGGTGAAATCCTTGCGGATATCTTCCGCCGCGGCTTCAAACTTTTTCTTTTCGTATTCCTCACGCGCAAAACCCTTGACGACGCGCATGGCGCGGACGTTTTCCTCAACCGATTCGTTGAGCTTGTCGTATTTTTTGAATACGCTGTGGAAAGCCGGCATAGCCTTCTTGGCGATAATGAACAATCCCACCGCAAGCACGGGAATAACGACTACAAATGCCGTGGCGAGAGCGCCGCCCATGACGTACGCCATGAACACCGAGAAGATGAACATAAGCGGCGAACGGATGGCTACACGAATTGCCATCATGTACGCCATCTGCACGTTGGAAATGTCGGTTGTCAGTCGGGTGACAAGGGACGATGACGAAAATTTGTCTATGTTTTCAAATGAAAAGCTCTGTACCCGGTCGAATACGTCGTGTCTCAGGTTTTTGGCAAAGCCGGACGAAGCCTTGGCGCTGGCGTAACCGGCGAGTCCTCCGCATGCGAGGGAGACGACTGCCATGAATACAAGCAGCGTCCCTGTGAGCAGCAGAGACTTCATGTCAATATTGCCCTTCAGACGGTTTACCAGATCGGCTGTAATGAACGGAATGAGACATTCAATAATTACTTCGCCGACGATAAACGCAAAGGACAGAATGGAAGGACGCTTGTATTCCCTGACCGACGCAAGCAATCTTTTGATCAATTCAATTCACTTCTTTTCTGTGAGTGTAGGAGAGAAAGGGAAAATGACAGATTATCTGTACCTGACAGGCTCGGGATATTCCACGCCGAAGGTCTCAACAGTGACCTTCTTCATCACCTGATCGTTGTAAGGTCTGTCGTTACGGTCGGTTTCCGTTTCGGCTATGGCGTTGACAACGTCCATGCCCTCGATCACCTTGCCGAATGCCGCGTACTGACCGTCGAGATAGGGAGCGGGCGCGTGCATGATGAAGAACTGGGAGCCGGCGGTGTTGGGGAGATTGGTTCTTGCCATCGAGAGCACGCCGGGCTTGTGCCGGAGATTGTTCTCAAAGCCGTTGCGGCTGAATTCGCCCTTGATCGTGTAGCCGGGACCGCCCATTCCTGTGCCGTCGGGACATCCGCCCTGAATCATGAAGCCGCTGATCACGCGGTGAAAGATGAGTCCGTCATAGAAGCCCTTCTTAACGAGGCTGATGAAGTTGTTGACTGTGTTTGGCGCGCCGGCAGGATAAAGCTCAGCTTTAATAATGCCGCCGTTTTCCATTTCAATAGTGACGATCGGATTTTTGTCCATGGTTTCAAAACCTTCCTTTAATAGAGATATGCTGCTCATGAGTATATGAACAGATATAGTTATTGTACCACAAATTAGAAATATGTTTATGTACGATATATGAATTTTAACGCAAAAAAACGCCCGCTCTGCGCCTTGTCAGAACGGACGTTTCGTATCAATGGAATTATGACCAGCTGACGTTGCTTGGAAGCTGGAATTTGTTGGCTCTGTCTATTGCGTAATCGCCGGTGAGGAAAAGCTCCGCCTCATTGCGTCTGCGGTACCAAAGTCCCTTGTAGGACTTTCCGCTTGACTTGTGGTAACGGCAGAAGCCCTCGATAATCTGAGCGGGATCCGCCAGATCGCCCGAACGGTGGGAGATGATAGCCGATTTAAGATAGAATTTGGAGGAATCGCTGTCCCACAGCGAGGAGCCGAGATTGTAGCAGAAGGAAACCAGCGCGTCAAACTGCGCCTGATTGAGTATCACGCCGTTTCTGGATGCCCAGTTGTTGATCGACTTGACATAATCGCCCTTGTTCAGGTCGGCATTGAGCAGCATCTTGGCAGTCGCTTCGGTCAGGTAAGGCTGTTTCTTGGTGAGAACGTATTCCTTGCCGATGAGACTCTCAATATCTTTATTGAATTCGGATATGGCGCGGTCCTCAGACCATGATTTGCTGGCGGTTGAGGTCTTAGCATGTCCGAAGCCGACAGTCCAGAATCCCGAAACATCCTTGTAGGGATAATAGACCGTTTCGCCGGTCGGAAGCACCGTGCCGCCGCCTTCCCATTCGGCTATGAACTTGGCGCCCTCTTCGCTGATCTTGAAGGTGGGGACGCTGCTGTTCGGCGCATCCAGCACCACCACACAGGCGACCGCACTGGAGCTGCCGCATTTCGCGGTGATGTTGTAAAGACCGGCGCTCTTGCCCGTTGCAATGCCCTTTTTGTCTACCGGGCATTTTTCGGGGTCGGAAGAAGTATAGGTGACGGTGGAATTCTTGACGGTGCGGGCAAGATTGACCGTCTGTCCCGGTTCCACATAGTAGTAGACGGTGGCATAGCTGAGCGCAACGGTTTCGGTGGTGGTTTTGATATCCTTTACGTACGTCGCCATCACATAGCCGTAGCCGGAGCCGTATTCAACCTTGTGCCATTTGCTGCTTTTTTCGGCGATCACCAGCTTTGTGCCGTTCTTGACGTTTCCGATAATGGAGTAGTTGGTGCCGACGCCCTTGCGGATGTTAAGGGTACCCGAAACGCTGACCGTACCCACCAGAACGGTTCGGGTGTTGGCTGCGACGGCTTTTCCGGAATCCGCCGCGGTGGAGGAAGAGCTGTCTGTTTCCGTTCCTGTCGTAGAACCGGTTGTTGAGGCGGAGTCTTGGGTTGCCGTAGTGGTTTTTTCCGCGGTGGTAGTGGTGGTTGGCTTTTCTGTGGTAGTGGTCGTGGCTTTTGTAGTTGTGGTGGTAGCTTTTGTGGTAGTCGTCGTAGCTTTTGTGGTAGTGGTGGTGGCTTTTTCTGTAGCAGTTGTCACATTACCCTGTGAAGAAGCGTCGGACTTGAGCGTTTTGGCGTAGTCGGTTGTCACATGGCTTCCGTCTATCCAACCCATCTTGTCCTGTGAAAGAACGATACGGTACCATCCGTCTCGGATATTTACATATTGGTAGGTCGCGCCCTTCTTGACGTCGGCAACCTTTTCATAATTGGTTCCTGCCCCCATATAGACGGCGGCATTTGAATTCACGGTGAGATTTCCGGTTGTTGGTTCTGACTGCGCCGGCGCTGTCTCGTCAAGCGTACGGACATAGGTACCCATTACCCAGCCCCAGCGGACGTCGCTGAGCTTGATGTAATACCATGTAATATTTTCGGCGGACGCAACCTTTGCATACTCATAGACCTTGTCCTTTTTAACGGTGCCGATGACAGTCGCGTCGGAGGCAGCATTGATACGGACATTGAGCAGGTTCGCTTCAATGACGAGGGTTTTGTTTTGGCTCAGGGTGGACGGGGAAGTGGTGTTCGTTGTTTTCTTGGTGGTTGTGGTTGTTGCCGTATTACCCACGATAACCACATAACCGCCGTTTACCCAGCCCTTCTGGGAACTGCTGACGGTTATATAATACCACTTTTCGTTGTTGACGGTTTTAACGTTTGTAAAGCTGTATGTCTTGTTTTTCTTGACGGTGGTGATGATTTTGGATTTGGTGCTGGCGTCACTGCGCACATTCAGAAGGTTGGCGGTTATGGAAAGTTTTCCGCTGCTGGCGGCTTTGGTCGTCGTGGCGGAGGTGGCTTTGGTCGTTGTGCTTGCCGCCTTGGTCGTGGCGGAAGTGGCTTTGGTTGTTGTGCTTGCCGCCTTGGTCGTGGCGGAGGTCGCCTTGGTTGTGGTGGCTGTCTCCGCGTTGACATACTTTCCGTTGACCCAGCCGCTGACGGAATTGCTGACCTTGATGAAATACCATGTGTCGCTTCCGACCTTCTGGGTCTTGCTGTAGGTGTACTTCTGACCGTTTTTGACTAAGTACACCTTTTTGGACGAAGTGGTTGCCGCTTCACGTACATTGAGAGCGCTTGTGGCAACAATCAGGGTCTTCTCGCCGGACGCCGCTGTGGTCGTATTCTGGGTTTTCTGAGTTGACTTGGCAGTGGTGGCTGTTTCGGAAGAATTCACTTTGACATATGTACCCATCACCCAGCCGCTGATGGAGTTGTTGACCTTGATGTAGTACCATGTGTCATTGCCGACCTTCTGGGTCTTGCTGTAGGTGTATTTCTGCCCTTTTTTGACTATGAAAAGCTTTTTGGAAGAGGTGCTTGCCGACTCACGCACATTGAGTAAATCGGCTGTTACGGTAAGCACATTGCCCGAATCGGATGATTGGGTGGTTTCGGTCGCCTTGGTGGTTTGAGTCGTTGCGGAGGTGGAATTCGGGGTGGCTTTGACATATGTACCCATTACCCAGCCGCTGATGGAGTTATTGACCTTGATGTAGTACCACTGAATGTTTTCGGCTGTCTTGGTCTGGCTGTAGGTGTAGACCTCATTCTTTTTGATAATCAACAGCTTATTGGCAGATGAACTTGCCGACTCACGGACATTGAGCAGCTCGGCTGTAACGGTGACTTTACCGCTGTTTGCATCGGCGGCTGCGGTGCTTGCCGTGGTGCTTTTGGTGGTGGTCTTGGTGGTCGTAGCGGTGGAGTTGGAATCCGGCGACGCGCTGACATAATTGCCGAGCACCCAGCCGCTGATGGAATTGTTGACCTTGATGAAGTACCACGTTTCGCCGTTGACCTTCTGAATCTTGGAGTAATTAAAGGTCTGTCCCGTTTTGATGACGCACAGCTTCTGGGAAGATGTGCTCGCGCTCTGACGCACATTGAGCACCGTTCCTGTGACCTTCACAACTCCGCTGCCCTCCGTCGTCTGGGAGGAATTGTCCGACGCAGGATTGATTGCCGCTGCATAATCAGAGCAGATATATCCGGAGCCGTATTTGGTTTTGATCTTGTACCACTTAGTGCCGCTGCTGTCGGACGATTCACCTTCTACGATGAATTTTTGTCCGGCTTTGACGGTGGTGAGCAGCTTGCCTGACTTGGAAGCGGTATATCTTACATTGAGAAGATCCGCCTTTACTTCCACGATTTTGGTGGTGCCGCTGATAATTGAATCGACCAGACCGAGCGTCTGGCTGCCTGCTATGCCGTCGGCGGTAAGCTGGTAATCCGTCTGGAAGGATTTGACCGCACTTTCGGTAGCAGAATCATATGTTCCGGTGGCGTAACCGCTCTTCATGTAATTGAGTTTTATAAGGTTATTCTGAAGCTGTGTGACTTCGCTTCCGGTCGAATTCCTGCGCAGAGAGGAGGCCGCCGAAACGGTTACCACGTTGTCGGAAACAAATGCGTCAACCAATCCGTACGAGGATGAACCGATGATGGCAGCTGCCGCAAAAATCGCAGCAATCTTTTTATAATCCATTATAAAACAAGCTCCTTTCATTTAATTATGAAATCAGTTCGACCGAATAAATACTCTTTATATTATATAACGCAATGTCGTTTCTGTCAACAAATACTTCTTACAATTTACAAAAGAATTTGTAAACATCGGTGAATTATAAGGCAAAAATATGTGAAATATGAGGAAAATCTGCTGCAAAATCTATATTCTTGCCACGCCTGATTTAACGGCTGCGTCGGCAACCGCCTTGGAAACCTTCTCGACTACGCGCTTGTCAAGTGCGCTGGGAATGATGTATTCGGGGGTAAGCTCACTGTCCTGGATAATGCCGGCAATGGCGTAGGCGGCGGCGATCTTCATTTCATCATTGATGTCGGATGCTCTGACGTCCAGCGCACCGCGGAATATTCCCGGGAAGGCAAGCACATTGTTGATCTGATTGGGGAAGTCGCTTCTGCCTGTACCCACAACTGCCGCGCCTGCCGCCTTGGCAACGTCAGGCATGATCTCCGGGGTGGGATTCGCCATGGCGAACACCATCGCGCCTTCCGCCATGGTGGAAACCATCTCGGCTGTCAGCACATTGGGAGCAGAGAGACCGATGAATACGTTCGCACCCACCACAGCGTCCTTCAGTGAGCCTTTGATGTGGCTGCGGTTGGTCACGGTCGCCATGTATGCCTGCTCGCTGTTGAGACGTTCGTCGCCCTCACAGATAATGCCCTTGCTGTTGCACATAATGACTTCCCTGACGCCGAGAGAAAGCAGCAGCTTGGTGACGGCAATGGCGGCAGCGCCGGCACCGTTGACGGTGATCCTGAGTTCGGAGAGCTTTCTGCCGGTCAGTCGGCAGGCGTTGATCATTGCCGCGGCGACACACACCGCCGTGCCGTGCTGGTCGTCGTGGAATATCGGAATATCGCAGATTTTTTTGAGTCTGCGCTCTATTTCAAAGCATCTGGGGGCGGAGATGTCCTCCAGGTTGACGCCGCCGAAGCTGCCCGCAATCAAAGCGACGGTGTTGACTATCGTATCAACATCATTGGAACGAATACAGAGCGGAATGGCGTCCACGTCGCCGAATTTTTTAAAGAGGGCGCATTTGCCCTCCATGACAGGCATGCCGGCTTCCGGTCCGATGTTGCCGAGTCCGAGCACAGCCGAGCCGTCGGTAATGACCGCCACAAGATTGGAGCGGCGGGTGAGATCGTAGCTTTTACTGACGTCTTTCTGTATTTCGAGGCAGGGCTTGGCGACGCCCGGCGTGTAAGCCAGCGACAGATCCTCGCTTGTCTCGACCGGACAGCGTGTGACAACCTCGATTTTTCCCATCCATTCATAATGCTTCTTTAACGATTCAGTCTGATAATCCATAATTTTTAAACACAGTCCTTCCATGATAATTCATCTATTATAATTATAACAATTTTATCATATATTGTAAACCGATCTAAGAAAAATAATTCAATAAAATAATATTGACTCTTTCAGATGAAATCCACAAAAATATCTCCAAAAAAGTTATAATTTAACAGTTTAACTGATGATTTGTAATTACTCCTCGTATTATATTTTTCGACCCGAAAAAAACCGCCAGACAATGTCTTTCGACAAAATCTGACGATTTCTTTCATTGCAAGGGCAGTACAGAAAAATGCCTGTTTTTCGTTACGGGGAAACAGTTGCTTCGTCCTTTACTGTGTCAGTAGTTCGACCTTCACATAATGTCTGTAAAGCGTCCTGGGCTCGGGATCCCATGGCTCCTGCTGCTCGATTGCCATATTTCCCACATCGAGAATACGGTACCGGGCGTTGGCGTTCATCAGGATCTCCTTCTCTTGAGAGTGAGCGACCGCGTCAATGCAAACCGCGCCCAGACTCTCCATCGCATCCTTGGAAGCGTAGATGATGAACAGCGTATCGCCAAAGCCCGCGGCAATGCCGGGATCGGTGGTGGTGCTTATCATGATGGGGTCGGTGAAGGTGTTTCCGATGGCGTCCACCAGCTGCTGCTGGGTCGGCACCACGTCGGTGCCGGCGGCTGCCATGAGCTGACTGTCATACAGTCCGCTGTAAAGTACCAGAGGCTCTTCCATCTTTCCTCTGTCAAGCTCGGTGAACAGACCGTGATTCATCATCAGGTAGGTCTGCTCAAAATCATCGCCGAAAACGCTGGCAGCTTCCGCCCACATTGCGGGGTCGTGGTTCTGCACGGCGGTCATGGGCATGTAATGGGGAATGACCTCGCCCTTATACCTCATGATATAGGGAATGGTTTCATCACTCAGCGGGATTCCCTGCGCCTGGTTGTAGGCGAGATACTTCTCGCACCACGCGTTAAACTCATCGTTCGCAATCTGACGGTAACCGGCGTAATCCTCCTCGCGGAAGAGATTTTTGTCTCCCGCAACCGAGCCGACTTCCAGCGGCACTTTCCCTTCGCCGGAGTCGTCGGAGGAGCCGTCCTCCTCCTGCTGGGAATCTCCGAAGGCGGCGGGATCGACTGTCGCTCCCTCAGGGATCACCACATTCTCGGCGTTGAGATCCATAAAGGCATAAGCGTCGATCCGCTTTACAGACGACGGAAGGATGACAGTGGTGAGTTGGGACTCCGCCAGCGCATAGGCGGCGATGGTTTCCACGCCGTCCGGTACGGTAAATTCGGTCTGCAGCTCCTCGGCGTAAGGATCGGCGGGGAAGAACGCCAGAAGGGTCTTGCCGTCGGCGGTGTAGAGCGAGCCGTCGATGAGCTGATAGTTCGTGTTTTCCTCATCCAGCGTCAGGCTGCCACGCACCTGGAAGAATGCGCCCGGCTCAATCTCCGTCACAGAGGCGGGAATGCCGACATCCGTTATCCCGGAGCTGCCGAAAGCGCCCTGCTCAATGCGGACGGTTCCGTCCTGAACGGAGAACCATGTCAGTGAGTTACAGCCGGAGAACGTGCCGGTCGGGATGACCTTGGAAGTCACTGTGAGGGATGAGAGTTTGGTGCAGTCCTGGAAGGCGTAAGCGCCGAGAGAAGTCAGCGGCTCGCCGAAATACAGGCTTTCTATTTTTTCACAGTGCGCAAACGCGCGCTTGCCGATGGAGGTGATCTTGTCCGGCAGATACACACGGGACAAGGAGGTACATCCGTAGAAAACGCGGTCAGGCAGCGCGGTCACGCCGTCGCCGTTAAAGCGGATGCTGGCAAGGGCTGCACAGCCGGAAAACGCAAAGTCCCCCACCTTTGTCAGCGCTTCGGACAGCTCCAGCTGAACCAGCGAGTCGCAGCACAGGAACGCGCCGTTGCCGATGGACTTCACGCCGTCCTGCATGTCCGCCAGCGTCAGGCTTCCGCAGCCGGAGAAGGCGCCGTCGCCAATGGATTTCAAAGACGCGGGGAAATAGATCTTCTGGAGCAGGGAGCAGCACTCGAATGCGTAGTTGCCGATATGGGTGACGCCTTCCGGAATGCGGACGGTTTTGAGACAAAGCAGACCCGCAAAGGCACTGTCTCCGATCTCGGAAACCTTCTTTCCGTCGATGGAAGCGGGAATTGTCAGGGCGCTGGCGGAACCGTTATAGCCGGTCAGCGCGACGGTGCCGTCCTCTTTTTCACGGTAGGTGTATTCCTGGACGGTTTTTTTGTACTCGCCTGTCATCGCGGTTTTGATAACATATTCTTTCCCGTCAATCGTGACGGTTTTCTCCACCGAAAGACTTACTTCGGCTGTGTCGGCGTCTGCCGCAAACACATGGATCGGCATTATGCTGAAAGCCAGCGACAGAATCAGCACAAGGCAAATCGCTCTTTTGGAGAAGTATTTATATTTCTTGACAGCAAGCAGCGCCGCGGCAGCGATGATCGGAGTCAGAATCATGATAATCACAAATGGCGTGGTCGACATTTCGCCCGTCTTCGGTATATCCTGATGCGAATTACCTTTGTCTTTTGCGTCGCTGTCTTTGCTGTGAGTCGGGTTAGCGTGCTTCTTCGTGGGGGGTGTGGTCGGCTCCGTCGGATCGGTGGGTGCAGTCGGCTTGGTCACAGCAGTCGGCTCGGTTGTCTTGGTGGGTTCGGTGGGAGTCGTCGGTTCAGTGGGATCCGTTGGAATAGACGGCCATGTCGGTTTCGTCGGCTCCGTCGGTTCGGTTGCCTTGGTCGGCTGGGTTGGCTCGGTCGGCTCGGTTGGCTCGGTCGGCTCGGTCGGCTCGGTTGGCTCGGTTGGCTCGGTCGGCTCGGTCGGCTGGGTTGGCTCAGTCGGAACTGTCGGAACTGTCGGAACAGGCGGCTCGGTCGGTACAGTCGGCTCGGTGGGTGCAGTCGGCTCAGACTTCATTGCCTTCACTGATGTCCGGTAGGTATCGCCAGGCTGAAGGGTGAGTCCCGAAATGCTCAAATCGCCCGAAACAAGACTTAGCCCCTCGGGGAGTTCCACCGTGACAGTCGCGTTATTGATCACATAGTCATTCGTATTCTTAACTGTAACTGTCACATTGATCTCTTCTCCGGACGCGTAGCTGTCTTTATCGGTTTCGACCGAAAGAGTGATGCCGTCCTGAGCAGCTGCCGTTTGTTCAGCGCCGGTCTGACCGTCGTTTACAGCGAACGCCGCCGTCTGTGGAATCACGCAGAACAACATCAGAAGTGCGAGCAGGGAACTCAGGACTTTTGCGTAAGTTTTCATTAAATTGCCTCCTACATAATAAAATTAGCCCACAGTAGTGAGCGCCCTATAAACATAAGTATATATGATTTATAAGAAATTTGCAATAGGCGGAGAGAGAAAAAATGACGGCAGCTGTTTTGATTTTAAAATCATAGTGAAACAGAGGGAGGCTTGAATGATTGTATTTTCTCATATTGTCGTTTTCATATTCTCCTCTGTGCCATTAATTCAATATTTTGTTTTATTACAACCAAAAAGCCTTACAACGTCGATGAAATTGACAGCAAAATACAAAATCAAACGAAGGATAACGAGAAGAATAAGCCTTACAAAGATAAAGCCGATACCACGCTCCTCCGAATCCTTGTAAATTTCTTCCTTATCCTTAAAAAGTAATTTAAAATTGAAATAAACCATACTAAAAATGTAATTTACGTTTGCCTGTATTGCCTCTGATAGCAAAAACAATCACACAAATCAATAGTAAAAATCCGAACGGAAAACAAACTTTATAGATAAACGGAGGGATGGATGTAGATTTGGCTTCTATGATGACTGTTTCCGAGTTATCCTGAAGCGATCTTTTGACAATATATGTCGTAATTTCATCATCAAAAAATTCCTGCTTGTGTTTTTTCTCATAGATATATCCATTGTGACTTGGAATTTTACTTGTCATAGGCAGATATATTATTCTTTACATTCTCAGCAATATTCTTTGGTACATCATTAAAACTGTTTTTAACGTAGCGCATCTTTGATTGATTTATCGGCTTACCCCAATCATTCCAATCTTTTAATCGTTGAACATCTTCATCTGACGTACTCCCATTCTCCCGCAAATAAATGAAACTGTCATTATCATAATAATAGGAATAGTCTTTGTCATACATTTGGCACACTACCAACGCATATAGATAGCTTCCGCAATAGTCACTCAGCATAGTAGATATACTCCGATATTTAAACATAATTCGCCCGTAGGAATCCTTTTCAACAATTTCCACCTGTTCCCAATCATAATTTCCCGTAACAAAAGGAACAGAAACATTGGCAACGGAATATAGTTCTGAATGTCCTGAACTTGCAACACTGTTACTGTGTCCGTCACAAGCGGCTAAATGGATTATCAGCATAAAAACAATCAAAGATATTGCTATTCTTTTCTTCATTATCATCACTCCCTATTTTTATAACGATACTTATTTCGCCCAGCCGTTCTGCGCTTTAAATCTCTTGACAATCTCGCGGTAATCATAAAGCTGATCGGAAGAAAGTTCCAAAATCCCGCCCTCTGGCACATATCCGGTGGCAGAAACGATTACCAAAAATGTTCTTACCTCGTCAAGATCTGTCGGGGTTCCGTCTTCTTTTTCTTTCTGCATCAGAATAAGCTGCGCTCCTTTTGAATCTGAACAAATAATATAATAGTTCCATTTAAATCCATCAGAACATTTGATCGCATTCAGAGCGTTTTTATAAAGCTGAGAACCGCTCTTGTATTCATCTTTATAAGTAAATTGCTTTATAATTTTAGCTGATGTCATTTTACTCTCATTAAGAGGCTTGTCCCAATCATTCAGTTTCTTTAGTGCTTTCATGTCATCTTGAACAAGCGGCAATATTTCATCAACATTTGTCCATTTGCCCAGTTCTCTGCAAACAAAGAAACAGTCGTCCTCATAATAATATGTGTTTTCTTTGGTTGATTTTTGGCATATCACCATTGCGCACAATTCATTATGATAAATATTGGAATACTGACCTCCAACATATAAAAACAGTGTTCTGCCATATGAATCATTTTCAATAATATTGGTATGTTCAAAATGAGATGAACCTGCACCGATTAAGGTGTCAGCTACCACTGAATACAATTCAGGATTAGAACTCTGATAACCTGACGGATCACACCCCGTCAATAGAGCAAGCAGCATGAACCATGTCAATATGGCGCAAAGGATTTTTCTTTCGTTCTTTTTCATGAGATAACCTCCTTGTATTTTAAATTTCTGTAGCTTTTTTACAATTTCAGAATAGCATAGGTTTCCTAAAATGTCAACATGATCTATTCATAGAATGTAAATATGCAATATTGTAATTTATTCTATATTGTAATATATACCAAAAAACGCCGCAGCGTAAAGCTACAGCGAATTAGTGATGTGTGTATTCAATGATGTCTGACGGAGTGCAGTGCAGCACATAACAGATTCGGGCGAGGATATCCAAGTCCATCTTCTCCACACGGTTCTGATACCACTTGTTGATGACTTCAAATCGGGTGTTGGACGTTGTGGCGAGGTAGTTCCTTGTGATGTGTCGCTGTTCATAGCGTGTTACAATTGGCTATTAAGTGACTTTTCAAGGCGAATGCTGCTTATGCATCCCTGCATTGATAATATCTTCACTTGCCGCCATTGCCTGCAATGTCATATCCAGCAGTTTATCCAGTTCCCAACCAAGCTGATTGGCTCCACGCTCAATGACCTCCCTTGAACATCCTGCCGCAAAACCCTTGCTTTTATACTTCTTTTTCAGAGATTTCAGTTCCATATCCTTTGTGCTTTTGGAAGGTCGCATCAATGCTGCTGCCCAGATCAGACCGGTCAGCTCGTCCGTCGCAAACAAGACTTTCTCCATTTCGTGAATTGGTTCCACATCAATTGTCACGCCGCATCCGACAGTGATTCCGTAGCCTTGTGGGCAAACAGAATGAATAATGTCATCACCGACGCCGCCTTCTCTCAG
Source organism: uncultured Ruminococcus sp. (assembly GCA_902762615.1). GTDB lineage: Bacteria > Bacillota > Clostridia > Oscillospirales > Acutalibacteraceae > RUG762. The sequence goes on along the minus strand of CACWOX010000031.1, from coordinate 16,535 downwards.
AAGCTCCGGCGCCTTGAGGCAATGCTCCTCCGGGTACAGTTCAAAGTCGATGTCATGAAGCAGTCCGACAATCCCCCAGTGTTCAGCTTCCTCCGCAAACCCAAGTTCATTGGCGTACCACTTCATAACCGCTTCCACGGTCAGTCCGTGCTGAATGTGGAATGGGTCTTGGTTGTATTTTTTCAGCAGGGCATATGCCTCTTCTCTTGTTATCATTTGTATTACCTCCAAACTTTATACACTATACGAATAATCTTATATAACAGATAGATTTAATATGATTATATCATATGAACAGTTAATTGTCAATGACACGGATCCATGCGCTCATGGCATTTTCAACCAGTATTTTGCTAAGCACCTGTTTAATTTCGTGATTGTCGCGTCACTCCATTTGGCAACCCGATCGTCCTGTTTGTGCAATCGCATGAAAAACAGATTTAGTTCCATCTTTTCAAACGGACATATCCATCACTTTTCCGTATTTTCACCGTAGCTCCCACTGCGATGAATCAGCAGAAATTATTCTTTGATCGCAGCGTCGACAGCAAAAATAATACTGTAAAAAAAGAGTATGCCGACATCAGCCTGCATACTCTTTTTGTCATTCCTCAGATATGATCTTTTTGGTATCTGCCACTATCTCGGCAAGGGTAACGCTTTTCAGTTCGTTCTCCTTTGCCGTCTGTATGGCGGAAAGTCTGCCGTCCATAACCTTATGGATATTGCGTCCTACTGGGCACTTGGCATTGGGGTTCTCATGGAAACGGAACAACCCCTCGTCGTCTATGCACTCGACCGCTTTGTAAACATCATACAGCGTGATCTCATTCAGAGGTCTGGCAAGGTGTGCGCCGCCGCTGCCCTGACGGGTAGTTACAATGCCCGCACTTCTGAGTTGCGCAAGGACATTGCGTATGATGACAGCGTTCACACCTGTACTTCCCGACAGAAAATCGCTGGTCACACGCATCTGCTCGCCGAAAATATCAATACAGGTCAGAATGTGAACCGCCGTTGTAAATTTACTGGTCATCTGTAAAACGATGGAAGTCTATCTGAATAGACTGTGGAAAGCTGCTGAAAAACAGCTTTCGTTTTTATGCAATTATCTAAACTTGTAATAATCATATTGACAACAATAAAAGTGTGATATAGTTATATCGAAAAGTTGAAATAGATAATATTACAACTTTACAGAACACCAATTCTATGTTATAATCGAAAGGAAGATCATTATGAAAAAGATTGCGGTTGTATGTGCAAATGGCAAAGCAGGGCAGCTTATCGTTAAAGAAGCAGTAAGCAGAGGTTTTGATGTTACTGCTGTTGTCAAGGGTGAGAACAAATCTGTTGCTGATAAGGCAATTATCAAGGATTTGTTTGAACTGACAACGGATGATCTCAAGGGGTTCGATGCAGTTGTTGATGCATTCGGTGCATGGGCGCCGGAGACTCTTCCCCAGCACTCCACATCGCTCCGGCATCTGTGCGATATTCTTTCGGGAACTGATACGAGACTTCTCGTTGTCGGAGGTGCAGGAAGCCTTTATGTCAATGCTGAACATTCCTTGCAGGTAATAGACGGACCTGATTTTCCCGAAATGTTCAAACCTCTTGCCGCTGCTCAGGGAAAGGCTCTTGACGAACTTCGTGGGCGTTCTGATGTGAAGTGGACATTTATCAGTCCCGCAGGGGATTTTCAGGCTGACGGTGAGCGTACCGGCAAATACATTCTTGCAGGTGAAGAGTTGACGCTTAATTCTAAGGGCGAGAGTATTATCAGCTATGCGGATTACGCCATTGCAATGGTCGATGAGATTGAAAACGGCGACCACATTTGTCAGCGTATCAGCGTGGTGAGAGAATAAAAGTGAGATGATTTTTCTATGCAGACATAGACATATAAAATTTCCATTCCTCAAGTTGTTTCAGAATAACATGCGGACTTCCTGATGCTTCATCTGGTGAGTGTGTCCTGTCTTTTCGATAAAGACAGGCTTGTTCCGCTCCGCTGTCGGTATATGCGCGTTGAGGTTACGCAAAAATTCCGCAGGATCGCCGTCGGTGAAATTGTCGTAAGTGCCAACGAGCATGGCTCTGTGCGTGTGTTTTTCCGGCTTGTGAAAAGTTGCCGTTCTTTGATGTATTGACGTTGTTGAGCAGTCCTGAGAACTGCCTGTCATAAGCGGTATCTGCGATGCACTCCACCCAGCCTATAACGCAGCTTGCGAAACTCTTCTGCGCGCGTTTCCTCCACCAATGGTTTTGAGAGAAAACCGCTGACGCGAAGACGTATCAGTTCTTCGGCGCATTTACGCTCGGACAAGGCGGTAATGAAAATGATATTGACGTTCGGATGAAACTTCTTGATGCTTTGGGCTAAAATAAGTCCGTTCATATTTCCGTCAATTCCCAACAGGGCAATATTAACAGAATGACCACTCTCCATCCATTCCACTGCGTCCCGTACCTTTGAAAAAGTTTTTGTTTCATCCAGTTGAGAATTTTTTTGCAAATCATTTCAATTCTACGCAACGTGGATACATCGTTATCTACACAGATTAAATTCACAGTCACATCTTCTTTACGCCGTTTTTTTACCCTTTGCATTGTAACCTTCTCTGTCCAGTAAATGTCCAGTATAAACCGCAATGTTCGGAATATTTTTTACGAAAGCATTACTATCTATTCCACTTTTTCCATGTCATATAGCCTTCGGTTATACTTGCCCATGCATAAGCGCTCATATATTTCCCTCTGAATGCATTTACAGCGTCAGAGTCTCACTGAAAGAACAAATAAGCGTCACAGGATAATTTAGCGGGAATGATTCTCATCGTTCCGTTTTTCAATTCAAAAATATCTTCGATACCGTATTGTTTCAAAGTATCTCTCATATCCCTGATCACGCCGTCAAATTGCTTCTGCATGGGGCGATCATACAGGCGATTCTCCCACAAGGCTGCAAACGTCTCTGCTCTCGTCACGCTGCTTCCCTGTTTGTCTATCAGATAGGCAAGCAGTTCCTTACATCGCGCCAGCTTGAATGTGACCAGTTTATCGTCCACGAACACGTCGAAGTTGCCAAAGGTTCGTACTACCACACGCTCTGACGCCTTGATCGGTCTGACAGAGACGACATAGGCTATCTCCTCGGCAAGTCTTTCCTTTGTGATCGGTTTTAACAAATAACCCGACGCATGAACATTGAAAGCGTCCAGTGCATATTGTGAGTATCCTGTTAAAAAAATGACGACCACCTCGGGACGGAGCGCCTTTATTTTCGCAGCCAGTTCAATGCCGCTCATAGAGGGCATATCAATATCCAGCAGCGCAATGGTAAGCATGAACTCTGTCAGAACAGCTATTCGAACCATAATTTCACCCTCTTTTCTTAATTTTTAGGTTTGGTATTTGGTATACCTGTAAACTATATCATACCTTGTCCGGCAAATGTTCAGTGAAAATCTTCTCTAAGTTACAAATTTACAATAAAATAATTGTAGATTTTGCCTGAAAATCAACATAAATATTGACTGATAAAAATTCTATTTGATTATACTGGACATTTACTGGACAGCGTATTGTATAATGGTAAAAAAACAATAATGGGCGTGATGATTTTGAAAAAAACAGATTTTATGTATTTACCGCGGTATGGCTTGCATTGGCGGCTTTGTTCCTGACCGCGTCCGTTACGGTCATGGCAGAAGGAGAAGCGACAGCCGAGCGAACGCCGGAATATGCTTCCTTTGAGGAACTGAACGGGAAAACGATCAGTATGCTGACCGGCGCGCCGTTTGAATCGCTCATTAACAGCAAGATACCGGATGTGAAGGAATACACCTATTATACTTCTCCCTCTGAGCTGCTGATGGCTTTGCGAACCGGCAAAACCGACGCTTTTCTGAACAATACCGCCATCGCCGATTTGTATGTCAATCAGTACGACGATGTGGCACACTTTCCCGAACCGCTCAAAGAAGCGGTGTTTGGCTGCGGTTTTTCAAAGAATTACAAAAACCTGCCCGAATGGGAAAGTGCATTGGCGGAAATACCCGCCGATGACATAGAAGCGGTATGGAATAAATGGACAAGCGCTGACGAAAGCGGAAAGGTCATGCCCAAGCAGACGTGGAAGGGAAAAGCCGGAAAAATACGTGTCGCCGTGGGCGACAGTATGCAGCCCGCCGCATACATCAACGCCGCCGGAGACGTGCTGGGATTTGAACCGGAAATCCTTCTGATGATTGCCGAGAAACTGGATTACAAGGTAGAGTTTATTCCAATGGAGTTTGCTGCGCTGATTGCTTCGGTGGAATCCGGCAAGGCGGATGTTTGCGCCGGTTCCCTGATTATTACCGAGGAACGTCAGAAAGTGCTGAATTTCCTGCCCTATCACGAGACGGCGTTTGTGCTGATAGTCCGCGCCGAAAATTCCTCCGGCGAGGGGTACAGTCTCTTCGGTGGCATCACGGATAAACTGCGCGATACGCTGATTACAGACGGACGGTACAGACTGATTCTCTCCGGCATGGGAACCACCGTTCTGATTTCGCTGCTTTCCGGCGTTTTGGGACTGCTGGCGGCATTTGGCATGGTTTCTCTTAACCGAATGAAGCGTCGGTGGATCAGCCGGTTGATTGCCGCCTATTGCAGAGTGATTGCCGGACTGCCCGTGGTCGTGATACTGATGCTGCTGTATTACGTCGTGTTCGCTTCTTCCGATATTTCTTCCACATTTGTGGCAGTTATCGGATTTACGATGATTTTCGCGCCAAAAGCCTATGCGCTCATTTTCAACGCCGTAGACTCCATCGACCGCGGACAGATGGAAGGGGCATTGGCGCTCGGTTACACTGAAAAGAGAGCATTCCGCAGGATTATTCTTCCGCAGGCGAGAAAAATATATTTTCCGCTGCTCAAAACGCAGTTTTCACTGTTGATCAAAGAAACCTCCGTAGTCGGCTACATCACCGTGACAGACCTTACACGGGCGGGAGATATTATCAGGGGACATACGCTGGAAGCATTTGTACCGTTGCTCCTGATCGCCCTGATCTACTTCTTCCTTACATGGGGCATGGCAGCCGCTATAGAAGCGGGCAGTCGCACCGTTGAAAGATACATGGAAAGGAGAACCGATTAAATGAGCATTTTGGAAATTAAAAACCTCAGAAAAGAATTTGAAAATGCCGTACCGCTGAAAAATGTCAGCTTTACCGTGGAAAAAGGCGATGTGATCAGCCTTATCGGACCGTCCGGCACGGGCAAATCTACCCTGATACGCTGCATCAACCGTCTGGAAACACCTACCTCTGGCAAAATATTAGTAAATGGCGAAAATATCTGCGCCTCCGACACCGATCTTTCCGCCCTGCGCAGGAAGGTGGGCATGGTGTTTCAGTCCTTCAACCTGTTCGGACATATGACCATTCTGCAAAACATCGTGGTACCCCAGATCGACCTTCTCGGAAAAAACGCGGAGGAAGCGCGGGAGGAAGCATTCAGGCAGCTTCGCCGCGTTGGGTTGGAGGGCAAGGCGAAAAACCGCCCCGATGAGCTTTCCGGCGGTCAGAAGCAGCGAGCCGCTATTGCCCGTGCGCTGGCGATGCAGCCGGAGATCATGCTGTTTGACGAACCAACCAGTGCGCTCGACCCGACGATGGTATCGGAAGTAAAAAACGTCATGCGTACTTTGGCGGGAGAAGGCATGACCATGCTGATTGTTACACATGAGATGCAACTGGCACGCGACATTTCCTCACGCATACTGTTTCTGTCCGACGGAGAAATTTGCGAAGAAGGAACGCCGGAGCAGATTTTTGAGCGTCCGCAAAAGGAGCAGACCAGACAGTTTGTGATGAAGGTCACAAGCTGGCAATGGAATACTAAATCAGACGGCACGGATTTCTTTGGAATGATGGGATCGCTGGAGGATTTCTGTCGCAGCCGATTTATGAACCGTCGCCTGATGAATTCCTGTGAGATTGTACTGGAGGAACTTTACACCGCCTGTTTGAAACCCTGCATAGATGCAAATGATGGAATGGACGTGACCTTTACGCTGGAAGCGGCGGGCGACAATGAAAAAGTGACGCTTATCGCCGATTACAGCGGCATTGGCTTTGATCCCTTCGAGCGGGAAACGGATGATATTTCAAAAGCTATAATAAAATCCAAATCGCACTTGCTTCCTACCGATGAAAAGAACCGCAGAAAATGGGAAGTGATCATCTGACGTGAAGAATCTTTTCAATACAAAAATCTGTCAATACTTTTAAATTTTCATTTACTCTGGAGATTTTCATGATAACCATCGACAAAAGAACATTAATAGAAAGGACAACAACAATGCAAACATGTAAAAAAACAATTACCGATAACAAGCAAGAATCGTCCGGCGAGGCGGTCGAGGTCAAAATCGCGGAGGAAGCGAAGATGTCCGAACCTGCTCATGTTGAAACCGAGAAAGCAAAGGAACTATGCAGAATTTATTCAGTCATTTTACGCTGAAACAAACAGGTTGCTTCGGCGTTTCAGCAATCGAAATGTATTAATTATTTCTGCATAATTCTTAAGGCTTTCTGAAATACCGTTTTCACTTAAAATAGGAGGTATATATTAATGAAGCATCTAAAACCAAAAATCGGATTAGTATGCGTAATCGCTTTTTTAACCTCGGTAGCATTCATTGTTCCCGACAGAATTCTGGCTGTCAAGGCGGAGAATGCGAGATTTAAAATGATGATTTCCACAAATGCCACACATCCGGAGGAACCCGCAAATGCGGACACAGTGTATTTTTACGGTGACTCGGATGACTATTTTGATGGCAAAAGCTACACCTACTATCTGCATGTTTACAGTGAAAACTTAATTGCATGGACCACGGTAAAGATAACCGGGATAAACTATGACGGCATTACCGAAGAACCGGCGTCGGGCTTCTGCGACTTTGTCTTTGATTCCGATTCTAATCGTTTTTCTATCATGCCGCACAGCTACTCAAGCGGAGGCATGGCGAATATATGGTTTAATGCTTATGACGGGAATAATGCCCTGATCGGCAATTACAATCTCACCATCAAAGTTCATACGCGAAAGGTCACTAAAAAGATAAACCTTTACAATTGGCTGGTTCCGGTCAGCAAAACATACGGCGCATATCCCGTTCAGACCACCAATATTTTTGAAAGGCTTGAAAAAGATCCGGAAAAAATGGAACCGGATTTTACCGGCGTAAAATGGCAACATGATTCCGATGAGATTACTACTCTGGACTGTCAGGAAGGGAATCTGACCACGGAGCCGAGTTTTAAATTCACTTCCAATGAGCTTGGCGTAGACCATGTGACTGCGTGGAGAAGGATCGGCATGGACGGAAATATAGTTGTCGGTGCTGACAGCAGTGCCGGTACATGCGAAATTATAGTCGCTGAGATCACTCCGACAAAGGAGGGTACGATAGATACTTCCCAAAATCTGCAAACCATTTGCTTTGTCGGCAACAGCGTGGATTCCCCCGCCGTTATTACTCCGTCAGAAGAAGGACTGACCTATAAATGGGGCATTTATGACAGTTCGGAATCCGGTGATGACGTTTACACCACCAGCCAATCAAACGATTATATCAGATTAAACAGCGATTTCACCATCACCGGACTCAAAGAAACGCCGTCCGGCAGTCCCGTAACAGTGTGGGCAGAGATTATTGAGCCGCAGGATGGCAATTACTGGAATTATCCTGACAAGATACGCTGCACGTGGGATGTTGAGGTTGTCAAAATTCCTGTCACGGTTAATGCAGGAATTATCAGATACACGGGACGCAAGATGCAGAACAGCCTTGCCGTTGACATTGCCGACTCTGCCACCTGCAAAGACAATAAGGGCAACACGGTGACGGATTTGGATTTGAGTGACAAGCTGGATTCCGCCGTTTGGACTCCGTCAAAAGGAAAAGCGGCTTTTGACGATGGCAAACTAACGCCAAAGTCGGTCGGAAATGAAAAGCTGACCGCGCCCGTTTCTGTGAGCAGCGACAAGTATTCCGTAGCTGGCGGAAAAGCGACGCTCAATGCGGATATTTACGGCTATCGGTTTACCGGAAAAACCGAGCTTTCATGGATAAAGAGCAGCAAAAAAGACCTCGATTACACCATAGAGCTTGCGTCACCCGCATCCGCCTCCGTTGCTATCGGTTCATCTTTTAAGGATAACAGCGCAATATTTGATGAGCTTGTGCGGGTAGAAATCATGGACAAAGACGAAAAAAAGCTGATTTGCACTCTTACGGACAATGGGGAAAAGGAAGGCGTTGATTATGATCTTACCTCCGGTTCGGTCAAAATCAATCTGAAGAGCGCTTACCTTGAAACGCTTGACAGCGGCACCTATAAGATCATCGGCTACTTCAAGCCTGCCGCCGAAGGAGGAAATGAAGTGGACACATTGAATGTCGCTGCATTTACGGTCAATTCTGATCCTGCCCCTTCTCCGGGAACAGGCGAGAGCCAAGTGATGATCGTCCTGTGTCTGGTATTTATTGCGATTTCCGGCGCATATATAGCTTCGCTCATGATAAAGAGAAGAATGGAAAAAGCTTAACATTATGTGATTGATTACCGCGAGTGTGATATGAAAAAGGCCTGACAAGTCAGACAATACAGAACCACGTCCGAAGCACAGCCATCGGTTGGCGTTTCGGACGTGGGTTGTTTTTTATTCTGACTTATACGGACATCATTAAATCTCTGATTTCGGATATTACCTATTAGTATGGCAGCATTGTTTATGCGTTGCGGTCGATAACCACGAGAGTATTCGCAATCTTACTGAACCGTCTCCCAAATCCCTCGGCACTTTCCATCGTGTAGTATGCTCTGATGATGCGGCAGCCATCGGCTGCGGGGATGATATACGCCGTCTGCAACCTGTCAGGCGTTTTGTTGTCTTTGCCGCTGGACGCATCGATTCGTATGCAGTCTCCCGCACGGTCAAGCGTGAACGATTCCTTTATGATATCATAATTCTTTGAAAGCCCCTTGCTTATAGACGCTGCGACAGTGTCGGCATCCTCCGCGCTGTAGGTAACATCGAGATAGATCTTGGGCTTTTCGGGATCGTCATAGACCGAAACAAAGCGTTCGCGATCCGACTCACTGTATCGTTTGAGCGATTCGTAGTCGTAGTCCATTTCGATTCCTATGGAATCGTTTATGATATGCTCGTATCTGACTGTTTCCTCCATACCTTCGATCATGATAACGTCCTCAAAGCGCTCGCCGTCCTGTCTGCCTGTTCCGCTCTGAGTTGCAGCCGATTCGGCAGGGTCGGATGACTCTGCGGCGTTATTCTGCCCTCCGCAGCCGCAGAGCTGCGTTAACAGAAGGAACGCCATTGTGAGAGTTGCGATTGTCGTGTAAATCGTTTTTTTTATCATTTTCAGGCTCCCTTTTAAATAACAATTTTTGATATGGTAATTATTGTCAAACGATTCCGTTCAGCCCGAATATTTTCAGCTTTGGTTCCGAAATCTGCTCGATTCCGTTAAAATTAACGTCTCTGATCCATACTTCTCCGCTGCCGAGGAATACCCCTTCGCCATTTTTTCCCAGATCGACACAGGTTTCATTCTCCATAGCGGTGCGGTCGCTTTCGCTGATATGCTTCCCCTTGACATAAGAGAGAAATTCCTCTGCATTATTGACTTTTACATCAGGATACAGTGTGATCGGGTAATCGATAAGGGAAGAAATGGTTTCCCAGTCCTCGTCCAGATACGCCTTTTTAACGGTGGATGCAAATTCTTCCACTTCACTGCTGGGAAGAGTGGTTATACCGGAATATGCCTTTGTGTCGATGACTGTATCGTTGACCGACTGCATATCAGAGGATTCATTGTCAGTGTCAGTATGACTCTTGTTTCCTGTGCAGCTTGTGATGGAAAGCATAATTGACAAAATTACTGCTACGCTTAAAATGCTCAATTTAAAAAATTTCATTCCATTATCTCCTATTCTTTAAAATCCGTCCGCATTAATCGGCTGCACTCGTCGTGTTGCCGCCGGCGTCAGATTCCCCTGACGCTTTGATCGTCATATCGCCGTTCGCACCCTTCTTTGCGGTAATACGAATGGTGTAATCCCCTGCGGGTAATTCATAGAAATCAGCATTAATAGCGGTAAACGTTTCTTCCATCAACACTTTGGTTGTTGCATCCACATTGGCTGGCAGCACTTCAATGGTAATTGAGCTGTTATCCGTCAGATTTGTTCTGACTTCCATCTCCTGTCCTTCGGCGATTGTGATGTATCCGATACCGGATGAACCTTTTGCCGCGTTCTGTGCCGTTACGGTAATCACACCGTCATCACCATTGTCTACTATGAAATAGGAGGACGGGCGAGTGGCGGCATAAATGATGGCGCCGCAAATCACCAACACAGCGGCCACAATGCTGCACCAGACGATCAGACGTGTTCTTTTCTTGTTTTTCTTAAGGAAATCAAGCTCGGCTTTTTCCTCCCCCTGAATCACAGGGGACATTTTTTCGTTGTTTTTCATATTCTCCACTACCTTTCTGCATTCCTCACAATCTGCGAGATGTTGCTCAACCAATTCATTTGTCTCGCTGCCCGTCAGTTGTTCAACATAGGACGGCAGCAAATCGCGAATCACGCCGCATAAAATTTGTTTTGTTTCATTCATCTTGATGCATTTCCTTTCTTAATTTTTCTTTGCTGCGGTAAAATGTCACTCTTGCCCATGTTTCGTTTTTCGCATATACTTCGCCGATCTGTTGAAAGGATAATCCCCCATATATCCGCAAATACATTATTTCTCTGTAAGGCTCCGGCAATTCATGAATCTTTTTAAAGATTGTCATTTCTCCCGAAGCGTCCATCGCTTGATTTTCCGCGGAATCCACAGGAATTTCCTGTTCTGTGACGTCCTCATATTCCGGATATTTCCGTCGATAAGCAAGATAGACATTTTTTGCAATCGCATACAGCCAAGTGGATACTTTATAGCTTTCGTCATACCGATCGATGGATTTGATTGCCTGATAAAAGGTTTCCTGCGTCAATTCCTCGGCAATATCATGCGAGCGGCACAGTGACAGCAAGTAATGATAAACGGCTTTGGCATACTTTTGATAGACTTCCTCCATTGACTGCACAGGTTTTCACCTCCTTTTGTCCGTTCTATTTATAATTGATTATAAAACCCGCTTTGTTACAGCTCTGCATCAATTTTTGGTGTGAAATTTTCCTGAAAAAGGGGAAAGCGAGGCTCATAAAATGCTGTCACAGGGGTTCACTATCAAAAACACCCTAAAAATGCCCAAAAGCATCTACGGTCAGCCCGCTTCATTTTTTGACCTCTAAAACGCCGTGAAGCCTCTACTGTAGGGGCTTCACGGGGGTGGCATCTTTTTTATGCACCGACTTGGAAGGGTAGTACAAAAAAGATGCCGATCAGTCATTAAGATACCGTTTAAGCGCGTCATAAAAATTCTCTCTGGTACCTGCCATAATAACAACTACAATTTTGTTATCGTAATATTCTATCCTGTACGCTAACTCGTAATTGGTTTTGTTATAATATATATCGTAGCAAAATATGCCGTCTAAATCTCCCGCCTTTGCCTCACCTACCGTGTGATCCTCCGCAATTTTATCAACGGCTTGCTGAAACAGGGTTTTCAGTTTTTTGTCTTTGAGTTTCTTCAGAAATTTTGCGGCGGGCGGAAGAAATCTGACTTCTGTCATGTTTCAGTCCTCCGTTCCGAACACATCATCATAGGTTGCGTATTCACTTTCACCTGCGGCAACTGCTTCCGATTCAGCAATCATTGCTTCTACAGCCGGACGGATTTTCGCCTGCGTGATTTTGAACTGCCTGAGCAATTCATCCCCCGATAATCCCTGCGCAATCAAATCAGTCAGAATTTGCTCAGCAAATTCTCCTCCTGAGGTAACTTTTGCCGGTCGTATCACCAATTCATTGCCGCGGACAACACATTCCGCTGTATCCGAGAATCCCAGCATGGTGTAAAATTTTTGAGGAATCGTAATCTGTCGCTTTGAAGAAATACTGACAACTTTTCTGTCTGTTACATTGTTTATCACTGATACTGACATTTTGATAGCCTCCTAAATCATCCAAGTTTGTTTCTTTACTGTTATTATACCCTATAATTTTATATTCGTCAAGTAAAAAATCGCCGGACATTGTCTTTCGACAAAGTTCGACGATTTTTTGATGGAAGGGTAGTACAAAAAAGATGCCACTTGGTTTTAGCTCCCTACAATAGAATTTGAACGATTTTGAAACGTAACAGGACTTTGAGCGAGTCTTTTTCCTTCAAATTTCATTTTTCGATGTTTTCATAAATGAAAGATTATCGGGTCGAGCGAAACATCATCTTCGGAATGATAGATTTTCTTGCAGTGTCTATTGAGAAACTCCGGATCGGAAGACGATCTCATGGTGAGGTAGGCAACTTCTTCTGGCGTCGCTTCTTCAATTGTTCTCTCTCCATATAAATACGAATCACAAATAAACTTGACTGAAGTTTTATCCTCTAATTCCAATAAGAAATCCTCATATGCTGTCCAACCGTCCAGATCATCTAAATCCATCGGAATGCCAGAGACCAAGAATTTCCTTTGCTTATCTTCTGCTCTCAATGTTACTTCTGAAAAAAGCAGTGCCATGATTGACTTTCCTTTCTTTCTATTTTGTAAAGCACAAAATGCAGCCTTCAAAGCCTTTCGGAATTGAAGGCTACATTTTATGTTTCTCTGTTTGTATATCAGATCATTTCAGCGGAACGGTTCTTTCAAATCCGCCTTTGAAGATGATTGTGATTTCATCTTGGGACATCACCTTTATGCAATCTATGATCTGACGGATTGCCTGATTGTCAAATGCTATTGGCGTATCCCTAAGACCGTCTATGGCTGTCAAGATTGCATTGATTCGGTCCGAGCTTCTTTCTTCACTGGACTGCCTGCTTTTTTTCTCTTGGATAGCCGCTTTGACCCGATTTAATTCCTCTACCATTCCTTTCATTTCAGAAGTAAACTTTCCGGTGCTTGCCGCTTGCGTTATCGCCTGTATCAGTTCCGCTGCCCTTGCTTCGTCTTCCGCAGTACTGTTCTCATCATCCTTACCGAAGTACATACAGATATGATGTTTAAGACCTTCGATAACGGCATATCCGCTTTCATCCTCAATTACTTGCCTGATGCACTCGACGATTGCATTCTGGAGACTTTCTTCTTTGACGCTTGGAGAATCAGGACAGTATTTCTTCCCATAGTCAAGGCGGCTGATGCAGCGCCACACTATTTTTTTAGTACCTTTCTTTGACCATGTACATCTTCTGTATGGCGTTCCGCAGTGCCCGCAGATCAGCATATCTGTGAGAGCGTATTTTCCTGAATATTTTCCGGATTCCGTTTTAGTGCCGACCTCTTTGACTTTCCGCTTGCTGGCTCTGCGCGCCATTTCCTCCTGCACCTTATTGAATGTTTCCTTTGATACAATCGGCGGATGATTGTTTTCGACATAGTATTGAGGGCGATCATCATTCTTCTTTGACTTGTGGGTGATACAGTCGATCACATATGTCTTTTGCAGAAGCGCGTCGCCTTTGTATTTCTCGTTGGTCAGTATGGAATGTATCGTAGTCACAGACCATGTCGATTTTCCGGTAGGCGAGGGGTAGCTCCGACTTTCAAGAAATCGCTTGATAGTTGTCAGACTGTCGCCGGCAAGATAGCGGTCGAATATCAGCCTTACGATTTCCGCTTGTTCGGGGTCTATCTCCGGCTGATTGTCAGCCCCTCTGCGATATCCGAGGAAGGACTTGTAGCTGAATGATACGTTTCCTTTTTTGGCGCTCATCGCTTTTCCCATTCGGACGTTACCGCTGAGTGACTCCGATTCCGATTGTGCGAAGATACCGTGCATACTCAGGTAGATTTCGCTGGTGGCGTGCATGGTGTTCAAGCCTTCTTTTTCAAAGATCACCGGAATTCCCATTTCTTTGAGCTTTCTGACATAGTTTATACAGTCAACTGAATTTCTGGCAAATCTTGATACCGACTTGGTGATGATCATGTCGATATTTCCCCGTTGACACTGTCTGATCATTTGCATGAATCTTGGTCTTTTGGTTGCCTGTGTACCGCTTATGCCCTCGTCAGCAAATATGCCGGCGAATTTCCATTCGGGATTTCTCATGATCTTATCGGTATAGAATTCAACCTGTGCTTCAAAGCTCATTTCCTGCTCATCAGAGTCCGTTGACACACGACAGTAGGCTGCTACTCGTATCTGTCGATGACCTCGCTTCTCGGTTTGGCTCGTTTTCTCAGGTGAGATTTCCCTGACACTTTTCATCTGCTGGGTGATCTCCTCCATTGTTAATCTCCTTTCTCAGTATTTGTCCGTTGATCAATGTCAGTTCCAGATCATTATCTGACATTAATCGTATCTGGCTTACCAATTCCGCTACTGTGCGCCTGTTTACTTGAAACCTTTCGCTTTCAAGATGGTATTTCAGTTTATCGGAATCGGCTCTGCCGCTGCTTTTGGTTTGATATTTCTTCTTGACGCAATCGTGAATCATAGCTTCTATCTCGCTGAAGCCTCCGTTATAATATTCGATTGCTCTGGCAATCTCTCTTTCCAATCGCTGTATTTCAGACAGACTGTCCAGATCCGGTTGGCTGTTTACTGTTACAGAAGCACCGCCCATAAGATTTTCAATCATTTGAATCATCGCTTCTTCCGAGATGTGATATACCTCATGGCACAGAGGATTGTCGCAGGTGTATTACCTTTGTCCGATCATGTCCTGTCTGCGTGTTTCTGGACAGTTTCATCTCCTGTGCCTGTTGAAACACATCCGCTGAGATGATGGAAGCATATCGTTCCGTTCCCATATAACGGGTATCATCGAGGATTCTGACGATTCGGTTCTTATTCCAATTCCACCTATCCGGAAGGAATTCAACCTTTTCATAGGTAAGCAGTGCGGCGATTGTTTTAAGAGACTCTCCTGACAGATACAACGAATAGATTTTTGTGATCACTTCGGCCTCCGAAGATACGACCATCGTCTTTCCGTCACGAATGCAGTATCCGAATGGCGTATATCTGTTGTTCATTCCTGATGATTTCTCTCCTTTCTTTTGGGCAGGTATTCTGTGATGACCAAGCCGCCGAATAAATGGATTTCAATTTCGACGGACGATTTGACAATGATTTTTTCTACAATGCTTCGTATGAGATCTTCGTCAAACGTCGCAAGCTCCTGATCTATGCTGTATATGATATCAGCGATTTCTTCCATCTTTATAAGCTCGTCGTTCAGTTGACTCTGTCTGAGCAGCCTCATTCTCTCCGCTCTGAGCTTATTGACCTTATTGGTCAGGGTACTGCTTTCCAAGGTAAAGTCTGTGGGGTCAAGAATTCCCTGAACCTGAAGCTGTGTCAGCAGATGTATCTGATTGTTTACTTCCGCTATGAGCTTATCAATTTCGTACACCTTGTGATCGACACCGTTTTCCTTGCTTATAAGATGTTCTTTGGCCGCTATAGCTGGCTTTATAATGTAATTATAGTTCTGATGCAGAATATTTACCATACGAATCAACGCTGCGCATACATCTTCTTCGTACAGTAGGATGGAGTCACAGTTTCTTTCTCCGCGGCTTCGGCATGGGCATTTCCAGTAGTTCTTTGCGTTGATCTCGATTCTGCGGTAGCTGTGATTGCAGTCATTGCAAACAAGCAGCTTTGACAGTTTTCGATGTGTGCGGGTGATGGTTGTGTTTCGCTTTTTCTGTAATTCTCTGACAGCTTCGAAATCCTCTCTTGAAATAATCGGCGGGTGACTGAAGCTGACATAGTACATGGGGCAGTTTCCTTTGTTTCTATGGCGCTTGAACGGCAATCTGTCGCTGGTGAATGTTTTCTGTAGCAGCGCGTCACCAATGTATCGCTCATTCTGTAGAATATAGTCGATAGTGTTTAAGCTCCAATTTTCAACCGAGCCATGATAGGGAATGTTGTTTTCATTCAGATAATCAGCGATTTTTGGTTTCCCCATACCCGACAAGTACAGCCGGAATATGGTTCGAATTACTTCCGCTTCTTCTTCGTTGATTACCAGCGTTCCGTTTTTCATCACATATCCGTATGCGGCGGAACCTACAAGCTCACCGTGTTTCATTCGGGTTTTGCATCCCCACTTTACATTCTGGGATATGCTTACCGATTCATCCTGTGCCTGAACCCCTGCCAGTGCAAGCAGGAACTCGCTTGACATTTTGGCTGTGTCGATCTGTTCCTTCTGGAAAAGTACGCTGATTCCAATTGCGGACAGCTTTCTGACCGTGTCCAGACAATCGACGGTGTTTCTGGCAAATCTTGAGACGGACTTCGTGATGATCCGATCTATCTTCCCCCGTTGACAGTCGGCTATCATTCTGTTGAATTCATCTCTCTTT
>CACWOX010000030.1 GCA_902762615.1 uncultured Ruminococcus sp. | reverse complement strand
CCTTCTGGTTGGCGATGGCAATGACTTTGGTTTGATTCATGTGATTTGCTCCTTCCTCATAAAAAATTTAGCCGACTGTTTCCAGACGGCTATGTACAATCGGTCAGAAATTTTAGGCAACAAAAAAAGCCGTCCGTTTATGTGGAAAATACATAAACAAACGGCTCACGGGATTGTGCCTTATCTCGCAGGAACGCTCCTGACCTTTTTCACCTTCGCGCTGGCTATTTTGTAGATCAGTTCATCCACGCAGTCGGTGTATCTGCCTTGCCGGATCAGGTCATTTTTCAATTCGACAAGGCTATGTAACAGCAGGCGTTTTTCTTCGTTCGTCAGATTCACGCGAGTTTTCTTTTCAAACATTTTCATCGGCTCCTTTCGCTTTCTATTATGTACGATAGGCTGACGGACTTCAAACGTGCGATTTTTTCATATCAACTATCCTTTCAAAGTGATACTTTTACAACAGTGCAATTCCTTTTTCGATTAGCAAGGTTTTGATGGAGGTTTTTAGCCCGATTAGCAGGAAGTCGATTTTCATTAGCAAAAATCCGAAAAATCTTGCTAATGATTAGCAGGCTAATGAAAGAAAGTGGCGGCAGTCCGAATTCTTTAAGGGATTGCCCGTCAAAATAGCAAAAACCGCGAAAAGCTCCATTTTTAGGGCCTTCCGCGGTCTTGACTGGCGTCCCAGATAGGAATTGAACCTACGGCGTTCCGCTTAGGAGGCGGACCCTCTATCCGACTGAGGTACTGGGACATACTATTCTGTTTACAACTTACCTCTACCCTGATTTTCAAAAGGCGTAAGCTCCGGCACTTTCTTAGGAGGGGCTTGTTATATCCATTTAACTAAAGCGGCAAATAAAGATTAAAGAAAAATCCTCAAGCACCCGGCTTGAGGAAAAATGGTGACCCGGACGAGATTCGAACTCGTGTTGCCGCCGTGAAAGGGCGGAGTCTTAGGCCTCTTGACCACCGGGCCGCATGGTAGCGGCAATTGGATTCGAACCAACGACACTGCGGGTATGAACCGCATGCTCTAGCCAACTGAGCTATGCCGCCAAATTTCGATCTGCACATTCGTTCCGTGCAGCAGCGTTATTGATTATATAATATATTCCCTCTGTTGTCAAGCCAAAAGAAGTATTGTTTACATTTTGTTCATTATTTTAAAAAGCCCCCTCATCAAACTGTTTTCAACACAGAAAATGAATCAAATTCAGATTGACTCAGCAGAATTCATGTGCTAAAATAGTTTCGTACTCAATCAAACAACACGGAGGAATGAAAATATGAAGTGCGGTTACTGCGGCAATGAAGTCAAGGACGACGCGCAATTTTGCTCCCATTGCGGACACACTATCGAGGAGCCGTCCGAAGAAAAACCAGAACCCCGTAAAGCAGAAAAAGGAGCTTATCTGACCTCTTTATTGGCGCTTATTGTCGTTCTGGCACTCACCACATACGGAGGCTTTCAGATCATCTACCGTGATCTATATCCCACCGATTCCGTATCCGCATCCGACAAAGGACGAGGGATGTTCAATTACGACAGCACCTTTACCGACTCGGCGCTGGTGGGCAAATGGCAGTGCACCGACCGTGCCGCAGCGGATTACGGCGATAAGAATTTCGGTGTGGACGTCAAAATCATTCTCACCCTTACCGGCGACGGCAAATTCACGCTCGACTATACCATGACTGACACAGGAGTGCAGGCGAAGTCGCTGAGCACATCGGGAAATTATTCCACCGAAGACGGCATGATCACCTTCTCGCCTGTGGAAAATCCCGGTTTGACCGAATATCTCAAACGTCACGGGAAACGGCCTTCCTTCCAGTACACAACCGACGAGGGCAGCTTCACCATTCAATATGAGAACGGAAAGAATATTGTATTTGAACAGATCGCGGAATAATGGCTCCCATATGCAGATCAAAACGGATCGCCTGACGATGTAATTGCATCGGGCGATCCGCTTTTTTGTTTATACTTTGTGAAGGGAATCAGTCTTCAACCGCACTGGCAAGCTCGGAGAAGTATTTGTCCGAAATATTGCCCGAAACCGACGTGTTGTTCATGGTGGGCCCGTGGAAATGCACGTAGTAGGAGCCGATGCCAAATTGCTTCTTGATGATGTTGGCCTTAATCTGCACTTCCTGTACAGCATCAGTGCGGATCCGGTAGGCAACTTTCTTGAAGCCGCCTCTCTGCACGCTGACCACGTTGTCATTCCAGTCCAGCATAGTGTTTTTGTAGGAGAGCACGCCGCTGACGATGACAGCCGCAAACAGCACTGCCGCAAGGGCGTTGACCAACGCCGAAACGCCCGAAATATATGAACAGGCAACACAACCCCCCGCCAATATCGCTCCCCAGATAATGATGGGCTTGACGATATGGTAATAAATTCCGACCCTGTTCTTGGGGTGAGCGTTCATTTCGGTGACGTATTCGGGAAGTATCACACCAAGCAGCTTGTTAAGATTGCTCGTCTTGATGATCGGAAGCAACAGCGCTGTCTCGTCCTTTTCGTCGCCGAAACCCATGCAGACAGCCTCCACCGAGCAGCGTCCGAGCATCTGCTGGAATACATTCTGCTTGATGATCAGGGCATGAATGTTGCGCACCTGCAGGGTGTAATTTTTGACGGTGATCAATCCGTAACGGACAATCACGTTTCTGCCTTCCCTGGCGACGCGGAAATCATAGAACCTGATGACCGCCCAGATGACAGTCCAGATATCGGAAATCAGCGCAGAGATGAGGAAGAACAGCAGCATTCCCAGGAGAATCAGGACGGTATTGGTCCGGGAAATGAAGTTGGTTGTCCATTCCACATACGGCATGACATAGGAGAAAGCCTGGTCTAAAAAGCCCTCCGCCAACTCCCCTATAAAGAATACTCCCGCCACGACAATCCAGAAAAGCTTCCACACGCTCGATGAAGTGAGCCCGTAAAGCACGAAGTCGCCAACGCCAGTCCGGATGACCCAATCCGGTTCCTTGGCCGCAATGGCATTCTTACCGCTTTCGGCCTCCTCTGCAAGGCTGTCAAGCTCCGCCCGGTTCAGTATGAAGGAACGGATTTCATCCGCCTCTGCCAGCGAAAAGACCAGGTTCATCTCGGCGTTGTTCTTTTCCTGTCTGTTGGAATAGGCGCCGGTATCAATCTTCAACCGGCAGGTTCCCACCAATCGCTCGAAGATGTTGCGTCCCATGTCGATGGTATTGATCTTTTCAAAGGGAATGGCAACGCGTTTTTTGATAAATTTTCCGGTTTCGTAGATGAGCGTATTCTCCTCGGCGGAAACAAATGTATATCGCCATCTGAACGCACAATAGAGCAGCGTGATCAGACTGATCAGCAGCAGCACACCGATCACGGCAAGCACCGCCAGTCCGTCAGCCGACATAACAATGCCGGACGCTTCCTTTACGTCATCCACAAGCTCCTTGTTCGAGGCAATATTGCCCGCGAAACTGAAGGCGATGGACACCGTAATGGCAATAACAGCATAGATGTACCGTGCGAACAGCTCGAAAATATGGGTGAAGTGACACCTTCTTTTTGCAAACATGACTCAGACCTCCGATTCCGCTCCGGATTGTTTCATGGCCTCGGCAGCATTCTTTTCTTCCACCTTGACATTGACCCGTTTTTGCAAACGGGAGCAGATGTCCTCGGCAACGGCGGTACTGAGTTCCTGTATTTCCATCACCGACCCGGCGGTGTGAATCTGCACGGTGGAGAGCCTGAAGGGACGCTGAAGCACGCCCTGTGTCACCGCGACATGCTGTATTCTCGAAATCGGAATCACCGTGTGCGTACGGTAGAATATTCCCTTTTTGATTTCAATGCGGTCGGGCGCTATCATGTACGCCCACTGGATATATTCGATCGGCGGATATATGAAGATAGACAGCAGCTGAACCAGCACGATAATTCCGGCAATAATCCAGCCGATGATCATGAGCGTTTCGCTGCCCTCATCCATTCCGATGGAATAAAAGGCAAACAGCACGAGCGCCGCTAAGGGGATAACCGCAAAAATCAGCGCCATGATACGGGAAAATCTCCACTTGGTCTTTGCCTTTTTGTCAACTCTTTGAAACTCCATTTTGCATGTCTCCTTTTGGATATTCTTTCAAAAATGATTATAGAACAGCTCAATGTTGATGTCAATTAACTATATGTAAAATCGCACAACGGACTCTGTCAGTGCATTTCTCAGATACAGTGAACCTTTCGCGCTCCGCATTGGATCACATTTTCCTTTTGAGAACTTCCCTTGCGACAAGCATTGATATAAACTGAACAACAAGAACCGCAAACAATATGCCCATCACCTTGTAATCGCCAAGCTGCCCGAATACCACAACGCCTATGCTGAGCACCCACATTACGACCTGTCCCGAATAATAATACGCCATGTGAAGAATGGTTTTGTTTCTTTCGTCAGTTTCTTCTATCTCTGCGTCCTTCGCGGCTTTCTTTGAAAACAGCCTGCTCAGTCCGATAATGAGCGATACCATTCCGCCGCCCATCAGTCCTCCGCCCAAAACCGACAGGTTGAAGCGATAGGCAACAAGCGCTCCCGCTGCTGCCAGAATTCCGATAATAACCATTGCAATATATTTTGCCCTTTTCATATTCAACTATCTCCCTTTTAGTCTTTTGTTTCTTCGTAGATAAAAACGTCCTCTATTTTCAGTCCAAAGTAATGCGCCAGTTTGAAAGCAAGAATGATCGAGGGGTTGTATTTCCCTTTTTCAAGTGAAATAATTGTCTGTCTCGATACCTCCATAGCGTTGGCAAGCTCCTCCTGACTGATGCCGCGTGATTGTCGCAGCGCTTCCAGATTGTTCTTCAATTTTTACGGAACAACTCCTTTCTACATTCTATAGATGTAAAGTTAATTTTACATCTCAACGCAAAAAAAATAAACTTCTGAAACTGCCGTACGGATTATGTAAAGTTTGCTTTACAATTCGATCATATCATACTCCCCCGTAAATGTCAAGTGTATTTTACATTTTTCTATTTTTTCCTTTTCGACTCTTTACAATTATTAAAATCGAGCTATAATAAACAATGAATGTACCAATTATTTTGTATCGGGTGAAAAAACAAAATGCCTGTTTTAAATTTTACCGTGCCGCAGCAGAACGACGGAATATCGGTCTACAACTTTCTGCGTTCCAAATGCGGCGTTTCCTACCGCCTAATTCACAAGCTCAAGCATGTGCCTATGGGCATTACCGCCAACGGTCTGCACATTCGCACCATCGACCCGCTTTGCGGCGGCGATGTGGTAACTCTGCATATTCCCGAGGATGAAAATCCCACTCTGCCGGTCGAAATGCCGATAGACATCATCTATGAAGACCAGCATATCGCCGTCATCAACAAGCCCTTCGGAATGCCGGTGCATCCCGCGCGTGAGCATGTTGCCGATACACTGGCAAACGCGTTCTCCGCGCACCTGCTGGCAAACGGCGAACCGAACAGCGCATTCCGTGTGATCAACCGCCTCGACCGCGACACAAGCGGGCTTGTGCTCACCGCCAAGAACAGCCACGCGGCATCCCTTCTGCACGGGCATACCGACAAGATTTATTACGCGATCTGTCAGGGAATTCTCACCGGAAACGGCACCATCGACGCGCCTATCCGGGTAATGGAGGGTCACGGAATACAGCGTGAGGTCGGCGAAGGCGGCGTGCGTGCCGTCACGCATTGGCATGCGTTGAAAAATGTTTCAATTACCGCCCCAAACCGTGAAAAGCACGATCTGACGCTGCTGGAAATCCACCTTGAAACCGGACGCACTCACCAAATACGGGTGCATTTCAGTTCTATCGGAATGCCGCTTGCCGGCGACGACATGTACGGCGGTTCGCACGACCTGATCACACGTCAGGCGCTCCACTGCGGACAGCTGAATTTCAATCACCCCATCACCGGCGAACCGATGGAATTCACCTCTCCCCTGCCGGACGATATGAACGCGCTGTGCCGTTTTTAATCTTTTTATATTCAATAGAATAATAAAAAAATCACCTCTCACCTCCACACTTGTCCCTTCATATTATGTAGAGAAATCAAGATAAAGGAGGTAAGACGCTATGAGCAACTTCTTCGGTGGTTCCTGCAGCTGGATCATTATCCTGCTCATCATCCTCGTGCTCTTCCAGGACAACGACAACGACTGCTGCCGCTGCAACGGCACCCTGGGCGACAATGACAGCATGTGCGGCTGCGGCTGTGGCTGCGGATGCAGATAATCCGTTTCTCTCCACTATGATAAACACGTAAACACGTAAACACGTAAACACGTAAGCACGAAAACACGTAAACCCGAAATAAAACGCAGCCCCGTCGCACACGGAATCTTTCAAGCATTCCGCCGCGTCGGGGCTGTTGCATTTTGTCTTTATTCTCCTGTGGAATCCTGAACGGTGCGCAGGCTTTCTGCCCGGCTGAAATCCGCCTTGGCAAGGTCTATCTCACGGAATGCCTCATAGAGGCTTCCTCTTGAGGAAAGAAGCTGTCGCAGATTCTCATTCTTTTCGCTCGAAGCCGGCATATTCTCCAGCAGCTTGATCGCCTTGTTGTATTCATAGAGAGCGCCGTAGTATTCCTGCTCCTCACGGCGGCAGAGACAGACAGCCCTGCGGAAATGACAGAGCGCCTTCATATAGGCTCCCGAATCCTCGCTGTCATTGCTCTTTTCCATGTATCCGGCTGCTTTGCGGTAGGCGTCGGCAGCCTTGCCGTTCCTGTGCAAGCCCTCCTGACAGATGCCCATGGAAAACCAATGGGAACCGTAGAAATTGCCCAGCAATTCATCAGGCAGTTCCGATTGATCCAGCAGGTCGATCGACTCGGTGAGATCCGACTGCATGGATTTGAAGTCGCCCAGCTCACGGTAGGCGTCGGAACGGTTTTTGAGCATGATAGCCATGTTGATTTCTCCGCCGTTGTCTTCCTTCTTCAAGGCAATGGCACGGGTTGCGTCCTCTACGTTTTTCCTGTAGTTGCCTAAACGGAAATTGACCACGCCACGTGCGTTCAGACACCCCGCAAGCTCATTGCGTGCCGCGGGATTATCCAGCCGCTCCAAAACCTCGATCGCCTTGGTAAGCGCTTCGGCACACTTGGGATTGTCGTCAATCTCATTGTAGATGTCGCCAAGCGCCTTGAAGCAAAGCGCGTACTGAAATACATACGGCTCCTGCTCATTTTTTGACTTGCCTGTAAATTTTTCGGTGGCAAACAGCCTTTCAAACGCCGCGACAGCCTCCATATAATGATCGGTCGCCACGTCGTAATTCTCCCTGCGCATGTAACATTCGCCTATGTTTGAGTGGAGAGAAGGCATGAGATCCATGACCTTATCCATATTGTCGGTACATTTGCTCAATACTCTGAGGGCATTCTCAAACGCCAGAAGCTCACTGTCGGCAAACTTCTCCTCGAGTCTCGTCCTTTCCTTCTCACTGAGTTCTTCGCGGTCATCCGATTCACTCATGGGGACGGCGTTGTACCAGCATATGCCCTCCTGATTGTAGAGCTCGGCTGCCACGGCTGAGCTGCCGTCCTCGCTCTCCACAGCGCAAGCCGCGTCATGCATATAGCCTGCGCACTCCGCGGGATCCAATCCCACCTCACGCGACAAACCGGCTATCCTGACGCGCATGGTCTTGCCCGCGACGCCGCTTTCTTGGTGCAGTTCAGAAAACTCCCTGAATATTCTGTGCGCCTTCGCCATCTGACCGCTCTTTGCCAGACATGACGCGGACGCGATGAGTGAGAATTCAAAGATATTGCCTTCGTTCATCTCATAATAAGGCTTGCCACTGCTGTCAAACGAATGATTCCGCACTTCATTGAAATACTCAACAGCCGACTCGTTCTTGCCCACAACACGGCAGTATTCGCCCATGTCAAAATTCAGACGGGCGAGATGCCTGTGATCGCCCTTTGAAAAAGGCGGTTCGCTGAGCAGCATCTCAAAACGTGTGTAATCGCCGTAAAGCTCCAGCAAGCCCAAACGCATGGCAATTCGTCTGCGTGTCTGCACACGCTGATAATATTCAGAAAACTTCTCACTGTCCGCAAGGCTGTCGTTCAGATCGTTGAGCGCGTCCATTCCACGGCTTTTGCTCAGCTCGTCAAATTGGTGTGCGGATGCCTTGTCCCCCGCGCGTTCGCACATCTGGGAAATGATGTGGTACTCCGCCGACGCTGCCAGAAGGAAGTAGGGTTCCTTGGGGTCGGTGGTTTCAAGCAATTCCACACCTCTGCGCATGACCTGCACGCATTCGTCAAGAGAATATCTCTCTTTCTCGCTGAATTTTGCAAGTCCGATGTATTTGCAGGCAAAGGCGCACTTCTCCGAATTCGACATGAAAAGTATCTCCGTCTCCGCCTCGGCATATCCCGCGTCACGCAGCGGTCTGCCCTTTGCGTCAGCTTCAAAGGAGGCAATCGCCGCCTCAAAGTAACGTATGCAGTCGCCAATCTGCGAAGTGCGGTAATTCATAATGCCAAGCAGCAGGTTCATGTTGCCGGCTATGCTCTGTATGCTGCCGAAATCCGCACGGAGTACGCCGTCCCTGTATTCCGAGCATTTGTCCAGCGTCAGACGACACATCTCGGCTGCGTCGGAAAAACGGCAGTCACGCGCACGCGCCAGAGCAATCAGCCGCATGGCAGCCGGAAAATAAAGATCATTACGGTTGCTCTTCCTGCATGCAGCCACGCATTTTTCGGAGTATTTCTCCACACGGCTGACGTCAGCCCCCGGAACGGTCTCGTAGCAGGTCAGAAACAGCTGCTGACTCGCGGCGTAATATGCAGCCTTTTTGATATTGTCATTATCCGTCTCAACGCCGTGTTCCGCCATTTTGTCCAGCAAATCAGACGGCAGCGTGAAGCGATCGGGCGCAAAGCCCTCGCCGATATCGGCATAGGTGAAGGCACATGCCGCGTTGCCAAGTCCGCGGCAGACGGCACGCGCATCGTCCGGTACAATTCCCTCGGGATAGATGCCTTGCGAAATCTCGCTGTTTACGCGGTTAAGAAATTCATCCAGCACCTGAGCCGCCTTGTCATACCTTCCGCTTTCACAGAGAATGCTGCCGTAATATCCAAGACATTCCGTCAGCAGCAAAGAACTGCAATAGGTCTTTCTGTCATCGTATATCTCGGCAAGCAGCGGTTCGGCTTCCTCTTCCCTGCCGCGGCGGAAATAAACCGTGCTCAGCCTGTAAATGCAGTGGATCAGTCCTTCCCCCACATTAGAGACGCCGTTTGCTATATCCTCGCGGCAAAGCGAAAACGCCCTGCGGCAAAGCTCCTCGGCGCGGTCGAGTTTCTTTTCGCGCTTCTGCTGCGCTTTCTTCCCATCCTTTTGTTTTCCCTCAATGTACTGCAAAAAAATGCTGTCGTATTGATCCAGCAGCTTCGCTGTTTTTTTGGTGTTGGTTTTCAAAAAATATCCCTCCTTCATCCATTGAAAAATATCCCTTTTGCTTTTTCACTCTTGAAAACATATTGTAGCACATTTCCACCACAATTACAAGACATTTCAACGGCATATTCGGGAAAGATTTTATAAGAATTTTATTAAGAATTTTTATGATTGGCCGCCGTATCTCTTCTCCATCAGGTCAATCAGCAGAGCCATCAGCGTAGCCGCTGCCGTGCTTCTGATCATGCTGTGCATCAGCTCATCGGCTAATATGTATGAATTCACCCTGTCGACAAATCCGAAGATGTTCAGGTAAAGACCCGCGCATATGAGCCCTGAAATAATGAACACAGCCGTGACATAGCAGAGGTATTGACTCGCTGTCTTGCCCAAACTTGAAAAAAATAAAGAAAAGTCAGAAAATTTTTCATTATTCATTGATTAATCCTCCGAAATGTTTTATAATAAAGCTTACGCAGTCTTTTGACCTGCCTGCAAATACATTCTATCATATGCAGGTGAGTTTGAGAATACATCAAAATCCGGCATATTCTGCAAAAAAAGGGAGGCTTGACGGTATGGCGACGGTGGGAATATCCACATCCTGCTTTTACCCTATGGATACTGAGATTGCTCTGCAAACCGCTGCGGAGGCGGGGATTTCTCACTTCGAGGTGCATTTCAGCACATTTTCAGAGCTGACTGACGGTTATCTCAGGGAAATGCGCAAGATGCTCCGGTATTACGGAGCGGAGGTTCATTCGGTGCATCCCTTCTACAGCATGCTGGAATCGGCAATGTTCTTTTCGGATTACAGTGAGCGCCGCTTTGCGGACGGCATCGAACTGTACAAGCAGTACTTTCACGCGGCGGCAAAGCTCGGCGCGGATTATCTCGTGTTCCACGGCGGAAGCAACATCGGCAAAAGCCGCGTGATGGTCTCTCAGGACAAGTACATCGAGCGGTACAACATGATTTATGAATGCGGCGGGCAATTCGGCGTGACGCTGCTGCATGAAAATGTCTACACCCATACTGCCCAGACCCCTGAATTCTGCCGAAAGCTCATTGAATATCTCGGCGACAAGGCATTATTCACCTTCGACAACAAGCAGGCTCGCAGGGCAGGCTTTGCCTCGGTGGAATTCGTCCGTTCTCTCAGCGGACACATACGCAATATTCACATCAGCGACTGCGACCGTGAACACGACTGTCTGCTGCCCGGCAGGGGAACCGAGGATTTTGCCGCAATGCAGAGCGCCATGAGCGGCGATGACGATAAGGCATTCTGGGCAATTGAGGTGTACAACGACGCCTTCCGCGAGATTGAACAGATCCGACTGTCTCTCCATTATCTCGCCATGAAGCTGTCCCAATCCGAAGGCAGCGACGTATCATCAAAATTTACAAAGAGTTAACCCCCATAACACCATTTAAATATAGAAAGAGTGGATAATAAATTTGATCACTGTTCTTTGCATAGGCGACGTTATCGGAACGGTCGGCATGAGATATCTTCACAGACACCTCCCCGCTTTGAAAAAGCTGAAAAAGATAGACGCCGTCATAGTCAACGGAGAAAACTCCGCCGACACCAACGGCATTACCCCGGATTCTGCCAACTACCTGCTGAATTGCGGCGTCGATCTGATTACTACTGGCAATCATTCCTTTCAGCGTAAGGAGAGCTATCCCATTTACGAAAGCGACAACCTTCCGGTAATACGTCCCGCCAATTATCCCGCGAAGGCTCCGGGCATCGGGAGCCGGGTGATCGACCTCGGAAGGACTCGCATCCGGGTGATCAATATGATGGGTACCGTCGGCATGAATCCCGTGCTGGACTGCCCTTTTGTCACATCGGATCAGCTGCTTGAAGGAATTGACGAAAAAATCATCATCATGGACATGCACGCCGAAGCAACCGCCGAAAAACGCGCGCTCGCCTGTTATCTCGACGGCAGGATAAGCGCGATGTTCGGCACACATACCCACGTGCAGACCGCCGATGAACAGATACTTCCCGGCGGCACCGGCTTCATCACCGACGTGGGAATGACCGGACCCGTTAATTCCGTGATAGGCGTGTCTATTGAAGCTGCCATCGAAAAGCTGAAAACAAAAGTCCCCGTGCGACTGAGCTACGCCGACGGACAATGCATGCTCAACGCCGTGGTATTCGTCATAGACGAAAGGAGCGGAAAAACCGTCGAAGTAGAGAGAATTAACATCTCAAACTGATTTTTTGCTGTATGCTGTATACTGTATAGTTTCCTGTGTGGAACTGAAGCTGACCAATGCGGAAATTCACCGCACGATTTCACACGTTTATAATGTTTATACGAGAGGAGGCAGTGTGTTGTACAAATTATGGGTTACAAACAGACGACCGCGATGCTTGCGTAGTTTACGTTGCTTAGCATTGCTTCTTGCAGCTGCAATGCTGTTTGCCGCTGTCGGCTGTGACAAGACGGATTACGACTGGGAGGCTGCCGAAGAACGGCGTTCACAGCTCTATCACACCTCTCTGGACGCCGAGAACAAAATAGACGTCAGCAAAATCACCGAAACCGACATGACGCTGCCCTATACCTCCGGCGACGACTTCAACCCCTACACCTGCCAGTCCACCCTCACCAAGAATATCTGTTATCTGCTCTATGACAGCATGATACAGATCAATCCCGATTTCGAGCCGGAATACATTATCGCCAAATCCATTAAGGTCGATCACACAATCATCACCGTGCAGATACGTTCCGGCATCGTTTTCTCCAACGGAGACCCGCTGACTGCCGACGACATCAGTTATTCCTATTATCTCGCCTCGCGCAAGGAAAGCTGCTATTACGACCAGCTCAAAAATGTAACGTCTTGCTCCGTCAAAGGCATGACCGTCACATTCATGATGCAGAACGAGCATGTCAATTCCTACCGGCTGCTCGACTTCCCCATCGTCCACTACGACCCAAATGCGGACAAAAACCTTCCCCACATCGGCAGCGGCAGATTTAAATTTGCCACTTTGCAGGACGGCAGACTTGACAAAACCCTTCTGATAAAAAACAACAAATGGTACAATCCCGATAAGGTGTCGGTGGAGACGATAGCCCTGAAGGAACTGCCCACCGTGGAGAGCATTGTCCACAGTATAGAGATTGGCACGGTATCCTATATGTATACCGACATGCGGGACGGCACACCAAAGAACGTCAACGCCAATTACCGCAAGGTGGACATCAATCACCTGCTTTATCTCGGCATGAATACCAACGACACCGCGCTTGCCGACGAAAACGTCCGCCACGCCATCAGCTACGCCATCAGCACCAATGAGGTCGCCGCGGCAGGCTTCGGCGGAATGGCGCTCGGAGCAACTGGTCCTTTCACCCCCAACTGGAAGGAGGCGGCAAAATTCCAGAAAGGCAGCGGACGTTCCAGCATAAGCCTTGCGCAGGACGCGCTCGATCAATCGGGATACGTGATAGTCAACAACGGAATCCGCGAAGATCAGGGCGGCAAGCAGCTCAGCTTCAACCTTCTGGTCTGCCGCAAGAATCCACGCCACATGGCAGCCGCCGAGAGCGTCAAGAATCAGCTTGCCAAGGTGGGAATCAATGTGGATATTACCGAGATTTCCGGCAACGGACTGATAAACCGGGCTGCCGAAGGCAAATATCACCTCTACCTCGCGGAATATTCGGTGCTGAACGACATGGACATCGGTGCGCTGTTCACGCCCGAACAGGGGCTGTACAACGGGCCTCTCGCCTATGATTCGGTACGAACATACACCAATTACCGGCTGGGGCTCGGTCAGATAGAAGATTTCATCACCGCGTTTGAAAGCGAGCTGCCCTTCATACCGCTCTGCTATCGCATGGGAATGGCAGTTTATGCCCGTTCGCTCGAGGGAGTGGGAAATATCGCGGAAGATCAGTTATTTTACAACATGCAGCAGTGGAAGGTCACAAAAACCGGTCCTTCATCATAAAACAAACACTAAAATTAACAAAATATTTATTGTTTTAATAAAAATAATTGCTGTTATTGCATTGTAAAACGAAGAAAGTTGTGCTATAATTCTTTTGTTGAAGATCTTTTTGGACGGGTTTTTCCCCTGTTGCAAAGAGGTTTAATATATTACAGGTAAAATCTTATATTTAGGGAGTGCTTGCTGTGATTAAAGGCAGTGTTTTGCGCGACGCTATTATCTCGGGCGCAAATTTGATTGAAAATAAGAAGCGTTCCGTCGACGAACTCAATATCTTCCCGGTTCCCGACGGTGACACAGGTACCAACATGTCCATGACCATGTCGGCTGCACGCAAGGAGCTTATGCAGATGAGCGACGACGAGCCGGCAGGCGTTGTGGCAGGCAAGGCGGCTTCCGCTCTGCTCAGAGGCGCCAGAGGTAATTCCGGCGTTATCACTTCGCTTCTTTTCAGAGGCTTTTCCAAGGGACTTAAAGGCGTAGAAGAGGCAAACGGCAGTGATCTTGCCAATGCTCTGACACTCGGCGTTGAGGCTGCATACAAGGCTGTCATGAAGCCCACCGAGGGCACCATTCTCACAGTCGGCCGTGTCGCAGCCGAAAGAGGACGCGTCGCAGCCAGCTTCAACAACGATGCGAATTACGTCTGGGACGAAATCTGCAACGCCGCAGAGGACGCTCTTGAAACCACCCCCGAGCTGCTGCCCGTTCTTAAAAGAGCAGGTGTGGTTGACGCGGGCGGACAGGGTCTCTGCTACATCTTCCGCGGAATGCAGTCGGTATTCCGTGACGGCATTATCACCGCAAGCGAGGTCACCGATTCCGCTGCTGCTCAGGGCGACGTCGATTCCTTCAAGAGCACCGTTGCGCAGTTCGATGACGTCATCAACTTCACCTATTGCACAGAGTTCATTGTCGAGAAGGGAAACGACAACGATCCCGCAAAGCTCAGAGCATATCTCGAGACCATCGGCGACTGCGTTGTGGTGGTGGACGACGAAGAGATCATCAAGGTTCATGTACACACCAATCAGCCGGGTGACGCCATCACAAGAGGTCTCACCTACGGCTCTCTGATTTCCAATAAGATAGAAAACATGCGCAAGCAGCATGAGAATGCAGGCGCTTCCGCTCCCAAAAAGCTGGAGAGAGTCGAGCCTGTCGAGGGCGAGGTCGGATTTGTGGCTGTCGCAGCCGGCGACGGTCTGGTATCTCTCTTCCATGACCTCGGCTGTGAGAACGTCGTATCCGGCGGTCAGACAATGAATCCCTCTACCGAAGACATTCTCGAAGCTGTTCAGGCAACCCCTGCCGAGACGGTTTTCGTCCTGCCCAACAACAAGAACATCATCATGGCTGCCGAACAGGCAATCCCGCTTGCCGACAGAAAGGTGGTTGTTCTGCCCACAAGGACTATTCCGCAGGGTCTCACCGCCATGCTCGCATTTGACCCTGACAACAGCACGGACGAGAATGCTGTCGATATGTACAAAGCAGCCGAGAAGGTCGGTACCGGACAAATCACCTACGCCGCCAGAAATTCCGAATTCAACGACAAGAAGATCAAGGAAGGCGAGCTTTTAGGTCTCATCAACGGCAAGCTCACATTTACCGAAAAGAGCCGCAGCAAGGCTATTGCCAAGCTTGCTAAGCAGATGGTAACAAAAAATTCCGCCTTCATCACACTGATCTACGGCGAGGACGTAACCGACGAGGAAGCCGAAGAGACCCGCAAGTTTATCGAGACCAAGATTGCCAAGAATGTCGAGGTCACTTTGGTCAACGGCGGTCAGCCTGTCTACTACTACATTCTCTCTGTTGAATAATAGGGTAATTCAATGAACGACAACAAGGATTTTGATTTGAAGCAAATTGAATCCAAGCCTCTTAAATTTTACAAGGGTGTCGGTGAGAAGCGTGCGCAGCTTTTTGAGAAGCTGGGTGTCGATTCTTCCGACGCCCTTTTGCGGTATTATCCGAGGGAATATGAGGATTGGAGCAGCTGCATTTCGGTCGAAGAAGCCAAAGCCAACGCCGAGAGCGGTGAAATCTGCTGCATCAGGGCTGCGATTTCGTCGCAGGTGCGTTCCGTCCGGCTCAAAGGCAACCGAATGCTCTATTCCGCAAGGGCTGTGGACGAAGAGGGAAAGGGCTTCCGTGTGACATTCTTTAATAATCCCTACATTCCCAAAATGCTGACGCAGGGAAACAGCTATATATTCCGCGGCAAGCTCTTTGTCGGCTCAAACGGCGCGGAAATGACTTCTCCCATGTTTGACTCCGCCGAATGCAGCAGAATCGTTCCGGTCTATCGGGCAACCGAAGGGCTTCCCTCCCGACAGATCGCCAAGGTGGTGGAGCAGGTCATCTCCGAGCTTCCCGAAGACCTTGCCGATCCCCTGCCCGAATCGGTCAGGGCAAAATACAAGCTCTGCCATATTCGCTACGCGCTCACTCAGATACACTTTCCCTACGACAATGAAACTCTGGCGACCGCACGCGACAGACTGGTCTTTGAAGAACTGCTGATACTTCAGCTGGGCTTGCTTCGTCTCAAAGGACGCAGGCGGGGAATTGCCGGACTAAAAATAGCCAATGACTGCACAGAGGAATTCTGGAAAATGCTGCCATTTGAGCCGACAAACGCCCAGAAACGCGCCGCGCTTGACGCCATCAGGGACATGTCGACAGACGGACAGCCCATGTCACGCCTGCTGCAAGGCGACGTCGGCTCGGGCAAAACCGCCGTAGCGGCAGCGATCTGCCACACCGCCGCCAAAAACGGCATACAGTCGGCGCTCATGGCTCCGACCGAAATCCTCGCCGAACAGCATTTCCGCTCATTTTCCGAGCTATTGGAGCCATGCGGCATTCACGTTGGACTGCTGACCGGCTCCATGACGGCGGCTCAGAAGCGCAATGTCCGTGAGCTGGCGGCGCTCGGAATGATCGACGTGCTGATAGGCACGCATGCGCTGATTTCGGACGGGGTGGAATTTGCGTCGCTCGGTCTGGTGATCACCGACGAGCAGCACCGATTCGGTGTGAATCAGCGCGGGGCGCTTGCCGCCAAAGGCAATAACCCGCATGTTCTGGTAATGTCTGCCACTCCCATTCCGCGCACGCTTGCGCTGATCATATACGGCGATCTCGACATCTCGGTTCTGGACGAAATGCCAAAGGGCAGAGTTCCGGTAAGCACCTACTTTGTGGACGGCGGCAAGCGCGAACGGGCTTATAATTTTGTCAAAAAACACGTCGCTGACGGATATCAGGGATATGTGATCTGTCCTCTGGTAGAGGAAGGCGAAAACAGCGGCGACATGAAGGCGGCGCAGAATTACGCCGAAAGCCTTGCCCAAGGGTATCTGAAGGGCTGTCGGGTGGGGCTGCTCCACGGACGAATGAAGGGTGCCGAAAAGGACAGCGTCATGCAGGCATTTGCAGCCGGAGAGCTTGACGTGCTGGTTTCCACAACGGTTGTCGAGGTCGGCGTGAATGTTCCCAACGC
Source organism: uncultured Ruminococcus sp. (assembly GCA_902762615.1). GTDB lineage: Bacteria > Bacillota > Clostridia > Oscillospirales > Acutalibacteraceae > RUG762. Next base: position 12,364 of record CACWOX010000030.1, on the reverse strand, counting down.
TGTCATAATGATCATCGAAAACGCCGAACGCTTCGGGCTTTCGCAGCTTCATCAGCTCAGAGGACGTGTGGGACGCGGCAGCGTTCAGTCCTACTGCATACTCATCAGCGACGCAAGAAATGACGCGGCTGTTTCACGACTCAGGATCATGTGTCAGACCAACGACGGATTCTTAATTGCCAACGAGGATTTAAAACAGCGCGGTCCCGGCGATTTCTTCGGTTCACGCCAGCACGGACTTCCTGATATGAAGATTGCCAACATGATGACCGACATGCAGATATTTACCATGGCGCAGGAAGCGGCAAAGGATATTCTGGCGAAGGACCCTGAGCTAAAGCAGCGTGAAAACTTCGGACTGGGCAGCGAAGTATCGAGACTTTTTGACAGCGACAGAGCTATGAACTAAACAAGCAACTAAGCAACTAAGCAGCTAAACAGCTAAACAAAACCTTATAAGCACAAAAATACCGTCCGGTGTTCTCAGAAAATGATGACAACGGACGGTATTATTATTTTGTGATTTGGTTTAAATCGAATTAAGCGGAAACGCTCATGCGATTTCTGATGTAATCCTTGACCTCATCAGGAGCAATATTGAGCACAAATGCAAACTCCAGATTGATGATACGTTCGGCTTCGCGCAGTATGCGTTCATCCGAGGCATTGAGCTTTTTATGAGCCGCAAGCTGTGCCTTCTGCTTATTATGTATCGTGCCTGCCAGAGCCATAATATCTTGGCGGTCGCCGCTCTGCAATATCCTGTTGAATTTCTCTTTGCGCTGCTTGTGATCGTCCACCCAGCAGTCCTCCGAATTGGGGATATTCTCGATAAGTCGACCGATCTCTTCCCTGGTCACCAGAGGCTTTGCCCTTTCGAGCAGCATCTGGTTGTTCATGGGCAGATACACAACAGAATTGTCCTTGCTCGTTGATTTAAGAACATAATAATCTGTCTTTTTGCCGCAGATCACCTTTTGAGTCGTTTCTTCGATAGTGAATATTCCTTCCGTCCCGAAAACCACAGTATCGCCTATGTTCAACATAATTAAGATCACCTCGACCGAAAAATTTTATGGGGCTATTTTCCCCTATAACATTCTAATTATGAACAACATAATTATAACATTTTTCTGCCGAAATTAACATAGGCTGAATCAACAAACTTTTTACACGGTTTTTCGGGCATTTTTGGATTAATATTCTATTTACTTTTTCGTTTCCTCTTCATTCTGTTTCCTATGGATATTGTTGATATCGTCGGTCGTGCCGCCGCCAAAATCATCGGGCGCACGGAACTTGCCCTTATCCACCAGACGCAGGAAGGCATCGACAACGTCGCTTTGCAGCTGTGTGCCGCGAACCTCCTTGATAATGGAAACTGCCTTTTCAAAATTCATGCGCTTGCGGTACGGACGGTTGGAATACATGGCGTCAAAGGTATCCGCAACAGCGATGATCTGAGCTACACGCGGAATCTCATCGCCTTTAAGCCCCTTAGGATATCCTCTGCCGTCGGGACGCTCATGGTGAGAACCGGCGCCTATGGCAAGCTCAGGCATAATGCTGATTCCCTTGAGGGTATCGTAACCGAGGACTGTATGCGACTTGATGGTCTTGAATTCCTCGTCGGTGAGCTTGCCCGGCTTATTGAGCACTTCGGGCGGAATACCGACCTTGCCGATGTCGTGCAAAAGGGCAATGTTGTAGAAATTCTCGATGGTATCTTCGTCATATCCCAGCTCTTTTGCGAGCATCACGGTGTATTCAGCCACGCGTGTGGAATGACCGTTGGTGTACTTATCCTTCATATCTATAACCTTGGCGAACGCCTCGACGATCTCGCGGATAAGCTGCTTCTGTTCCTTTTCCTTTTGGAGGAACTTCCTTGTCTTGGAACGGTTATAAGCCATCACCACTATCATCAGGAAAAGCAGACCCACACCCGCACAGACGATTCTGAACCATGTCAGCTCGTACATCGCCTTTTCCTTGACAATGCGCATGGTCAGCTCTTCCGTATCGCTGCCCTGATCGCCCACCCGCATGACGAATTTATATTCGCCGCCGCTGAGGTTGGTGTAATCTATCGGCACAAGCTCGCTGCGCTTAACGGTAGTGTCATTGCTGTCAAAGCCCTCGAGACGGTAGGTCACATCGGGATTGACCAGCGAATAATTGAAAGCATAGCTGTAAATCGTCAGCTTCTTGGTAGAAGCGGGAATCGTCACCTTGCCCGATTCGTCAAAGAATATCCTGTTGCCGTCAGCCTCCACACAAGGCACAGCGAGTTTGACATTATTGACCTCTTCCAGTGATTTTCCGATATTGACCTTGGCGACGCCTGTGGTGCCCGCAATATAAAGATTCCCCGATTCGGTAAGATCGCTGTAGGAATTGGCGGTAGCAATGCAGGAAAGACCGTTGTCCCTGCCGTAATAGGTGGGATTGATTTCTTCGTTCTTTACCATTTCATCAGAGGATATCACATAGATACCGTTGCTGCTGAGTATCCACAAATCCCCGTCGCTGTTCTGATAAAGGTCAAAGTTGTTTGAATAGGGGAATTTTTCAATGGTTGTCACATTTAGATTCTCATCAAGGTAGCCGATGGAGTTACTCGTGACAATCCAGAAAATATCCTTGGTCGCGTCCTTCTTGATGCGCATGACGACTTCGGAAGAAAGACCGGCTTGCAGACCGACGTGGAACGCGTTTCCGCCGTTGATCACATAAATACCGCCGCCGTCGGTGCCGGCGATGATTTCACCCTTTATTCCCTCTTCAACAGTGAGTATTTCCGTATTTTCAATGCCGTTGGACTCGTTGTAAATCTCTGTAACAGCGTCATTTTCTATCACCGCAACGCCGCCCGAGCATGCTGCGACGTATTTGCCGTTCTTCATTTCAATGACGGTTCTCACGCGGTCGGAAGGAAGACCGTCCTCGTTTGAAAATCTGACCACGGTGCCGTTTTCATATCTCAGCAAACCGTTGTCGCCAAATGTGGAAATCCACAGGCGCTTCTTGCTGTCGCGCACAATGGAGCGAATTCTGCTTCCGTCCAGCATCTCTATGAGATCCTTCCCATCAAAGCTCTTACCGGAGGCGGTAACAGCTTTTGTCAAAGGAAGGCTGTCGATCACTCCGTTCTTTCCGATAACGGTAAGACCGCTGCTCTTGCCGCCGACAAACAGCATTTCGTCATACATGCAGGCAGAATTAACAACCGTCTCCGGAATGTTGTACTTCTCAAAAATATCGGTAAACTGATTCGGAACAATCTTCATAACGCCCTGCTTTGAGGACGCCGCCCAAAGGTTGCCCTGATAGTCGGCAATCATTCCCTCTACGGAGGTATTTAACGGCAGATTGCTCAGACGGGAAAGCTTATCGCCTTCCAACAGACCGATACCGTTATCTGCACATACCCAGATTTTACCTCCGAGGCTGTTGATGGAATTGACATAACTGAGCGGTGAAATATCGACGGTTTTAATAACCTTCGGCTCACCGTTGATGTCAATGCCATACACTGTGCTCTGAGAAGTTCCCAAATAAACGATTCCTGCCTTCTCGGAATCAGGCATAATGGTGCGGACATCGGAAACTCCCAGCTCATCGGCATTATAGAAGTTCTTAATGCTTCCGCCTTCCATGGTAAAAACGGAGCCTTCGTTAGTAACGCCGTAGATAACGCCGTCATTGCCAAGGCTGAGAAGACGTACATATCCGCCGCTGATTTTGTCATCTTTCAGCATGCTAAGGTTGTTCTCCGAATCCACCTTTGCAATGCCCTTGGTAGTTGCAATATAGATGGAGCCGTCGGTGTCCTCCACTATCGAGCGAACTGACGAAGACGTCAAACCGTCCTTCTGGTTGTAAAGGCGGTAATCATTGCTTTCCATAACGGCAACGCCGCTGTCATTGGTGCCGATCCACAGACGTTCCTTGCTGTCAACAAACAGACTGACAACGCTGGATACACCCGTTGTGGAATCAATACGGTCAAAATTTTTGCCGTCGTAGCGAATGAGTCCGCTGTGGCTGCCTATCCAGATAAAACCGTCGGCAGTCTCGGTGATGGCGTTGGCTTCAGAGGTAGGCAATCCGTTGGTGTTATCGTAAAGCACTGCCGAATAGCCGTCACCTTTGCCCGTCGGGTCAACGGCAACCGTTACCTCACCGGAGGCAGCCATTACCGTATTGGCTGCGGAAGTCTTTCCAAATGCCAGCGCGGAGAAGCCAAGCATAAGCGCCAGACCAACACATACACACGATTTGGTGATTTTGTGTAACAAGTTAATCTCTCCCTTTAGTTATTCACAAAGCAGATTTTTCCGCTTGCATATCATCATTATATCATACAATAATAAAAATGTACAATAGTTTTTTATGATTTTTTCCATTTTCATTTCACAATTGCTATAATGCCGTAAAGAAACGAGTGAAGTTATATTTAAATTAAAATTATTAAAAAGAAGCCCTGACATTGTTTTGCAAAACAAGCCTGGGCTTCTTATATCAGTGGTGCGTCGCAGTCATTATTCATAAGCCGTATCTCGGACTTGGTAATTATTATACCATTCTGAGACACAATATTCAATAGCATCTGAGCCAAAAGTTGGCTGTCAACCCTTTGCGGTACCAAAATAAGGACACAAAGGATCTCGCTATGGATAAAATATCGCTTTTCATCCATGATTTTTCATTAAATTTGCACAAAGCAAATCAAAAAGCTTTTCCCTGAGGTATGACATAAGCTGCACATAGAATTTCCTCACGTTCAAGCCCTTGATAATATCACGGTTCGGTAAGTTCTGCTCTGATGTCAGCCACCAAAAGCGCAGACTGATGATTCCGTTCAGAATGCCGTCGCAAGCATCGGGACGGTCACCCAAAGCGCCGGACATAAGAATAGTATCCCCGTCAGGCAAGCTGTGCCGCGAATACCGCTCTGCCGGCAATGCGAAATAAATATTTCATCACGTAATGTCAGCCTTTCAAATTGCCTTTAATAAATTATTTCTATTATATAATAATATAACAGCTTATCGGGTAAATTCAATCGGTAAGTTGTAAATATTTGTGGTTTAGCTATTGATTTAAGCATGCATATCATTTATAATAGAATTATAATGATATTGGGAGGAATTTATGTGCATATTTTATCGAGCAGTGATTTCCTCGCGGTGTTCGGGCGGCGGCATACAGTACATTGCTTTGCCCCCGGAAGGGTGAACCTGATAGGCGACCACACCGATTACAACGGCGGCAAGGTGTTCCCCTGCGCTATCGACCTCGGCATAGAATGCATGGCTGCTCCGCGCAGCGACGGCAGATTCGGCTTCTACTCGGCAAATTTCCCGAATGCGGGCGTGTCGGAACGCTCCCCGAAGGAGCCTGTTCGCAGCGGGATATGGTCGGATTATCCGATGGCGGTGATAGCCACATTCAGCCGGTTCGGGTATGAGCCGCAATCGGGCGCCGATTTTCTCTTCAAGGGAAATCTGCCCGACGGTGCAGGGCTTTCATCCTCTGCTGCTCTCGAGGTGCTCACCGGAAGAGTGCTCTGCGAGCTTTGGGGACTGCATGTCACACCGCAGCAGAATGCCGTGTTCGGTCAGTTTGCCGAAAACCGCTTCATAGGCGTCAACTGCGGCATAATGGATCAGTTTGCGAGTGCAATGGGGCGTGACGGACACGCCCTGCTGCTCGACACATACACCCTCGATGTGGAATACGCGCCCATTGACCCGAACCTTGCCTCGGTTGTCATTGTGAATACCGGTGTGAAGCATTCGCTTGCTTCCTCCGCCTACAACACCCGCCGCAGGGAATGTGAAACCGCGCTTGCCAACATCTGCGAGCAACGGAAAATACCCTCTCTGTGTTCACTGAACAATGCGGAATTTGCCCGACTGGAGAGCTGTATTGCAGATGAAACCTGCCGCAGACGCGCAAGACACGCAGTCAGCGAGAACGCACGCACCATTGCGGCTGCACAGGCTTTGCAAAGCGGAGACATCGAATGCTTTGGCAGACTGATGAATGAATCCCACATTTCGCTGCGCGACGATTACGAGGTGTCCTGCGAGGAACTGGACTTTTTGGCGGCGCAGGCGTGGGAAATGCCCTTTGTGTACGGTGCCAGAATGACGGGCGGAGGCTTCGGCGGCTGCACCGTGAATCTGATACGCCGCGGCAGTGAGAAGGAATTTACCGAACAGATCAAAGAAGCCTACAGAAATAAATTCGGCATAGAATGCGCGGTTTATAATGTGCGACCGGGCGACGGAGCGAAAAAATGCTGACAGGGAGGATATACTAATGCTGTATGAAGCAATAGACAGACTGATTGATTACGCCGTAAAAAACGGGCTTATCGACCCTTGCGAGCGTGTATATTCCAGAAACATGCTGCTTGCCGTGATGGGCGAGGATAATTACGAGACTTCCCCGCCCGAAGCAGGACAGGATAAAAAGACGCTTGCCGGGGTATTGGGCGAGCTGTGCGACATCGCTGCTCAAAGGGGAATCATCTCCGACTCTACCGAGAATCGCGACATATTCGACGCCAAGCTGATGAACTGCGTGATGCCCCGACCATCGCAGGTAATCCGTGAATTCAGGGAGCTTTATAAACAGTCCCCCGTGGAAGCGACAAACCGCTTCTATCAATTCAGCTGTGACACCAATTACATTCGCCGCGACCGCATAGCACGCGACCGCAAGTGGAAATTCGAGTGCAAGTACGGCGAGCTGGACATTACGATCAATCTTTCCAAGCCGGAGAAAGACCCGCGCGACATCGCAGCCGCCGGAAAAAACAAATCCACTTCCTACCCGCTCTGCCAGCTCTGCTCCGAGAATGAAGGCTACGCCGGCAGAATAGGACATCCCGGCAGATCGAACCACCGCATTATTCCGCTCGAACTGACCGGAGACGACTGGTTCTTCCAGTATTCCCCGTATGTCTATTACAATGAGCACTGCATTGTCTTCAACAGCCGGCACGTTCCCATGAAGATAGACCAAAAGGCATTCGCGCGGCTCTTTGACTTTGTGCGTCAGTTCCCGCATTATTTTGTGGGTTCCAATGCCGACCTGCCGATTGTGGGCGGCTCTATTCTCAGCCATGATCACTTCCAGGGAGGACGCTACACCTTTGCGATGGAAAGGGCGGAGATCGAAACCCCCTTTGAAATCACAGGCTATGAGGACGTGACCGCAGGCATCGTAAAATGGCCGCTTTCGGTTATTCGCCTGAGAAGCGCGGATTCGGGCAGACTTACCGAACTCTCAACCCACATTCTTGCCAAATGGAGAGCATACACCGACCGCGACGCGATGATTTTAGCAGAGACCGACGGCACGCCCCACAATACCATCACTCCGATTGCAAGGCGCAGAGGCGAGGATTACGAAATCGACCTCTGCCTGCGCAACAATCTCACCACGGATGAGCACCCGATGGGCTTGTATCATCCGCATGCCCAGTGGCACCACATCAAGAAGGAAAACATCGGGCTTATTGAGGTGATGGGACTTGCCGTGCTGCCGTCCAGATTGCAGAAGGAGCTGGAACTTTTAGAGAATTACATCGTTGAAGGCAAGGATATCGCCTCCAACGAGCAGATCGCCAAACATGCCGAATGGGCTGCGGAATTTGCGCCGATTCTTGCAGGAAGATCGCGTGAGCTTGTGCGCACCGTGCTGGAAGAAGAAGTCGGACGGGTATTTGAGCATGTTCTGGAGGACGCAGGGGTATTCAAGCGCGATAAGGAAGGAAAGGCTGCATTCATGAAATTTATTGACATGCTGTAAACAAATAAACAGTAGTCAGTCATTGATTGGTAAAGTAAAAAAGCCGGACTGCATTTAATGGATTGCTCCAGAAAATGCAGCCCGATTTTATTTTTGAAAATTAGATGGGTTGAATCATTTACTTGCTTTCTAAAAAATACATTCTCAGCGAGAAGTCGAGGAACACGCGCACATTCTCGTTGAAGCCTGTGCCGGAGAAGGCTGGTTTCAATGCAACGCCGGTTGACATGAGCACCGCTCCGGACGCGGTGACGTCCTCTGCTTCGCCCTTCATGTTGACCGCCTTTGCAACGATGTTATGCATCATGGAATCCTGCTTGATGTGAATGGGCGATATGGTGTTGACCAGACTGCCGAACTGCTTGATGTCCACACGCTGCGAGACATTGTAGAAATGATAGGTTCTTTCCGGGTCAAGACCCTTTGCAAAGAACCGCTCTGCCTGCGTGTTGGGCTGCACAAGCTCCTGAAGCATCATGCCGACCGCCTGCGTTTTGTCCTGAGACACGCATATCCATTCATGCACATTGCCGGAACGCACGCGGTAGAGCTGCCCGTATTGCAGCACGTTGCGCAGCTTCTTGTAAAGCTCGATCTGTGCCGCGAGCTTTTTTTTCATCTCGCCGGAGAGGTCGCGCACGTCACATTCGTAGCCAAGCACGCCGAAGGAAGCCACGCCGAAGCGGGTTTCGGGCGAGGTCTCGCGCAGGGTCTGATGATTCGGGCTTGCCGCAACATGGGCGGTGTAGGTCGACTGCGGGTAGCCGTAGCTGTAGCCCTCCTGAATATAGGCGCGGCTGAGCGCGTCGGTGTTGTCGCTCGCCCAGATCTGCGGGAAGTAGCAGAGTATGCCCAAGTCAAAGCGATTGCCGCCCGAGGCGCAGCCTTCGAAGAGTATATCGGGGAATCGGCGTGTCAGCTCATCCATAATCCTGTAAAGACCGCAGATGTAGCGGTGAGCCGCTTCGCCTTCCCGTTCGGGCGGAAGATAGGGTGAATACACATCAGAGAAAATGCGGTTCATGTCCCACTTGACATAATCTATCTTGGCGGAGGAGAAAACCTCCGTCATCTTATCCGTGACGAATTTGACAACCTCCGGATTGGCAAGGTCAAGAATGCGCTGATTTCTGCCCTCGGAATGAAGCGCCTTCGGAATCGCCATCGACCATTCGGGGTGCTGCCCGAACAGTTTGCTGTTCTGGTTAATCATCTCCGGCTCGACCCATATGCCGAATTTCATGCCCATGGCGGCGAGCTTGTCGCCTAGCCCCTTGAGACCGTGCGGCAGCTTCTTAGAATTGGAATCCCAGTCGCCGAGGGAATGTTGATCATCATTTCGCTCACCGAACCATCCGTCATCCATCACAAGCATTTCTATGCCCATATCCTTGCCAATGGAAGCGAGGTCGAGCAGGGTATGCTCCGAGATGTTGAAGTAGCATGCCTCCCAGCTGTTGAGCAGTATGGGGCGGGGCTGATTCTTCCACTTGCCGCGGACGATGTGTTCGCGTACGAATTTATGCATATTCACGCTCTGTCCCGAGAAGCCGTTTGCAGAGAAGGTCATCACTGATTCAGGCGTTTCAAACATTTCGCCTTTTTTCAGAAGGAAGCTGAAACCTTCGGGCTGTATGCCGCCCGCAATGCGGGTCTTGCCGAACGCGTTGACCTCGACGGCGGCATAATGATTGCCGCTGTAAATCAGGTTGAAGCCGTAAACGCTGCCGATATTCTCAGACGTGTCGGGCGAATGTACCATAAAGAACGGGTTAGCCCGGCTGGACGAGCAGCCGGCGCGGGACTCAATGACGAATTTGCCGGCGGTGAGGGGAACGGTGTTTTTGTTCATCTCATGCGCCCACGAGCCGTGGAAGGAAGTCACCGCCACGCCGCTGAAGGGAATGTCGATCTGCGTGCTGAGCAGACGTTCAATGCGAAGACTGCTTTCGCCCTTGTTGATCAGTTTGGCACTTCGGGTGATAACGTCGCAGTCGGGGAATACGCAGTAGTGCAGTTCCAGCACCAGATCGCCGTCGGTCAGCGTCAGGCAGAGGTGCTCAATTTTGCCGTCCTCGCTGTAAGAGCAAGGGAGCGTGCGCAGCGGAGAGCGACCGTCCGTGATGACGTATGAGGCGTATTTGAAATCGGAACTGCGCACGCCGTTTTCCCGGACAAGCTCCAGGAACGGCTCGCGAATGTCTCCGTGTCCGCCGGAGGACATTTCCAGGCACATGTCCTCCAGCACAGTGGTATTAAAATCATGGGAATAGGCAATCACATTGCCCGGCTCAAATTCCCGCTTTTCACGGAACACGTCGCACTCTGCCGCGTCGGTGATATTGATTTTCGTTCCGTAATACAGATGTTCCACATGCCCCGAGGGAGCGATGGAAAGAACATAGGTTGTCGCGTTAGTATCAAGCACAAACGCGGATTTTTCTCCCTCTAATCTGCGGATCATTTCTTTTATTCTCCTTCCTCGTCGTCAGGAAATTTTGTAACCATGCCGCTGTCCTCTTCTTCCTCGGCGGGAACTTCTTCAACGGGCGCTTCCTCAACAGGTGCTTCCTCAACAGGTGCTTCCTCGACAGGCGCTTCTGCGGCGGTAGAGACTTCTTCCACGGGCGCTTCGGTTATCTCCATCACTTCCTGTTCGATTTCTTCCGCGGTCGGTGTTTCATTGGTATCGACAGGTGTTTCCTCTGTGGTAGGAACTTCTTCTGCCGGTGCTTCTTCTGCAGGAGTATCTTCTGCAGGAGTATCTTCTGCAGGAGTATCTTCTGCGGGGGCTTCTTCTACAGGAGTATCTTCTGCCGGAGTTTCTTCGGCTGGAGAATTCTTGCTGTCGATGGTCGCCATGACCTTCTTCTCATTGTAGAAGCCGAGAATCATCGCGCCGAGTACGCAGAATACGACCGCGACGATGCCGACGATGGTCATACCGAGTACGGAGGCGGTAATGTCGTTGCTGTTGGTGTTCTGTGTGGTGCCGATGATGGCGAGAGATGTGAAAATGAGCATGGCAAGCGACTGACCGAACTTCATAGCGAAGGTACGGGCGGCGAAGAACATACCCTCGCGGTTCTCGCCTGTCACAATGCCGTCAGCTTCGGCAACATCCGCGACGATAGACTGCGGAATAATGCCCAGAAGAGCCATCGGGAACGCGGCGATCACGCAAATGGCGATACCAAAGAACACGCCGGGTATAGAGCCGATGCCGAGCAGACCGGGATTTTCGGCTGTACCGAGTATGCCGATCAGGGTGGCGATCACATAGGCGAGCGCCAGTCCGAGGAAACCGGTGATAACCAGCTTCTTTTTGCCGAATTTTTTAACCAAGCCTGAAACGATCGGATAGAAGCAGGCGGAGAGGACGGTCATACCGCCGAGGAAATACATGGTGAAGGACTCGTCAATGTTCATGGAAACCTTGACAAAGAAGGGAAGTCCGGTCTGGAAGAGCGTCAGACCCACCCAGTACATGATATCCGAGCCGACAAAGGTGCGGAAACTGCCGTTTTTGAATGTCGCGCCGAGGGACTTGAGCATATTGACCTCGGAGGGCTTGGTATCGACAAATTCCTTTTCCTTGAGGCAGAAGGTGGGAATCAGCATACAGATGCAGGCGACGGCAGCCAGCACGATAAAGCAGATGCGATAGCTCCACGCAAAGCCGAAAGACTCGCGCAGCATACCCGCGAATACGAAGGGGGTATAGGCAAGCATGGTGCCGGCGAAGAATGTCAGCGAAATCGCTGTAGAGATGTACATACGGTCGTCCTGCGTTTTGCCAAATTCGGAGATCAGAGCGTTGTAGGGCGTGCAGTACATGGTCATAAAGAGATAGAACAGCACGATAAAGACGGAGATCCATATAATGTTGGTGCTGCTGATAGCCTCAACAGGCGCACAGAACAGCAGAACCGTCACCAGGGAGAGCGGTACAGCGGCGTACTGCATAAAGGGGATACGTCTGCCGCGCTTATTCTTGCTTCTGTCGGACATAGAGGCGATCAGCGGGTCGGTGACCGCGTCAAACACACGCGAAAGGGCAGTGATCAGACCGAGAATCGTGAGAAAACCGCCGATGACCAGACCCGGCACGATGTACTGCTGGGCGCCGCCCTCGATATCCGCCTGTGTGGGAAGGTAGAAGGTGACGAACCACGCGCTGATGATGCCGCTGAGCATTGACCATCCCAGCTGTCCTACTGCAAAAATACGCATTTGTCTTTTGCTTAATCTTTTCATAATGGTCCTCCTTAGTGATGGTGAGTTAATAGACGATTGTAAAACATTAAGAATAACGTAAATCAGGGACTTTGCTAATTTGAATTCACAAGTTTTTGCTCCACTCGGGGCAAGGCAAATCTTAATATTGCACTGTTTCTGCTGCGCCCAAGATCGTTTTAAGTCGCAGCGCGTTGCAGCGAGGGGCAGAGCCCCATATGCACTAACTTAATATGCTTGCCATTTGTAAAGGTCGTTTCTTTTTGCGTTTTTCGACTTGAAGACCTGAAATCAGGTTACT
>CACWOX010000029.1:34081-51583 GCA_902762615.1 uncultured Ruminococcus sp. | reverse complement strand
TTTCTATCGGGTTTAACCTCCACAAATTCTATAACAAGCAAAACAGACTCCAAAAGGCTGCGTGATATTCAAAGAGCTGTTCCTTTGGGGTAAGGGGAAACGTGCGGTTTTTCAACATTTTTCCACATAACTGCTGCAAAAAAGAGGGCGCTGTGAAGTCGGAAGCTTTTAGCTTCGTTTCTTCACAGCGCCTTTTTTGAATATTCAAGAAAACTTGAAACTATAATTTATTTGATTGCCGTGTGCCCTCTGAGAAAAAAGACAAAATGTAATTGTTCTTCTCTTGACAACGCCTGTCAATCAGGTATAATGAAATAAAAAACGAAAGGTAACTATTCAGCACCCCACCGCAAAAACGGGTTCGATTCTTATCACGCAGTTAAGATGGTTTTATCAGGTCAGACCAATCAAGTTTTTGCGGTGGGGTGCTGAATAGTTACAATAAAAGATATTTTCAAAGAAACCAACAAGAAATAACGCATTTTCTGATTTTTCAAGCTTTCATGCGGACGGAAAAACCTATGATATTGATGAATTAGAAAACTATTTGACAGAACAAAGAAAGAATCCTAAAATAAAAGAAAAGCTGCGGATTGGAGATGTCGTAAAGCTCCAAGGGAGAGATTATGAAGTAGTAATAGAATATGTTGATTATGAGGTTAAGGATATTGAAAAAGTGGATTATGCGGGAAAAAGAGCAGATGGATTAGAACCCAATTCCTTATCCTTAATTAACCAATATGAAATAGAAAAAATAATAAGAAAACATTCGGATGAAGAATAGCGAGGACTTCTTATGCCCATTCAAATCGTAAGAAACGACATAACAAAAATGAACTGTGACGCAATCGTCAATGCTGCAAACCAAACCTTGCTTGGCAGAGGTGGTGTTGATGGCGCGATTCATCGTGCGGCAGGTCCGGAGCTTTTGGCGGAATGCAAAACGCTGGGCGGCTGTCATACAGGCGAGGCGAAAATCACGGGAGCACACCGCCTGCCGTGCAAATATATCATACATACAGTAGGCCCCGTTTGGCGTGGCGGCGGTCGTCATGAGGAAGAAAAGCTGATTTCCTGCTATCGCAATTCTTTAAAGCTTGCCGAAGATTATCACTGCGACTCGGTTGCGTTTCCGTTGATTTCTGCCGGCGCCTACGGTTATCCCAAGGAACAGGCATTGCAGATCGCCGTGAGTGAGATTTGCAAATTCCTGATACATCACGATATCATGGTATATATCGTGGTATTTGACAAGGATTGTTTTCAAATCAGCAAGCGCCTGATACACGATATTACCGAATATATCGACGAATGCTATGTAGAAGCACATTACGAGGACAATACAACGCGCCTGTTTACCTATCTTTTTGATGACGAGTTTGCTGAACCAATGCTTGATCGGACTGCGTCATTGAGTCTAAGCGAAGCAATCGGTCAGATCGACGAGAGCTTTTCGGAAATGCTGATGCGCAAAATTGACGAGAAGGGAATGACAGACGTTCAGTGCTATAAGAAAGCGAACGTAGATCGCAAGCTGTTTTCGAAGATCAGGAGCAATCCGCAGTATAAGCCGAGAAAAACAACTGCGGCTGCATTCGCTGTTGCGTTGGAGCTTCCGTTTGACGAGGCAAAGGATTTACTGTCAAAAGCAGGATATTCTCTTACGCACAGCAACAAGTTCGATATCATTATCGAGTATTTTATCAAAAAGGGCGAGTATGATATTTTTACAATCAACGAAGCTCTGTTTGAGTTTGACCAAGTCTTGTTAGGATAAATGTCGCTTTTAAAGCGACCAAATGATTCCTCCGATAAGATATACTGTTATCAAGATAAGAAATCTTATATCTATAATTGGAGGTAATCATTATGAAAAACAACATTACAGAACTGGTATTTATTCTTGACAGAAGCGGCTCTATGGCGGGCTTGGAAAGCGACACAATCGGCGGTTTCAATTCTTTGATCGAGAAACAGCGCAAACAGGACGGCGAATGTTATGTTTCCACGATTCTTTTTGATCATGTCAGCGAGGTGCTTCATGACCGTGTGAAGCTTTCTGAAATCAACAAGCTGACAGAAAACGACTATACGGTTCGCGGTGCGACGGCTCTGATTGACGCTATCGGCGGAGCGATCCATCACATTGGAAATGTCCATAAATATGCCCGCCCCGAGGACGTTCCCGAACACACCATGTTTGTTATCATGACAGACGGTATGGAAAACGCAAGCCGACGCTATTCGAGCAATAAAGTCAAGCGAATGATCGAGCACGAAAAAGAAAAGTACGGATGGGAGTTCCTGTTCATCGGTGCGAACATCGACTCGGTAGAAACAGCTCGGCACTTCGGTATAGGTGCGGATCGTTCCGTGAATTATCATGCGGACAGTCAGGGAACGGCTGTTGTATTTGAAACCGTGTCGGAAACAGTCTGCAACATGAGGGCAAACGTGCCGTTGGCGCCGTCTTGGAGCGATAATATCAATAAGGATTACAACGGAAGAAAGAGATAAACATATTATCAAATAGGAGAGAGTTGAACAATGAAAAAGGTCAGCACACTCATCGCTGTTTTTGCGGCAACAGCAATGATGGCGGTTACCGCAGGGTGTTCAGGCGGTAATACTCAGACGAATAGCAATACTCAGTCCGTTCAGGAAATAACTGAAAAGACAACAGAGAAAGCGACGGAAAAACCAACTGAACCTCCTACCGAAAAACCAACAGAGGATATGAAAAACACTGCATATCAAGCATATCTTGAATATTTGCATAGTCATCCGGAATGGTTTTTAGTTGATGATCCTACTTTCTCTTATGTTATGGATAAAAAGCCAATTGCATTGTGGGATTTTAACGGAGACGGAATAGATGAATTGATTCACTATCGCCCCAGAATTGAAGAAAAAACAGGCGAAATAAATTTACGCATTGTCACCTACAACAATAGTGTGCAGACTCTGTATGATGAGGTTGAATTGAGCATTCCCGGTGCGGAGGCAGGTTTTTCTGTCTTTATTGGCGATGATAATAAGATGTACAGCGTTACAGCAAAGGAACTGAACGGTCACGTTATTCGATTTGATATGAACGGTACAAATCTTTCGGCTCAAACACTGGCAGATTCACAGGCACATCATTTAGCTGAACCGGAGGAAGCTGTGTGCCATATTGATGGTAAAGACGTGCCATATGAAGAGTTTAATGATTACAGAAAATCGGTTGAGGACAAGGTAAAAACGTATCTTTTGATTAATTACCAAAATAGCCGTGGTGTAGATGATGTTTCGATGTCCTACAGCGATGCTTGCAACTATCTGGAAAAGCAAATTAAGACAGAATCAAATGGTAATAATTCAACACAATCCAGCACCGTGTTAGAAGATAAGTCAAATAGTAGTCTTGAAAACGGATTATGGATCAAGTATTCCCCGCAGGCGGCTCTTTTTGAGACCTACGAGTTTAGTGACGGCGTTATTGAACGAAAAGAATACAGTTATGAAAACGGCAGTATTTCGGAATTCAATTCAGACAACACATACGCTTTTATGACCTATAAGGCAGATGATAACAGCGTCACAATACGAGATGACAAGTCAAATGAATGGATTTGGTATTTTTCCGATGATGGTGAAAACTTAGAACGCACCTATCAAGATATATTAGGCGGCAACGATACCTATACAGTCACAGAAAAAATGTATCACCATGCTTCTTTCCCGTCCTACGAAAGTTTGACTTCAAGGGAAGCTAAGAAGTATTTACAACCAATACACAGAAAGGACGGATGATAAAATGATATATACCCCATTAACCAAGAAAGCGTTGAAAATCTCATTCAAAGCCCATAAAGATCAAGTTGATAAGAGTGGTTTGCCGTATGTTTATCATCCTTTCCATCTTGCCGAACAGATGAACGATGAATGCTCAATCTGTGTCGCTTTGCTTCATGATGTAGTAGAAGATACAGATATTTCTCTTGACGATTTGGCGTCGGATGGTTTCCCGGCGGAGGTTATAGAAGCGCTCACTTTGATGACGCATAACGATAATGTGCCGTATATGGATTATGTCAGAAAAATAAAAACAAATCCGATCGCAGCCAAGGTCAAACTGGCAGACTTAGAGCACAACAGCGACTTAACTCGGCTGGACTTGGTGGATGACGCTGCATTGGAACGCGCAGACAAATACCGTCGGGCAATTTTTCTTCTGCGTTTTGGAGAAGCACCTAAATCTCCCACGAAGATTATCCGCGCATGGCATACGCCGTGTTGCGGCATTAAAGTTCCAATAGAGTACGCCCGTTGCTCTATGTGCGGAAAAGAGATTGTAAATGCTGAAGAAACCGAGATGGAAATTGCAACAGATGAAACAATTTCGTTTTGCATGGAATGCGGCAAAAATATGCGGTTCAGCGATCATTACTGCGGTTTCTGCGGAGCAAGAAGCTCTTGGTGGAAGGAGAAATAGGTCATGCTTAGAGATAGAATCCGAGGTTCGCTGATCGGCGGAGCCGCAGGTGACGCTTTAGGCTATGCTATAGAATTTCTCGGAGAAAATGAGATTTTCAAACGATATGGAAACAGCGGTATCCGTGAGTACAGCTTAGACAGTGTCAGCGGCAAAGCACTGATTTCCGACGATACGCAGATGACGCTGTTTACTGCGGAAGGAATTATCAATTGGTGTTCAGGCAATGAAGGTCATCGTTTAGAGCAGTTGCGTTTTTATGAGAATCGCGCCTATCAGGATTGGCTGACAACTCAGGAAATACCGTTTGATAATTCATGTTATGATAAGAAGAAAGCTCGCAAAACGATCCCGAAAGGACTTATGAATGTTTCTGAGCTTTATTCTTGCCGAGCACCGGGCATTACCTGTTTATCTGCATTGGAGAAACGTAAAACACAACACCTGATAAACAGCAGCTTTATTGAGGACAAAATCAATAACAGCAAGGGAAGCGGAAGTGTTATGAGGGCAGCTCCGATAGGCTTTTTGAATTACGATATCCGCGAACTTGATATGGAGAGCGCTGAAATTGCCGCTATAACACATTGCCATTCATTGGGCTATATGCCGGCGGCGGTATTGTCACATGTCATTCACGGGATAATCTATAATGATAACCAAATGACCCTGAAAGAGATCGTTGAGGACGCCCGCGACACCGTTGCGAAGATATTTAAAAATGACGAGCATGTTGATGAGCTGATCAATATCATCAACGATGCTATTGAGTTGTC
Source organism: uncultured Ruminococcus sp. (assembly GCA_902762615.1). Classification (GTDB taxonomy): domain Bacteria; phylum Bacillota; class Clostridia; order Oscillospirales; family Acutalibacteraceae; genus RUG762. Next base: position 46,330 of record CACWOX010000029.1, on the reverse strand, counting down.
CGAGAATAACGACAGCGACCTGGACAACATTCACCGTCTTGGAGAGGGTTGGGTTTCAGAAGAAGCGCTTGCAATCGCGCTATACTGCTCCCTGCGTTATCATTATGATTTCTCTGAGTGCATTATCAAAGCAGTCAATCATAAAGGTGACAGCGATTCCACCAGTGCAATTGCAGGAAATATCATAGGAACTTGGGTCGGATATAACGAGATTGAAAGCAAGTGGAAAGATCGTTTGGAACTTGCAGATGTGATTGTTGAACTTGCGGATAATCTATTCATTACATTGGAAAAGGCGTAAGCTAAAAACAAAATGCAATAATAACCTTCTGCTGAAAAACCGACAAAGGATATGAATAATGCTACATATCAGATGTTAAACACTCTAATTACTCATGATTTCTTGTAAGAGAGGAAAAGACGACTATGAAAAAATTATTTTTAACGGCAGTGGTTTGTGCTTGTTGTGTAACCGCAACTGCTTGTGCCAGTCAAAATGCTAAACCGGAAAACACAACTGAAAGCACTACAACACAACCAACTGCTTCACAGACAGATACCACACAGGTAACGACGGCTATAAATCCTACAGAAACAGCGACGGAAAAAGTTACCGAGAAACCAGTAGAAATACCTACAGAAATTGAAACTGAAACTTCCGTTGCAAAGGATTATTCACAATACCTCGGTACTTGGACATATAAAGAAGTGCCGGATTCAATTCCTGAAGAGATATTGAATGATGATACTTCTTATAAAATGTATATGGAACGTCTTGTTTCTACAACGATAGAATTCAAGGAAATAGACGGTACTACAGTGAATTGTCTGCTCTATAAAGGAAATATCGTTACTGTTGCCGAAACAAATATTTCCGGAGAAATTATAGATGATCAAATAGAATTCTCTTATACAGATAGTTGGAATGGCAAGGGTCACGGAACAATAATGCTCCAAGGTGATTCTGTCTATTTATTCTGTGAAGAAGACGAACATGGTAACGGTCGTATTGCTCTCAATTGTGATGTAACATTATCACGCGTAGAGAACTAAACGTTTCGAAAGGGTAATCAAAACGAAGAAATAATATGACAAATAAAAACTTTGTAATGTTTTTGCGTGTTTTAAAAAGACACGCAAAACTATAGTCTGCGTGTCTTTTTTTATGCCAAAAAATCGCTTTTCGGCGGAATATGAAAATTGTAGTTATATCCCCTGTTAGCCATACACTGTTGATTGTATCTCGAAGAAGAAAAAACGCAACAACGGCGAACGCGCTAAATACTATGTCGAAAATAATCACCCGGCAATTATTGATCGAGCCACCTTTGGCAAAATTCAGGAAGAAATAGCTCGGCGAAGCGGATTGAGAAAAGTTAAGCAGGTTGGTACGAAAACCGAGCTTGGGAAATACTCGTCAAAATATGCGCTGACAGAGCAGCTTGTATGTGGCGAGTGTGGAACACCATACCGCCGATGCACATGGACATCGTGTGGTAACAAGCGAATCGTATGGAGATGTATCAGCAGGTTGGATTACGGAAAGAAACGCTGTCACGATTCTCCAACGATGGGAGAAGAAGAACTGCACCGAGCCATCATGAGAGCGATACAAACTGTAGCTATGCAAAACTCCAAGCTTCTGCAAACATTAAAAAAACATATAGCAATGACAGTAAAATGTGATGATTCCGAGGATAAGGAACTTGAAATCAAGGTCAGGCTCGCGGAAATCAACGAGGAATTCCAAAAGGCAATGTCAATGGTATCAATCGATGACGATAACAACGTCATCATCGAGCAAAAGCTTACCGAGTTGATTATGGAAAAGGAATTGCTTAACAAGGAGCTTGCTAAGTGCTCGTCGGATCATAAAGCAACATCACAATCAAAGATAAATGAAATCGCCAGATTGACAGATATTCTGGAAAACCAACCGCTTCAATTCAACGATGAGCTGATCCGTCAAATGCTCCAGTGCATAGTAGTAGAAAGCAAAGAACGAATCAAGGTAATCTTTGACGACGGAACCGAGATAGACCAGCCAATACAATAAAAAATGGGCATACCTGCTATTCATTAGCGCGTATGTCCTTTTTGGTTATTGAGCTTTGGTACAATGCTTGACACAACAAAGCGGATTATGTATAATGATAATGTAAGAAGAATATCGGGAGCGTTAGTTTCTACAATAAACTGTCAAGGAAAGCGAAATTGCGGAGTAAGCAGTTCTTACAGAAGTTCACTACCCCACAGCGGTTTTCGGAAAATCCATCTTTTTCGCCTATCCTTGACATAAAGGCGCATTGTAAAATGAAGTTGAAACAATAAAAAAAGAGTCCATAACGACGATTCTGTAGTAGAATTGAGTTTGCTGATACCAATTCGAAATGAATCATCACTATGGACAATTTCAATTGTAACACAGAACACAAGAAATATCAACATCTTACTCTTAACATCGACAAGTGGTCAATTTACGCGATCGCCAAAAACTTAGGCAGACCTTACAACACAGTCAAAAATGAGGTTGACCGCGGTACGGTATATCTCTACAACGGCAAGGTTGCAAGATATAAGGCTGACAAAGGTGAGGAAGTATATCTTGAACATCGCAAGAATGATGCTGACTTCTATTTTTGCAATGTTCACCACAGGGAGAAGTGTTTAATCCGCGTGATATTCTCCAATTCGATATGCCGGAAGAGCAGAAGAAAAAGCAGACTGTTTCCGCCGCAAAAGACGCTGTTAAACTTCTTGTTTCGTTAGGACTTGTTGCGGAGGATTCGATTTCCTTGCAGCCTTTGGCAAGTTGATTTTTCCTCCATGGATGGGGGGAGCTTTGCTGTGCCATTTTTTACCATTGTTGAGAAGGAGTTGTTTTCACACTAATCCCGTGTCAATGTCGTATCACAATTCAAGCTGATGCGACCGTTTCCGTGCTCATCTTCCATACAAAAAACATGGATTGAATCACCGTCGAATAATATGTTACCATGTCCCTTTCCTTCAAATCCGTCTGTGTAGTTAAAATCAATGCTTCCACCCCTGATTTCTCCGGATGTGACAGCGTCAGCTACAACTAAAGCATTGCCTTTGGATAATTCGAAGTTCACTGTATTGCCGTTGATTTCCCTGATGACAAGAGTAGTGATATTATAATATTCAGCAGGAATTTCACCTGCATACTCTCTGTGATATTTTATCCGATGTATTTTCCGAGACAGATTACGGTATCGTGGTTGACAATTGTTCCGGGATAGATGGGTTGAGATAATAGTATATCGGCAAATATTTGTAAATTATCATCAAAGTCCGGTGTTAATGCGGCAAAAAGCAGTTTTAACCTATTATATCCTTTAGTAGTTCCGGTGCAAATTTCGGATTGTTTCCGAATCTCATTGCATTTATTATTGAGCGGTGGCTGATTGATTTTAAGGTGTTTGACGAGAACAAGCATATCGAATATATCGAATATACCGGGGTTTCCAATGAACTGATAAAGTCAAATTTGCGCTATTTATCCGACAGAATCGATAAGAGAAAAATCACGGTTATATTTCCCGTGATTCCGGGGCTGAATACATCTGACGAGAATTTGAGTCAGATGATGGCGTTCCTCTCTGATTGCGGCATTGAGAACATTGAGCTTCATCCGTATCGGAAATTTCAGGAGAAAAAGCATGAGCGAATCGGACTGTCCCCCGTGGTAATTGAGAAGCTGAGCAAAGAATCCTAATCAACTGCAGAATACGTTCAGATCATCATCGGCGGTTTCGCAAAGGAAAGAGTCCCCATTGGCGGCTTATCGAGAACGAAGAAACATCATAACGCTCACATCGGCTTTTGCGACCCGCCGTTCCGTCCTCCGCTGTCTTTGTATTATCAGGGAAGATCATAACCTTCGCCGACCGAATCACTGATTTTGTGCATATCGGTATTTCCGTCGAACGCGCGGAACTGTACGCCCATGCTGCCCATCATGGAATCGTCGGTGCTTGACCATGTTCCCGCATAGGACTCGTATGACGGCGCCTCGGTCACCCTCTCAGTCACCTTCTCGGTAACCTTTTCCGTGACCGATGCGGTTTGTTCGCTTGTATTCAAATTTTGGAGATGTCCCGGCTCGCTTGCTGTTATTTCAGAGAATCCCGGTATGTGCCCATCACCTTGAGATTTTCCTTTTCGTAGCGGTTCATGCCGGCTTCGATGGCGTCCGTGTTTTTTGTACGGGGGTTGTAGCTGCTTATGGCACCAAAATAGCTCTTGTAGGGCTCCTTGGTAAAGGTGAGACCGTATTTTGCATATATGGCGTTGATGGCAAGCTGAATCTGTTCCTTGTTCATCCAGGAAATGTCGCTGCGGGAGAGATAGCGCGAGGAAGGACGCAGCCCGTAAATATCAAACGGACCGTCGTTAGTTCCGCTGCCGCCGTCGGAGATTACAATAACAGTGGGCGGTTCTGTGGGGACGACACCCCGTGAGATGGTGAGGCTAACCGTGTCGCCTTCCTTTGCTTTCTTGTCCTCGGCGGGGGACTGGGAGATGACATAGTCCGCGGGCACCGAGTTGCTGAATTCAAAGGAGGTCTGGTATTTCAGCCCTGACTCGGCAATGATATTATAGGCGTCCGTTGATTTCATTCCCTCAACATTCGGGACGTGGATGACAGGCTCTGTCGGCGGCTCTGTTTTCGGTTCCGTTTTCGGCTCTGTTGTCGGCTCCGTGGGGGGTTCTGTCGGGGGATCGGTCGTCGGAGCGGCGGTGGTTGCGGCGAAAATGCCGAATCCGCTTCCCGAATTATTCGAGGAAAGCGCAAAGGCGACAACGGCGAGTATTCCGACGACAAAAATCGAAGCGACCGTAATAATGACGGCGATCAGCGCCTTATTGTTTTTCGGTGGCTCCTCGGCAAAGGGGTCTTCTAAAGGAAACAGCTTCTGCTCGTTGGGGGTATCGGGCACGGGAGCTATTTCTGTGGAATGCTCCCGTTCGATTTGAGTTTTCGTAGAATCGGGTCGCTGAATCACGACGTTCTGTTCCGAGAGCGCCTTTTGTGTCAGCTCCATCAGCTCGGTCATGTCCTGACAGCGTTTATCGGAGTAAATCGCCATGCCGTACATGAGAATATTCTGGAAGGATTCCGGTACCCGGATTCCCAACTCGGCAGGAGTTTTTAACTTGTCGTTCATCGATCTGCCGAGAGAATCCACGGGCGTTATTCCCGTGATGCATTTATAGATGGTGGCGCAGAGCGAATAGACGTCTGTCCAGGGGCCCTGGTTTCCCGTGACGCTGTGCTGTTCAAAGGGGGTGTAGCCGTGTTTGAGAAAAACCGACATGGTTTTCTTCTGGTCCCCCTTGTAGTACCGTGCGGAACCGAAATCCATCAGCTTAAGTGAATTGTCTGACGCAAACATAATATTATCGGGAGAAATGTCGCGGTGGAGCAGTCCTTCCGCGTGCATTTTGCGGAGGGAGTCCATAATCGGGAGCATAAGACGGAAAATTTCGTCGTAGCGGAAAACACCCTTGTTTTTCAGCCGTGCGGAAAGGGTTCCGCCCTCAATATACTCCATCACGATGTAGGTAGTGTTATTTTCGGTAAAATAATCCCTTACGTCCACAATGCCCTTCTCGGATGAAAACTTTGCCAGACTTTTTGCCTCACGGAGAAAGAGATTCTTGCTGTCGTTGAAATATCCTCCCTGAGAGTTGTTGATAGTTACAGTGTTGGAAACAGAGCTGCTGCGTGTGGCAAAGCCGTTAGGGAAAAACTCCTTAATGGCGATTTTCAGTTCAAGGTTCAGATCCAGTCCGACATAGGTAATACCGAAGCCGCCTTCTCCGATTGCCCGTCCGACCAGATACTTGCCGTTCAGAATCGTTCCGCATGCCAGCTGGTGCGGCGCGTTTGGCTCTGAGGCTGATTTGCCGCAGTGCGGGCAGAAGGCAACCTGTTTGTTGAGCCGTTTCATACAATTAAAGCAATACACGTTGATGCCTCCGAATCACAGCGTTCTATGCGCTCGTTATATTTACTGTTATTTTACCATAATTTACATAAATCGGCAATAGATTTTGCGGGAAATATCGTCTGAAATCGGTAAAAAGTGACGTTTTTTATGAACGAGAACGATGATTTATAGATTATTTATCCCAAAACGGGTTTCCCGACGCGGCTTGACTCAGGAACTGCCAAAATGGAATAACCTCATTATATTCTTATAGATATTCAACATCAGTCTTCCGAAACCAACATATTTTTCATTCGGGTTGACGCGGACACTGCCATGAATCGCGAAAAGCGGAAAAAGAAAACCGACAGGCAATAACCTGTCGGCTTTTGAGAGTATTTTTTGCTTACTCGTCGTATATATCTTCATAGGCGGCAAAAGGATCCTCTGCCGCGGGTGCGGGCGCTGCGGGAAAGTTCATGGGCGGTACGGAGAAAATCTCCTCGCTGCTCTGCCGCTTGGCGGCGGAGAGCTGTACCGCCAGAACGATGCATACAACAAAGAGAACGAGATACAGCACTCCGGAAAGCAGAACTGCGTAGAGAGGCAGCCTGACAGTTCCGTCAGCCAGAGGAGAAGCGCTGCCGTGCAGATTGGGAATGCCTGCCGCTTGGCTTGCGGGTTCGCTGACGTCAGGGATCGACGGCTCCTCGGGCGATACCGTGGTCTGCGTTTGAGAAACAGCACTGCGCGCTGCCCGTTCTCCCAGACGGTCGCTGACGACGACGGCGGTTGTGGCGATTACCGTGATTCCGAGAACCAATGACAGGATGATCAGAATAATATAAACTGAATTGCTTTGACTTTTTTTCAAAATAACGAACCCCGCTTTCTGAAACTGAATCTTTTTGTGTTCTGCCTAACATTTTATCACAGAATTTCCTATGCCGCAAGGAAAATCATTTCCGAAATGCGTGAAATTTATTTACCGCATGTCCGTTTCTGCCTGACTCCGCACTTTTTTGAGGAGAGAGAAAAAAACCGTCGTTTCATATTGCGATTTCGCTTATAATATGATAAAATAAAAGATAATTTGTGGGTAATATCACAGTTTGTTTTCATAGAAAACGGAATAACCCAAGCGGAATTCCGAATCAGAGGTGAACCATGAGCCAGGAACCAAAGCAATACAAGGTGCTGATTTCCACTGACCCCGGAAAGGTCAGAGCTTTGAATGAGGATAACTTTGTCCTGAATAAAACCGTGAGAAGAGCCGAGAGCCCCTTTCAGCATGTCAGGGCAAGATCGCTCAGAGAACCGCTGCTCTGCGGCGTGTTTGACGGAATGGGCGGCGAAAAGGGCGGAAGAGAGGCGTCGGAAATCGCTGCGCGGATCGCAGTCGAATATTACCTTTTCCTCTCAAAGAGCAGGGTCGATCCCTCGGGCAGCATCGGAGATTTTGTGAGCAACTGCAACAGCCAGATCAAGGGGTATCTCACGAAGCACAGGCTTAACCGCGGCGGAAGCACATTTGCCATGGCGTATTTTCACGACGGCGCGGTGAATCTGTTTTCTATGGGTGATTCGAGGATCTATCTTTTTCGGCGCGGAAGCCTGATGCGCATATCAAGGGATCACACGCTTGCTCAAAAAAAATTTGAAGCGAGGCTGTTTACACTGGAGGAGTCGGAGACCAGTCCCGAGCGCCATATGCTCACGCGTTTTCTGGGGATGGACGAGGACTCCGATGAGTTCTGTGCGGAGGCGTACCGCACGCTCGTTTTGGAGCCGGGAGACAAGCTGCTGATTTGCAGCGACGGTCTTTACGATATGTGTACAGAAAGGGAGATCGCGGACATACTCGCGGTTCCCGACCAGCCCTACACCATTCAGCTGATCAACAGAGCACTTGCGAACGGCGGAGAGGACAATGTCACCTGTATGGTGATTGAATTAGTGTAAAACGCAATTAAGAGGGGTATTATGTACTGTTATCATTGTATGAAACAGGTGGCGGACGGAAGTCAGTTTTGCTTTGGCTGCGGGAAAAGCTTGGTTCCCAATGACATTCCGCACCATCTTGCACCGGGTACGGTGCTGAACAAGCGATACCTTGTAGGCAACTCCATCGGCGAGGGCGGATTCGGAATCACCTATGTGGGCCTTGACATGAACCTGAACATGAAAATCGCCGTTAAGGAATTTTTCCCGAACGGGTACGCGAACCGGAATAACAAGGTCACCAGCCGTGTAACGCTGAATATCCGCAATGAGGGTGAATATTTTAAAGACGGAAGGAAGCAGTTCCTGCGCGAAGCGCAGAGTCTTGCAAAGTTTTCTCAGGAAAGCGGCATTGTGGATGTCAGGGACTACTTTACGGAAAACGACACCGCCTACATTGTAATGGAATATGTTGACGGTCTGACTCTGTCACAGCATATCAAGCAAAAGGGTTTGTTCGAGCCGACCGATATCTTTCAGCGGATGCTCCCGATCATGCGTTCGCTCGAAAAAATGCACAGCGAAAATATCATACACCGCGATATATCTCCCGACAACATCAAGGTGACGCAGGATGGAAGCCTCAAGCTGATGGATTTCGGCTCCGCGAGATATTTTTCAGGGTCACAGAAGAAAACCATGTCCGTTGTTCTCAAGCACGGCTACGCACCCTATGAGCAGTACAGCAGTGAGGGAAATCAGGGTCCGTGGACGGACGTCTACGGACTGTGCTCAACTATATATAAATGTATTACAGGCGCGACTCCTCCCAATTCGCTGGACCGCACGCAGCGTGACGGGCTGAAAAAGCCGTCGGAGCAGGGCGTGAAGCTCAGCGAAAATCTGCAGAACGTGCTGATGTTCGGACTTGCCGTCTATCCCGAGAACCGCTGTCCGAATATGACGATGCTGATTCAGATCACCGAGGCGGCGCTGCGCAATGAAAATATCACCTATAAGGGCAGTAATGCGGTAGAGGAGCGGATTATCCGCACGAAAAAAGAGGATGAGCGTTATAAGACGTTGTTTATGGGCAATAACGGCGGCTCTCCGACCGCACGGGGCAGCGACGTTACCGTTCCGATACAGAGCTTCGACGGCTCAACATATCCCATCAGCACCGAGCCTGAGAAAAAAATGAGCAAGGGACTGCTTGCGCTGATCATTATCCTGCCCATCTTGCTTATGACGACAATCGGAGCTTTAACAGCTTTTATTGTTGTGACAAACAGCAAGGGTGGTTTTGCCGATGCGATTCAGAGTGCAACGACAGTCAGCACGGAAGATCTTCGGAGCGACTTGAGCGCTGCCGCGACGGAACAGCCGACCGAATCGAATGAAATCGAGATGACAAATGTCAAGGGCAAAAAGCTTTCCGACGCGCAAAGAGAGCTGACTGCACTGGGGGTGAGCGTAGAGGTCAAGGAGGAGCACAGCTCTTCTGTTCCCAAGGATTACGTGATTGAACAGAGCGTCAGGTCGGGAGACAGCGTCAAAAAAGGAGACAGTGTGACGTTGGTGGTTTCAAAGGGTGAAGCGGTGAACGACAAGCCTTACAACCAGAAGGTGGTGGTAACCGCGTCGTCAGGTTCCTCCTACGGCACGATGGAGGTGTTCAACTGGGAGAACGGCGAGTGGGTCTCGCAGTTTGAGTGCGACACAACCGTCGGCAAGGGCGGTATCAGCAGCGACAACAGCGAGAGTAATACCCTGACGCCCAAAGGAGAGTTTCCTCTCGGCGTGGTACTGACTGCGTCGGGCGTCAGCACCAATCTCCAGACCGTAACGGTACACGCGGGCACGGTGGTTTGCGACGACACCTCCTATCCCCAGTACTATAACCAGATTTTCAACAAGAGCGACCTTCCTTCGGGCGTCAGCAGTGACCCTGTCGGAAAGAAACTGACCAACGGTCAGAACAACGCGCTGATTTTTATTGAGCACAACGGCAACGGTTTTACGTCACAGGGCGTGAGCATCTACAACAGCTCCGTAATTACTATCTGCGGCTGCTATAATTCCATTGCGCCCACGGGAGGCTGCATCGATATCAGTGCCTCTGAAATGAACTCTCTCCTGCATGTGCTAGACGCGGCGAAAAATCCCTATATTATTACCGAGGTGGACTAATGAAAAACGCTGATTTGAGAAAAATCGCCATTGTTATGATTTCGTGTGTTCTGGTGATTTCTGTTGTATGTCTGGTGGTTATGCTGGTCGTATTTAACCTTCCCGAGGATACACCGCTGCAGGAAGTGACCGCTTCGGTAACGACGGCTCCTTCCACCGCGGTACTGGAGACGGAACAGCCTTCTCCGACCGCAGCAGCAGCGACGGAAAACGACTTCACCGTTTCCGGAAGCGTCCCCCTGCAGACGGAGGCGGCTTCCACACAGGCGGCTCCCGCAGCGGTTCCCGAGTCGCTGCAAAACGCGCTGGCAAACTCGGGCTATACTGCTGAAACGCTCGCGGAAAAGGGCGTCGGTCAGCTTGTGGTCGTGATCTCGCATGGCTCGGCGGCACGGATTTCTCTGTACGAGAATACGGGCGCAGGCTGGACAGAAGATGCCGCGCTGAATTGTTCGGGCTTTATCGGTGCACAGGGCGCCGTGACGGAAATGTCTGAGCAGGTCAGCGGCACTCCCGTGGGACTTTATTCCATCGGCGAAGCGTTCTATCAGTATAATCAGCCCGTAACGGGTCTGAATACCTTTGCCATCACCGAGGATACCTACTGGGTGGATGATCCTGATTCTGCCTATTATAACCGTAGGGTTATCGGCGCTGAAAACCGGGACTGGAACAGCGCGGAGCATATGATGGATATCGAGGGATATAAATACGGTTTTGTTATCGATTATAATACGGCTGCAGAATACAACAAAGGCTCAGCCATTTTCTTCCATATCGGTTACACCCCGACTCAGGGCTGCGTGGCAGCCTCGGAGGATATGGTTCTCGCTTACCTTGCGAAGCTCAGCGCGGACCGCAATCCGTATATTCTGGTACAGTAATAGAACAGCGCGTAATAACAGAAGAAAGACACAGGACATTTCCTTGCGGAATGCCCTGTGCTTTTTTCTTTCATCCGTCTGCCGCGGGAAGTCTGACGGCGTATCGGGTGAACGGCTCAAATATTTGCTCCTCTGAAAAGATACATTAATCTGTCTGGGCCAAAATGGTAAACGGATATTTATTGACGGTTTCAATGATGAAATATTTTGAGAAGGAAATCATGATTCGGAAATGCAGTTTTTGACATTTTATCTTCAAATTCGTCATAATATGATACAAAAGAACATATGTATATTGACTTTTTTCATAGAAAGTATTAAAATTATATTGGATTTCCATCTGGGAAATTTTTCCAATAAACATAATGTGTGTAATATCAATTGGTGAAATATCAATAAGTGAATGAGATGGTTTTTTGTTTAGAAAACAGAAAAAGAAAAAATGGAAACGGGCAGACGGGCCGGATGTAACCGCCATTTCGGTTCCCGAGACCACCGAGGTTGATCTTGACGCACTGAACCGCCTTTCATCAGGACATGCTGTCGGATTTTGTACATGCCGGTATGCGGCGGAGAATGGTTGTCATGTGTTTACGTTTGATCACAGAAATGCACCTTCGGCTGTATCAATTAAGTATAACGATGCCGAAGCAAAGCTGCTTCTGACATCATTGCATCGGGCAATTTGGAATGCGAGTCAGTCCGGGTTGGCAGTTTCTAATATTATTATGGATCCCACCTGCGTTTTTCGCGGTGGAAACGGGTTCCTTTTTCTTTATCTTCCTGTCAGGATGGCAAAGGATCCGACGGATATCGACCGGCTGATACTTGACTTTCTGAAAAATATCAAGGGGAAGCATACAATTTTTAAGTCGCTGCTGAAAACAATAAAGCAAACGGGCAATGCGATGACGGCATTGGAGATATATGCCCGTTCCGATAACAGCGTGACGGCGGAAACGGCAGGTTCCGAACGTCTGAATAAGCCGCAGGAAAGCGGCAGACTTCTTGCTTCCGAAGAGGAGACGACGGTGCTGAGTCAGGCACGCTACGGCTCCGAGGGAGAAACGACGGTGCTGAGTCAGGCACGCTACGACTCCGAGGGAGAAACGACGGTGCTGAGTCAGGCACGCTACGACTCCGAGGGAGAAACAACGGTGCTGAGTCAGGCACGCTATGATTCCGAGGGAGAAACAACGGTGCTGAGTCAGGCAAATTACGATTCCGAGGGAGAAACGACAGTGCTGAGTCAGGCAAATTACGATTCCGAGGGAGAA
>CACWOX010000029.1:0-34058 GCA_902762615.1 uncultured Ruminococcus sp. | reverse complement strand
CGATTCCGAGGGAGAAACAACGGTGCTGAGTCAGGCAAATTACGATTCCGAGGGAGAAACGACGGTGCTGAGTCAGGCACGCTACGATTCCGAGGGAGAGACGACAGTATTAAGTAATAAGGACGCATACGGATATGAAGAACAGGTCAACACGGCTGATCCGAAGAGCGGCACCCGGTATTTAGATCACGAAGAGCTCAGCAGGATGGTAAAGCAGTCGTATGCGGAGGACAGCAGAGAAAAACAGCCAACGCTGTCCGGCAACGCTTTCCCCGAGTATTATAAAATCAACGAAGCGCCGCACACACACCGACAGACCGTACAGGTATTTCTGGTCAGTGCGGACAACAGAGGAAAATATGAGATTGCCGAAAGCGACACCGATATCGGCACGCTTTCCGGCAGCGGCAGGATAACGCTGAGAAACAGCAGCATCAGCAGGCGGCACGCGGGAATCAGCATTGACCGAAATCGCGTGTTTGTCACAGATTATAGTTCCACCAACGGTACGTTTATGGATGGTGTGGAGATTACTCCCGGACAAAAGACAGAGGTATACAACGGTTCATTCCTTTCGTTTGGTAATGAAACATTTCAGATATTAATTAAGAGGGTGGAATAAAAATGAATTTTTTAACCTCCGCGCATACGGATGTGGGAATCCGAAAAAAGGTGAATCAGGATTCATTTTGCCTGAAGGTTGCCTCCACCAAGATCGGCCGTGTCGCGTTTGCGGTATTATGCGACGGAATGGGAGGACTGCGGATGGGCGAGCTGGCCAGCTCGTTTTTGGTCAACGCCTTTTCCGAGTGGTTCGATACGGTACTTCCCGATGAGATCAGACAGGGAATTCAGCCTCAGAGGATTCAGGAGCAGTGGAAGAATCTGATTTTACGTCAGAATGTGTTGGTTAAAGAGTACGGAGCGCAGCAGGGTGTCAGTCTTGGAACAACCCTTACGGCAATTCTGATATACGGCACACAGTTTATCGTTGCACATGTCGGAGACAGCCGACTGTATCTGATCAATTCAGCGCTGAAGCAGTTGACCAAGGATCATTCCGAGGTGGCGCACAAGGTGGAGCTGGGAGAGCTTGCGCCCGAGGAGGCTAAAACATACAAAAGACGCAATGTGCTGCTGCAGTGCGTCGGCGCTTCGGCGGTCGTTGTACCTCAGATTTTTGTCGGCAGGGCGGTGCCAAACGATGTTTTCGTGCTCTGCAGCGACGGATTCCGCCACGAGGTCAGTGAGGAGGAGATTTTCGGCGTGCTGGCGCCCAATCTTCTCGGAAATGAGATGGTCATGAAAAAGTCTCTGGTAGGTTTGGTTGAGCTCAACAAGTCCAGAGGCGAAACAGATAATATAACGGTTATAGCCGTGAAGTGTACCGAATAACCGGAGGGGAGTTCAATTTGGCTTATCTTGGAGATGTAATTGACGGAAAATACGAAATACTCCGCGAATTGGGCAGAGGTGGCATGTCTATTGTTTATCTGGCAATGGATAAGCGCCTGAACAAGCAGTGGGCAATCAAGGAATTCCGAAAAGACAAGGACGACGAGAACAGAAGGGTAGCGCTGGAATCTTTGCTCAAGGAAGCAAATATTATGAAGAAGCTGGATCATCCCACGCTTCCCCGCATCGTTGATATTATTGACCAGGACAGCACCATCTATATCGTTATGGACTATATCGAGGGTGAGTCCCTCAACAAGGTGCTCGACGCCTACGGCGCGCAGCCGCAGGATGCGGTCATTGAATGGGCAAAGCAGCTCAGCGAGGTGCTGGATTATCTTCACACTCGCAAGCCGCCCGTTATTTACAGAGATATGAAGCCCGCCAACATCATGCTCAAGCCGGACGGAACCATCCGCCTGATTGACTTCGGTATCGCGAGAGAGTACAAGGAGGGCAGCACGGGAGACACCGAAATCATCGGTACGAGAGGCTACGCCGCTCCCGAGCAATTCGGCGAAAAGGGACAGACGGACGCGAGAACGGATATTTACAGTCTCGGCGTTACGCTGTACCACCTGGTTACGGGAAAGAATCCCGCAGAGCCGCCGTATGAGATTTATCCGATCCGCCACTGGAATCCCAACCTTTCCAGCGGTTTGGAGTGGCTGATTCAGAAGTGTACGCAGCTCAACCCCAACGATCGTTTCCAATCCTGCGCAGAGGTCATCTATGTACTCAACAACCTCGATAAGTTCGTTTCGACCTACAAGCACAAGCTGCGTTCCAAGCTCAACTGGTTTATCGCTTCGGTCAGCGTGACGCTGGTTTGCGCGCTTGCAGGTACAACGATGGGCATTGTCAGCTACAACAATAAGGCGAACGAGCTGAACCGCTACAAATCGCAGGGAACTATCTCGGGCTACATTCAGGCGATCAACGTCGATGCGACGGACTACGACTCCTACAGCTCGCTTGTCGATCTGATCGATAAGAATATTGACATCATCCTTCCCGGAGAGCTTTCTTCCTCGGTGGACGCGGAAACGCTCCACGACAGCAGAGAGATGTATCTCGGAGAGCTGCAGAAGGCTGTCAGCGGCGAGACCTTGTCAAAGCTCCGTGAGAAGAGCGTCAAAAACTATGTGAAAACCAACTATGACATGGGTTTGCTGATCCTCAATAAATACGCCGAGAACAAGGAGTCCGAGGAGACAAATGCCATATCCTTTAAGAAGGCGGTTCCGTATTTCAGAAATGTTATCTCTGCCGTCGAGGACAACAATAACAACTACAATGGCTGCGGGCTGGATGAAAAGCAGTACTTTACGGCTGTCTATTACTACCTGATCGGCGATTTCAGAGAAAGCGAGAATCAGGTGAAAAACTCCCAGGTTGACGAGAAGGGCGAATTCACCGTTTCCGAGGTCGTCCGCAAACTGGATCTGGACTACCTCCAGATCGATGACAGCGGCGTTATCGCCGATTTCTACGGCGCGTACTGGGAGCTGCTTCAGAGAAGCACTGCCGACGTGGATAACAACAGCAGTTTGTCCACCAAGGCAAGACTGAATCTCGTTTACATGAACAGCAACACGGCGGTTCGTCTGAAGGATCAGTTTTTTGTCACCTCAAGCACCAAGGACAGCCAGACGTTACGTCCCGCCGAAGGCGTCGAAAGCTTTTATTCCCATCTGGTCAGCGCATATCTCAGCTCGGAAAAGGTAATCGACACCGATTTGGATAAGACCAGCGAAATCTACCGTATTCTGAAGGAACGTCTGGAGAATACCAGAAACGGTATCGACAACCTCAGAGAAGAACTCTCTAACCTTTATATAAAGAACGGAAAAACGATTAAGCTTGAGAAAATAAAGTAAGGAGATAGAGATGTCGGATATATATGTTGAACTGATTGAATATATCTGCTTTGCCCTTGCCGCAGTCTTTCTGATCGTTTCGGTCATACTCTTCTTCCGCCTGCGCATTCCCTCCGTCATCAAGGACCTCAGGGGTACCGTGGAGCAGAAGCAGATTGAGAAAATCAGAGACAGAAGCTCCGAAACTGCAAGGCATAACAGCGCGATGAACGTTTTTGAAGAACTGGAAAGAAAGGCAAAGCCGCGCATGAACAATACCAGGCGAATCAAGATGCCCGGCTCCACACAGGAGTTTACAACGGAACAGAAAACTCCACAGGGAACCTCGGTGCTGAAACGCAAAAACGAAAACAAGGACTTTGTGATAGAAAAGAACATGGTCTTTGTCAGTACCGGAGACGTTTTGAGATAGCGGCGTATGCGGGGTGTTATGAAACAAGAGTTCAAACAGCTTCGTTTTTGGCAGCTGCTTTCCGTGGCGGGTTTTTTCATCAATGCACTGTCTCTGATTTTTATGGTGCAGAGTCCGGGACAATTGGGACCTGACGTCCTGACGGTGGTTTCGGGGATTATGTTCTGGGCAGGACTTTTGCTCGGTATCGCAGGACAGGTGGTGCTGCTGCGCAAAACGAAGGGTCTGCCCGGAAAAGCGCATGTCGGATTGATCCGCTTATTTACCAACCGATACGGCTTCATTGCGGATGTGACGCTGGGCGTCAGTCTTATCGGTGTATTCATTACCCTTTTTGCCGGAAACGGAATGGGAATATTCATGCAGATTATCTGGTCGTTATTTATTTTTTCTTTCTCTATGCACTGTGTCCTGAACGGAAGAAAATTTAATTATATATACAGATTAAAAAATAAGAGGAGTGTTAGAAATGAAAGACGCGTCTAAAAGCGGTTTTTCCAGAGTACTTTCCGTACTGCTGTCCCTTGCGGTCGTGGTCGGGATGATCCCGGTGTCAATCGGATCGGCTGCCGCGGAGAGCAGCGAAGGAGCTTCCGGCGAAAATGATTTAAAGGCAACACTTTATATCTATGACGGAGAAGACCCTTTTTATTATCAGTCAACGGATTGGGTCGCAAAGGATATCTTCGCTGAGGTAGAGGGCGATGTCGGACAGGAGGTTACCGCCGCGTACTTTAAAAAGAGCGGAGACAGCAGCTGGAATGAAGCGGACTTTAAGTTAACGCCGAATATAACGCTGCGTCCTGTTGAGAACCCGGAGGAAACGCAGCCGGAAGAAACGCAGCCTGAGCCGACGATCAATGAGGAGCAAACGACAGCTCCTGCAGACGACAATCAGGTCGGTGACGGCGGTAATCCGCAGGAAGAAGGCACCGAGCCGAATACGGAGCCGCCGCAGGAGGAGCCTGAAATCCAGTATGAGGAAGTCATTACCTCCTATCACCTTCGTGCGACGTTCTGGGTTGAGGAGCCGGAGAGTACCTACGACGGAACATATGATTTTCAGTACAGCTTTTCCGACGGTTCCAATCATACCTATCAGAATTTCTTCTCTGTAAAGATCGATAACAAGCTTGATGTTTTTGAAGCTTCCGTCAAGGGCAACTCTCAGGAATGGAAAAACAAGTGCACCATCGAGGGCAGCGTCGAGGATAACGGTTCGGGCCTCAAAAGGGTGTATTACATCATGAACAGCAAGGAACAAACTATCACCGACAAAAACGGTGATTTCTCGTTTGACATTACCGAGGATTTTGATGGCAACATCAAACTGTATGCCGAAGATCAGGTGGGCAACAGCAGAATTCTGGATATCAAGGACGTCCGGATTGACAAGACCGCTCCTGAGGTCATCAATCTGAAAACTTCCGAGGAGAGCTGGACGAATCACTCCGTCACCGTGACCGGTCAGGCTTCCGACAATCTGTCGGGCGTCAAGGAGGTTCGCTACATCCTTGTTGACAAGGATGCGGAGATTTCCGTTGAGAAATCCGAGACTGCCGAACTGAAAGAGGACAACTCGTTCTCCTTTGTTCTGGATGCGGAAGCGGAGAAGAACTTCTCCGGCTCTGCGGTCGTATACGCCGTCGACAAAGCGGGCAACAGTTCCTATACCGAAACCAATGTGCAGGCGGTTTCCGTTAATATCGATACGCAGGAGTGCGTGATCACTGAGCTGTCCGTTACGCCCGACACATGGACAAACGGAGAGGTTACTATAAAAGGAAAAATCACTGACAACGCTTCCGGCGTTGATAAAGACAGCGTAAAGTACAGACTGTACAGTGATGGCGGCGAAAAGGGCGAATTCCAAAAAGTCGGGAATGTTGAAGCAGGAGAGGACGGCGTTGCCACCTTTGAGATCTCGCTGAACGCGGACGGAAAAATGGAATCCGGCGTATACCGTGCAGAGCTGACCGCTCTGGATTTTGCGGGCAACAGCGCAACTGTCGACGAGGCGCATTCCCCTGCGGCATATCCTCTGACTGTCAGGATCCAGAACGATCCTCCAAAGGTGGAAGCGGCGTCGATCAAGGTCGACTACGGCGTTTCCGTTGAGGAAGACAAGAAATATACCAACAAAGAAGTGACGATTTCGGGCGAAGTCGTTGATACCCTGTCGGGTATCGGTGAAAAAAAAGGCGGCGTTTTCCTGAAAAAAGCCAGCGATAATGAGGAGCAATGGGAAAAGGCGGTCGTCAAGGAGCTGGAAAACGGCAAGTATGAGTTTTCGCTGAAGCTGGCTCCCCAGACCTATACGGGCACGTACCAGATCAAGACCGTCAACGAAGCGGGCGCCGAGTCTGACGGAACACTGAAAACTCCGATTGTCTATCAGGACAATGCAGCGCCCGTATTCGATAAGGACAGCATCAGTATTCCTACCGATTGGGCTGCCTCTGCTCTGATCACAGGCAAGGTTTCCGATCAGGGCGACGCGGGCATCAAGAGAGTCGCCTATCGTCTGGAGGGCACAGAGAACTGGACGGACATCGATGGTGTCAAGTTCTCCGAAGACAACAAGGACGCCGAATTCTCCTTTATACTCCAGAAAATAGAATATAACGGTACGATCGAGTTCCTGTGCGAGGATAAGGCAGGCGAGGTAACAGGAGAGAAAGGCAATCAGACCACGCTCCTTTCCGAGGAGAAGGTCGCGCTGGATATCGTCGCTCCCAAGCTGGAATCGGCGGAAACAGAGTACAAGGGCGGCTCATGGACAAATGCCGACATAATCATCACAGGCAAGGTGTCCGATAACGGCGGCAATGTCAATTCGGGCATCGAGGGTGTTTATTTCGCCTATACAGACACGGAAGGAAAGGAAGTTACTGTCAGGGCAGACGAGCTGAAAGATGACGGCTCCTACACCTTGACCGTAAAGGCTGCGGACTTCTCTGTCGCTCAGGAAAAAGAGGGCGGTTACTTCGGCGATATCCGCGTCTATACGGTCGACAATGCGAAAATTATTTCCGAGACGTCTGTTACCATTTCCGTTGCCCTTGATACGGAGAGCGGAAAAGCTACACTTGTCAGCAGCGTAGCGGATTGGACACAGGAGCTGACAGTAGAGGTTGAATTCATCGACGCAAACTCCGGCAAGCCCATATCCTCGGGCTTCGGAAGCGTTGAGTACACGGATGATGAAAACGTGACAAAGCCCCTCGGCGAGAACGAGAATGAGATCAAGACGGAAGGCAACAAGCTGATCCTTACAATGCCAAAGACGGACTACAAAGGCAAATATACCTTTGTTTTCAAGGACAAGGCGGGCAACCCTGCGACAGCTCCCGTTGTCATTACGGCATTGCAGGATATAACTCCCCCCGAAATGGGAGAAGTCAAGGCCGAGCCTGTAAACAAGTGGACAAACAAAACTGTCAGAGTCAGCGGAAAGTGCGCCGACAACAAGGCGGAGCGTGACGGACAAGAGAGACTGGATTACAACTCCGGTATCAAGGAGGTTCTGTATAAAAAGAGCGCCGATACCGAGTGGACAAGCGCGGAAGTGATTTCTAAACATGATTCGGGAACAACAGCGGATTTCTCGTTTGATATCAAGGTCGCCGAAAACGATTTTTACTCCGGCACCTATGATGTTAAGTGTGTGGACAATGCGCTCAATGAGTCCAAAGTCACAGTAACGGGCGAAATTAAGATAGACGAAAAAGCTCCCGTGTTTACCGAGATTCCCAAGTATTCCGACGGCTCCGCCGATTTCTCCGGAGAGAAGTGGGTCAGCGGCAAGATCACCGTAACGGGTGCCGTTGCGGACAGCGGTTCGGGAATCGACGCTGTTGAAATCAAAAAGACCGGTCTCAGCGCCCCCATAAGAATTCCTGTTAATGATATGAAGTACAACCCCGAAAAGAATCACTATGAGTTCACGTTCACAAGTGATGCGCAGGAGTTTGAGGGAGAGTATACCTTCTACTGTGTAGACATGGTCGGCAACGAATCAGAGAAATATACGCAGAAGGTTCGTCAGGATAACAAGGCTCCTTCCCTCAAGGTGAGCCATAACGACGGTGCGGTAAACTGGCTGGCAAAGGTCGCGGACGCCATCACCTTCCACGCGTTCAATTTCAGCGAGAAAGACAATGAGAATAACCTTGACTATACGCTGGAAATTGAGGACAAGTGGTCCGGTATTAAAATGGACTCGCTGACCATGATCTGCGAGGTCAGTGACAAAACCTATACCTTCCCTGTCAAGGAAGGCACCGAAGTGCTGAAAAACCTCAAAATCGACGACTCCGAGAATCCCGGCAAGAAGGTCAAGATTTCCTTCACCCTTGCCCAAAACCTCAAGGATGCTGTCGTAACCTTCACCGTTACCGACAACGCAAAGAATCCGGAAAATAACGGCAACGAGAAAATCGAGAAAAACGAGAAGGAAAGAATCATTGTCGATAATATCGCTCCCAACAGAACCGTGACCTATCCCGAGCCGATTTCGCGGATTAAAGACCGGGAGCATTTGACAAACCTCAACGACAGCAATGTATCAGCTGACGACAGGCTCTATTATGACGACAAGGTGAATCTCCTTTTGGATATCAAGGAAAAGAACTTCTATCCCGCGGATATCAACGCGAAGGGAGACGCAAAGAACCTGCCGGGCTGCACGCTGACCGTTACCAAAGACGGCGAGGAGTATACCGCTTATCAATTAAGCAACTGGTCAGACGAAGCGGACGATCATCACAAGGCGACCCTTACCCTCGAAAAGGAGGGCTGCTACGTTGTCAGGATGAACTACGAGGACCGCTCTCTCAATAAGATGCAGGAGTTTGTTTCTCCGAGCATTATCATTGACAAGACGCCTCCCGAGATGCAGGTTACCTACGACAACACCGTTGTCAGGACAAAGGATGGCGTAGAGTATTTCGGAAAGAAAGCCGAAAAGCAAAATGATACGGATCCGAATTTAACGGCGACCATCCGGATAAAGGAAGACAACTTTAATC
Organism: uncultured Ruminococcus sp.; assembly: GCA_902762615.1. Taxonomy (GTDB): domain Bacteria; phylum Bacillota; class Clostridia; order Oscillospirales; family Acutalibacteraceae; genus RUG762. The sequence continues at coordinate 25,281 of CACWOX010000029.1, read as the reverse complement.
CCTCTGCGTTGGATATCACGGTTGACGCGAAGAAGTATATACCGGGAAGCACAAACCCGGTGGAAGTGGAAGGCGCTTATTCCTTAGGCGAATGGGGAGTTGAAGGCGAGTATCATACCATTACCGTTTCCTTTGATCAGGACGCGATCGTAACATTTGATGCCGTCTACACCGACTACTGCAAAAAGAGCGCTCAGCACTTCAAGAGCTTTGTGCTGGATACCCAGGCTCCGTATTTGCTCAAGACCGAGTTCGACACGCCGATTTCTGAAATATTCAAGAACAATATTTCGTTTGGCTACTATGACAGCAAGGTGAATGTCACACTTACCCTCTTTGACGAAACGTCAGGCGTATATCACTTTGATTGTAAGGGCGTGGCTCCTCCGCAGAGTGAAGAACACAAAGTAAGCGCTATTAACAAGGTGCTTGAGGCTCAGAGTTTTGACATGACCTCTGAAAACGGAGTATCTGTCGCTCAGTTCACGATTCCAAAGACAACATTGGCTGAACTGACAGAGAATGATAACTATGACAGCCTCCTGGTGGTAACAGCGACAGACCTTTCCGAGAATCCCTTCGTGGAGAATGCCCTGAAGGATTTTAAAACCGGCAAAACAAACAATAATTATGAGTTTATTTTCGATAACAGAGATCCCGTTGCGTCGATCGTAGTCGATGAGCCCACACAGAAAGTAGACGGTGTTGCTTACTACAGCGGCGAATTCAAGGGTCACATCACCGTTGACGAGGCAAATTTTGTCGGGGATTTACTTTACAAGGATTTGAAGCTGGAAATCCAAGAGGATGATTTACAAGACACGAAATATGACTACGAGTTTGATTCGGAAACCGAGGCATGGGATAATAATGGTACGAACGATATCTGGACCAACAGCTTCACTCTCAAGAAGGAAGGAAGATACAGCTATATCTTCAATTACAGGGATCCCTCCCATAATGAGGCGACAGAGCTGAAAGCCGGAAATATGGTAATTGATACGACACCGCCTGAAGGAAGGATCACCAATAAAACATCCGAAAAGAGAATTCGTGACGGCGTCAAGTATTACGACGGAAGCATCCTGCTGGAGCTGGAAATCAAGGAGCATAACTTCAGAGCATCTGATGTTAAATTCTACGCCGACGGTCAGCTTAAAATTCTGAATTGGGTCAGTGAAGGCGATATTCATACAGCCAGCTACGTTTTTGAGGAGGAAGGCGTCCACAGCTATCATCTTACATACAATGACCTGGCACTAAATCCGATGGAGGAGAACGATACCAACAGAGACAGCGATCTCGTAATTGATCTCCATGATCCGATCTTAACCATCGATTACAGCTACGACAAGAATGAAGGCTACGACGAGGATGGCAGAAAGTATCTGAATCACACCTGCACGGCACTTGTTACGGTTGAGGAAGAGAATTTCTGCGAAGAGGATACCCACATCAATGTAAGCGCCCTGAACGCGGCAGGTGCAGACGTCGCCAACGGTGAAGTATTCGGCGAATGGAAGCATGACGGCAAATACCATACAAGGAGTATTTCGTTCAGCGGCGACGCAAACTATACCGTGGATGCGACCTGTCTGGATCTTGCCATGCGCAGTATCAAGACATATACACCGGATAAATTCACGGTCGACACCGTGAAGCCCGGAGAGATTCACTTCTCCTACAGCGATCCGGTCTCCACATCAACAATCGGAGGAACCGAATACCGGTTCTACAACGCGCAGGTCAAGGTTGATATTTCCTGCTACGACGAGACCTCGGGTATCAAGCATTTCGATTATCACGGAATCGTCGCACCTGACGCGAGCAGTGTGAACAAAGAAGTATACAAGACCGCGCTTGAGGGAACGGAAATCACACAGAACGGTACATCCTTCTCCGCAAGCTTCTACATTCCCCAGTCTGCGCTCGTTGACGCAAACCAGTTCAACGGAACGATTACGTCGGGTGCGGAGGACCGCTCCGGAAACACCAATGAGACGGCAGCAACAACAAGGCTGGTTTGCGATAATATCGCTCCGGTCGGAAAAATCACGCCGAGCAAGAAAGTCCAGACTGCCGAGAATATGGATTTCTACAACGACAGCATTACGCTGAGTATTGAAATAACAGAGGCAAACTTCTACAAAGAAGATGTAGAATTTAAGGTTGACGACGTTTCTCAGTCTTTGGACTGGAGCCAAAGCGGCGACCAGCACACGGCGACATATGTGATCTCCACCGAGGGCGAACACCGCTATTCCATGAATTACAAGGACCGCTCCAACAATACCATGACTCCCACGAATCCTATTACAAATGAAAGAGTACTTGTAATCGACAAAACCAAGCCTGCAATCACCATTGATAAGAGCATCACCAACGAGTCCGCGAACAGGGAGGAAACCATCAGCTTCATCCTCACCGTAACGGATAAGTACTTCACCTCCTCAGACATACAGCCCAAACTGGAGGGCAGCGTTGTTGTGAAGGATGAGGATAAGGATGAGGATGAGGATGAGGACGTTGCTCCCAGTGCGATTACGGGAAAACTGGAAACCAAGCCGTTCAATCTCGGAACTCCCGACAGATCGGGTGAATCCTATGTCTATAAGATCAACAATCTTGACATCGACGGAGTCTATCATTTCACATGCAGTGCAAAAGACTACGCAGGCAATGAAAACAACAAATTCGATTGCTATGATGCAAACGGCAAACTGCTGGAGGATGTCGAGAACTTTAAGTTCTCCGTCAACAGAAACGGCTCCGCGTTCTGGGTTGTCCTCGAAAACGTGGATAATAACGGCTACACTAAGTCCAACGAGATTAAGGTAACGCTCAACGAAGTCAATGTCGACAAAACCGACGAGGAAACTGCGGCGCTCAAGATCACGGACGACAACGCAACCAAGACGGTCGAGCTTAACAGCACTACCTATGACGGCAATGTCTCCAAGGGTGAAGGCGGCTGGTATAAGTCCACCTATACGCTCGATAACTCCTACTTCACAAGGGATTCCCACTACGGCGTAGCGCTCACCACGCACGACAAGGCAGGAAATATCAACATCAGCTCTGACAGCGATACGGCTCTCGTTGACTTTACCGTTGACAGAACGGCGCCGATTATTTCCTCCAACGTCTCCGATAACCAGATCATCAAATCCAACGGCTACGAGATCGAGGCGAATATCGCGGAGGATAATCTGGATATCGATCAGCTGGGTGTATTTATTGATGAGCAGCCCGTTGAGTTCAACAGAGAAGGCTCTGTTGTGAAGTTCCACTTCGACAACGGCACGCATAACATCCGCATCAAAGCGGGTGACCTGGCGAATAACATCGCCGAGGATTATACGGTTTCCAACATCACGGTTTCCGATAATCCGATCGTGCTTTGGTTTGCCAACAAACCTCTCTTCTTTGCGACAACAGGCGGCGCGCTCGCGCTCATCGGCGTGATCGTATTCCTGCTTGTCAGAAAAAGCCGCAAATAAACCGCAAAAATAACCATTTGACAGACGTCATACACCTCACCTCTGCGGCGGGCATGTCCCGCCGCAGAGGGTGCTGACCGTTTTACAAAAGAGCCGCAGAGGGACTTTTTTGTAAGACGATCAGAGAATAACACCAAGGGGGTTCGGCATGATTGATTACGCGACAATCTCAATGATTGGTTCAAAAGAAAAAAACGAGGATGCGGTACGGGCGTATATTAACCAGCCCCTCGCAGCCTATGGTTTCCTTGTTGCCGATGGTCTGGGCGGACACGGAAACGGAGAAATCGCGTCCAATTTCGTCGCGGACTGCATCGGCGCCGCAATTGAGAACACATCCTCGATCGAGGGCAGTTTTATCGACGAATGCTTCGACACCTCGCAGAAGATGCTGATGGAAGAAAAGGAAATCAACGGAATGAGCTCCATCAAAACGACACTGGTGCTGCTGCTGATCTCCAACGGAATCGCGCAGTGGGGACACATCGGCGACTCGCGGCTGTATCTGTTCCATGACGCGAAGATGGTCAGCCGCACGTTTGACCACAGTGTTCCGCAGCTTCTTGCGCTCAGGAAAGAGATAAAAGAAAAGGAAATCAGACATCACCCGCAGCGAAGTATGCTTCTCAAAGCAATGGGCTCCGAATGGTATCAGCCTGAGTATGAGATTGACCAGCGTCGCAGGAAAATCCGCAACGGAGACGCATTCCTGCTTTGCTCGGACGGCTTTTGGGAATGGATAGAAGAAAAAGAAATGCAGCGCGTTATCAGAAAAAAACAGTCCGCATATGATACGCTGCGGGAAATGACGGATATCGTTTGCAAGAATGGCACGGGAAAAGATATGGACAATTTGTCTGCCGTCTATATCAGAATAAGCTAATCGGGTGATGAAATGTCAATAGTTCAGTGTATAAGGGGACACTATTATGATGATTCCCGCGACATTGCTTGTCCGTATTGCCGAAAGTATGAGTCCGAAGGTCTGTCAGAGGACGATTTCAGTGAGCGTCTGACCCAATACAAGGCGCTTGAGGACGATGACGCTGTCCGGACAGAGGCGTATGGCGAAAATGTTGAGGAGAATGAAAAAACAATCGGAATATTTGAAAAGAGCGAGAGAAACCGCTTGACGGCAGGCTGGCTGGTCTGCACGGAGGGTATGGAACGCGGTGCATCTTATCCGATTTACGCAGGAAGGAACTTTGTCGGCAGAGACGACAGCATGGATATTATTTTGCGCGGAGACAGAGACATCTGCAGAAAGCGTCATGGCGCGGTGGTATATGATCCGAGAAGCAGACGCTTCTTTGCCGTAGCAGGCGAAGGGGCGCTTTATGTCAACGGCGACCCGCTGTCAGACAGCAGAGAAATATTTGAGAACGATAGTATTCAGGCGGGTAAAAGTACATACCTGTTTGTTCCGTTTTGTAAAGGAGAGCGATTCTGGAAATGAAAAAGGCACTTGCTATCATATTATCCGCGTTGCTTGCGGCAATGTCTGTTTTCTGCGTTTCTGCCGAGGGAACCGGCGACAATTTCGGTCAGGTGAGTGTGAATTTGCCCGATATCACCGTGGAGCTTAAAGGTTCACCCTTCGGCGATGCCGATAAAGACGGGATAAAAGCGTATCTCGGCGATGATAAACTGGAACCGACGGAGCTTCACAAATATAACCAAAGCAAGGACAGCACGCGCGTCTATATGCTGGTCGATATTTCCCAGACTGTCAGCGCCTATCAGAATGCGATACGCAGTTACATCAAGGACTTTGTTTCCAAGATGGGAGAGAACGATGCGCTTGTGCTCGTGACCGTTGGCTCAGAGCACAAAACGGTGCTCGAGGAAACGAACGATAAGAATAAAATCAACGAAACGGTCGACGCGCTGACGTTTAATGACGACTACACCTATCTCTGTAATGCGCTCAATTCTGTTTACATCGAGGCGGCGAGCAGCATTGACAGCTACACGAGATCCTATATTCTCGCGTTTACGGACTGTGACGATGACACCAAGACAGGCGTAACGATTCAGGAGATTGAAAATAAATACAGCTCCCATCTCCTTCCCCTGTGCGTTGTCGCGACGGACAATATCAGCAAGGAAAACAACCAGCTTTTCAGCAGGATAGCCAGAGCATCGGGCGGCAGTCTGGATGTTTTCGGCTCGTCGGTGAACCTCGATCAGTTCAGTCAGTTCACCAACAATATTGATGATGTGACGATTCTCAAGCTCAAGGCGGACAACAACAACGCGACGGGCGACAAGAAGAACCTGCAGATTTCAGATGACAAGCAATCCTTTAACATCGACGTTTCCGTTTCAAAGTCTGTAGCGGACAAAGAAGCGCCCGTCATCAAGGAGCTGACATACGACGGACAGAATAACCGCCTGATCCTGACATTTTCCGAGAAGGTGACGGATGCCTCTGCGAGGGGCGCCTATTCCGTAGTGGACGCCGACGGAAAGAAATGGTCTGTCGCCGACGTGGAGGCGCAGACCGTATCGGACAAAGCGGAGCTTGTGATGAGCGAGCCCCTGCCCAACGGAGAATATACCGTGACGGCAGAGGGACTGACCGATGTTTCCAGGGAGAAGAATCCTTTGGCGGACAATCAAAAAAGGGTTACCGTCTCGGAATCGACGGTGGTACCGATCGAGCCTGAGAGCGGTTTTGAGATCCCGATCATACCCATCATCATTGTGGGCGTCCTGCTGACGGGAATTTTGGCGGCTGTGCTGATTATCGTGCTGACCACCAGAAACAAAGACAAGGACGCAGATCCCATCCCCGTGATTTCTTCCGGCGACCCCAATCGCTTTTCGCCACAGCCCGCCGTAATCAATGAATATTCTCCCGCACCGCCCAGCGTGAAGCATCATATCAAAAAAGAGGATGGAATAAAGCTGCAGCTGAAAATCAAAACGGGAAAATCCTCTGAGCAAATGATTACAACGGAGGTTGCCAGCAGTGTGATTGTCGGAAGATCTTCCGTGTGTGAGATTTTCATTGACGACGCAAAGCTTTCACGTCAGCATTTTGCTCTGGAGAATCTTAACCGGGAGCTGTATATATCTGATTTGAATTCAAAGAACGGTACCTTTGTAAATGGAGTCAGAGTTGACAGCAGACGAAAAGTAATGAATCATGACCGCATTCTTGCGGGTCTTTCGGAGATTACGGTAACGATAACGGAGTAGGTGAAAATATGTTACGCTTCGATAATTGCCCATCATGTTTTTCTCCCTTGAACGGAAGAGAGGCTTGTCCGAGCTGCGGATATATATATGCAAACGACAGAAAGCAGCCCAAAGGGGTGATAGAGCCGTTCTCCGTGTTAAACGACCGCTATATGGTCGGCAAGGTGCTGGGCAGGGGCGGCTTTGGAATTACATATATCGCCAAGGATATTATCAACAATTCTTTTTGCGCTATCAAGGAATATATGCCGACCGAATATGCCAAACGCGACAGCGGCTCGGACAGCATTTTTCCGTTGACGGATAAAAAGTCAAAGTATGTTTTTTCACACGGAAGAGAGAAATTTGTTGAAGAAGCAAAAACGCTTTACCATCTGAAAAACAATCCGATTGTCGTTGATATTACGGATTATTTTACGCAGAATAATACTGCCTATCTGGTGATGGAATATCTGGACGGCAGCGATCTGCGGAAGTACGCGCGTAATCACGGAGGGAGGATGGAGCCCAATTTTGCTAAGCAGATATTTGTCACTGTGGCAAGCGCGCTGATGGCGATTCACGACATGAACATTTTGCACCGCGACCTCAGCCCCGAGAATATCTTCCTGACAAATGACGGCGCCGTCAAGCTGATTGACTTCGGCGCCGCGAGGAACTACGTCAGCTCTCAGAACAAGGGACTGTCCATCCTGTTAAAGCCGGGCTTTGCGCCGCCGGAGCAGTACAGCGCTGACGGCGAGCAGGGACCGTGGTCGGACGTATACGGCTTATGCGCGACCTTCTATAATATTGTGTCGGGAAAAATGGTAACGGACGCGATCATGCGATACCGGGGAGAGAAGCTCAGTACGCTTGCGGAAATGGGAATCCATGTCAGCGCAAGAACCTCACAGGTAATTGACAAGGGTCTGCGGCTGGATTACAAGCAGAGATACAAGGATTTTGGCAGCCTTTTGTCAGAATTAGATATTGAAGCGGCGCCTGAAAAGAAGAAGGATAAACGGTTCACGCCGCCGGAATATTCCGGATCTAAATCCTCGGACGGCGGTTCATCCGGAGGTTTTTCCTCAGGTGGAGGTCCGTCGGGAAGTGCTTCCACGGGTGGAGGTCCGTCGGGAAGTGCTTCCACGGGTGGCGGTTCGTCGGGAAGAGTTCCCTCGAGCGGCGGTTCGTCGGGGGTAATTCCCTCGGGTTATGGCCGGTCGGGAGGAATCCCATCGGGTTATTTGGGCAACGGTGAGATTCCATCCAGGTTTGGAAAACCGGATCCTATTACATCGGGCTCCGATAAAACTGTTAAAACGGCAGAGGGGAAATCCGGAAGTGAGATTACCGCTAAAAAGGAGCCTGTGCCCGAGAAGGTGTCGGGCGCGTTCTTGACAGTATTTTTAGGGGACAGACAGGTGAAACAGATCAAGCTGCCGCCTGACCGCGATTTCAAAATCGGACGCTCGGAGATGAGCGACTATGTCATCTCGGGCGACAGCAATATCAGCCGTACGCACTGCACCGTGCGGTACAGTACGGCAGATCAGCGCTTTGTCGTAAAGGATCAGTCGGCTAACGGCAGTTATTTTGAGGACGGATACCGGATGCAAAAGGGCGTCGACTACGCGGTACGCTCGGGATACGGCTTCTACCTTGTGAGCAATCAATATCGGTTTATCCTTACAAAAAAATAGAGATACAGGAGTCTTTGAATGAGTTATGATGAAAATAACCCTCCGTACGGCGATAATATTGCAACGGAGGCGATTGTCCCTGAGGAGGAACTGCAAGAGTCGTCCTCGGGGGAAATCTTCACAATGCAGCTTAACGATTTTCCTGTGGAGATAAAGAGCGGATTATCCTCGGTGATCGGTTCGCGTGCCGTACAGCAGGACGCGGCTCGGGTGGATAATGAGTATATGTTTTTTGACCGCGGCGTGTACCTCGCGGTGATGTGCGACGGCATGGGCGGTATGACAGGCGGAGAGGTTGCAAGCAATCTCTGCGTGACAAAGATGTTCGAGGCGTTCTACTGTGTTGACGTCAGGGGCAGGGTTCCCTCGTTTTTCAAGTTCATGATAGAGAACATCGACAAGATGATATATAACCTGACAGATGACAACGGAAAAACGATGCATTCCGGCTCGACGCTGACAAGCATCATTATCGAAGACGGCAGTCTGTACTGGGCGTCTGTAGGTGACAGTCACATCTATATCAAGCGCGGCAACGAGATGATGTGCGTGAACAAGGATCATAACTACGGCATGGTTCTTGACAGAAAGGTGAAGGACGGACAGATGAAGAAGGAGGAAGCGCAGGCTGCTCCCAACCGTGCCGCTCTGGTGAGCTATATCGGCATCGGCGGCGTTCCCTACATGGACATCAACCCGCATCCCTTCCCGCTGAGAAGCGGTGATACCGTTCTGCTTTGCAGCGACGGACTCTATCATTCGGTTTCCGAGCGTGAAATTATCGGGATCATCGACGCGTCCACGGATATGCAGCAGGCAGCGGAGGCGCTGACGGCAGCCGCGATCGCCAAAGGAAAGCGGCATCAGGACAACACCACAGCGGTGTTGGTGCAATACTGTGAAAAGGTTATGAATTCGGCACCCTTCAATATGCCGATGAAATAAGAAAACTTTATTAAAGGAGAGTTTTGTATGAATTTAGTAAGATGCATGAACGGACATTTTTATGACGCAGAGCGTTTCGATGATTGTCCGCACTGCAATCAGACCACGATCAGACCCGAGGATGGTGAGGATTTTATCACAAGACCGATTTCGCCTCCCGAGGATACCGGTTTGAGCGGTGAAATCAGGGGCGCCAACGGTCATGAAGATGAGGTTATTACAAGGGGTTATTTCGGCGAGATTTCCTCCGAGCCTGTAGTCGGCTGGCTCGTCTGCATCGAAGGCAACCACTTCGGCGAGGACTTCAAGCTGAAAACCGGCAAGAATTTCATCGGCAGATCGTCTGCGATGGATGTTGTTCTCAGCGGTGATGCCTCTGTTTCCAGAGACAGACACGCGATCGTTGTCTATGAGCCGAAGAGCAATATCTTCCTGGTTCAGCCCGGCGATTCCAAGGAACTGTTCTATGTCAACGACGAGGTGGTTCTTTCCGCTCAGAAAATCAAGGGCTACGATGTGCTTTCCGTAGGCGATTCCAAGCTGTTGTTCATTCCCTGCTGTTCTGACAGATTCAACTGGGATGCAGTGAAAAATGAAGAGAAATAACTAATGGCGAAAACAAGAAAGGATTGATGATCAGTGGAACCTATTAGAAACAGAAAAATGACGCTGTACATATTGTTTATGGCTCTCGGACTTGTGCTTATCGGATTGGGCGTTATCCTCTTTTTTATCCCGATACTGGGAGCGCTCCTGCTTTGGTCGGGACAGGCAATGTTGATTGTTAACACTGTCTACAGAATTCACTTTTTCTACAGCCTCTCGCTGGATGTAGACGCGGTTTGCATCGGCGACGGCAGAGAATCCGGCAGCTATGTGGCAGCCGCGGCGCTCAGCACACTCACATTTGGTCTCTATAACATTTACTGGACCTACAAAATCGGTCAGAGACTTCATGCCAACGCCCCCAGATACGGCTTCAAGATGGTAGAGAACGGCAAGGATATTGCGCTTCTTGACGCATTCAGCTTCGGCTTTATCTCGGCTTATGAGCTGCTCAAGAACATGAATAAAATTGCGAAGGTCTATAATCAGAACGGTGCTAACGGTATCAACGGCGTGAACGGAGGTGCAATGTAATGAACATCCAGAAGAGAAGTCTCCCTGTATTTATTCTTTTGAACTGCCTGACCCTGGGCATTTACGGCGCGATTCAGTGCAGCAGAATCGGCAATGAAGTCAACGCGCTCTGCAAACAGGACGGCGAACAGCCCGGTATGAGCTATTTCGGCGCCCTCTTTATCCGCGCGATCCCCGCGTTCTTCGGCGTGGTGATCGGTTTGATTACCGGAATCGTTTCCTCCAGCTTTGTATTCAATGCTCTTCCGTTCATGAACAACAGCATGGTCAGCGGCTACTACAATCAGCTCGGAAGCGTGAAAATCGGCATCATCTTTTTATGCATTCTGATTTATGTCGTTATTTTCTCCCTGATCGGCAATATCGCCAGCGGCCTTTATCTCAAGTACTGGTGGTTCAAGCAGACGACACGTCTGCAGCTGAATGCCAACAGATACAACATGGTTGTGAGAGAATCGGGTACCGATCACTTTGTGTTCCGCACAGCGACTGAGCTTCCCCTTCTTCCTGCCTCCATTGCACTGAAAACGGCTTCCCTGTTTATCCCGACCCTGATCTGCTTCCTGCTTGCCTTTGCGTCTCCTATTTTCGCAATTGTGCTTTACACGGTTTTCATCATTGCATTCTGCGTATTTGGCGCGGAGATTTCCGCGGGCGCAAGCTTCTCCATGTCCAGAGTCATCAAGACCATGAACCGCTATGCGTCTGTTTACAGAAACGGCGTCAAGCCCTTCAATCCGATGGCTTATGACTATTATCCCTGCGCGGACAGCCTCTATCCCGCTTCGCTTCCCAAGATTCTCGACTGCAGCTTTATGACACCTCCCGTTATCATTGAGAAGAAGCTCGTCGGAAATGGCGATACGCCCGGAGACGGGCTGGTGGTTACCCCTCCCTCTGTCGGCAAGATCGTCGGTCTCAAGGGTTCCTGCGCGGGCTACAACTTTGACCTCAATCCCGGTGAGGAAATCGTCATCGGCAAGGACGCCAAGGTATCCAACGTGGTAATCGATCCCGTTTACAAGGAAATCAGCCGCAAGCATGTTTCCGTGCTCTATGACGCGTCAAATGATATCTACCGCGTGACCGACTATTCCTCCAACGGTACTTGGGCAGACGGTCAGAAATTAACCAGAAACGAGATCACCAATCTCAGAAGAGGTACGGTTCTCAAGCTTGCTAACGACAAGAATACGTTCAGGCTTTCCTAAATCGCGGACAGTAACGAAGTAATGAGTTGACCGTTTCCGTCTATTCTTTTCCGGTGAGCAGGAGATGGGTTTCATCTCCTGCTTGCGTTTTTTTAGAGGGAAGTATATTGCGGACGATATGTTTGTGGGTGGAAACTATGAAACACTTATCAGTTTGGAAAAAGGTTTGTTCGGTTCTGACTGCGTTCATGGTGTTGTGCGCGGTTGTTTTGCCCGGCTGCGGCAGCATGGAAATCGGCGACCTGATGAATATCGGGATGAATCCCGGCGAGATCACTTATTATGATACTCCCGACGAAAACATTGTTCAGAACGATGACAACGGCATGATCTATGCGAATAACGAGATACTTCTGAGCGCTGCGGAAAATGCTTCGTATCAGGACATTGAAGCGCTGGCGGAGAAGTATGACGCGGAGATCAAGGGCTACATCGAGGTAGTGGGGGAGTATCAGCTCGTCCTCAAGGAGGAAAAAACGGAAAAAGAGCTGAACGAAATAATAGACAGGCTGCGTGAGAGCGAGCTTGTCGAGGACGCGTCTCTGAATCTGTTCAGCCCCGTTTCGCCCGATGAGGACGCGACCAACGATACCCGATGGCAGGGTAAATGGGACGAGAATAACCCCGAAGGGGAAAACTGGGGCATGGAAGCCATCCGCTGTCCCACAGCGTGGACGATCTATGACGGGCTGACAACGCACCCTGTCAATGTAGGCGCGGTCGACGAGGGTTTCTTTGAGGGTCATGAGGACCTGCGCTTCACACAAGTATTTAACAATAATACCACTCCCAACGACAAGAAAGCTCACGGCACACATGTGTCCGGAACCATAGGAGCGTTTCATAATAACGGAAGAGGTATTACGGGTGTGTATCCTTCCTCGGAGGGACATATCTACGGCTCAGCGTATAGCGGCCTGAAAGAAATCGATCAATCCAACCAGAATAACTACCTGATGTCACTGGCAGGTGAAAAGGTACTGTTTACCAATCTGATCGTCAGAAACGTCAAGGTTATCAACTATAGCATGGGTTGGGAGGCAGACATGATTTATGCTGCCAGTGAAAACCGGAACGGAGTCAGAGAAGGGCTGCAGGCTTATTCCACCCGTATGCAAAACTATTATTTGCGTTTGCTGAACAAGGGATATGATTTTCTGATTGTAACGTCCGCAGGCAACGCATCGGGGCTCAAGTTTAAGGAGAGCAATAAGACGGAATCGGGATTTGAGAGCAGTGGTGTGGACAAATCCGCTACCCTGCCTGCGCTTTATAACAACGTATTCACCCTGATGTCCAATGACAGAATGCGGGACAGAATTGTCGTTGTCGGAAACGCGAAAAGAGAAAAGGGATGGTTTGCTTCAAGCGTTACCTATAAAAGAAACTATGATAGCTGTGTGGGAGACAGAGTCGATGTCATGGCTCCCGGAACGGATATCGAAAGCACCTGGGACGGAGAAAAGTCCTATAAAAAGATCTCTGGAACTTCTATGGCGTCACCGCATGTAGCGGGTGTTGCGGCGATGGTCTGGTCCATCAACAACGGATTCACCGCTGCGGAGGTCAAGCAAATTCTGACGGATGCCGCGACGATACAGGTTGAGGACAGCGATCGCAGTATGATCAACGCCGCGGTTGCCGTCCGGCGTGCGGCAGAGCAAAGCAACCAGACGGTTGCGGGCGCCGTTCAGAAGGGAACGCTGATCGCGGGCGGTTATTTCAGAAATGATGAGAACGAAAATCAGATCATCCCGAACTGCACCATCTCGATATATAAAGCGGATAACAATGAGTTGGTGGAATCGCACGCAGTCGGCACGGACGGCGTCTATGAGTTTGTGCTTGACCCGGGCGATTACGCGGTCGAAGCCTCCTGCGACGGATATGCAACGGGACGGGAGGACAGGATCACCGTTACCGCGGCGCAGGTGGATTATGCGGCAGTTTATCTGAAAAGCGCCGTCACCGCATTCTCCATTCCCGACGAGATGACGCTCACGGTCGGGCATCTGGATCTGATAGAGCCCAAGGTTGAGCCGGAGGATAACGGCGGCTACAGCATCCGCTGGAGCTCGTCTGACGAGTCGGTCGTCACCGTCAATCCGACAGGCGAGTACGGCACGCTCACCGCGCTCAAAAAGGGCACCGCCACTATCACGGCGGAGCTGACCAGCGGTAATCATACGCTGACGGAAACCACCTCGGTGCGCGTGGCGTCCCAGGGCAGGGATACCGTTCTGGTGCTGGATATTTCGGGAAGTATGCGCGGTACGCCGATGACAGAGCTGAAAAAAGCCGCGCAGCAGTTCTGCGACGACCTGCTGCGGGATGAATATAACAACCGAGTGGCGATCGTCTGCTTTAACGACAGGATCACCCTGCATGACTTTTCGAGCGATACAGACGAGCTCAAGAGCTACATATCGGGAATCCGCGAGAAAAACACAACAAATATGAGCGGCGCGCTGGACAAAGCCGAGGAGCTTCTCGATGCAAGCGGCAACCCTGATCATATCAAGAATATTGTGATCATGGCGGACGGCTTGCCGAATGTGGGAACAAAGAGCAAGTCAGGCTCCGCGGGACTTGCGGGAGTTTCCGGCTACACCGTGTCGGATTTCGCGAACGGTGTGGTTGACACCGCGCAGCGAATCATGCAGAAATACAATATGTACAGCCTTGGTTTCTTCCACTCGCTCAAAGGAATAGAGTATACGAACTGCTCGACGCTGATGAGCAAGCTGACCAATATGCCCGACGGCTACCACGAGGTAAAAAAGGCGGAGGATCTGCAGTTTGAATTCGGCGATATCGCAACCGAGATTTCAAACGGTTCCAAGATCATCATCAATATCGCCTGCCCGGTTGACGTCACAGTCAGCTGCGACGGAGAAACGCTCTCCAGCAGCGAGGAGCACTTCAATGACAAAGCCTCGTTCGGAAAGCTGGAAATCCTCGGTTCGCACAAGGACGTCAAGGTTCTGTCGCTCGACAGCGACAAGCAGTATGACGTTGACCTTCGCGGTACAGGCGAGGGTACGATGGATTACCTCGTCAACTATATGAACCGTGATGATGAGGTGGAGGATTACCGCAATTTCAGTTCGGTATCCGTTACCAACCAAACCATCATTAATTCCAACACCGACAACAGCAAAACGGTCAACCTGAACGTCGACACGGACGGAGACGGAACCGTGGATATCGTCTATGAGGCGGATAACAGGAGCACCGGACAGATCACCGTCAACAACACGGTAACGACCGCTCCTGCCACGGAGCCGCCGACACAGTCTCCCGTTGAAGATTCCGGCGACGGAGCGATGATCATTTTTATCATCATTGCCGTCAGCGTATTGGTGGTGATCGGACTGGTTGTCACGCTGGTTGCCGTCGCATCCTCGGGCAGCGGAAAAAAGGAGGATTTGTATGAAATCCCCGTGATCCGTCCTGCGCAGGGTTCAGCGCCTGCCGTTCCGAAGGATCCGGTGTTTAAGGCGGAACAGGTATACGTACCCGCACCGGTGGCGAAGCCCGCCGCTGCCCGCGGAAACCAGGAGCTGAAGGAATCCGAGAAACCGACCTCCCGTGCGCCGGTTTCTCCCGTGAAGCCCGAAGCTCATGACGCGGATGCCGTTATCGAGGTGCTGACCGGCTCCATGAAGGGAATGAGGGTTCCCGTCGACAGCGGAGAAACGATCACGCTCGGAAAGAGCGCGTCGGTATGCCAGCTGGTATTCGACAGTTCCTACGGCTTAGTCAGCCGCAAGCACTGCTCCGTTACCTTTGACGGAAAGAACAAGGTGTTCTATGTGACGGATATGTCCACGAACGGAACCTACCGTTCGGGCAACATCCGTCTGGAAAAGAATAAGAAAACGATCATTACAAGCGGCTCGCTGTTGAATCTGAGCAATTCGCAGTGTATTGTCAGACTGGTCGTGCAGAAAAAATAACAAAACAGGGGAGGAAAACGTCTGTTTCCCTCTCAGCATTCGGTCAATATCTCTGCTTGTTCAGAGACAATCATATAGCAAAAAAAGGAGACAAAAAATGAAACAAAAAATGAAAAAACGAGTATTGTGTGCGGTTCTTGCGGCGATTATTACAGCCGGAGCTATGGGTGGCTGCTCGATGGGTCAGCTTGTTCCATCGGGTGAATCCAAAGCGGATAGCTCACAGACAGCGGAAAGCTCACAGACAGCGGAAAGCTCCAAGGCAGAAACCGGCTCCAAAACGGAAAGCGTCGATACGTCTGAAAGAAAGGGCTCGACCGCATGGAACAATGACCTGGCAGCGAAGAAAATCGGAAGCGTCAAAAAAGAAGTGAGCAGTCTTAATGCATACAGCACGGGCTGTGTTTATGTTGACAAGAATAAGAAATACGGCATCCTGTCTCTGGACGGAAAGCATGACACGGGTGCAAAGTATTATTATGCCGATAGAGCGAATGTCGATTCCGGCGAACAGAGTACGATGACAAAAGGCTTTTTTGCAGTGTTTGAAGAGGAAAGAGAAACAGATAATCCGAACGTCTGCGGTCTGGTGGACAGCGAGGGAAAAGAGATCCTTCCCTGCAAGTATGGATTCATCAGCGTTCTGAACGACCGTTATGCACAGGTCATTACGGCGACAGAGCAGACAAAAGACAAAGACAAAGCGCTGTATTATGTCACAAGCAAGATGTTATCCTTATCACCCGACGAGGATGACATCATGTATGCGGGCAAGTGGGAAATCTACGATATTGAAAAAGGCAAGTTTGTCAGCGGCGTAACGGGAACCAAGCGCTATAATATTGACGCGAAGGGCAGCTATCTTGAGTATATCAACGATGAGGGAGAGAAAAAAATCATCGATGGTTCGGGCAGCGATGTTTCGGACGGCAGACAGATCTTTACAAACGGCTCCTATGTTCTCGAGAAAAACGGAGCAGCAACAGTTTATGATACGAATGACAAAAAGCTCTTTGATTTCAGCACCAAGGACTATTCCATTTCCGATTTCAGAAATTGTTACTTTGAAGCCACAACAGGCAACTACCCCGACACAAAGCATTTTCTGTTAGATGAAAGCGGAAAAAAAGTGTCCGTGGATTTTGACGAGACTATCTATTACATTTTCCCTGATTATGTATGCTTAAATGATTATCAGGTGTATTCGCTCGACGGCAAAAAACTGTGCGGCGGCAAGACCCTGCGCTTTGATGATATTCACAGGGATGCCTACCTCGCGTATGATGACGATACCTGCAGCGTTTTTGACAAAGACGGAAATATGCATTATTCGGCAGCGATCGACAACGACAAGTATTACCAGAGCAGTTTCGCTCCGTACACGACGGGAAGTGACGCCCTGTACTATAATTACGCGGATAAGGAATTTAACATTAAGGGCGCCGGTATCGGAAATTGGACGGTACAGCAGAAAGAAGAGAAAGTTGCCACGTTATTCAGCACACGTTCGGGAAAATCCATTTTGGATAATTACTATTCCTATGATTCGGTCGAGGCTGTTGACGGCAATGAATACATTCTTGCCTACAATTCGGTCAACGGATCGTCCTCCAGAGGAGATTACGACATCTATATTCTTTCCTGAGACCGTGTCATTTTCAGGCACTCACGGCTTCCGGAACGGAAGCCGTGAGTGCCGGCAGCTTTGGCTTTACTGTCCGGTTCTGTGAGGAATGACGATATTATGAGGCACCCAATATGGAAAAGAACAGATTAATAATTCAAAAGGAAAATATTCCGCCTGAAAAGAAGCGATATGTTTCAATTCTGGGCGACTCCTTCAGCACCTTGGCAGGCTGGAATCCTGACGGTTACTGTGTGTATTATCAGGGAGATGTCTGTGAACGTCTGGGCGTTTCCGAATATGCTGATACATGGTGGGGACAGGTAACAGATAACATCGGAGGGAGGCTGCTGACCAACAATTCGTGGTCGGGAAGCCGGGTGACACAGCTTCCACGGCATAGATCCCTGTTTCCTTCCGGATGCAGCGACGAGAGGATTCTCTCTTTGTCAAGCGGCGGAAAGAAGCCGGATATCATTCTCGTCATGCTGGGTAGCAATGACTTGGGATATGGTGTGGAGCTGTTTCCTCCGCTCTGCTCGCAGAATGGGGGAATAACCGTCAGGTCGGCGGAGTGCGGGGATGAGAGTTATTTCAGCGTGGCGTATGATATTATGCTGAAAAAGCTCAGAGCAAATTACCCCGATGCCTTCATTGGCTGCTGCACCCTTTTTGCATGTTATTATTCGTTCAATCCGAAAATGCACTTTCCCGACAAAGAGAGCTGCAGCCGCTATGCGGAGTATAACAGCGTAATCCGTAAAACAGCTGCAGAAAACGGATGCAGTGTCATAGACATCGATTCTTATTGCGTGTCTGTCAGTTCAGGGATATGCAGCCATCCCGATCATTACGGAATGCAGACAATTGCCAAAATCGTCACCCGTGAGCTGCTGGGTGAGGAGGCAGACTTTCTGGATTGCTGCGGCAGCCATGCTTACTTCAAAATAATGTCGGAATCCCACAGAGATATGTATGTCTGCGGGCGGTGCTGCAAAAAGACAGCGGTTCCTTTTGACCGAGAAAAAAGCTGAGATAAGGACTATTGCTGAGATTGAAGGAGAACATAACATGAAAAAAATACTTCCTGTTTTGGCGCTGTGCGCAGCGGCAGCAGTGACTATGTCAGGCTGCATTCCGTTTATTCTTCAGAATGCGCAGCCCTCGCAGAAAGACAATCCCGTCTTTTCTGCAACAGAGGAGGGTTCCTCTGCCGTCAAGCCTACGGCAGTCGCAGCCACGAAAACGGCTCCTGTGACGACAGCGCCCGCGACGGAGCCCGCGACGATACCAGTGACTGATGTACCGACTACTGCGGCGGTTATCCAAGATCTGTCGGACTATGTGGAAACGGCGGATGAGTATGAGATTTCCTACAGCGGCGCTTTTTTGCTGACAAACGAGAGCACAAGAGAAAAAACAACAGTGCCCTGCCGTCTGCCGCATCTCACGATCGAGAGTGCGGATGCGAGGGCGATTAACGAGGAGATTGAAGCAAACTTCGGCAAATATTTCAGAGAGGAGAAAAAGTACCTTGGCAGCTCTGATTTTCCTCACCCCAGAATGGACTATGTGTGTTATCTCAACGGCACCATCCTCAGTCTGGTGACGGAATGCCGCACGACAAGTACGCCTGACAGCATGTTCGGCGTATACAATATCGATGTGCTGACCGGGTTCCGGCTGGGGAACGCCGATCTGACAGACGCCCATACAGACGCGTCACTCGGAGAAGCGTACGGTAAGGTCAGAGATGCGATAGAGGCGCGCTTTGAAAGCTTGTCGGGGATGAACGTGGATCCCACTGTTGTTCAGCGGGCAAAGGAACGGTCTTTTGACCAGTCGAACATAGATGCGTCCCGCTTCTATTTCAACGGCGACGGTTATCTCTGCGCTGCTTATCGCTTTTACTGGGTGGCAGGTGCAGAAAATTACGGTGACGTTGCGGTTTTTGATATTCGCATCAAGTGAGGAATAAGGGATCAGTGAGATAAAAGCGTACGGAAGCGGCGCTTTCTCAACACGATACAGATTCATATTGACAGTTGACGAATTATTCCAATATTTCCGTCGGCACAGTTCTGATGTGGAATGCAGGCCGACAAACGGATAGGAAAACAGGGAGGATTAATGATGTTTTGCAGTTTTTGCGGAGCGGAAGTCGGTAACGGAGAAGAATATTGCAGTAAGTGCGGCAAAAAGCTGTTGTACCGCTATCATGACGGTGCAGTGGAGCATGTCCCTTCTCACGAGATGTATGCAGCCGTTGGCACAGATCAGGATGTTGTGCGGGACGGGGCTTCCGACGATGAATCGAAAACAACGGCAGTATCGCGGCAGGAGCTGCTGTCGGAGATACCGGCGTATCAGCCGATAGGAGCGGCACCGAAGCCGTCGTATGAAGCGCAATCGGGCTACGAGCCGATGACAACGGTAGTTTCGCAGCATCAGCCGCCGTCGGAGATACCGGCGTACCAGCCGATAGGAGCGGCACCGAAGCCGCCGTATGAAGCGCAATCGGGCTACGAGCCGATGACAACGGTGGTATCGCAGCATCAGGTGTCGTCGGAGATACAGGCGTATCAGCCGATAGGAGCGGCACCGAAGCCGCCGTATGAAGCGCAATCGGGCTACGAGCCGATGACAACGGTAGTATCGCAGCATCGGCCGCCGTCGGAGATACCGGCGTATCAGCCGATAGGAGCGGCAACACCGAAGCCGCCACATGAGGAGACCCCCGACTACGAACCAATGACAACGGTCGTATCGCGGCAGCAGGCAGCGGGAGAAATTCCTGCGTATCAGCCACCCGTGGAACCGTTGCCTGGAGGAATTCCTTCCTTTGAACCTTCTCTCACTGATGATAGCGAAGGTTCTTCCCGGACGGAAAAGGAGCGCAGAAAGAAAATCATTCTGTGGTCGGCTGTCGCGGGCGGAGTATTATTTCTGATTGTGATAGCTGTGATTGTCATTGCTGTGGTACTGAACGGACAGAACGACTCCATCAGGAACTTTCCCAGGGAAAATCCAAACGGTTACGCAAAGGTCAGTGACTCCTATTCTACGCACACATATTCCTATTGGAGAGAGAGCAATCTGGATTCTGAGATTGAGTTTGATATTGACTATTCGAGGAATGAACTTGAAAAGAAAGAGCATGTCAGCACGGTATATCGGCAATCATCTGACAAAGGCTTTATCTGGGAGGTGGATGACAATCTCATGCTCACCATAACCTATATTGCCGACCTTTATCCGCCCGAGGTCTATATCTACTCTGATTCATTGGTTGCTCCTGATAAGTGGCACTATAACAAAGATTCAGGCATGCTTTACATCGGAAATCATTTATACCGCCCCGCCGGTATTGGAGAATGTATATTTGTTTTCCACTAAATTAAGACATACAAAGCAAGAAAGAATAACACAAGTTTTTTCGCGTACTCTCATAGTTGATTAGTTTTGTATTATGGATAAACCCGGAATATGATATCGGGCGTTTTGTGAAATACGTGAAAAGCGTAACCGAATAAACTATCAGGAGAAAGAGTTGGCTGTTATGACAGAAAAATTGTACGCATGTATAAAAACACCTCATATAGGCGGAAAATGGATTATGAGGAATGAGATAATTCATTTGAATGAAGCGTATCAATTTGAAGGTTTTGAGTTTAAAATTATTTCGGTTTCCGAAAAAGGCTACATACAGTTGGTGGTTTATGCGTATAGCCTTGAACATACACAATTGTTAGGTAACATTAATGATGGTTTGGGAAAAAGAATTGGCATGAAGTTGGATTCATTATACTTATTTACAGACCAATATGCCGATTGCGATTATGCCCTTCACTTTAGTAAAACTCCTACGGATGATTATCTTGTGTTTTATTATTCAGGATTAAGCGAAGTCCTGATAGATAATAATTATGAGAAAACCGTACACTACCTCAGCATAAATAATAGGGTGGATGGATTTCAGGAAATGATGGATTATTGCGATAATAATCATCAATTGTTTAAGTCAACGAAAAGGTTGGAGGAAAAAACAAGAGTCTATGAGGATGAAAGCCCCAAAATCCCTGAAAAAGACGGAATCGTAAGCTTTGAGGAAAATTTAACATTATCGGCGGTTAAGCGCTTTATTGGAACGAATAAAAAAGTTGCTGTATTGAATTTTGCTAATCCGGTAGAACCGGGCGGCGGTGTTTTGAGGGGAGCAAATGCACAGGAGGAATACCTTTGCCGTTCTGCCAATCTTTACAAATCGCTGATTTCAAAGAATGCAGAAAAATACTATGCATATAACAAGAGTATTCGTTCCGCAAACCAATTCAATAGTATGTTTATCGGAACGGATGAGGTGATTTACTCCCCCAATGTGACTGTTTTGAAAAAAGCAGATGGTTATGGAATTCACAGTATAAGTGGTTACAAAGAGATTTATGAAGATCAATATTACGACATTGATGTATTAACTTGCGCTGCACCGTTTTTCAGCGGCTCGGGATATATTATTCCTAACGGCGATTTAAAGCACATCCTGATGCGAAGGATTAGAAATATATTTGAAGTTGCGATTGAAAACGACGTTGATATTTTGGTGTTGGGTGCATTCGGCTGCGGTGCGTTTCATAATCCGCCCGAGGTTGTTGCGGATGCGTTCAGAGAATGCTTGTTGGAGCTAAGATATTTGAATGCGTTTGACGAAGTTGTTTTTGCAGTCAAAAGAGAAGCCATACCTTCCAAGAATATCGAGATGTTTGAGAGAGCTTTTTCGGCTTTCCCAAAATATAATGAAGATGGATACGAAAGGTACATACAGAAGCATTTACAAAGATAAAAAACGGAAATGAGGTATCATTATGTTTTTTGCGCCCATTGAAGAAGTGAAAATTTACAGAACCGGTGCAGTTGTCCGCAGAAAAACCTCTGTCAGTTTAAAAGAGGGAACCAATGAAATTATTATTTCCGGACTAAGTAATCTTGCGGATCCCGATAGCTTGCGCCTGTTTTTTTCTGCCGGCATTATCGGAAAGGATGTACAGATTATTCCGTTTGCGGAAGCAGTCGAGCGTTTGCCGTCCGCGGATATTAACGAGGAAATAATCGAGCTTCAAAGCAAAATTCAAACGCTGAAAAAGGTGGAGGCGCTTTGGATATCCAACGGAAACTTTGAATCCAGAGGGGAATGCTCTAACGAGACAATTGAAAGCTATCTGAAAGAGTTACCCTCAAATCTTGAAAATCTGAGGGCAAATCAAAGAGAGATAGATAAACAACTCAAAGCGCTGACAGAAAAGAAAGAACAACATGAAATAAAAGAAGCATTCCAGGTAATCAAGCTGGTTTTGGAATCACCTGAAGATTGTAATGCAAATTGTGAAATAGAATATTTTGAAAAATCAGTTCAATGGAAGAGTACCTATGAGATTCATGCTGTTGCTGATTCCGCCGCCATTAATGTTGTCAGCCGTGCGAGAATCACTCAAACCACGGGTGAGGATTGGGAAAACGTGCGTGTGTTTCTTTTTACAGGTAATCCAACGGTTCAACAAAAAATTCCCGCCCTCAAAAAGATGGAGCTAAGCTTCAAACCGGTGTTTAAAGGCATTCCGCTTCCCATGCGCGCGCCCGGTAATGCTATGAGATCCGGAATGGGTGAGACAGCTGTATTGAATCAGTCTGCTTGCGATTCCGTGCCTGTAAGCCCCGGACAAACGGAAGAATTGTTCAGGGATGCAGCCGAAGAAGCCGATGCTGAGACCATGACAATGTATCGCCTCTCCGGAAGATATACGATACCGTCAGAAACACTCGGCTCTATGGTGGATCTTAAGACTGTTAGCATACCTGCAGAAATGCGTATCGTTTGTATTCCTAAACTGGATAACAATGCTTATCTTGCCGCTTTAATAAAAACAGAGAACTGGTCGTTAAAGCCATCATCCGCCAAAATATATCTGAATAGCAATTACTGCGGCGAAATCCATATAGCTCCTAACCCGGCTACCGAAGAAGTTCTTATGCTATCGCTTGGAAAAGATGAGCGTATCAGTTTAAATTATGAAGAGATCCGGAATAAAACCGAGAATGTATTTTTCAAGGGACAAAAACGCAGAATTTCAGAATATGCAATTCGCATCAGTAATAAGTCCAATAAACCCTGTACGGTTTTGGTGTGGGATCAGATTCCGATATCTTCAGAAAAACAGATTGTCGTAGACAATATTGAGGTCGACGGAGCATCTGTTGATAAGGAGACAGGCAAGCTCAACTGGAGTTTATCCATTGAAGCAAAAACGACTGTGGAAAAACATCTTTCATACATTGTAACTTATCCGAAGGATAAAATTTTACATGAGAATTTTACTCAAACCGTGAGTAGACTGAAAATTTGCCCAAGATGTGGTTCTTATGCAGAGGGAGCTTTTTGTCCGAAATGTGGCAGCAGACTAGAGTGATGATTTGTGTCCCAATTGAGAATAAATATCAGTAAATACGCAGGAAGGATGATAAAATGCTATATACCCCATTAACCAAGAAAGCGTTGAAAATCTCATTCAAAGCCCACAAAGACCAAGTTGACAAGAGCGGAATGCCCTATGTATATCATCCATTCCATCTTGCCGAGCAGATGAATGATGAATACTCAACCTGTGTCGCATTGCTTCATGATGTAGTAGAAGATACAGATATTACTCTTGACGAGTTGACATCGGAGGGCTTCCCGGCAGAGATTATAGACGCGCTCGCCTTGATGACGCATGACGATAAAGTGCCGTATATGGATTATGTCAGAAAAATAAAAACAAATCCGATTGCAACAAAAGTCAAGCAGGCGGACTTGGAGCATAACAGCGATTTGACACGGCTAGACAATGTGGATGACGCAGCACTGGAGCGGAAGAATAAATATCGCCAGGCGTTATTTATTCTGCTTTCAGGTGAATAATCAAATTATGATTTAAAAGTGAGAGTAAGCAAAAAATATTTAGAAGATGAAGATTCAGATTCACTTGTGGCAGTAGTTGAATACGAAACTAGACAAGGACTGTAATAAGCAACCAAATAGGTTTTACAGACTGAAATAAATAGACGTTTTTGTTTTTTGACTTTCTTTGTTTTATGCAGCGCAGATTCTGACATGAGAAATGGTTGTTGTTTTTGCCTTGATATGGTATACTGAAATTGAAAAAATGAGACGAAGAAATAAGGTTTGTTTTGAAATATATTTTAATTGCCGGTATTAACGGCACGGGAAGATCCAGCTTGCGCGGTGTTTTAGAAGGTCAGGGGGTTGCGTTGGGCCACATTATTGACGCTGATAAAATCGCTAAAGAAAATGATTTTGACAATATCAAGGCAGGCAAAGCAGCCGTAAAGGAGATTTCATACTGCCTTGAAAACAACCTGACATTTACGCAGGAAACAACGCTTGACGGGCATCGCGTGGAGAAAACGATCCGTCAGGCACGCAAGCAGGGGTATGATATTGTGATGTTTTATGTCGGGCTGAATTCCTTGGAGGAAAGCCTTTTGCGCATTGCTAACCGTGTGCGCAAGGGAGGTCATGATATTCCGGAGGATTACGTAAAGCTCAGATATCAAAACTGTCTTGAATCGCTCAAAAGAGTATTGCCGTTGTGCGACGAGGTGATTTTTTACGATAACGAAAACGGTTTTATCAAGGTCGCCGAAATCAAGTATAATACTTTAAATTACACAAACGGCTACCGTCCGGATTGGATTCAAGAGGTTGAACAAATTGTTTGAGAAGCCTTGACCACATACCCGACCATAACGCGCTTTGGGGCACCTGGAAACATCGGATACAAGACCGCCAAAGAGCACTTTTCTTGGAACAGAAACCACTATATATTGTTATAGACTGCTATATACATACTATATCTAGTGCTTTGGGACCAGGATGTCGGGGGTTCAAGTCCCTTCACTCCGACCAAATACGGAGGATTAGCTCAGCAGGTTAGAGCGCTTGCTTGACATGCAAGAGGT
>CACWOX010000028.1 GCA_902762615.1 uncultured Ruminococcus sp. | reverse complement strand
AATTATACCACATTTCGAGGTACTATGCTATTTTTTTATTCCGTTTTTGCCCTACTTTAGGGGCTTCATGCCTCTTTTGCGTGTGGGAAGTTTGAGTTAATTAAATGGAGGACAAAAGAAATCATGAAATTCTGGAACGGCTTAACCAATATATAGCCGATTACAACGACAGACACAACGGGGAGGGCGGACAGGCTTATGTCGGCAAACAGATAGGATACAGTCCTTCTGTCATTACGCAGTACATCAAGGGCATTTACGCCACGCCGCACAAGGTGGAAAGCAAGCTGAAAGCATGGTTTGATACCTGTGACGCCGCTCAGACACAGTACGTTATGCCGGAATACCTTCCGACAAGCATGAGCGAGAGCATCTATCAATCCATACGCAACGCGCATCTGACCAATTCCATTATCATAGAGCAGGGGGACAGCGGGATCGGCAAGACAAAGACGGCCTTAAAATACGCCGCCGACTACCCGCAAAGCACGATCATGTTCAGCATTAACCCTTGCAATCATACCCACAGGGGCGTGCTTCGGGAGCTGTGCCGCAGCTTCGGTATTTCCCCGAAGGGCGTGGGACAGGATATGTACAATGACATTGCCGGTCGGCTGATCGGGCGAAAGATCAGACGATGTGTTTGATACGGTTCTGTTGGAAACCGAACGGATTGAGAAATACGTTGGCGAGCATTACAATAATCAAATTTGCGCTGCCTATGGTTCCTCACTCGGCGGCAGTTTTGTGGCGCAGCTTGCCGCAAGAGGAAAAATCCACATGAAATACGGTATCATCGGCAGTTCGGATTTCGACCAATCAGGAGCATTGGCGGCAAAGCTGAAGGCGGCACTCATTGGAAAAATCATCTATCCGTTTATTCACACAGGGCATTACAGCTCGTCCTTTATGCAGAAACGGTATGAAAAGCAAATGGCATCTTCCGATCCGTATAACAAAGCCTTTGTGGCGATGGTGGGACGTGACAGATACGATATGAGTTTTATCACGAAACAAAGCATCAAAAATCAATTTCAATCTGACCTAATCACCCCACTTCCCAAACAGATTGACAACGGTGAAACGGAAATTCATGTGTTCTATGCCCGTAAAATGGGGGAAAAGTATTTGGCTCGTTACCGCCGGTATTTTAAAAATCCCGTCATTCACGAACAGAATGTGCGCCATGAGGAATTTCTGGCACTTCATTCAGATGAATGGTGTCATCTTGTCAGGGAAATTTGCCTGTAATCATTATCATACGGATATTAGGAGGCAATTTCCTGTATGCCTGTTTTGCCCGAGCGCGGGGAGAAGACGAACAATGACAATTACCTTCTGCCCGGGGGTTCAGACGGTCCGACGTGGCGAAGATGGCATCCTAAATGAGATAAAAGAGAAAATCGTGCGCGATCTGAGAGATTAGAATTTTAACCATCTATTCACAGAGCACGTCGGGCGCACCCACATCAAAAAAGAGGCCGGAAAAAACCGACCTCTTTTTTCATATTCAGTTGTATTTCATACGGCATAACCGACTCACCTGCCCGCAAGAGACTGGCAAAAAATCTTCGGTGTTCAGCCCGTTCATCGCAAAAAAAGCGCTGCTCCAACACCCGCCATCAATATGATTTTTCTTCGACTTAAACTAAGTATTTTTCTTTCAGAATATGGATTTCCTCTTGCGATATCAGCAGTCCGTCTCGGATATAGCCTATGATCGAACCGTATTCCTTTTTCAGGTAATGAATCGCGTTTTGCATGAACCGCTCATCGACCGCGTCAAATACAAGGATCGCCTTATCGATATAGGCATCGTCGCAGCCCTTAGACCTCAATAACTGCTTCATCCCCGCGATCCGCTTTGCGTTGTACTCGTTTGTGAGCAGATAGTCCTCAATGATAACGTCTTCTTCGACGCCGAGGGCAGAAAGAAGCAGCATCGCCGCAAGCCCCGTTCTGTCCTTACCGCTGGTACAATGCCACAGTACTGAGCGGTTGGAATCGGCTTCGAGCAGAATACGGAAGAACGCGGAAAACGCTTTTTTCCCCTTATCGTTCGCAAGAAATCCGATATACATATTCTCGTTCATCATGCCGGTCTGCACTGAAAGCCGGACGATTTGCATAACATCGGGCTTGCTTATTTCCGGCTGGGCATAATCCTCAAAATTCCAAGCCGCCATGTCGATGACATCCAGATGGTGATACTGAACGCCGTCAATCGTCGGGTCTTCCGCGTCAGGAAGTTCCACTTCCATGCGAAAATCGACGATATGCTGTAGATGGTATGTATCCGTCAACAAACAAATATCATCGTCGGATATACTGTTCAGACTTGCCGTTCTCAGAAGGACGCCGTTTTTTATTCTTCTGCCGTCGGCAGCAACATAGCCGCCAAGTTCTCGGGCGTTCTGTATGCTTTTAAGCGAAATAGAATGTTTTAAGTCCATGATAAGCTCCTATGCGGTCATTGTTTTGAGAGGATATGCTTGAGCGCTTCGGCTTGAAACTGTACATCGTCAAATACCTTATTGAAAAGATGGGCGGCTGCATTCTGATGCACAATCACACGATCTGTTTGGAAGCAGTGATATTCCTGCCGATAAAAAAAATTATTTGGACAAATTTTACTGAAGCCAAGTTGATCTGTCCGGTAAATCCTCATCTTCATCTTTCATTTGTTTATCATATAATTTATCATAAACACCATAGAAGTAAAGTCTGATAAACATTTCAAAATCCGGAAATAACGCTAAACCTGTTACACGTCCATCTTCATCCATATAGCCCGCTTCCTGCCAGTCAAATTCTTCATGGTCAAACCATTTCACCTGCCAAGTATCAGGATCCTCCACATCAACATTCTCTTTGCTGTTTTCTGTATCAATACACAGCGGTCCCGCACTCATCCAATCTCCAACAGGCAGAAATCTCTTTAATGAATCCTCATTGACTCCTTCGACAGAATCCGCGTATTCCCTGAATCCAAGTAATCTCTCCTTCAAATTTTTTAGTGGATCCTCTTTAGGTATTTGCAAAATCCCGCTCCAGCATTCTGATAGATAGGTAGCCTCTTCCTCGTCCATTTCCGCTATTTCATCAGATGTCATATCATTTATTTCATGTATAATATCCGAATCTTCTCCTATATAATCATCCGGAACAGCAGCACAAAGCATACTGATTGTATGATTATATGATTTGAGATAATCAATAACCTCGGTTGGTATTACTATATCAAATTCGGATTCAAATTCTTTTATCATTTCATCTGTCACATTAGAATTGGTCAGATCATCTTTTGAGATAATGCCTCTCTCGACCAGTTGATGAAATGCGTTTTTCATAAATGCAATATGTTCGTCCATTTTTATCTTCCTAATTTATTTACGATATAAAATTGTAAATTTATCTTAGTAAATGATACTGCGATTTGTATTCTCAACAAATGCGAGCTGTCTCTTGCCATAAGGGAATCAGATATTGACATTCAACACAATTTTCACTTGCTCATTCTCATCATAGGTACATTCAAATTCAAACCAAAAATCAAGCGTTTCCCCATGACTCGTTGCTTCATAAGTGGTAAAAGCGTAATTGCCTTCCGTCTGAAGAATATTCATATTTTCCTCGTTAAAGGGGTCAACCACATACTCCTTGCCGTCATCTTCTGCCCACAAAGCCAATTGACCGCACAACCACTCCGACCATTCCTTGACGCCGTCCTCCTGCGTTCCCTGTTCACCGCACCATGAGGGGTCAATGAAGGCGACTGTCAGAATTTTGTCGTATTCTTCACGCGAGATGTCATTGATGACTTCTTTTACTCTCCGCGTAATCTCCGCATGAAACTGTTCTTGTGTCATTTGCAACTTCCTTTCATAATCCAAAAATAAAGCCGTTCAGACATTCAGCCCTTGCGATTCCGTATCAAAAAATGTCAGCGGAACATTGTGGTTCAGGCATAAAGCCATCACCTTCACCGCTTTTTCGTTGGTATCCCTGCCATAGAGGCTGACATCCAAATGTAAATTTCCCAGCGGTACAGCTCCGCCCAATCCGCCCTTTTTTAAAATACATTCCTGCCAAGGGTTTCCGCGAATCAGCAATGTCCCCGAAAAGGCACACTTCGGCATGGGAAAGGGATAGGACGATTTTCCCAGATAAATAAACAGCGAATGAACGGTTTCGTGGTCAAAGGTGCGAGCAAAAAGCCCCATACTATCCCAATAATAATCCCACGGACAAAACGTGTCAGGGTCAAAATGATATTTTTTGCAGTACAATTCTCTGACGTGTTCCATACTCTGATTTTCAGCGATTCTCGGCTCGCCTAATACTTTGATCAGTTCCGACGCCCTTGCGGGGAACGGAAAGCTCACGCCGTTCAGAATAAACCCGTTATCCCGCAAATCCAGCGTGACAGAAACGCTTTCAAGCTCTTTTTTATGCCATAAACGCCCGAACAACCCCATACGCTTTTCCCTCTTTTCGCGTCAATGCGATGTAGCATTCAACCTATTAAGTCTTTGATTCGTTCAAAATATTTTTCATCTTCATCTTCAAATAATTCTTTGCCCTCCATCATATAAGCCATCATCAGATATTCTGTCGCATCTTCTTTTCCCAATTCATAGGAACACTGCCCCAGACGCAGCATGATAAACGGATTATTACGCCCCTCACCCGAAATATTTGATTTTGCGTCAAACAAATACCCATACGCCTCCTCATATCTGCCCTGCATAAACAAGGCGTCCGCAATAGATGTTTGAAACCACACTGCTTCACTCTGTGCGTTAAGTGGTTGATCGAGTGAGTTTAATCCTTCTTGCCATATTTGAATTGCCTGATCATATTTTTCTTCGTCAAACAGTGCATTTCCTTCTTCGGCAAATTCATCTATGCTCTTTTTTTCTTAAATAATCCCATTATTTCTATCTCCTTCGTATTTAGATTTATATTAGTGAATTTTATCATATCAAACCGCAAGAATACTGTCAAGCAGACATAATCAATCATTTACCTTTATATTTCTTTCGCTCGCTGATTCAAAATTTTTACTAACTTCTTCACCTTGTCCAGAAGAGCGCTGTCCTCAATTGACTTCAATGCCTTTTTCTGTTTTTTATGGCATTGGCATCCCAAAAAGCAGTTTCACCATACGCCTTCTCTAAAAGAGGGTACAGCTCTTTGTCCCGCAGTATGTCGGCAAGCATATCGGATCGATTCACAACAGAGCACATTTCAATGGCTTTCGTGTATAATTCCGATACATATTGAGGATCATCTGCAAATACTTCCCTCTCTTTTGTTAACCAAT
This sequence comes from uncultured Ruminococcus sp., assembly GCA_902762615.1. GTDB lineage: Bacteria > Bacillota > Clostridia > Oscillospirales > Acutalibacteraceae > RUG762. The sequence continues at coordinate 26,642 of CACWOX010000028.1, read as the reverse complement.
ACCTCAGCATCATAAAATCATTATGCGCTGCCGCCACTATGGCAGGATTATCGTAAGGAGTCGTTCTTTCCTGTGAATTCTGCTCTAAATTTTTCTCAATTTGAATCCCGATTGACAAAAGCCAGTCAGCGCATTCAGGCGTCTTTGCCACATTCAACGCATTCCCGCTATAAAGGCTGCCTTTTACTTCCAAATGTATATTCGCCCCATGATCAGCCAGCTTCTGTGCCAGTTTCATACGATCACATAAAACAGAATGTATGAAAAGGTTGCATCCGCTTCTTTGATCGATCATCGTTATTATTTCAGAGTTTTCACTGATTTTATCGTAGATTTCCTCATCAGAGCATTCCTTATCCCTCATCATCTTCTTTAATTCGTCCATTATTTGAAGATAGTATTTCTCATTCTCGTTCATATGTTGAATTCCCCCATACAAATTCCGATTGACACTACTTAATTGTTCCAAATCATTCTATCACACTAATCAGACAAAGTCAATTCCATATCATCTTTGCGGCTCTGTGTCACGATCTATGTCAAAGACGACATCCGATTTACATTCCAGAACAGCACAGAAATCAATTTGTAAAAAATGAAAAAAATCCGAGTTATTGAAAAGAAGTAACCCGGATTTTTCTTTTTTGTATTATATTTTTACCAAGATACTGACCGTCTACAACAGGCATGAATCAACTCGCTGTCACGCCGTATAAGTCAGCATGGTTTGATTGTTTTGACATAAAAGCTGAAATAGAGAATGTGCGCCAGCCAGACCACAGCCAGAATCATGCATGGAATCCATATTCCTTTTCGCGCCATAAGGAAGAAGCCGATGCCCATTAGCACCGTTACACTCGAGATGATACCGGCTTTGGTCGATATTTTCATTCCTTCCTTTTTTACAAAGGATTCCAGATGGTTGTGATAGAGCTTTGTCCCGTGAAACCAATGATTCAGTCTGTCCGAGCTTCTGGCGAAGCAATAGGCTGTCACCAGCAGGAACGGCGTCGTCGGCAGCACCGGCAGCGCAACGCCGATCACGCCGAGTCCGAGACATATACAACCTACCACAATCATGATCGCTTTTTTTATTTTCAATGCTTTTCTCCCATCTTATGTTTTTCTTTCTTGCTTACTGTTATATACGCACATTTTTTACGTATATTCGTCACGAAATCCTTCCTCCGTTCATGGAAAAGATTTCATCGGCAATGCACATGGTCGACGGACGGTGGGACACCAGAAGGATCGTCTGCTCCGTTCCGTATTCATGCAGTGATTTCAGAATGATAGCCTCATTCAGACTGTCCAGACTGCTGGTGGGTTCATCGAGCAGCAGGAACGGCGCGTCGTGCAGAAAGGCTCTTGCCAGTCCGATACGCTGTTTTTCTCCGCCGGAGAGCGTATCGCCCAATTCGCCTACCTGCGTTTCATAGCCATTCGGCAATGTCATGATAAAATCATGGATAGCAGCCTTTTGGCAAGCGGTTTCGATCTCCTTCTGTGTGGCGTCGAGCTTGCCGATCCGCACATTATTGGCAATGGTATCCTGAAACAGCTGCGTCTCCTGTGTCATGTAGCTTTCCATATTTCTCAGATCAACGGTGTTGATTTCATCAATGCGCCTGCCAGAAATTTTTATCTCGCCCTCTGTCGTCTTCCAGAACCGCATCAGCAGCTTGAGCAGCGTGGACTTGCCGCAGCCGCTTTTTCCCACCACGCCGATCACCTTGCGCTCCGGAACAGCCAACCACAAATCCCGCAGCACGGTTTCGCCGCCATAGGAGAAAGATACGCCCTCTGCCGAAGCGCCTTTAAAGTCAATGGCTGCCATTCCGGAGACGTCCTCCGTTTCCGGCTGCTCATCGATAATGGCAAGCACCCGCGCGCCGGAGGCAATCGTATTCTCCAGCGTTGTTCCCAAAGCCGCCAGCGCAGTGACCGGACCAAAGGAGCTCATCAGCGCTATGAGAGGAATCAGAAAGCCGTCAAACCCGACAATGCCCTGGTAGTAAAGCATGGCACATAAGGCAAACATAGCGATATCGAATAGCAAAATCAACGTATTGGCAAGCGACAGATTGGTGCCGGTGAGACGGTTCATCACGCTTTGTTTTCCGGACAGCGCATTGGTCTTTTCCGTTATCTCATGCAGCCGCTTTTCTCCAAAGTGATACTGCTGTGTTTCATCAATGCCCCGTATGCTTTCCAGCATATGTGCCGCCAGTTCGCCGGACTGCCCGCGCAGCTCTTCTCCCAGTGTTCCGCAGCGTCGGGAAATGACCGCAGGCAGCAAAAGTCCGATGAAAAGATAGGCGCAGAGCGACAAAACACCGAGGCTCCAATGATAAGAGCCGATAAACAGCGTCATGATAAGCTCTACCACAACGGCAATACAGATAGGCGAGATGGTGTGTGCGTAGAATACCTCCAAAAGCTCCACATCGGAGGTGATCACAGAGATCAGGTTGCCCTTGTCACGCCCTTCCAGCTTTGCCGGACAAAGTTTCCTGAGTGCGGCAAAAATGCGGTCGCGTATGATAGCAAGCAGCGTAAAGGCGATGTAATGATTTGTCCGCTGCTCCGAAAAGCGGAAAACGGCGCGTGTCACCGCACACAAGGCAAGACAGATGAAGATGGTATTCAGTGACAGCGTTCGGGGCAACCCGAGTCCGTACAATATAGCATATCCGCCGAGAATCGGGATAAACTGTGCCGTCAGAAAGCCAAGCGTTCCCAGACATACCGCAAGTATCATATATCCGGTCAACGGCTTTACCAGCCCCAGCATCCGGAACAGAATTTTCACTTTGCTCTTTCGTTTCATTGCAAAACTGTCTCCTTTCCAAAATCTTCCAGTTCCTTTTGCGTTTTCCACAGTGCCGCATACGCAGGAAAGGAAACAAGCAGTTCTTCGTGCGTTCCGCTTCCTGACACCGCGCCGTTTTCCAGACAGCATATCTTATCCGCGTCAGTCACGTTGGCAAGTCGATGGGTAATCATGATGACGGTCTTGGTTCTCGCCAGTTTTTTGATGACTGCCAGAATCGCTTCCTCGCTCTCCACGTCGATATTGCTGGTCGCCTCGTCGAAGATATAGACCGGCGAATCGTGCAGCAAGGCTCGGGCAAGGGCAAGACGCTGTTTCTGTCCGCCGGAAAGATTGACCGCATTTTCCAGCAGCATGGTATCCAGTCCTTTTTCCGATTGCAAAAAGTCCGCTATGCCGCAGTCGGACAGCACATTCCAGAGCTCTTCATCGGAAGCGTCAGGAGCCGCCATCCGCAGATTATCGCGCACGCTGCCCTTGAAAAATACGCTGCCAAGTCCGACATAGGTGACCGTGCGCAGAAGGCTGTCCTCCGATACGGTGCTGAGATCACGTCCGTCAACGGTGATTTGTCCGTCCTGCGGCGTGTTTCTCCCCATGAGCAGCGAGGCAACGGTGGATTTTCCGCTGCCGCTTTCACCGACGATGCCCACAAAGCTGTTTTTGGGTATCGTCAGGGATATGCCCTTGAGCACTTCGCGGTCGGAGGTGTAAGAGAAGTGCAGGTCGCGAATCACGATATCTCCGCCGTCTTCCGAAAGAATCTCCTGTTTTTTCTCTGGCTCCGGCTCACTGAGGAAGCGAAAAATTTTATCGCTTGCCGCCATGCCGTTCATGGCGACGTGGAAATAGCTTCCCAGACGGCGCATGGGAAGGAAGAATTCTGCCGACAGCAGCAGCATGAATACGCAGCCCGAAAGTCCCAGCCTGCCGCCTGCAAATGCCGCGCAGGCGAGCGCAATTCCCAGCGCCGCGCCTCCGTAGGCGATAAAGTCCATAATGATGATGGAATTGAGCTGCATGGTCAGCACCATCATGGTGACAACGCGGAAATGCTCTGACTCCTCATTCATCTGTTGGTTTTTGTACCCGTCCGCCTGATAGGTTTTCAAGGTGGTCATCCCCTGAAGGTTTTCCAGAAAGGAACTTCCAAGCCGCGTGTACTGCGTCCAATACTTGCTGAGCAGACGCTTCGCGATTTTCTGCACCACCATGATAGCTCCGGGAATCAGCGGTACACAGACCAGAAGCACCGCGACTACCGTCCAGCTTCCGGCGAGTCCGAACAGCACAAACAGCGTAATCGGAGCGAGGAAAGCGTAGAAAAACTGCGGCACATACTGTCCGAAATAGCTCTCCAGCTGTTCCACACCCTCTACCGATTCCTGCACCAGTTCCGCAGTAGAAGCGTGTTCTCTGTAGGAGGTGCCGAGCCGCAGCAGCTTTTGGTAGATCTGCTCACGCATGACCCGTTTCACCGTGCGTGAAGCCAGATAGCTCATGCGTGTCGCGCCCTTTGTGGCAAACCATCGGACCGCGATCGTAACGAGAATCACGATAAGTCGCCACATCACAGCGTCTTTTGTCAGATTTTTCTGCCACAGCTGCTCCACGCTCAGGGCAATCAGCCCGATCATCACGGCATTCATGAGAAGCTCCAGCCATTGCAGCACAATGTTGCCGAAAATATAGCGGCGGCTTTCCGGACACATTTTCATAAGTCTCTTATCAAACATTTGCCATCTTCCTTTTCTTTGAATTCAATTCGCAGTCTTGACGCTTCCTCCCATTTTATATTTGCGTCTTAAAAAAACGTACAAATCCATGCCGTCAACGCTGCGCAGAACGGATTCATCACCATTCGCATGAGCTGTTCACGGCAATTGAAGCCGAACAGATTATAATTCGCCCGGCATTCTGTTTTTGGGGGGGAGTTATGCTCAAAAAGTGAGATCTGGTCAGCAGCAACCAATCACTGAACAGGATAAAATGCCTTTTCTAAGGTTTAGTTAGAGTCGTATAACTATCATATCACACTTCTTTTCATAAATCAAGTGTATCAATGGGTTCCTTTTTCAATGACACTTCCCGAAAAATCATACTTGACGAAACGAAAGGGAAAATGATGCTGAGTGCCACACATGAGGCGAAACGCTGCAATATTCCCATCGCCCGTATTCACACAAGCAGCGCGAATGACCTGAATGCAGTGATTGCAAAGCTGTTCGGTACTATATGACAGCGAAAGGAAGTGACGTCATGCCGGAAGAATATTTGATTTATACAATGTTTTGGCATCACTTTTTATAGGTGGCGCTTTTTTTATGCTGTTTCTGATACCAAAAATAAAACTATTGAGTGCAGATTGGAAGTAATTATTATAAGTCATAGTTATAATTTACAACTTGCTTACAAGTCGTCAGGTTTTTATCCAAGCTTTTTTTTGTTACCGTGATATAATGAGAAACAAGCAAGGAAGGTGAATATTAAAAAATGGCAAGAATACTGGTAGTGGAGGATGACAATGCCATATCCACACTTATTACAATGAATCTGACGGTGTGCGGATATGAGTGTGACGCGGCTTATGACGGAACGCAGGCTTTGAATGCTATTGAAAAGAATGATTTTGATCTTGCGCTGCTGGACGTTATGCTTCCCGAAAAAGACGGATTTGAATTGATGGCGTATATGGCAAAAAGGAATATTCAGGTTATCTATGTTTCCGCCCGGTCAGACGCGGCAGACCGCATAAAAGGACTTCAGCTTGGAGCGGAGGATTACATTGTCAAGCCGTTCGATATTACAGAACTGATACTTCGTGTGGAGAAAGTAATATCCCGCATGGAGCCTAAACGAAAAACTTTTTCTATCTACGGAGTTGAAATTGACGAGGACAATCGCACTGTCAGTGTGGACGGACAGCCTGTGGAACTGAAAAAAATGGAATACGATCTCATGCTTATGCTGGTCAAACACAGAGGAATGGCATTTACCCGTGAGCAGCTTCTTCATGCCGTATGGGGAGATGAATTTTTCGGTGAAACCCGCACGGTGGACGTCCATATCGCCGCTCTGCGAAAAAAGCTGCATTGGAATGATGAAATTCAGACGGTTTACCGTATAGGCTACCGTTTGCGAAAAGAGGCGGATTGAAGTATGAAATTATGGGTTAAGCTCACATGTATTTCATTAACAAGTGCATTAGTGGCAGTGGCCGTATGTCTGTATATTTTTTCGGCATGGCAGACAGAACGTATCATTAGTGACGCTGAACAGAGAGCTATGTCCTCGCTCAGCCTGTTTTGCACCAACTTGAACACAATAGACAAAAATTCCTTTGACGATCAAATGTCACAGTCTATGCGCCGCAGCATTGTAGAGTATTATTTTGCAGAATATTCACACATGATGGACGGAAGTGCAAGTTACTCGTTGATTATCGACAGCGAATACTTATACAATACCTGCCCTTATGACCCAGCCGCACGGCTTTCCTTTACAGACAACATGGAGAATGCAAGGAAGACAACCGTCATAGACGGAAAATATTATGTAATGGCGGCAAAGCATATTTATTTGATCGGTGAATTATATAGTGTCTACATCTGCATGGATGTAACGGAGGCCTACGATCATGCCGGGGAAATCACGCTTGTATCCGCTGCTCTGATGACCATTTCCGCACTTTTAGCGGTTACGGCTTCCACACTGCTTGTTCGGACTGCGCTCCGACCGATGAACGAACTGAGAAATACGGCAGAACGCATTGCCGATGGAGAATATTCCCTGAGAGCTTCATTTACATCAGAGGACGAGGTAGCGGCGCTTGCTATCTCCTTCAATCACATGGCGGATGCCGTCGAGAGCCGCATTGACGAGCTGACCGAGCAGTCCGAACGGCGTAAGTTGCTGCTCGGCGCATTGGCGCACGAATTGAAAACGCCCATGACGGCGGTGATCGGCTTTGCGGACAGTTTGTTGAAAATGCCGGTGACCGAGGAACACACACTGAACTGCGCCGTACAAATACTGACGGCCGGACAGCGCACCGAGCGCATCTCACAAAAGCTCATGCTTCTGTTATCGCTGGACAAGTCGTATACGGTGGAGAGCAGACAATTTGAATGGAGCACATTTGCCGATGAGCTCCGGCAGTCGTATGATTTGCGTGTGAACATTACCGCACAGGGAACGGCAACCGGTGACCGTGATCTGCTTTATTCGCTTGTGCAAAATCTGATCAACAATGCGCTACACGCCGGAGAATCCGACAACACAGTAAATGTCACATTAAACGATAATTGCATCAGCGTATCGGACAATGGCCGAGGGATTCCGCCGGAACATCTGGCGCGTCTGACCGAGCCGTTTTACCGTGTGGACAAAGCGCGAAGCAGAGCGCACGGCGGTGTGGGACTTGGCTTGTCGCTCTGTAAGGCGATTGCCGAAGTGCACGGCGGTCATCTGGCGATTCAAAGTGAGCTTCATAAAGGAACGACGGTAACGGTTGCGTTACATTCGGAAGGAAAATAACATGAAAGACAGGAAATTCATTTTGACGGCGATCGTTATTTTTTTGATAGTTTCTATGCTGGTGGGCGGTCTCTTTCTCTCTACACACATCATTGTCAGGCATCATCTTGACAATGAATTTGTGGAATACACTCAACGATATGATTACAATTGATTCAAAAAATGCGTCGGCTGCAATGTCGGCGCATTTTTTTGCAAAATTACAACTTGCTTACAACTCGTTTGCAGATTGCTAATACCTTCCCGGCTTGAGAATGGTATGATGAAGGTAATCTATTCATACGGAGGATATTAACATGAAAAAACAATTGGCCATCCTTCTCAGCGGTGCGCTGCTGATGAGCAGCTTGTGCGGCTGTGGCAAAAACAGCGGCAGCGAGGAAAAAAAATACAATCGAGATACATCCTATGAGGAAAGTACGCTCGACGAGGGCGCCGATCTGCGGCAAGAGCTGAATGTCCCTGCCCGCTTTCAGGATACATGGAAAAGCAACAGCGACATTACCACCATCACGGTGGACGCAACTGTGCATTTCCCCCAATCGGTCAGCAAAGTGCCGGTATTTGAAGTCAAACCTCGAAATATGACCAAAGAAGATCTGTTTGCCTTCTGTGACGCGGCATTTGAGGGAAAAACATACACTCCTGTCGTATATGACAGCAGTACCAACCAATACCACAATGTATCCAAAAAAAAGCTGAAAGTGGAGCCGAATATGTTTCTGACCTTCGATGGAGAGCAAACATATTACAACGAATACTATAAAACGAATATGCCGTTGTATACAGCAGAAGCCGACTTAGGAGATTTCGGTAACGCGCTTCATAATCAGGTTCGCTTCATCAGAGCGTACCCCGATTCCGACCAACACTACACAAAGGAATCCGCGCGTTCACATGCCGCGGAATTAGTCGGGCACTTTGCTCCCGGTATGGAATGTGTATCTGAAAAGGAATATACGGTAGAGTTTACCGTCGGCAAGGGCAATAATATTGGCGATGACAGCCCCGGAGAAGGGCAGGAGCAGCTGTATGAATTTATTTTCAACCGTCCTTATTACGGCATACCTACCACCTATACCATGCTGGAATGTACCGAAACAGACGGCAATCCTGATGGCTACGCGCCAAGCAGCTATTATGAATCGGTCAGGGTGGCCATCAGCGAAAGCGGCTTATCAGAGATGGAATGGAAGCAGCCGCATGAACAGATGGGCGTCATCAGCGAGAATCCGAAGCTCCTTTCCTTTGACGAGTCTATGCAGACAGCGACTCAGATGCTTCCGCTGAAATGGGCGTATCACGAACACACATGGGAAGAAACAACCTCCAAGAATATGAGGGTAGAAAGCATTACCTTTGGTTACACCCGGGTATTGATGAAGGATGCGCCGACACGGTATATGATGGTGCCTGTGTGGGATTTTTTTGGCTATTTCGAGGCGTCCGGCGCCAATAAATCAGAAGATTACAGCCTGCTGACGATCAATGCCATTGACGGCAGCGTAATTGACCGTGAATATGGGTATTGATGCAAACAACTTGCTTACAACTTGTTTGCATCTTGATGAGGACTTTTCAATGCCGGAGATGGTATCATTGAGATACCAACAAAAACGGAGGTTTTTACTATGAAAAAACAATTAGCCATCATTCTCAGCGGCGCGCTGCTGCTGGGCAGCTTATATGGCTGCGGCGACTCAGGCAGCGGACTTTCGGGAAAGACAACAGCCTATAAGGAAAGCGAGCTTGCCGAGGGAACCGATTTGCGTTCGGCACTGCATGTGCCGGACAGCGTGAAGGAAACGTGGCACAGCAACAGCGGTGTGACAGCCGTTACCGTCAATGCGCAGGTTTATTTCCCTGCCATAAACGGCAGTGTACCGACGCTGGAGGTGACGCTGCGGGATATGCACAAAAAAGAGGCGCTTCAATTTGCCGAAGCGGTGTTTGAAGAAAAAACCTATTACTGTGTCAAATATGACAAACAGTCAAACTCGCTGAAACGCCTGTCTGAGGACAAAATTCCCGAAATTCCTTATGAGCTGCATTTTTACAGTGAGGAAAAGATGGACGAAGAAAGAGCTGTTTACGCAGCCGAGCTGAGTTCCTTTCCCGGCAATGTCAAGATGGAATTTCAGCACAGGACGACCGTCTCCAGCTTCGTCTACTGCAGGGAGACGGCACTTCAATCCAACGGCTGGGCAAAAAACACATCACTCTCTCCGGAAGAAGCACGCACCAAAGCGGATCAGATCGTTAAGCATTTTGCCCCTTATATGGAGTGCGTCGAAATGAACGCAGCCGTGGGACGAAACGGTCAGGACGATATATCCAAAAACGACAGCGAGCTGCACCTGACCGAAGCTAATATGCAGGGCTACATCTTCCACTACAGCCGCCCCTACGCAGGCATTCCCACAACCTACACAAACGAGGAGTGTTCCGAAACCGAGGGTAATCCCGACGGCTATGCGCCCAGCTGCTACTATGAATCGGTCATGCTGGTGCTGAGCGAAAACGGGGTAGAATGGGCACAGTGGAAACAGCCCTATAAGGTGGGAGATATCCTCAATGAAAATGTGAAGCTGATGTCCTTTGACGAGATCAAGGACATCGCCATGAAAATGATTCCGCTCAAATACGCTTCCTCCGAGACCTATTATAATCCTAACGAGGTGAGTATCGACCGCATCAAATTCGGCTATACACGTGTGCTGATGAAAGACGCGCCGACCCGTTATATGATTATTCCCGTCTGGGATTTTATCGGTACCTACGACAGTCCGGTCAAAGCGTCAGGCGACAGCGGCAAAGAAATCAACGGCTGGATTTTCACCATCAACGCCGTTGACGGCACATCCATCGACAGAGAGTATGGGTATTGATAGAATGAAAAAAATGATGCAAATTTTTCGCGCGGCGGTATGGGAAACGCTGCGCTCGTTTACAGACAAGTGGTTCTGGTTGGCAGCGGTAGCAACGGTCATTTTTCTGTGGCTTGGCATCGGAACCGAATCTTATATCATGTTGCAGAGCAGTGAATTTCCCGTGGACAAACGGGAGCTGCTGCAAAATTCATTGATGAGCGAAAGCACGGCGCTGTCGCTGCCTGCGCTGGCAGCACTTCCGGCTGCCGCCATGGCACTGACGGAAGTGAAAACGGGAATTGTTCGTTCCAAAGTTTTTCGAGTGGGACGAAGGGCATGGCGAATAGGAAAACTGGCTGCTTGCGCAGTATCAGCGGTTCTTTCACAAATGATGGGAATAGTGGCTTTTGTGGGTATACTTTCTATATTGGAATGTAGAAACGGCTGTATTGTGCCATCTGCTGTTGAAAACGGCGTGATCGGGTCAATGATCGGCGCTCACTTGCTGGCGGCAGTCATCTTTGCCTGCTTTGGCGCGGCAATGGCCATGTTGACAGGAATAGGTGCTTCTGCCTATGTCGCCCCTATGGCGGCGTGCTTCACAATGAAATTGCTTGGAAGCCGCTTCTTTCTGGAAACGCCGTACATTGATCCAACGGAATGGCTGTCGGGCAATGAATTTGCGCTGCGCCTGCTATGGATGCTGCTTGCTGCGACGATGTGTTTGTTTGATCTTGCGCTGAGAAAGGATAGTGCAAAATAAAATGAGTGTCATAGATGAATGGAAAAAGGGAACGGTATGCGCGGCGTGGAATTTGAAATCGCTGCTCAAAAATCCCCGAACCTATCTTTGCATGACGATGGGATTTCTGCTTTGCTTTTTGCTGACTGACAGAACGATCGAATTGTCTCGTCAGTTTGTGACGGACGTGCAGATTTTTGAGCCGTTTGTCTGGTGCTTTGCCGATTCGGACAGTATTCTGTTTGCGACGCTGGTGCTGATGCTGCTGCTCACGGAGTTGCCCAGAACCGATGCGCCAGCCGCTTATATGATGTTCCGTGCCAGCAGGACAAGCTGGCTGATCGGGCAGCTGTTCACCGTAGTGGCTGTAAGCATTGGATACACTGTTTTTCTGCTGCTGTCGAGTATGGCGCTCTGTGCCGGAACGACCTATTTGGGCAATGAATGGAGCGAAACGGCCATGCTGCTCTCCTTTGCGCCTGACAATTTTGAGGTTGCTCTGCGCGTCATACGAAAGACAGTCAAACTCACCACGCCTTACGACTGTACACTTCACGTTTGTTTGCTTATGACGCAGTACACGCTGTTTCTTTCAGCCTTACAGCTTTTCCTTACCGTTTACAAGAGCAAACGGACAGCGGTTTCAGTTGTGCTGACCGTCAACGTGGTAGCATATCTGCTCATCCCTGCCCGTTTCATGACTTGGCTGAATCTGGACGATCAAATGAGATATGTAGCCAATCTGATTTCGGCATGGCTGTCACCTCTGCAACACGCGACATATATTATGCACAATTTCGGCTACGATTATTTACCGAGATTATGGGTTACTTATGTCATGATGGGAAGTTTAACAATATTGCTCTTCGTCGCGTCATTTGTAGTACTTCGTGTGCGCGGCATCAGTTTTTCGGGAGGCAATGAGTATGAATAATGCAATTGAAGTGGCTGACGTATCCAAACGATTCGGAAAGGATATCGTATTGGATCATATTTCAATTACTTTTGAAAGCGGAAAGATACACGGCATTGTGGGACGCAACGGCAGCGGAAAAACGGTGCTGATGAAGAGTATCCTCGGTTTTCTTCGTCCGACAGCCGGACAGATCACTGTATTTGACAAGCGAGTTGGCAGAGATTGTGATTTTGCCCCGAATACCGGGATGATTATTGAAACACCGGGCTTTCTGCCCGGAGAAACAGGGCGGAGCAATTTGTTGTGGCTGGGTCGGTTACGGGGAAAGGTGAGCAAAGAACGGGTAAACGAGGCACTCACGTTGTGCGGACTTGACCCGAAGCTCAGAAAGGGAGTGGGTCAATATTCCCTCGGTATGCGGCAGCGGCTGGGAATTGCGCAAGCCATCATGGAGAATCCTGATTTACTGATTCTCGATGAGCCGTTTAACGCATTGGATATATCAGGCGTTGAGGAAATGCGTCAGCTTCTTCTCAAACTGAAAGGGCAGGGGAAAACCATACTCATCGCCAGTCATTCCAAAGAGGACGTGGATTTCCTTTGCGATACCGTCATCAGAATGGATAAGGGCAAAATCATAGAGAGGTAAAAATGCAAGGCGGTGCGTACCGTGGAGTGGATGCGCACCGCCTTATTGTTTTGTATCGGGCAACCGATATGCGCTTACCGTCAGCGGAAGAAGCCGAAAGATTCATCCAAAATAAATATTTTTACAGATTTTGTATTGAATTTAGATAAGCTAAGTGTTACGTTATTACTATAGTACAAAAAGCAAATCATCAAATGGATGCATAACCATACGATGAAAAAAGGAGAATTTCAATGAAAAAGCATGATGTTTTTTTATGGATGATGTTTGCGGTATTGGCGCTGTGTCGCTGCGCAGAGATGATTGATGATAATGTGTGGTTGTTAGTTCTTGCTTTTAATGCGTGGGTAGTTCTTGCTTTTATTGCGTGCGTGATTGCCGTTGTACTTCTCGTGAAGAACAAACTGCCGTCAAAAAAATACATTGTCATTTCCGTTCTGATGGCAATAGCAGCCACCATATGGTATCTGGTATATGGTGGGAATATTATAGTGGTACTGCTGGGTGGAGGTCTGATTGCAGGAATTCCGACATTGCTTACATCATTGGCTGTTTTTTCCGTAATGGAAAAGACAAAAGCGTATTCATTACTGGCGGGCAAAAAATGGTACTCCGTCCTGCTGAGCATTGTCATTGGTGTAGTGGTCGGTTCTTTGTTTTCTTATGTCAATACATTCATGTACACGGATATGAAATATAACTGGCTTTCAACGTGGCCTGCTCCCGCTATCTATGAGGTGATGGCGTTCAGAGCTGTCTTTATGGCTTATTGCGTCTATTTCTCTCACGATAAAGCAATGAAAGGGTTCAGCCTCTTCACCATGTACTTTATGATGATTGCTCCGCATACGGTAGCCTACGGATATGATTTGAAAATAACGGTGGCAGCAGATGTTATTTTCGGACTTATATTGGCAGTTCTGCACCGCAAACGGGATATAGCAAGCGCCATAATCACCCGCGGAGTTATGGACATGTTTATGCTAATTGATGGAATGTAAAAGACCAATCGGCTGAATGGGGACGATAAAGAAAAATAAAGGAGTTATCAAATATGTTGTATATGCTGATTTCAAAATTTAACACTGAAAATGTTGAGCCTAAAATAGAGGCGTTTGAAAAGAAATACCGTTTCCATTTTCCGGAGGAATACCGCCGTTTTCTGCTGAAATACAACGGAGGACGCACTGTAGAAACTAATTTCCGCAAGAAAGTGGCATCGGATTTAAGAGGTCTTTACGGTTTTGACGATGAAGCCGGAAATTTTAATTATAATGCACCTTCTAATCAATGGCTTATTGAAGAACATTTGGAATTTGGAATGCTGCCCATTGGAAAAAACGATTTTGGCGATTATCTGATGCTTGGCGTATCTGGTAGAAAAAAAGGAAAAATATTTTTCTACTATCATGACAGAAACAGGCATTACATTAAAATCACAGACAATTTTAAAGATTTTGTAGCCGTGTGCAAAAGTCATGAGATAGGTCACATTCGGACAATAGAAGAACGCATAGAATGTGCAACAAAAAATGGTTATAAAGTAACGGAAGGCGCATTAAAAGGCTGGCAGGATGAGATTGATTTTTTCAATGGTATTCATCAGGAACGGGTCATATTGGAGTGAATCAATTATTAAAAACAAGGGTGAAACAATGGAAAGAAACGAAAGACTGGAAGCGATTTACAGTGAATTTGACGCCGCCGCGCAGGGACTTTGCGCCGATACAGGCGGCATATTGTGTGAAATCACATCGGAATACACGGGCGAGGAAGAGGAAAGGAAGCTGAAATATCGCTTCGCAAAGATTTATTACGGCTCCTTTATCTGCGAACTGGTCTATACGGCTCACGGCACGCTCAGTCAGATCAACAGCATTCTCGGCTGCGTTGTGTATGCGGACAAATCCGAGGACACGATCGGCGTTCCGCTGCCACTGGTCACGGATTTTCTCGACAGGGATGTTACCGCGCCGATGTGCATTCCCTGCATATCCAACGCTGCCGGCATGAGGCAGGCAATAGGCTGCATTGGCTCGGTCATTGCCCAAGTGATGCCGCAGCTCACGGAATTGCCAGCAGACAGCGAAAAAAAGGAAGCATTGACAGAATTTTACCGAAAAGAACTCAATACAGCGTTTGATATGGAATTAGAACAGGAGGAAGAAATCGGCGAGGACGAGCTTACTCCCTACGAGATCATGCAGCTTGAAAAACGCTTTTATTTCGATCTGATTACAGACAGGCTCACATCAGGCGCGTTTTTTCAGTACATGAAGGGCAAGAGGATTTCCCCAAGGCAACTGAAAAAAATAACCGAAAGCAAAAAATCATTCGGTTATGAAAAGCGAATGGCGCGGCTTTGGCAGTCAGAGCAGCCATATGAAATCCCCGATCTGTCCGCCATATCCGACGGCTTGCAGCTCTACGACAGCAATGGCGTGCAAAAGCCGAATCTTAAAGAATTAGGAACAATGTTTCTATCATGGTTTGTTTTGGCGATATGTATAGCGCCTGTTTACCTGCTGCTGTATTTGGCGGTACAGTTCTTTGAAAAGCGCGGCGCTGAATATGTCTTGTTTGATCCTTACGCATGGATATACACTTTCCTGTTTGCGTATATTACAGGCATTGCAACCAGCTATTTTACAAGGCTGTGGTTTTACCGGCTGCTCAACAAAAAGCAATATGAAGCTTATGAGAAAATGGATCATGTCGTCAACGGCGCAGGAGCGGACAAGTTTATGAAAGTTTTTCTGGGAATGATCGTGTCGGCAAGTATTGTCGCCTGCGTTTTGCTTCCCATGCAAAATCTGAAATTCACAAGCGGCGGCTTTTGGGATAACTCGCAGCTATTCTCTTTGCAAGGCACGCATTACAGCTATGCCGAGATCGAGAGGGTGTATTTCAAGCCGGAAGATCAGAAGCAGTTTTTTGCCTCTTACGTCATCGTCCTCAGCAGCGGCAAGGAAATCAATCTCTTCGACTTGGATGATTCACTCAGCTATGAGGCAGAATTGACTTCTTTGATGAAGGAACATGGGATTTTGGTAGAGAAGTGAGGATTGATAATGAACAAAAATATAATACCAGAAATAGAAAAAACACTGTCGGTAAGGCTGCCGAAGGTCTATGGTGATTACATGACAGAAAACCGTACGCACAATGGGCATCTATACGAGCTTGCCGAGATCGTTGAAGTGAATTTTACCGATGAGACTCCGACTTATGCGCCGGGATATGTCATCATCGCTTCCGATTGGAGAGATTTACGGTATCTCATGAAATCCGGAGAAGATGAAACGACGGTTTATCAATCTGATGCAGGCGACATGAATCCTGTGAATTTTACTGTATTCAGTGAGGACTTTAATGATTTTTTAGAATTGCTTGAAACAGTATAAAAAGATCAGAAGAACAGATTTGATTTTTTTCCATAGTTTTTTGCGTGTAAGATTTGGTTAGTACGATAGCATTCGCCTGTTTTTCTTTGAGCGAATTAAAAAAGCAAAAGCGTGTGATACATGATGATGCACACGTTTTACTATTGCTTCTTCTATACGTTTTATCACTGTATTTTCAACGTAACATTTCCCGAAAATCCACAGCTCTGCTAATCACTTGCTAAAAATGCCCTTAAAAACCTAATGTCAAATTATATGCTTCCACAAAAGCTTTTGAACGCAGAGCTTTTTCACGCGCCGGGATTGCTGCTTTTTGCACAGGAGGGATAAACATAACAAAAACAGGCTCATGCTTTGGACAAATCCAGGCATGAGCCGTGTTTCTATTTGATTTGGACAACTTACCGGTACGACCACTCCGATGAAGAATACAGTGGCGTTCGTATTGCCCACATTTGGCGGAGAAGGAGGGATTCGAACCCTCGAACCGCTTTTAACGATTACACGATTTCCAATCGTGCGCGCTCGACCAGCTACGCGACTTCTCCGTATACAATATGAAATTTACACACGCTCTCGCAGAGCGCTTAATTACTATACAACAAAACATTTGAAAAGTCAAGTGTTTTTTTTAATTTGTTTGTTTTTTGACCGTTTTTTTACCTGTCTGTTCTGCCCATATTCTCTTGCAAAGAATTATATTTGAAAAATCACGACATGATAGCCAAAATATAAAAAAATTGTAAAAAAAATATTGCCTGTTTTCAAATAATGCCTTGCAAAAAATCGCTTAATATGGTATGATACTAATTATCATATTTCCGATTATATTGAAGGAGGTGAGTCCGATGTCCTTTCGCCGCTGGCGCATAGCCAAATCGGATAAAATGCTCTCCCGCAGCGTGGCACAGCGTTTCGGGATAGATGGCTTTGCTGCCCATCTGCTCACGTCAAGAGGATTTTGCTCGGATGAGCTGATAAGCGACATGCTCGGTCTTGACGATGATACAGCCGAATTTCTCGATTCATTTGACATTATCGACATGGATAAGGCTGTCAGCCGAATACGCAGCGCAATCGACGGCTTTGAGCGAATAGCTGTTTACGGCGATTACGATGTGGACGGAGTTACGTCTACCGCCCTGCTGTTTTCATACCTCGAGTCGGTTGGCGCTAACGTCATGTACTACATTCCCGACCGCGAAGGCGAAGGCTACGGGCTCAACTGCGGAGCGATTGATTCGCTTCACGAGATGAATATTGACCTCATCATTACGGTTGACAACGGAATTTCAGCCGTAAACGAAGTGGCACATGCCAATTCTCTGGGAATAGATGTGGTCATCACCGACCATCATCAGGAGGGCGATATCCTTCCCGAAGCGGTGGCGGTTGTCAATCCCCACAGAAAGGGCAGCAAATGCCCCTTTAAAGAATACGCCGGAGTCGGCGTTGCCTTCAAGCTGGTATGCGCCATTGAAGGGGACAGCATGGCGGTTATGGAAAATTACGGCGATCTGGTGGCGCTCGGTACGGTCGCCGACGTGGTAAGCCTGACGGGCGAAAACCGCAGACTCGTGCGTCTCGGACTTCGCCAGCTTCAGAACTCGGGTCGTCCGGGACTGGGCGCCCTCATAGACATGGCAGGACTCACCGGCAAGCCGATTACCTCTACAAGCATCGCCTTTGTGATTGCTCCCCGGCTTAACGCCGCCGGCAGACTCAGCAGGGCTTCTCATGCCGTAAAGCTGCTGATCACCGAGGACGAGGAGGAAGCGCTGACTTTAGCCGAAGAGCTGACCGCCAAGAACAAGGAACGTCAGGCTATCGAGCAGATCATAGACCGTGAGGTCTCGGAAATGCTGGCGAAGGATCAGTCGATCCTATACGACCGCGTTATCGTGATAGCTGGTGAAAAATGGAACGGCGGCGTCATTGGAATATTCGCCTCGAGAATATGTGAGAGGTACGGAAAGCCCTGCTTCATCATATCCTATGAAGGGGATAAGGCAAAGGGCTCGGGACGCAGCATAGAGGGATTCTCGCTTTACGAAGCCATATCTGCCTGTGCCGATCAGCTCACCGGCTTCGGAGGACACACTCTGGCAGCGGGTATCAATCTAAAGACCGAAAATATAGACGGATTCCGCAGAGCTGTCAATGCATACGCGATGAAAAAATATCCGCTCATGCCGTCCCCCGAACTGCATATCGACTGTCAGCTCCCGCCGTCAGCCATAACGATGCAGCTCTGTGACGCGTCGCAGCTGCTTGCGCCTTTCGGCGAGGACAATCCCACTCCGCTCATTGCCGCGATGGGTCTCAGGATAACCGACATTTACGGAGCAGGCGGAGGCAAGCACCAACGCATTACATTGGAACGCGGCGGCACGATCATCACCGCTATGAAGTTCTCCACACCCGACGAGGATTTCCCCTTTAAGACTGGCGATGTGGTGGATATTGCGGTTACGCTGGATAAATCGAATTATCGCGGCAGAGACAGCCTGACACTGATCGTCAGGGATATCCGCCTCTCTGAAACGCATTTTGAAGAAATTAACAGCGGCAGACAGCTCTTTGAAAAAATGATGCGTTGTGAGGCGCTGACCGACGGCGAGACAGAAGCACTCAGACCCACGCGCAGTATGCTGGGAACCGTTTACCGCGCTGTATCCGGCGGCTATCGCGGAGAAGCCGACGTTCTGGGCTGCCGCGTAAAGCGCATGGGCGTTGGATTTGCCGCGATGCTCACGTCGCTTCAGATACTCAGCGAAGGCGGACTGCTCAATGTGGGCGATGACGGCTCCATACTCTGTATTGAGGCAGCCGAACGAAGCGTACCGGGCGGCAAGATATCCCCTGAGAGCACTCCGACCGCTATGCGGATAGGTTACAGGAATGTGTGACGTTATACTGTATTTATTTTTGAGTAAAGGATAAAATGCTATCAACGGCAGAAATGCCGTTTTTGAGGAGGGAAGACCATATGGCAAACAAAATTGACGACGCTGACAGAAGAAGTGTCAACGACAATGAGAGAGATTTTACGGATAATGTAGTTGAATCTTACCAGACCTATGACGAGCTGGTGGCAAACATTCTGAAAAGCGGCAAGGATTACGACATGGCAGCCATTGAGAAGGCGTATCTTTTTGCGAATAAGGCTCACGCGGGGCAGAAGCGCAAGTCGGGCGAACCGTACATTGTTCACCCGATCTCGGTGGCGAATATCCTTGTTTCGCTCGGCATGGATACCGAAAGTGTGGTCGCAGCCCTCCTTCACGACGTGGTGGAGGATACTCCCGTTACGCTGGAGGATATTCAGAAAAACTTCGGCGACACCACTGCACAGATTATCGACGGACTGACCAAGCTGAGCAAACTCGGCTTCAATACCGAGGAAGAGCATCAGGCGGAAAACGTGCGCCGCATGCTCATTGCCACCAACAAGGATATCCGCGTGCTGATCATCAAGCTTGCCGACCGTCTGAACAACATGCGCACGCTCAGCGCGATGTACCCGCAGAAGCAGCGCAATATTGCCCGCGAGACACTGGAGGTCTACGCGCCGCTCGCTCACAGAATGGGCATACGTCCTGTCAAGGAAGAACTGGAGGATTTAGCCCTCAGATATATTGACCCGATAGGCTACAAGCAGATATGCGACAGCCTTTCGGCTCAGCAAGCCAACCGCGAGGCATTCCTTGAGGAAATCAAGGAAGAGCTTCATCAGAAGCTGCTGCCATATATTCCGAATGTAGAGCTGTCGGGACGCGTCAAGTCTGTTCACGGCATTTACAACAAGATGATAATGCAGGGCAAGAGCTTTGAGGATATTTACGACATCTACGCCGTGCGCGTGATCGTGGATACCGTTGCAGAGTGCTATGCCGCATTGGGCGTGGTACAGACAATCTACACGCCTTTGCCGAATCGCTACAAGAATTACATTGCCATGCCCAAGTCCAACGGATACATGTCGCTGCACACCACCGTTATACGCAAGAGCGACAATCCGAATGAAAATGCCGTTCCGTTTGAGGTGCAGATACGCACGTGGGATATGCACCGCACAGCCGAATACGGTGTGGCTGCCCACTGGAAGTACAAGACCGGCGCGGCTGCCGAGGGCGGCAAGATCGTCTTTGAAAACACCGTATCGTGGATACGCAAGATGATAGAAGATCAGATGGACAGTGAAAGTGCCGACGTTCTCACCATCATCAAGGATGATATCATGCCGGAGGAAATCTATGTATTCACCCCCAAGGGCGACATAAAGGTGCTGCCGAGGGGGGCAACCGTCATCGACTTTGCCTATGCCATTCACAGTCAGGTGGGGCACCGCATGATCGGCGCAAAGATCGACGGCAGAATTGTTCCGCTCAACACCGAACTGCACACTGGCAACAAAATCGAGATACAGACCACCAAGGAAATCGTCAACGGTCCCAGCCGCGACTGGCTCAATATGGCAAAGACCAGTCAGGCAAAGGCAAAGATACGCTCATGGTTCAAAAACGAGCGCCGTGCCGAGAATATCGAGGAAGGCAAGGCTGAGTTTGACCGTGAGATGAAGCGTGCGGGGCTGATTATTCCCGACGATAAATTCGACGAATTCATGCAGGAGCAGATACGCAAGTCCCACCAGGACAGCGTTGACGATTTCTACGCGGCGATAGGCTACGGGGCGATTGTCGTCACCAAGCTCATGCCGCGCCTGCGAGAGGATTATGCGAGAATCGTCATCAAGCCGATGGGCTTGCAGGGCATCGAGGGCAATTTTGTCAAAGAGGAACACAGAAGTCACAAGGGCGACCCGGGCGTTCGTGTGGAAGGCATTGACAACTGTCAGATCAAGATGTCCCGCTGCTGCAATCCGCTGCCGGGCGATGAGATTATCGGCTTCATCACGCGCGGCTTCGGCGTTTCGGTCCACAAGAGAAGCTGTCCCAACGTGCCAAAGGACATTGAGAACTGCGAAAATCCGGAGCGCTGGATCAAGGTGTATTGGAGCGAAGGCACCAATTACCGTGAATTCAAGACGACTCTGCGACTTCTCTGCCTCAACCGCGCGGGACTTCTCGCCGACGTGACCACACAGCTCTCGATTATGCACATCAGCATAAGCATGCTCAATTCGCGCGAACTGAAGGACGATAACGCGGTGATCACTGTCACCATTTCGGTCAGCAGCAAGGAACATCTGGCGCAGATCACATCCAAGCTCTCCCGTATCAGCGGCGTATTGAGCATAGAATAATCTTTTTTTAAACAAAACGGAAGGCTCCGGCGGGAATGATTATTTTCTGTGCGGGACCTTCCGTGTTTCAATTCGGATATTATGGGAATGATATAATATGGCGACAAGCAAGACCTTCATTACGACGATAGGCGGACGCAGCTTCGATCCGCTTTCTCCCGCGGCACAGGACATAGATATAACGGATATCGCCCATTCGCTCAGCCTGATCTGTCGTGCCAACGGGCATTTCAGCGAATTTTACTCGGTGGCGCGGCACTGCATCAACTGCGCAAAGGAAGCCAAGGCGAGAGGCTTTGACGCTCGGGTGCAGCTGCTTTGCCTGATGCACGACGCGACAGAGGCTTATATCGGGGATATGACACGACCGCTCAAACGTCAGCTTCCGCATTACTGCGAGTGCGAACAGCGGCTTCATGAGCTGATACTGGACAGATTCGGGATACCGCGGGAAAACGAGTCGGAGAGCGAGGCGGTTGGGGAGATCGACAACTGCATGCTGTACCATGAATTTCTGCTCTACAACGGCGACAGGCTGTACGATGAGCCGCCGGCAATTCATATAGAGATCGCGCACAGCGAACGCGAATTCAGGCAGACCAAAGCGGATTATTTGCAATTATTTGAAAAACTGATGGGAGAGGCGGGGTATAAAATATGCTGATTTCGGCAGTGGTGCCATGCTACAATGAGGAAAAGGTAATAGCGCTGACCTATAAGGAATTGTCGGCTGCACTGAGCGATATGACCGGCGATTTCGAGATGATATTTGTCGACGATGGCAGCCGGGACGGCACGCGCTCCATTCTCAAGGAATTAGCCGAGAGCGACGCGCATGTGAAATACATTTCGTTCAGCCGCAATTTCGGCAAGGAATCGGCTATGCTTGCGGGCATGAGGTATTCCTCGGGTGATTACACCGTGATCATGGACGCCGATTTGCAGCATCCGCCTGAGCTGATCGGGCAAATGCTGGCATATGCCCGTGAAGGCTACGATCAGGTGATAGCCCAACGCAACCGGACGGGCGACAAAAAGCTCGGCTCCTTCTTTGCCCGTTCGTATTACAGGCTGGTGGACAGGCTGACCGATGTGGAACTGACCGACGGGATAGGCGATTTCCGCATGCTCAGCCGCAAGGCGCTGGACGCTTTGCTCACGATGAATGAGTACAACCGCTTCTCTAAGGGACTGTTTTCATGGATAGGCTTCAGGGAGAAGATCATCCATTATGAGAACCGCAGCCGTGCGGCGGGGGAGAGCAAGTGGAGCTTCCGGTCGCTGATTCACTACGGCGTGGACGGCGTGCTTTCCTTTAACAACAAGCCGCTGCGATTCTGCATCTTCATCGGAGCCTTTGCCATCATCATCAGCCTTGTTTACCTGATATTCCTCTTCATCAGTATCGTATTCAAGGGCATAGACCTGCCCGGCTACTTCACCACGATATTTACCATATGTCTTTTCGGCGGCGTGCAGCTCATCTCGATCGGCATTGTGGGCGAATATGTGGGAAGAATTTACTACGAGGTCAAGCGCCGCCCGCATTATCTGGTGGACGAAACGAATTTTGACAATAGCAAAGAGAATCAATAATAATATAATAAAATCCCCGTGCGGCTGATAAAAAAGTCGTACAGGGATTTTTTTGATTGAATATTGTCTGTCAGGCTGCCAATCATTTACTTGGAAATCCAAAATCAGGCAAGACCGTTGTCCTTGCAGTACTGAATGTTCTTCTTGTGCTGTTCATATGTCTCGGCGTAGTAGTGGTTGCCCTGTTTGTCGTTGAAGAAGAAATACGCCTTGCAGGTCGTGTCGGGATAGACCGCGGCTTTGATCGAGCTGACCGAAGGGCTGCATATCGGTCCCTTGGGAAGTCCGGAAATGTCGTAGGTGTCATATTCGCTGCGGAAGCCTTTGGGGCGTTCGTCGCTGACCACATAGGGATAGTAATGGGTGGCGTCGGATTGCAGCTTGCCTCCGGTGCCGCTCACCGTCGGGTGCTCCATGCGGTTCCAGAATACGGCTGCAATTTTGTCTCGTTCACTGTCGTCAGGGGATTCACGCTCGATGATGGAGGCGAGAATCACCGCCTTGTCAAAGCTCATTTCAATATTGGAAAAACCTTCCCCGTTGGAGTTGGCGTAATTCACTACCTCATCGGAGATTTTTGCCTTGAAATTATTGAGAAAGCGCTTGATGACCGACTTGGGATTTTCGCCGACGTAGAATGTGTATGTATCGGGGTAGAGATAGCCCTCGAGGGGATATTCCCTCTGCTGCAATATTTCGTTGGACGGCAGGAAGGAATAATCCGCCGTGAAGTCGGTGGTGCGCATTTCGCTGTAAAAATCCTCGGCGGCGCAGACGCCGTTGCCTTCGAGCAGAGCGCCGTACTGCCGTATCGTGCGGCCTTCGGGGAAGGTGACGTTTACCGTGGCGGGTTCGTTTGCGGTTTGGTTTTTGCCCCCTGCGCTGAGCTTGTCCCTGACAGTGAGAACAGTGTATATTCCGCTGCACAGCAACAGCACGACAAAAAGCATGATCACTAAGAATTTGATGCCGGAATAGTCGTTCTTTGCGGCTTTGGCGGAACTTGTTCCCGCTCCGGAGGGTCTTGCCGACCGCTGTACCTGTCGGGCGGCAGGTCGTTGATTGGTCGCGCCCTGCCTTGCAGCCGGTCTTTGCGCCGGTCTTTGCGTGGGACGCTGCGTCTGTCTTTGCGGGGGTCTTGAATTTTGTCTTTCAGTCAATGTTATCGCTCCCTTTTTACAAGCTCTGCAAGTGGCTGTCTGCCTGTTCTCATTCCATTATACAGAACACCGCAGAATATGTCAAATAAAAAAATGGCGGCTCACCATCTTGCGACAAATCTTTTACAATGCGGTCATTATAATGAATGCTGCGCTCGGGCGTAGTGCCGGCGCAGGCAAAGGAGGAGAATTTGAATATGAACGTACAGGAAACAGTCGCGGGCTTCGGCGGCAAATCGGAGGAGAGCATACTGCCGCTGCTCAGAAAACACATTCCCGGGCTGACGGCAGCCATCATCAGCGCCCTGATGAACCGCGCCATTCTTCCGGGAGGATATTTTCCCTTCGGGGCGGCGTTTATGGCAGCCGTTCCGCAGGAATATGCCGCGGCAGCCGCGGTGGGTGGCGTGTTAAGCTGCCTGACCGACGGCGGAATGCTCACTTCCATGGAAGGACTGCGGCATGTGGCGTCGCTGCTGGCGGTGTGCGGCATACGCTGGGCGCTTGGCGAGCTGCGCCGTGTCAACCGCGCCAGATTTTACCCCTTCTTTGCGGCGTTTGCCGGAGTGCTCATGACCAATACCGTGATCAACGGCACTACGGGAACGGTCATATCTTATTCCACCGTCTATTTTGTGATAGAGGGAGCCATGGCGGGGCTGGCGGCGATGTTCTTTTCGGGAGCCTGCCGCGCTGCGGAGCGGTTCGGCAGCGGAGAGCGGCTCAGCCGGATTGCCTCGGCGTCTCTGATAATAACCCTCGGCGCGGCTGCCATACCTCTCTGCCGTTTAAGGATCATCGGGATTTCCCCCGGCATTATTCTGCTGCACGCGGCTGTGCTGCTTGTCGCTTCGGTGAGGCGGGAGGTTGGCGGCGCAACCGCAGGAATCGCTGCCGGCTGTGTGACCTCGCTTGCGCGGTACGGCTTGGTGCAGGGAGCCGTCATTCCGGCGGCGGCTCTGCTGGCGGGTTATGCGGCGTTTTACGGGCGGATATTCGCCGCGTCGTCCTATATCGCATGCTGCTTCATGGGCTGTCTGACGGCAGGAAAATTCGATTACACCCTTGTCGCGGAGGCGGCGGCAGGGGGGATTATCAGCTGTCTTATTCCAATCGAGTATGCCGAAAGAGCGCTTGCGGCGGTCGGCTTGGGTCAGCTGCGCGGCAATTCCTCCTTGCCCGATGCTCATGCCTCCGAAAGGCTGAATTGCGCGTCGGAGGCAATCGGCGGCATTTGTTCCGTACTGGGGCGTGTGTCGGACGGGCTGGAAAAGCGCAGTCTGCCGGACGACGATTCCATTTACAGCCGCGCGGTGAGCGAGGTCTGCGGAAAATGCGCCCTTTGCGGCATGTGCTTCGGAGACGGCGCGGCGGAGTCGGACATGAGAATAAGACGGCTTGCGGGAAAACTGAAAAAAGGAAGATCGGTGAGCGGCGGTGAAATATCCGAGGCTCTGGGGAAGAAATGCATTCGTGAGGACGAGCTTGCGGGAGAGATCAACAGGGGGTACGGATATTACCTTGCCTCCCGCAGCGCCTACAGCAGAATATCGAGCATTCGCTCTGTGGTGAACGGACAGCTGGAAGGCGTGGGATTGATGCTGGGCAAGCTGGGCGAAGAGCTGAGCGCCGACACATCGGATGAATATTCGTCGCGTGAGGTGGCGCAGCATCTGACGATGTGCGGTTATGATGTGCTCAATTGCACCTGCACACTGAATCCGAGCGGCAGAAGGAGCCTCATGCTGACGGTGAGATGCCGCGACGACAAATCCGAAGCGCAGGAAATTGCCGACTGCGCGGGTGAATGCCTCGGATGCGGATTTGAGGTGGAGAGTGCCGAAGATGCCGGAGATATGCTGGACATCACTCTGGCGCAGAGGAAGAAGTATTCCCTCGTGTGTGCGGGTGCGCAGCATTGCTGCGGCGGGGAGAGTCTCTGCGGCGACTCGTACGATTATTTTGAGGACGGACGGGGAAAAGGCTATATGCTTCTGAGCGACGGCATGGGCAGCGGAGGACGCGCCGCGGTGGAGGGAGCGCTTACCTGCGAACTGTTCAAGCGGCTGCTCGGGGGCGGCTTTGATTTTGACAGCGCGGTGAAAACGGTGAATTCCGCGCTCATGATCAAGTCGGAGGACGAGACGCTTTCCACTGCCGACTGTCTCGGAGTCAATCTCTACAACGGACGCGCGGTGATCAGCAAGGCGGGAGCCGCGCAGAGCTATCTTGTCAGAGAGGGACTTGTCACCCGAATAGACCTTCCGTCGCTGCCGCTGGGGATACTTTGCGAGACCGACACGGCAAAGTACACCTTCACCGCCGAAGAGGGCGATATGATCGTGATGATATCCGACGGCGTGCCGACCGACGACAGCCTGTGGTTTGAAAACATGCTGCAATCCTATGACGGACAACCCGCAGAGGATTTTGCGCGGCTGCTTGTAGCAAATGCCGTGAGCCGCCGACCCGCAGGGGATGACGATGATATCACAGTTACGATAGGGACGATATATTAATTTAGGCGATTGCAAAAGAAAAAAAGAAAGCGCGAAGCGCCCAATTAGCGAACGTCTTTTTTCCAGGCGAGCGTGGGGTGCAGGGCAATGTCATCAACTTAAGATTTGTGATTCTGATGGAACTTAGCAGACCGATGTTTTTTCACACGAG
>CACWOX010000027.1 GCA_902762615.1 uncultured Ruminococcus sp. | reverse complement strand
CTAAATTCTCGTTTGAAACGGAGCAACAGATTCCATTAAGAAAAGCCCATGAAAGGATTTTATGCTATATAATAAAACAAAGGAGCGAATGCTATGTCAGGATTTTATACGGAAGCGGACTATGAGAATTCCATCATAGAATTGTTCCGGAACATGGGATACCGTTATGTTTACGGTCCCGATATTGACAGGGATTTTAACAGCCCTCTCTATGAAGAAGAACTGAACGCCGCCCTGCGCCGAATTAATCCGACTATGCCGGAAGACGGTATTATAGATGCCCTTTTCAAGCTGAAAAACTTTGAAAACGCCGAACTGGTTCAGAAGAACGCTGTCTTCATGGACTATATTCAGCACGGCGTCGAGGTGCGCTATTTTGTCAAAGGCGAGGAACGCTCCGGCCTCGTGTACCTTGTTGACTACCAAAATCCCTCCAATAATTCCTTTGTGGTTGCCAATCAATGGACTTTCATAGAAAACAGCAACAAACGCCCGGACGTGCTGTTGTTCCTTAACGGTTTGCCGGTGGTACTGGTGGAGCTAAAGTCGCCGTCCAGAGAGGAAACGGACGCATCCGAGGCGTACACGCAGATACGGAACTATATGCATGAGATTCCGTCCATGTTCATCTATAACTGCATCTGCGTCATGAGCGATCACCTGACATCAAAAGCCGGAACGATCACCTCCGGCGAAGACCGTTTCATGGAGTGGAAAACAAAGGACGGCAATTATGAAAATACGCAGTACGCGCAGTTCGACACCTTCTTTGAAGGTATCTTTGAACGGGAGCGTCTGCTTGATATTATCAAGAATTTCATCTGCTTTTCCAGCGAAGGCTTGAAGCAGTTCAAGATACTCGCGGGGTACCATCAGTATTTTGCTGTCAGAAAAGCCGTGGAATCCACGAGACACGCCACCGAAACGGACGGCAAAGGCGGCGTATTCTGGCATACCCAGGGCAGCGGTAAGTCGCTGTCGATGGTTTTCTATGCCCATCTTTTGCAGGAGGCGTTGGACAGTCCGACCATCGTAGTACTGACTGACCGCAACGACCTTGACGATCAGCTTTTCGGACAGTTCGCAAAATGCAAGGCGTTTCTGCGTCAGGAGCCGATGCACGCCGAGAGCCGGGAACATCTGAAATCTCTGCTTGACGGCAGGCAGGCAAACGGTATCATCTTCACTACAATGCAGAAATTCGAGGAGTCCCACGAGCCGCTTTCCGAGCGCAGAAATATTGTCGTTATGGCAGACGAAGCGCACCGCGGGCAGTACGGATTAAAAGAAAAGGTCGATGCAGAAACCGGCAGAATCAAAATCGGAACGGCGCGAATCATCCGCAACAGCCTGCCGAACGCTACATACATCGGCTTCACGGGTACGCCGATTTCCATGAAGGACAGAAGCACCCGCGAGGTCTTCGGCGATTATATCGACGTGTACGATATGACGCAGGCGGTCGAAGACGGCGCTACCCGTCCGGTTTATTACGAGAGCCGCGTTATCAAGCTGAAACTCGACGAGGAAACGCTGCGCCTGATCGATACGGAATACGACCTTATGGCGAACAATGCCGATCCCGAAGTGGTGGCAAAAAGCAAGAAGGAACTCGGACAGATGGAGGCTATTCTCGGCAACGAGCAGACCATCGCGTCTCTTGTCGATGATATTCTCGACCATTACGAGAATTACCGCGCCGACCTGCTGACGGGTAAGGCAATGATCGTCGCTTATTCCCGCGCCATTGCCATGAAGATTTATAACCGTATTCTTCAGCTTCGCCCGTCCTGGACGGAAAAGGTCGCTGTTGTAATGACGGAGAGCAATAAAGACCCGGAGGAATGGCGTGCGGTTATCGGAAATAAGCGGCACAAGGATGAACTCGCTAAGAAATTCAAAGATAACAGCAGTCCGTTGAAAATTGCCATCGTGGTCGATATGTGGCTGACGGGCTTTGACGTTCCGTCCCTTGCGACCATGTATGTTTACAAGCCGATGAAAGGCTATAACCTGATGCAGGCGATTGCTCGCGTGAATCGTGTGTTCGCCGATAAGGAAGGCGGTCTTGTCGTTGACTATGTCGGCATCGCTTCCGCTTTGAAAGAGGCAATGAATGACTACACTTCCCGTGATAAAAAGAATTACGGTGACACCGACATTGCCAATGTGGCATACCCGAAATTTCTTGAAAAACTCTCTATCTGCCGTGATCTCTTCCACGGATACGATTATTCCAAGTTTACGACCGGAACTGACCTGGAACGCTCCAAGGCTATCAGCGGCGCGGTCAATTTTATTGTCGCCGTTGATAAAGAAAAAGAACGTGAGAATTTCCTGAAAGAAGCCTTGCTTCTGCGTCAGGCCTTGTCGCTGTGTTCTTCTCTGGCGGAGAAACCTCTGCGTATAGAAGCGGCTTTCTTTGAATCCGTCCGTGTGCTTGTCATGCGGCTGATGAACCAGGGCGAAGGAAAGAAAATCTCCCTGCCGGAAATGAACGCACGAATCAACGCCTTGCTTGAACAAAGCGTAAAGTCAAACGGCGTCATCAATCTTTTCTCCGATGTGAACGGAGATTTCTCCCTTTTCGACCCGAAATTCCTCGAAGAAATCGGAAAGATGAAAGAGAAAAACCTTGCCGTAGAGCTATTGAAAAAGCTGATTGCGGAGCAGGTGCAGATATACCGTCGCACCAATGTGGTGAAATCGGAAAAATTCAGCGAAATCATCCAGCAGGCTATGAACCGCTATCTTAACGGAATGCTTACCAATGAGCAGGTGATTGAAGAACTGCTGAATCTGGCTAAGCAGATACAGGCGGCGCAAAAAGAAGGCGAACAGCTTGGTCTGACAGCCGATGAGCTGGCATTCTATGATGCCCTGACAAAGCCGCAGGCTATCAAGGATTTTTACGAGAACGAAGAACTCATCGCCATTACAAAAGAATTGGCAAACGCCCTCCGCAGCAATCGCACAATTGACTGGCAAAAGCGCGATTCCGCCAGAGCGAAGATGCGGATGATGATAAAGAAGCTTCTCAAAAAGCACAGATACCCGCCGGAGGGCATGGACGACGCCGTCCAGACGGTCATGCTTCAATGCGAGCTGTGGACGGATAACAACGATATGAATGGGTAAAACGTATCAGAGAGATAAAATATCCTTATGTAAGCTGTAAAGGAGATACTGAAGATGGCTGAGCCTGATAAAAAAATGTGGGGTATTCATACCCAAGATGAGGCATTATTCCTCAAAATGAATAAGATTGCAATTGGATGGAGGCAAATGGGAGACCTGAGTAAGATTCCACCCAGCCGAGAGGATTTCAAGACGAAGTATTTTGAAACTTTTCCGAATGCAAAGAAAGGCTCTGTGCCGACCAGTTCCGGTATGCTGTACCGTTTTTGTTACGAAGTGCAGATCGGTGACTATGTGGTGTATCCTTCTAAAAGCGACCGCATGATAAATATCGGTGAAGTGACAGGTGATTATGTTTATGACCCGGAACAGCCTGAATATGTTCAGGTTCGTTCAGTGAAGTGGCTCAGGCATTTTCCGAGGATGGCATTCTCGCAGGGTGCGCTCTATGAAATCGGTTCAGCAATGTCTTTCTTTACGGTGAAAAATTATGCGGACGAGTTTCTTGCCGCACTGGACAAGGGATTCAAGAACAAATCGGCAGTTGACGATGAGGATGAAACGGTAGGCGCAACCGCTGATGAAATCATTGAAAGTACAAAAGATTTCATATTGAAGGAACTGAGCCGAAATTTGAAAGGATATGATCTGGAGGAATTCGTTGCCAATCTATTGAGAGCGATGGGGTACAGGACAATCGTTTCTCCGCACGGCGGTGACAGCGGTATCGATATTACAGCGTATAAAGATGAACTGCCGCCACGAATTCTTGTGCAGGTCAAAAGCCAGGACAGCGATATCAAGGAAACTACCATCCAGTCTTTGAAGGGCGCAATGCGCGAGGGAGACTATGGATTGTTTGTCACGCTGTCCAGCTACACAAAGAACGCCCAGAAGTATCTGGACAGTACACCTATCATCCGTGGAATCAACGGTTCAGAACTGGTCGAGCTTGTTCTGAAATATTATGACCTGCTGGATGAAAAATACAGAAAAATGATTCCTTTGAAATTGGTATATATCCCGGTGCCGAAGCAGGATTGACGAGACTCAATCAGAACAAAGAGGTATAATAGAATGGCAATCACAATCAATCTGTACTACACAGGAACAAACGGTAACGCCCGTAAATTCGCAGAGGAGATGGAATCCTCCGGGACGGCGGATTCCATTCGCGCGGAAGAAGGAAATCTGAGATACGAATACTTCTTTCCGATGAAAGACCCGGAGACAGTTCTGCTTATCGACAGCTGGAGCGATCAGGCTGCGATTGACAATCATCACGCTTCCGCAATGATGGGAACCATCGCGGCACTCCGTGAGAAGTATGACCTGCATATGAAAGTTGAGCGTTACATCAGCGATGAGAAGCCGACCGACGAATCATTTATTAGGAAGTGAACGAATATGAAAAGAATCATGCTTCTTATCTTTGCGGCTATCCTCTGCATAGTGACCGGCTGTTCTGTATCCGGTCAGAATACAGGTAGCAATGACACAGCTAAAAGCTATACGCAAATCTCCCAGGAAGAAGCCAGAGAGATGATGGCAAAGGACGACGGGCATATCGTGGTTGACGTCCGCAGGCAGGACGAATACGACGCGGGGCATATTCTGGGTGCTATCCTGATTCCTAACGAGAGCATCGGCACAGAGCAGCCGGAGGAACTGCCCGACCTGAACCAGATTATCCTCATCTATTGCAGAAGCGGAAACCGCAGCAAGCAGGCGGCGCAGAAGCTCTACAACATGGGCTATACCAACATCTACGAATTCGGCGGCATCAACACTTGGACAGCGAAAATCGTAACGGAGGGATAGGCTATGCGAAAAATCGCGGTAAAAAGTGACTGGAAAACGCTTGAAATGCCAGAACAGAATGAATCCTTCATCTTAGATCGAGAATTCTCCGACAGACAGATGCAGGAATTACGGAAAGGCTTCATTCCGGCGGAAATGGAAGACAAGTGGTTCTGCTATATGTCGGGAAATACACTGTTTGCGCATAGAAGCTGTACGGGATTCTGTATTTATATCGTTGAGTTTTCCCCGGACAATCATCACAAGGTAACCGTCAATCGCGATCCTGAACAATACCTGGAGAAAAATATTGATAGGGCCAAGGAGATACTTGATCGCCTTCTGGACTGGTGTCATATAGTCCGTATGCCTGATAGAAAAAATGTTAGAGTGTAAATATTCATAAATTCTTGTGATTGCTTGACTTTTTTCGACAAAAAATTCAAATCTACTGTGATAAAATGTCACTTAGGTATAATGGCTTTGCTATACCCTGAGTGGCATTTTTATATCTTGTAAAAGAAATTCAAAGCCTGCCAAATGATAATACGGAGCGATGGCAGGTTTGCATTCACACGTTTACCAAAGACATCACCCTTCCATGCCCGTTTGAGGTTTGGAGGGGTTTTCATGTTTTGGTCAGGAATGACCAAGACGCTGCTGATCTCATGCAGCAATTACATACGGTGATTTGCCTCGATGTATCGGGGAGGATTGCCGTAAAAGAATTTCAATCGCCCATAGCGTAGGCTGCCGTTCGCCGCCTTCCTAAATCTGAATTGATATTTCATAACGATTTTAGGAAGGAAGTTTAATATGATTTTTAATCATGGACAGGCGAAGTGCGAGTGGCTTCGCAAAAAGCAGGAAGAAGAAAAGATTCTGCGCGAGTACGGTATGAGCGAAGTGCTTATTGAGGAACTCCGCAAGAGCGATTGGGAAGAATTCAAGTCGGAGAGAATTTTCTATCTGCACAATGTTCAGTCGATTGATGATGTGAACGGTGCCGATGACGATGTGAGATTCTCTACCGAAGATGTTGACGGCATGGAAGCGTTCACGGTTGAAGCTATGCTGGACGAAATCGAAGATGCCCGTCTGTTCCAGATTTTGTCCCATACGGAGGAAAAGACGCTGAAAATTCTTCTTTTGCGACTGAATGGATACTCCCTGCGTGACATCGCACAGGTTCTCCGCATGAATGAAAAGGCTGTTTCTGCAAGATTGAACCGATTGAAGGATTACATTGTAAACAAATTGTAAACAATGAAAAATCATGTAGAAAAACAGCCTTTCCCGTTGGCTATTAAGTGAAGGGGTTAAAAAGCTCCTGACAAGCTGCTGAATCTATGTGGCTATCAGCAGCAAAAAGTACTTTGAAAATTGAACATCATTCGTCAAATACTTCCCCCTTGCGGATCTGAGATAGAACAGCGTGTGAAGCGGTGCGCCACGACCTGCCAAAAGGCAGCGAGCGACAACCACCGACTTAAAATATCGGGCAGTACCCGATTCTTTTCGCGATAACCCGCAATGCGGTGCTGTGAGGAGCAGCAGGGTGAGATTCCCGTGGCGTCAGTAAACTGCTGACCGTTTGACGACTTCCCGGCATTCGGGCGTCGAGGACAAATATGAATGCAACTACCAATAGCAAAAATCAGGCACAGGGCGGTTTGGGCAAAACACAAGTCAATTCATATAGCCGTCTTGTGCCTTGATATTACATATTTACTCTTAAAGAAAGGATGGTATCTTTGGACGAAACGATTAAACGCGGAGACGTTTACTATGCTGATTTGAGTCCGGTTGTCGGTTCAGAGCAAAACGGAATACGTCCGGTTGTTGTGGTATCGAATAATATCGGCAATCAAACAAGCAAGACAGTTATTGTCGTTCCAATCACCAGTAAGCCAAAAAACAGGCACCATATACCTACCCATGTCCATATATTTCTTTGTCATAAAAAATGTCAACCGTCAATTGCTCTTGCAGAGCAGATTCGGACGATTGATAATAGCCGTCTCAGAGAATTTGTATGCAGTATGGCTGATTCAGACATGAAGAAAATCAATGAAGCCTTGACTGTCAGTATAGCTTTGAAGGAGGTGATTTAATTGCAGCAAACAACTGTAATAGAGGAAAATGTTCAGGATTATCAAATTGATCCTAAAATTGGTGCCGTTAAGCTCATAGAGGCGTTGCTGGAAATGGGAAAGATCAATCAAGCCACATATACAAATATCATGAAACACATTGATTCGCACATTTCACAAGCGGCTTGAAACCATTTATAATGAGGTCATCAAATTTACGGAGGTATGCCTTATGAACACGGCAACAGATTTTAATTATCGCTTTAAGCTCACGGATTATGCGCTTTTTGACAGAAACAGACCGAGAAAAGTAGCAATTTATGGACGTGTCTCAACAGAACACGAAGCACAGCTCTCTGCGTTGGAAAACCAGTTGCAGTGGTATGATGATCAGGTCAGGTATCATCCCAACTGGACAGTCATTGACCGATATATCGATGAGGGAATAACCGGTACGCAGGCAAAAAAACGTCCTTCTTTTCTTCGTATGATTGCAGATGCCAAAGCAAATAATTTCGACCTGATTGTTACCAGAGAGGTTTGCCGCTTTGCCAGAAATGTTGTTGACACGCTCGTGATGACCAGAGAATTGAAGAATTACGGCGTGGAAGTTTATTTCATTGACGATAATATCTGGACAATGGACGGCGACGGAGAACTCAGACTATCCATTATGGCAACGCTCGCACAGGAAGAAAGCCGCAAGACGTCCGAACGTGTAAAGGCCGGTCAGAAAATCTGTCGTGATAATGGCGTCCTTTTTGGAAACGGCAATATTCTCGGATATGACCGTGTGGGTGATACTTATGTCATTAATGAAGAACAGGCTGAAACTGTGAGAATGATCTTTGATCTTTATTTGCAGGGAAATGGCTCCATGAAGATTGCACGGATTTTGACGGAAAGAAAGCGGAAAAACGCTTCCGGCATTGTCAGATGGACAGTCTCCAATACCATGCGCACCATCAAAAACGCAACCTACATGGGATTGATCGGTTACAACAAGTCCCGAAGCAACAATTTCCTTGAACAAAAGCGCGTCAATAATCTTGATATGTCCACCTATGAATACGTTCAGGGCGATTTTCCGGCAATTGTTTCCAGAGAGGTATGGGAAAAGGCACAAGCCATCCGTGAAAAGCGCACGAAGGAAGTATTCGTGACGGAAAACCAAGTAACCCGCAGCAAGCGGGATTCCAAAGATATTTGGGTAAACAAACTCCGCTGCTCTTGTGGCTGTGCTTTTCGTCGGAATAAATGGCACACAAAGCTCGACGGTAAAATCTCATACGGCTATCAATGCTACAATCAAATCCGCTATGGTAAAGCGGCTAAGCGCAGAAATCTTGATCTTGATGCGGAAAGCTACTGTGACATCAGGATGATTTGCGACTGGAAGCTTGATTTTATGGCAAAGGTATTGATGGAATATTTGTGGGTAAAGAAAAAAGAATCAGTTTTGCTTGCATTGGAGCTGATAAAGTGCTATTATAAAGAAGAACAAGTCACCAATGATTCTGATGTTGTGGGAATTAAGACACGCATCGCAAAAGCAAACAGCCGCCTGCTCAATCTGACAGCAATGCGAGCCGATGGAGAAATCAGCAAGGACGAGTATCTGGTGATGAGAAAGCCTGTTGATGAAGAAATCGCGGAGCTTCAGAAGCTGCTGGAAATTACCCCTGACGAACAGACTGCTCCCAAGGGGATAGACTTGGACGGCATTCGTGACACTCTTAATACGATGATTGATTTTTCAGGAACCAGCCTTTGTCATGAAGTAATTGATCAGTTTGTCTACATGGTGCGTCCCACTTCCGACATCAGCTTTGAATGGTACTTGAACCTTAACGGCAAAGCTGATGTCAAAGCCACCTTTACAGTGGAAGGACGGAAGAAAAATTGTGTCGTCAAGCTGGAGGAAATCGAAGAGATTTCCTCGTTACATAGAAAAGACGGAGAGAATATGGCAAACCTGATCAAAAACCCCTCTGTCTTTTCCTGTCTGCACAGGCAGCTATCGCTGACAAGAAATAATTCTTGCTCGAATCCTCGAGAGATACTTTCTGATTATGAATTGTTTTCCAAAAACGAAGCAGTTTTAAAGAAATAATCGCTCATATATAATAAATTCAAAGGCATATTGGCTGAAGAAAGGTCAATATGCCTTTGTTAGTTGTTTTAGCTTACCAATCCTCTGCATACAAAATACCACCGTCATGTACAAATGGCACAGCTGCCCTTATGCGTGACGATGGTATTTATTGGACGGTAATATGAATTCGGTGTTTAAAGCGGTGGGTCAGCTCTTCCGCTGGAGTTGGAAGGTAGATTCAAGTGAATTGGCAAGCGCACGGGCAATTTTATTTGGGTTATTGATAATCCACTTGGCGCTGTCTTTGTTATCGTGGTATTCCACCTCAGCGAGTATGCTGGTTATACCGTAGTAGGCGGGATCGCGCACATCGGAATAGCCCGTGCCGTCAAACGCCGGCATTCCGTTGACCACATTTGGCTTGACATTGCCTTGGCGGAAAGTAATTTTTCCCATTTCCTTCACCATGTTTTCCGCCAGCTTTTTGCTCTGCGGATTGTCCGGCTGATAATAGCCCACTGCACCGTAGCTCTTTTTGGAGCTGCTGCCGTCGGAATTGCTGTGAATGGCAAGATAGACGTCTGCATGACGGTTGTACGCATCGAGCGCTCGTCCGTCAAGCGAAAGGAACAGATTGGTCGGAGCTGTGTAAACCGTGCAGATATATTCATTTTCCAGTATTTTTTGCAGCTCTGCCGCTACCCGGTACATCTGTGTCTGCTCGTTGGTATTCCCGAAGGAATAGGCGTTTTTAGGCTGCTTTGACGGTGAAAGGTACAGCATCGGCACGCTGCCGTCCGAAAAATCTTTGGCGGGAATGCTGCGGAAGCGGTCGCTGACTGTTACATCATAGCGAGAAATCCATACTCGTTTCCCTTTGAGATTGAAAGCATACCAAGTGGTTTTTCCGTCATCTCCCCATTCAACAACGGTGTATTTTGCGCCGCCGGAAACCTTCCCTATGCGCTTGCTCTTCGCGTCCGGCTCGGAATAGACTGTCTTGCTGCCTTTCTTGACAGTAATGGTTCGTGTCAGATATGGCGAGAAAGACGTGTCGTTATTTACGCGTTTTGCATAGGTACTGCTGACCCACGCCTTTTTGGACGATGTGTATTGAATCTGATACCATATCCTGCCGTCTTTTGCCTTATTGCTTGAAAGATAAACGAATTTTGCGTTCTTTTTGGCTTTGCCTGCTTTGGCATAGGTTGTGCCGGCGCCTGAACGGAGATTGACCTCGCCTCCGGTGATAACCACATACTGCTTTACTGTCGTATTCGAGGATTTTGTCTCGATCTTTGAGTAGGAACTGATAACCCATGCTTTTTGCGATGAGGAATACTGAATCTGATACCAGACCTTACCGTCCTTCGCCTTTTTGCTTGCCAGATAGACGAAGCTTTTGCCTTTTTTGGCTTTGCCGACTTTGGCAAAGGAAGTGCCTGCACCCGAGCGGAGATTGACATTGCTTCCCGTGATCACCACATATTGCTTTACTGTCGTATTTGAGGATTTTGTCTCAATCTTTGAGTAGGAACTGATAACCCATGCTTTTTGCGATGAGGAATACTGAATCTGATACCAGACCTTGCCGTCCTTCGCCTTTTTGCTTGCCAGATAGACATAGCTTTTGCCCTTTTTGGCTTTACCGATTTTCGCAAAGGAAGTACCCGCACCGGAACGCAGATTGACATTGCTGGCTGTGATCACTACATATTTCCGCGCCGAAGACGCGGCAGTTGTTGTGGCAGTTGTAACGGTACTTGTTTCGGCAGCCGATTCTGTGGTTGCAGTGGCAGGCTCCGTGACCGCAGTGGATTGTGTGGTATCGGCAGCTGATTCTGCATGAACCGGCTGCGTGCATGAAAGCGACAGCATGACAATCATTGACGCTGCGATAATCGTGCGGGACAATTCCTTGTAGCGCATAATTTGACATCTCCTTTTTTTATTTCACCCAACGGCAATGAACCGTATCGGTGTTATGCCACTGCCCGGCATTCCTTGTAAACTATCGGCAGCGGCATTTGTTACGTCTATATATATATTCGGTAAAAAGACCCTGATTGTGACAAACTATCGGTCAGAAATTGGCTCCCGTTCAGAGGAGGTTTATCACTTCGCACCCCGATACTTTTCCCCTGCTTCTATTATACCACAGCAAATGAACAAATTGTCCCTGCCACTTGTAAGCAAGTTGTAAATAATTTGGATAAAACGATCTTAAAAATCTTACAAGGGCGTATCGGCGCAAGAAACGTTGATATGCCCTTGTTTGTGTTATTTTGGAGAGGTATCCGAAAACCAAATTACTGCTTGCTCTTCAGCGCCTCAACCGCCTTTGTGATATTTACAAAATCGGAATTTTCTTCAAAGCGCGTGCCGACGCTCAGACCTATCTGGCTGAGACTGCCGCGGTGATTGTCGTTGACAATGAATCCGATGTGCAGCGTGCGGCTCTCTCCTCTTTTTAGCGTGAAGGCGTCGTTTCTGCCCGACGTCCTGCGGTTGTTTTCGAGAATATAGGCTTGCGGAACGCCTATCAATGAATCGCTCCTGTCATAATCTTCACTGTAATTGCAGTAGGTCTGCAACCGGAAGATCGAGTCATCGAAGGAGGTTTGCTGCGAATCAATATTGGTGAGTTCTAGTTCATATTCCACCAAATAAAACCCGTCATTCAGTTTGCCGCTCTTAATGTCGCATGCATCATGAAAGCCCTTGCTGTGAAGTTCTCCGCTGCTGTTGTAGTATAGGAATTTTCCGTCCTCTATGGCAATACCCATAATATCATCTTGAACCGCGCCAGCAGCATAAATATTGTTATATACTTCAATGCTCTTTACGGAATATCTCAATGAACCTGCCGGCACTTCGACCTCTCCCCTGTCGGTCATTTTTATCTCTGTCAGATTTACCGTTCTTTGCTTATCCGACGCTTTAACAGGGTAGTTGGCAGGAATATCCTGCTTGACGGACGGCTGCATTTTAATAGGCTTTATGGCGGATACGTCGGCTGGGGACAATTCATATCCGTACAGCTTGATATATTCGATCCGAGTTATATCAAGCTCTTCCGCAAAGGTGCAATACACTCCATTATAAATCGAAAAATCTTTTCCGAGCAAATCGGTTTTGTCGAATGTATTTCCACCTATTATTATTCCGTCGCCGTCGGTAATGACTTTTCCGTCTTTCAGCTTAATCTCAAGTCTCTGCTTTTTTTCGGCGAGCTCTGTGCGAAGCTGACGACCGGGTAGTATTTTCATATACCACGGATTGACATACACGTCAGGCTCGCCGTCTGTCTGCCATTCCTTTACGCTTTCATCAGCGGAGAATACGCTTGGCTGAAGATTGTACACGACGGGCTCACAGACGGTTGCATTAAACTCAAATCTGAATTTACATTCGTGGGTTCTGCCGTCTTCATTTGCAAGATTTTCCATGCCGGAAGCCGTCAGCACCCATTTGGTATCGCTGCGGAAGAAATCCGAAAGCACACCGTCACCGTAGGTACACAGATATGTCATGCTGTGTGCGTCATGCTCGAGGAGCTTGCAGAATCCTCTGCCGATTGCCGGATTTTTGTTCACCGCATGTGCAATCTCGTCAACGCTGAAAAACGGAGCCTGATAATTGCCGTCGCTGTCATTAAACATTTCATCTGTGAGCGTTACAAGCGACGGGGCAAAATCAATTCGCTCGATGATATACAGCGCAGTTCCGTCGCACATGCCTTGCGTCAGCGTTACCGTAACGCCGTTGTCCGTTTGCGACTGATTGATATTGAATATCATCTTGTCAATGCTCTCATGAGAAAGTGTGTGGAAAAACTGTCCAAACGTTTTTGTGACAGAACCGGCACCCACGATCGAACCCACTCCAATTGTCATTGCAAGCACCAGTGCGGCAGCAACCGTAACGGGCTTTTTGATGTTATACGATCTGCGTCTGTGAACGGAAACAGTTGAATTTGCCTTCACCTGCTCCGTATCGGGTTTTACACCTGCGCGTTTCAGCGTCTTTTGGTAAATGCGCCGCTTGGCTTCATCGCTTATTTTAATATTTCCCACCAGCGCACTCACCGATTCATACGAAATCCTGTGAATTTCATCCTCTATGTTCTCAATATCTCTTCTCAATTCAAAGTACTCCTTTATCATGTATTTTTTTCCGACAGCAAAAGTCTGAGTTTTTCCAACGCTCGGGATAAACGCTTTCTGACCGCTGCATCGCTGGAATTCATTTCCACTGCGATCTGAGCGGAAGTCTTATTGAAGTAATAGCGCCACAGAATGATCGTCCTGTCTGTTTTATCGAGACGCCCCAACGCTTCAACAAGCGCCTTCTCGTCAAAACTTCGCTCGATTTCGTACTGTATATTTTGATGATCAGTCGCCGTTTCGGCAATTTCGTCGGTAATGGGCGTGGTCTTTACCCTCGAATTCAGCCTGCGGTATTCGTCAATGGACATTCGCTTTGCCACTGTGGAGATATATCCTTTCAAGCTGCCGCGTGAAAGATCTATTTCCTTTCGCCTCTCGTAAATCCGGCTGAATACAAAACTGACAAATTCCTCTATGTCGTCTGACGATAAGACATTTCCCAGCTTGCTGCAGACGATGGTATATACCATTGAGGAATAGCTGTTTATCATCTGCCTGATTCCCTCTGAAGGATTGCTGTCAAGCATCGCAACCGTTTCGTTATCCGTCATGCTTTCCATGATTCACCTCTCTGCCGTAAAGAAATATCAGAACCGGTTCATTTTTGTAAGGCAAATTTCTTTATTCTCTCCCTTACATCATATACATTCGGAGCATTTTGAAAAGTGTGACATTTTTATAAAAAACATATAATAAAAAATTCTGCCGTTCACCGCACAGACATTGCACGGATGAACGACAGAATAAAATATTCAGTGATGAATCAAGCCGTAATTAAATTACTTAATCTCGACTGTTGCGCCGACTTCCTTGAGCTTAGCTTCGATGGACTCAGCTTCGTCCTTGGAAACAGCTTCCTTGAGAGGTGCGGGAGCGCCGTCAACGAGAGCCTTTGCTTCCTTCAGACCGAGACCTGTGAGCTCACGGACAACCTTGATGACCTTGATCTTCTCAGCGCCGGCAGAAGCGAGAATTACGTCGAACTCTGTCTTCTCTTCAGCAGCAGGAGCAGCGCCGCCAGCAGGAGCAGCAACAGCAACAGCAGCAGCGGCGGATACGCCGAATTCTTCCTCGATAGCCTTGACAAGCTCGGAAAGCTCGAGAACTGTCATAGCCTTGACTTCTTCGATAATGTTTGCGATTTTCTCAGACATGGTATTTTACCTCCAAAAATAATATTTAAGATAATAATGAAAGTTGGCAGCGTAAATAAACAAATGAAATTGATTACTCTGCTGCGGGCGCCTCCGCACCCTCGGACTGCTTGTCTGCGATTGCCTTGATGGCGATGGCAAGACCCTGAATGGTTGCATTGAGACCGAAAGCGAGCTGAGTGAGAAGGGTCTCTCTGGAAGGAGTCTTAGCCAGAGTCTTAACCTCGTCCACAGTCATTTTCTTGCCGTCAATGAAGCCTGCCTTGATCTCAAAGCCCTTCTTGTCGCCCTCAGCATACTCGTTGAGGATCTTGGCAGCTGCGATGTAATCGCTGTCGCAGGTGGCGATGGCTGTGGTGCCGTTGAGAACTGCGTCGTCAATCTCAACGCCTGCATCGGCTGCTGCGCGCTTAATGAGGGTGTTCTTGGCTACGGTGTAGACAACGCCAGCCTCACGGAGCTGCTTGCGGAGCTTGGTATCATCGGCAACAGAAATGCCGCTGTAGTTGACGATAACGCCTGCGACGGAGCTCTTGAGTCTGTCGGAGAGATCGGCAACGAGCGCCTGCTTCTGTTCCAATACTGCTTTACTTGGCATGATAGTTTCACCTCTGAAATGTAAGATATTTCGCAGGAAACAAAAATGCCGTCCTCGGAACGCTAACCGAGGACGGACAGAAAATCCATAAACAAACAGGACGCGCAATGCGCCCGCATTCATTAATTGAATCAGCTCTGTTTCCCTCGGCAGGCGGTCTATTGATCACAATAAAACCGTTGGGCATATTGCACCTGCTGTCTTTGGTATACCGTTTAATTGCTTTGGGTTAAAGCAATCAGACGTTGTACACAGCTTGATTATAATAACACATCTTACGGCTTTTGTCAAGATGTTTTTTTATTTTTTTCTTGTAAAACATTTAGAACTTAAAACATTTAGAATACCGTAAATCAGGGATTTGTCAATTTGAACAGGCAAGTTTTTTCTCCACTCGGGGCAAGGGTTATCTTGATATGGCACTTTTTCTGTTGCGCCCAAGCCCGTTTTAAGTCGCAGCGCGTTGCAGCGAGGGGCTCTGCCCTTGACCTG
Organism: uncultured Ruminococcus sp.; assembly: GCA_902762615.1. Lineage (GTDB taxonomy): Bacteria > Bacillota > Clostridia > Oscillospirales > Acutalibacteraceae > RUG762. The sequence continues at coordinate 23,987 of CACWOX010000027.1, read as the reverse complement.
CCAGGAGGAACAAGTTCCCCCTGGACTCCCACGCTCGCATGCGCTCGCTAATTGGCGCTTCGCGCTTTCTTTTTTATTTTTGCCTGCCTTATTTAATGGCGTTCTCTTCGGGCTGGTAGTCCTTGGACAGCTCGACATAGTGCGCCCAGTCGCTGTTGCTGAGATGAAAGCTCTCCATCAGCGCCTTTTTCATTTCGTTCGGTCTGTCCTTCAGATAATTGCGCAGGTACGGCACCGTTGAATCCGACCACTTGCTGTAAGCCGGTCTTTTCCAGAGCCTTTCGTTGAGCTTGATCTCTCCCTCTACCGTGCTCACCATGCTGTCGAATATCGGCAGCGAGCGGTCAGGAGCAAGCGTATTGGTCAGGTGATAGCTGTAAACCGTCAGAAAATGCTCGCGGAATTCTTTATTTTCAAGCAGCTTGCGTATGATGGAATTGTCAAAATGACCTATGCCGTGTCCCTTTGGATTGAGCAGGTGCCACTCGATGAAATTTCTCTCGCGGATATATTTCGCGGTCTGCATCGACCAGTCCATATCATACACCATCCAGCGCCATTTGCTGTCCTTATGCTTGTAGCAGCGGATATTGACGGTGTCTGTATTGCCGAAAAATGTCTCCACTATCCAGAAATTGATCAGCGAATCGAAATCCACCTGACTCTTGACGTATTCATAATTCTTTGCGTCGCGCAGGTCGTGCGTCTTGCAGAACTGCGTCAGCTTCCGGTAGGCGGTGATGGTGCCTTCCTGAGCGGAATTCTGCCCCTTGATAAGGTCAAAATCGCCCTTTTGATAGCCGTAGTAGCTCTTGAGATAATCCGCGTTGAGCGCTTCGCGTATATAATAAAAGCCCCAGTATTCGCCGTTGATGTAGAGTGCGCAGGGCTGGTATTCCTCAAAGTCCAGATCCATCTTGCCACGAACCAGCGCGGGTACGATCTCATCGCGCAGCTTGCTGTAGATCTGATCCTCGCCGCTGGGACGCAGCAGAAGGGTCGAGAAGGTCGTGACCGCCTTCGCGTTGTCGCTGAAAAAGGGATATGTGACCTTTGTCATGCCGTAGATCTCGCGCAGACTAAGCTTGACGCCCTTCTGCGGCATTTCGCGGGAGCTGTGTCCGAACAGCTTGACGCCGCAGGGAAACTGCACTTGCTTGACGCCGTTTTTATCGAAATACTCGGCGTATATCTTATGCTCGGAGCTGTCGGATTTATCGGCAAATATACCCTTGCCGGCGGTAAGCTCGAAGGCTTTGCCGGATATACAGAAAATCGGTATGGTGTGGGGATTCCGGGTGATGTATGTATTGGTGACGGTGTCGCTGATAAGCGTGTCATTGCTGAACGCAGCCGCGCGGATCACGGTGTTTTGGCTGATCGTCAGGGGCGAACGGTAGACCGTCGATGATTGGGAAGGCTCGGTGCCGTCGGTGGTATAGACTACCGTGTAATTTCCCGCCACTGAGAGACTGACCTTCGTGCCGCTTGCCACCACGCCTCCGTCTGTGCTGAAGGTCGGGATCGGCGCGTAGCCGGCATACTTCCTGCCGCTGTTTGCCTTGCCGGGAGTGGGTGTGGTAAAAAAACAGCGCCGGGCGGTGTCTCCCGCAGGACGACCGCTCGACACGCCGAGTCGTCCCTTGCCTGTGGAAAAAATGTCGCAGACTGCCCCGAAAGCGTCTGCGAGATAAACTGTGTCTCCTCCTGTGCTGAATGTCAGAGAAGAATATAAGCGATTGCCCGATTGTCTCGTCCTGCCGTCGCAATATACCGCAAGGTATGCGCCCGAACCGATCTTCACGTCGGGAAATACGTAGGCGCTCTCCCCCGGCTGCTTGCAAAGGGTATATCCTTTGAGGGAAACCGCCTTTGATGAGGTATTGTAAAGCTCGATAAAGTCGCTCCCCGCAACCTTCGAGGATTTATACGACGCGGACAGCACTTCGCTGATGATTACATCTCCGGCTGGAGCGGCAGCGGCGTTGTCGGAGAGCTTGCGGAATGCCGTTGTGGTGTTTGCCCTGCCCGGAGTGGGTCTGGTATAGAAACGATAATCATTGTCGCCGTCGTCCCAGCCGCAGGAGACATTTGCCTGTAAATCTTTGATAACCACTCTGGCAAGCAGCGACTTTTTCCGGGAATAAAGCGAGATGGCGCCGTCCTTTGCGCTGAGTGAAAAATTGGTGTGGAGCATGCCGTTTGCGTCGGTCTTGTCCTTGCCGTCACAAAAAACGAGCAGAAAGTCCTTTGACCAAAGGGTGGTTCCCTCAGGGAAAGCATACTTGTCGGGCGTGCCTTCCTCGTCCGTCAGATACATGCCGGAGAGATCAATATCCTTGTCCGATGTGTTGTAAAGCTCGACCCAGTCCCCGAAATCCCCTTCACAGTCGTAAAGGGTGAAGGTGTTGGAGATCATATATTCATTTATCCTGACGTCGGATTGCTGCACGGTATTCACATTGCCGTTTTTGGCGCCCGGAGTGGGAATGTCAAACCACACGTATTCGTTCTTTTCGTTGAGACCGTACGAGACATTCTCCTTGGCGCTTGGAACCGAAACCGATATGACCGACGAGCCGTTGGAAAGACAGATGGTTTCCCCGTCGCCAGCCGACAGCTTGAATCCGGTGTGCAGACAGCCGCGTTCATCGGTGAAATTCAACCCCGAGCAGTATATCACCAAATAGCCCCTTGCCGGAATGCTCTGCCCGCGAAGCGAGGTCTTTGCCGGAGCTTCGAGGTCGTCCGATATGTAATAATCATTGAGAGACAGTTCACGGGAAGAAGGGTTATAAAGCTCTATCCAGTCGTAATATCTGCCGTCATACGCCTTGTAGCTGGCGCTGTTCGAGCACAGCACTTCATTGATAATCGGCTGTGATGATCCGGATTTGCCGGAGCCGAAAACATACAGTGCCACCGTCACCGCAATCAGCAAAACAAGCGCGGCACTGAATACGACAGCTTTTTCCTTGTTTTTTTGAAAGAGACTGTGCATTATGATCATTCCCATCTTTGAGCGTAAGAGATTATTTTGAGTTATTATATCATACACTATCCGAAATGTGAAGAGCAAAAATTTATTTTCTGATACTCACTTCGCCCGAATGCAGCGCTTCCTCGGCTCCGTCCTCATGCCGCACCACAAGACGGCAGCTGTTGTCTATCGCAATCGCATGCGCCCGCTTTGGTTCGCCCTTGCCGAGTACCGTTATATCCTCTCCCACTATCACCGAGCGCTTTCTGTATTCCTCAAAAAAGATGTGTTCGGGAAGGCATTGGTAGTAGTGCATGAATTTTTCGATGATGCCTGCCGCCATCCGGTTCTTGGTGTCGAAGGAAGTCGGCTCGTCAAATACCGCTCCCGCCACATGCTCGATCTCCTCCGGAAAGCCGCCCTCCGGCGGGGTGATATTCACGCCGATGCCGCAAATGGCATATTCCAGCTCGCCGCTCTCCATGTCAAAGGACGCCTCGGTGAGAATACCGCAGATTTTTCTGCCGTCGATGAAAACATCATTGACCCACTTAATGCCGGCGCTCCTTCCCGAAACCTCCTCTACCGTTCGGGCGACGGCGACTGCCGCTGCCGTGGTGATGAAGAGCGACTCCTGCGCATTCAGCCTGGGACGCAGCAGTATGCTCAGATAAAGCCCCGTTCCGGACGGCGAATGGAAACGGCGGCTCATTCTGCCCCTGCCTGCCGTCTGTTCGGCGGCAACGAGGACGGTGCCTTCCGCCGCGCCGTTCGCAGCCATTTCTTTGAGCACGGTATTGGTGGAGGTGATGGATTTGTACACGCGTATGTCATATTTTGCGCCGCTCTGTCCGAGATATTTTTTGATTCCGCTCTGGGTGATGACATCGCTGGTTTGGCTCAGACAATAGCCCCTGCCGCTGACCGCCTCGAAGATATAGCCGTCGGCTTCGAGCTGCTTTACCGCCTTCCAGACCGCACTGCGGCTCACTCCGAGATGGGCGGCAAGCTCTTCGCCCGAGAAATATTCCCCCCTCCCTTGCTCAAATATTTGTAATATGTCCTCCCTGACACTCATATAAATCACCTTTATTATTTATTTTTTCAATGTGCGCTGGTGTTGATGAATTCCGCCTTGTCCTTGGAATAGAGTATCTTCTGCCCCATGTAAAGCCCGTAGTAGCCGGACAGCATGTAGCTTGTTGCTACCGCCACCGCAAAGAAAATGAGTCCCTGGGGTCCGAACATTTCAACCGACAGAACAATGGATGTGATCGGGCAGTTTGTCACACCGCAAAAAACGGCTATCATGCCCACTGCCGCCGCAAAGCTGCCGCTTATCCCCAGCAAAGGCGCGACAAGGCAGCCGAAGGTCGCTCCCACGACAAAGGATGGCACTATCTCGCCTCCGCGGAAGCCTGCCCCCAGCGTGATTGCCGTAAACAGCAGCTTGAGCGCGAATGCCTGCGGCAGGGTATGCCCCTCCAGCACCGCGTTATTGATAAGACCCATGCCCGCGCCGTTGTAATCGGCGCTTCCCACCAGATAGGTAAGATTGATGAGCAGAGCGGAGCAGACGAGAATTTTGATGAATTTATTCGGGTATGCCTTTTTCAGTATTTTGCCTGTGCCGTGCATGACAATGCAGAACACAATGCTCAGCAAGCCGCACAGCACCGCTATGACGGTAACGCGTATAACCGAGGGAATGGTGATTTCCGGAATGTCAGCCAGCGGAAAGAAGGTCTTTTCCACTCCGAAACGAATGGCGATGCAGTAACCCACCAGCGCCGAAATGACGCTTGGAACCAGCGCGGAATAATACATGGCGCCGACGCTGATCACCTCCATCGAGAAGATGGCAGCCGTCACAGGAGTGCCGAAAAGCGCCGAAAACGCGGCGCTCATGCCGCACATAATGATCAGCTTCTGGTCCTTTTCGTCCAGCCCCAGCAGCCTGCCTATCTGATAGCCTATGCCGCCGCCCATCTGAATTGCAGCTCCTTCTCTGCCGGCGGAACCGCCTGCCAGATGCGTCAGCACTGTGGAAAGGAAAATAAGCGGCGCGGTGAATAACGGAGGCTTTTCCTCACTGCGAACCGACACAAGTATCATATTCGTTCCCCTGTCGTTGTCCATGCCGCAGTACTTGTAAGCTGCCACTATGACAATTCCCACCAAAGGCAGCAGCCACACCATTCTCAGATGGGACAGCGCGAAGGTCTCCGCCGATATTTTGATGAGATAATGAAACAGCGTACCGACACAGCCCACTACCGCGCCGATGATCACGGCGCATACGCACCATTTGAAGAACATCTTGAAATGGGTCACGCCATGACTGAATTCTTCCTTTGATTTTCGTTCAAATTTTCTGATGAAAAGAGGCAATTCATATCACCCTCAAATAGAATAAGCAGACTGCGTTTATTAAAAAAGCAGTCTGCCGAAAATTATATCATATATTTTACAAAAGTCAATCCGTTATTTGACGCGGCGGCAGCACCGACCGTTACGCGTACATGGCGGAAAGGCGCTTGTCAACCTCTCTGAGAAATTGCTCGGTGCTGACCTTGGTCTTGTTTTCCAGCGTGGAGAGCAGATAGAGATCGCCGGTCATAACGCCTTCCTCAATGGTCTGAATGGTCGCCTTTTCCAGATTGTCGGCGTATTGGCACAGTTCGGGAGTGCCGTCCAGCTCGCCGCGCTTTCTGAGTGCGCCGCTCCACGCGAAAAGTGTGGCGACGGAATTGGTGGAGGTCTCCTCCCCCTTGAGGTGCTTGTAATAATGACGCTGCACGGTGCCGTGAGCCGCCTCATATTCATACACGCCGTCGGGCGAGACAAGCACGCTGGTCATCATGGCAAGCGAACCGAACGCCGTGGCAATCATGTCGCTCATAACGTCGCCGTCGTAATTCTTGCATGCCCAGATGTAGCCGCCTTCGCTGCGTATGACTCTGGCAACGGCGTCGTCTATCAGGGTGTAGAAATATTCGATGCCGGCATCCTCAAATTTTGCCTTGTATTCCTTCTCGAAAATCTCGTTGAAGATATCCTTGAAGCGGTGGTCGTATTTCTTGCTGATGGTGTCCTTGGTGGCAAACCAGATGTCCTGCTTCTGATCAAGGGCGTAATTGAAGCAGGCTCTCGCAAAGGAGCTGATCGAGCTGTCGAGATTGTGTATGCCCTGAATGATGCCGTCCGATCCGGTAAAATCGTGGATCAGGCTGCGCTGCTCGGTGCCGTCGGGCGACGTGACGCAAAGTTCCGCCTTGCTGCCCTGCTGCACTACCATTTCGGTGTTTTTGTACACGTCGCCGTATGCGTGACGGGCTATGCAGATGGGCTTCTTCCATGTGGGAATGTAGGGTGTGATGCCCTTGACAAGTATCGGCGCACGGAACACGGTGCCGTCAAGAATCGCGCGGATGGTGCCGTTGGGGGACTTCCACATTTCCTTGAGGTTGTACTCGGTCATTCTGGCAGCATTCGGGGTGATGGTGGCGCACTTGACCGCGACGCCGTATTTCTTGGTGGCTTCGGCGCTGTCGAATGTCACCTTGTCATTCGTCTCGTTGCGGTGAACCAGACCGAGGTCATAATATTCGGTTTTAAGGTCAACATAGGGTGTGATGAGAATGTCCTTGATCATCTTCCAGATGATGCGGGTCATTTCATCGCCGTCCATCTCGACAAGCGGTGTTTTCATTTGAATTTTAACCATTGAGATTCAGTCCTTTTCGTTGAGTTGTCGTTTTATGCTTGCAAGCTCGCTAAAGTTTGGAGCTTCAAAAAGTGTGGAGCTTCACACTCCACACTTATATAAATTCGCTTTTTTCTTATCCCTTCCTTACGTCAATTGGCTTGTAGGGTCTGTGATGACCGACGTACTTATACGCCGGACGGATGATCTTGCCCTTGTTGATGACCTCTTCGAGGCGGTGGGCGCTCCAGCCGGATATTCTGGATATGGCGAAAATCGGCGTGAAGAGCGATTCGGGTATGCCTAAAATGTCATAGACAAGTCCGCTGTAAAAATCGACATTGGCACAGATCGGCTTGAAAAGATGCCGGCGGCTCGCAATGGTCGCCTTGGCAATGCGCTCAACGCGGTCGTAGAATTCAAACTCCTTCTCACGTCCCTTGGCGGCTGCCAGCTTCTCGGCATATTCCTTCAGAATCACCTCGCGCGGGTCGGAATAGGTGTAGACCGCATGTCCTATGCCGTAGATCAGACCGTTTCTGTCAAATGCCTGCTTGTCGAGTATTTTGATGAGATAATCGCGTATCTCTTCCTCGTCGTTCCAGTTTTTGACGTTTGCCATGATCTCTTCCATCATGTGCTTGACCTTCAGATTGGCGCCGCCGTGACGGAAGCCCTTGAGCGACGCGATAGAAGCCGACAGCGCGGAATATGTATCCGTTCCCGACGATGTGACGACGTGGGCGGTGAAGGTGGAATTGTTGCCGCCGCCGTGCTCCGCGTGAAGCACCAGCGCCACGTCCAGCACCTTTGCCTCCAGCTCGGTGAACTGTCCGTCGGGACGCAGCATGTAGAGCAGATTTTCGGCGGTGGAATACTCCGGCTTGGGGTTTTTGATGACAAGGTTCTCATCTAAAACGATATGCTGATAGGCGTGATAGAGATAAGTCGCCATCGCCGGCATTTTGGCGATGATCTGGAGCGACTGGCGCAGTATATTCGCCGTAGAGATGTCCTCCGGGCTGTCGTCGTAGGAATAGAGCGTCAGCAATCCCCGCTGGAGCCCGTTCATGATGTTCTCGCTGGGCTTGTTCAGAATGACGTCGCGGGTAAATTCGTTGGAAAGCGGACAGAAGCTGGACATAAGCTCCTTGAACTGCTCAAAATGCTCGCTGCTCGGAAGGTCGCCGAAAAGCAGCAGGTAGGTCGTTTCCTCAAAGGCATAGCGCTTATCCTTCATGCCCTCAATCAGATCATAGACATTATATCCCTGATAGTAAAGCGAGCCTTCGTCGGGCAGCTTTTTGCCGTCGACTGACTTGGTCGCCACTACGTCGGAGATCTCGGTCAGACCTGTCAGCACGCCCTTGCCGTTGGAATCGCGCAACCCCCGCATGACGCCGAATTCCTCATAGAGATTGACGTCGATCATGCCGGAAAGCATGGCGTTATTGCAAAACTCGTCAAAGAGATCGGTCTGGTTCTGTTCAAACTGGACCACTTCATATTTACTCATTCATATCATCTCCCTGTTATGATGGATAACAGGCGGAATATCTGTGATAAAAAAGAGCAAAGACGGGGCATTCTTCCGTAAAGTAAATGTCCGCACCTTTGCTCCAATACTCCGCTTTAATTAATCAATATAATAAACTATAAATTCCATTTTGTCAAGCAGGAATAGCCGTGAGTTATTGAAAAGATTTTGTTTATATTGTTTAATTCCCGCAGCTAAAGGCTGCAAATGATATTTTCAAGCAGTTTTTTGCGACCTCCTCCGATTTGTCTGCGCGGCGTGCAGTTGACCAAAATGCTGTCCTCCCCTATCACCTCGATATCGCCCCAGTCTATGATGCAGTCGTCCTCTCTTCCGAGCAGTCCGAACAGCCTCGCCCTGCCGTAAATCACGATTGCCACCAGCCGCGCGTCACATGTATCCACTTCCACATCGCTGACATAACCCAGTCTCGCGCCGTTTTTTATGTTGATTACCTCTTTGTTCCTCAGGTCTACTATGCGACAGTTCATAAAAATACCCCCTCGATTTCTTCTGTTATTATTATATTAATCCCCGCAAAAAAGATGATGGATTAAACAAAAAAAACAGAAAAAAACAATGTTATCTATATTTTAATAGTTTTTTCATATTTAATATTGATATTCTGTGCTCACATACTTTATAATACTATATATAATTTGTTAATCGGAGATGGTTTTTTGTTTGAATCCGTAATGTCAAAATATCAGGATGATATTCTGCTCAATCTGAAAAAGCTCGTTGCAATTGAATCGGTGGCGGTGCCGGACTGCACCGTTGAGGGACACCCCTTCGGCTATCCGTCCGCTGAGGCATTGCATTTTATGACAAATCTCGCGGACAGCCTGGGCTTCTCCACCGAGAACTGCGACAACTTCGCCGCGCACGCGCAGCTGGGGGAAGGCGGCGACTCGGATTATGCCGCCGTGCTCTGCCATGTGGACGTGGTCCCCACCGGCGACGGGTGGCATACCGACCCCCTTGCCCTTACCGAAAAGGACGGCTATCTTTACGGCAGAGGCGTCGCTGACGACAAGGGCGCAGCCATCATTTCGCTCTATTGCATGAAGGCGATGATGGACAACGCGGTTCCCATGAAGCGTCCCATTCGCTGCATTTTCGGCGGCGGCGAGGAAATCGGCATGGACGATATGGAGCATTATTTCTCAAAGCACGCCCTGCCCACAATCGGCTTCACGCCCGACGCGGATTATCCCGCCTGCAATTGCGAAAAGGGCATTCTTCACCTGAAGCTGTCCGGAAGTACCGACCCGTCGATTCTTTCGATCAAGGGCGGCTCCGCCATCAACTGCGTGGCTGACCAATGCACGGCACTGATCGACTGTGACGCGCCAACCGCAAACGCCATTTGCGAGATCATCAATGCAAGCGACGCGGAATGCTCCGCTGTGCAAAGCAATAAAAGCAATAAAAGCAACGAAAGCAACGAAAGCGACAAAAGCAACAGCGGATTTGTGTTCACTGTCAAAGGAACCTCATCGCACGCTATGTGTCCCGAAAACGGCGTAAACGCCGTTAATTATCTGCTCACCGCAGCGGGGGAAGCCGGCGTTTTGAATGACGGCAGCGCGGAGGCGTTCTTTGCGGCAAAGGTCTGCAACGACACAAGGGGCAAAGATCTGGGAATTGCCTGCTCCGACGGGCTTTCCGGCGAGCTTACCTTCAATGTCGGTCTGATTGCATCTGACGCCGGAAAAACCTCCGTCAGCATCGACATCCGTTATCCTGCCACTCTCGACAGTCAGCCCATTATCGCCTCAATAGCGGACGAGGCGGCAAAGTACGGCGCTACGCTCGAGGTACTCAGCGACAACAAGCCGCTTTACGTGCCTGCCGATCACCCGCTGATCAGGGCACTCGGCGAGTGCTACACCGAGATCACAGGCAAGCCCATGATTCCCGTTGCCATGGGCGGCGGCACCTATGCCCGCACCCTTCAGGGAAGAGGCGTGGCGTTCGGTCCGGTCTTTTCCGACGCAAAGCCATGCAATCTCCACATGCCCGACGAAAACCTTTCCATAGAAGAATTCATGCTGCACGCCGAAATCTGCTACCGGGCAATGTGCCGCCTTGTCATGCTCGACTGTGACAATGAGTAGGCTTCGTCAGAAACTCCGCAGTCTCGGCATAAAACGCGGCGATATGATCGTGGTATCGGTGCTGCTGCTTCTGTCGGCAATGATAGGCATTCTGTTTGCCGTCAATCAGCCTGAGCCTAAATACGCCTCGGTAAGGGTCGACGGCATGGAAATTACCCGCCTGCCCCTTGATCAGGACTGCATCTACCGCATCACCGACGGCAATACCATTCAGATTTCCGGCGGCGCCGTGCGCATGATCGACGCCGAATGCCCCGATAAAATATGTGTGAAAACCGGCGCTGTCTCACGCAGCGGACAGTCCATCGTCTGCGCACCGCACAAGATCGTGGTCACTGTCACAGGCGGAAAAGCGACGTCGGATTACGACGTTAAGACGAATTAATCAAAATACAAGGAAGTAATCATATGAACAACGACGCAAAGACCTTCAGCTATCTCGCCTATGTCGGACCGCTGTTTCTGATCGGGCTTTTCAGCGACATTCGCAGAGATCCTACCCTTCGCTTCCATCTCAATCAGGGACTGGTGCTCTTTCTCTGTGAGCTGGGGGCAATGATCATTCATTCCGTTGTGAACTCCATACTCGGCGGAATCATTCTGCTCAATATTATTCCCGCTCTGCTGTTTACATTCATCGGGCTTTGTTCGCTGGTGCTCTCGCTGATCGGCATTTTCAATGTCGCCGGCAACCGACTCAGCCCTCTGCCTGTCATTGGCGTAATCAATATTCTCAGATAACCGGAGTGATGAATTTGTCTGTCAGAACGATCAGACTGTTGTCATTGATACTTACACTCGCGCTGCTGCTCGGTTGCATGACCGGATGCGGAAATGACGAAAAAAAGCATTTTGTCATGCGCACATTCAGCACCTTCGGCGAAGAAGAGGATGCCAAGGCGTATTCCGAAATCATTTCAGAATACACCAAAAGCCACAGGAACGTCGTGATCAACGACACCTCCACCACAAGGTCCGGCAGCTACAAGATGGAGCTTTCCATCGCCTCCACCTATCGCGGCGCAGGCTCTCCCGACGTGATCTATTATTCCGCTATCGACGATATGAGCCAGCTCTCCGACTTCTTTATGACCGTCGACGACATTCGCAGGGATTATCCCAAATTTGCCTCGAATGTCTCGGAAGCCGCTATCAACAGCGCCGCCGCAAGCAACGGCGGAAGATACTGCATTCCCGTGCGTGGTCAGTGGCAGGGCATTGTGATCAACGCGGCGTTGTTCCGCAGAAGCTCGCTGAAAATTCCCGAAAAGTGGGACGACATCATTCGGGCGGCTATGCATTTTGAGAAAAACAGGATCTCGCTCTTTGCCAACAGCCTTGACGACAGCGGTGCGCTGGTGGAATATATGGTGCGCAGTCTCGGCGGAACGCAGTCGCTTCATTCGGCAATGAACGGTTCTCCCAACAAAAACTGGAGCACGGTGCTTGAGGCTATCCAAGCGCTCGACGAGCTGAACGCCTTTCCAAAAATGCCGACAGGCTCCTTTGACACGCTGGTCTCCCCTTCCGACCTCAAGCACACCACCGTGGAAAAAATGCCTTCTCCTGTGGAGCTGTACAACAAAGGACAGGCGGCTATCCTGCTCATGGACAACACGATGTGCGGTCAGATCAACACCGATATCGACAGCAATTATATCGCCCTGCCGGAGGTCGGCACTGTCACACCGGCAGAGTCCACCACCGCATCCAATACCTATCCTACCCACGCGATGTCGGGTCCTGTTTATCCGCCCATCACTGCCAATACTCTTCCGCCGGAGGAAACCACAACCACCGTCCGTCACTCTCCGAGTCCTACGCAAAACGACGCTTCGCAGGTATCGGATTCCGACAGCAAAGAGGCGAAAAATGAAAACGGACTGTACGTCAGCTTTACGGAGGGCTTTTACATAACCAAAAAGGCGTATTATGACAAAACCAAGCGCGAGGATGTGCTTGACTTTGTAGAGTCCTTTTTGAAGGAGCAGAACGCCGTGAAGCTCTGCGGAAACTATCAGGCTCCTGCGCTCAAAAAGCTCTCGAAAAGCACACAGAATGATCTTACCGACCAATCCAACATCTACAATGGCGTTATCAGATCGGTGCAGACCGCCGACAGCTTTATCGTCACTACCCGCACGCAGGAAAACCGCTTCTTCTGGGAACATTGCTCACTGGCGGTCTCCTGCATGTCAAAGGGGATCCTCACGCAAAAGGAAGCCCTCGGTATGATCGCCGACACACAGACTACCGTGAAGGATATTTACGCCAAAAGATCATGCACATAAGCAATTCCGTATCAGACGAAAGGAACTTTATTAATGGCAAAGAATGCAACCACCGGCAAGTTGAAACTGTTCATGTCGGCGGCAGTTATCGCATGTATCGCTGTGATGGTCTTATCGGCAGCAGCCGCTTCTACCATGTACATTCCCAGCGAGGATATGTTCACGTCCCAACTCGGCAAAAATCTCGCTCTGCTCTGCGAAAGCTCCGACTGCGAGCTGAGCAGGACGCAGCTCGATATAATTGAAAACGCCGAGATCAAAAGCATACGCTATGACACTGACTCCGACGGAAACAGGCTTTTTTCCGCCAAGCTCATTCTCTGCGCACCTGAGGAAAACGCCGGAGTTTATTCGGACAATCCCGACGCTTATCTGCGTAAAACGGCTGAGAGCATGTTTGAGGGCAAAGGCGAGGAAATCGAAATCATCGGTCTGTGCAGCGGCGGAGAAAGTGGGAATTCGCCTGTGGTGGACGTTGAGACACTTGATCTTATCGCTGAAGCTGCCGAAAGAGCGTGGGAAAAGGAATCGCTCAGTTCGGACAAAAGCTTTGAGTACGCTCTTACCGATCTGATTATCCCCGAGCCGTTTCCCGACAGGGTTTTCTCGGAGGGCGGCAGCTATCAGCCCACCTATAGCAGCTGGCTCGACGAATTATCAGGTCAGTTTGCCGCGGAGGGAATGACCGTCACAAAGGACGGCGGCAAGTCGGGCGAATTATCCGATATCCGCGCCGCTATGGAAGAGGTCATTACGCCTTATCTCTGCTCTGTGAGAAATATTTCCCTTGCCCGAAGCAAGGACAAAAAGGGTTATCTCACGCTTTCGTTTGACTCGCTCGACGTAATCGGCACTCTCTCCACCGCAAAGAAGCCTTCGGTTGCGGCGCTCAACAAGCTCTCCGGCGTCTACTCGGACGAAAAGGCGCTCAGGGTCAGCATCGACATTGATCTGTCGGACTTTCTCGCTGACGGCGGCAGGATGAAGCTGCCTTTTTTCAACGTCATTCGGGCTATCACCCGATACGGCTCTTCTATCGGCGTTACTGTCAGCAAGGTGAAGATTCCCACGACCACACAGGTGATTGCCGGCAAGTCCAACGGTCAGTGGCCCATCGAATTTAAGCGCGCCAAGGGCGACGGAAATATCATTGTTAACGTGATAAAAATTGACGATTCGGGAGCGGAATCGTCTGTGCTTAAAATATTCCTCACTGACGGCGGAAAAATCACCGTGTGTCTGAGCAAGGGCAGGTACCGGCTGAATATGGCGGTGGGCAGCACTTATTACGGCAGCAAGGAATTCTTTGGCGCTAACGGAATTTATATGCGGGACACAAAGAATATCTACACCCTTCCGTCAAAGGAGCTTACAACAATCACGGTGGAAAAGCAGCCCGGCGAAAGCCTTAAATTCACCGATTATCTGCTCGGTCAGGGCGTGGATCCTTCATTGATAGACAAATCTGATTTTTAAAAATGCAATTTTGCAGTTACCCCGTGGAGTTTCTCATCCCCGGGGTATTTAATGGTGATTTAGTATGAAACAAAAAAACAAGGCAATCGCTTATATCATTCTCTCGGCTTTCTTCTTTGCACTGATGCTCTTTTTTGTGCGGCTGGCTGGCAACAGAGTCCCTGTCATTCAAAAGAGCTTTTTTCGCAACATTGTGGCTTTCGCCATTGCCGCGGCAATTTTGATAAAGGAACGCGAGCCTGTGTGCATCGGCAAGGGCAACATGCGGTACATGCTGACCCGCGCCATCGCCGGAACGCTTGGCATTTTTTGCAATTTCAGCGCGGTTGACCATCTCAATCTTGCCGACGCTTCCATTCTCAACAAGCTCTCCCCCTTCTTCGCAGTGCTGTTCTCCATTGTGCTGCTGAAAGAAAAGGTCAGCACAGTGGAATGGCTGACACTTGCCACTGCTTTTGCGGGCGCCATGTTCGTCATCAAGCCCTCGTTTTCCATGAGTTCCTTCTATGCGCTTGCCGGCTTTGCGGGCGGAATGGCGGCGGGGCTTTCCTACGCATGTGTGAGAAAGCTCGGAACGCATGGGGTAAAGGGACCTGTCATTATCGCCTTCTTTTCGGGATTTTCCTGCCTTTGCACCCTTCCCTATCTGATTTTCAGCTTCACACCCATGTCAGCGGGAGAACTGACAAGTCTGCTGCTCGCCGGCTGCTCCGCCGCCGGAGGACAGATCTTCATTACCGCGGCATACACCAACGCTCCGGCAAGGGAAATCTCGGTATTCGACTATTCACAGATTATTTTCACCGCTTCGCTCGGCTTCCTGATGTGGGGACAGATTCCCGATATCCTCAGTGTCATCGGCTATATCCTGATCATCGGCGCTGCCATCTTCAAATGGAGATATAACCTCAGTCAGGACCGACAAAAATAATAAAGCTGCAATGTGCCTCCCGTCTTGTTTGGCATATTGTAGCTTTTTTCGTTGATTGTTTGTTGTTTGTTGTTTAATTGTTTAATTGCTTAATTGCTTAATTGCTTAATTCAGCCTATATTTACATCGACCTGATAATTGCCTATCGCCCAGCAGTTGGAGCGGTTCTCGACCGATATGAGGGCGTTGACGGTACATTTGCCTGTGACTGTCTCCATACCGGTCATGTCGGCTTCGATGATGATGTCCTTCGCGGCAATCTTTTCCACTACATAGGCAGGACCTATGATGCGGATATTGTCGATGGACTTGGTCTTGAAGCTGACCTTGCGGGTGCCGGTGTAGTTGATGATGTCAAATTTGGAGTGGGACGAATTGACGTCCAGCGACTCGACCTTATATTTTGAAAGGTCGATGTCCACCTTGATTTTATCCACCTTGTCGGCTGTTTCAAGTCCGGTACTGAGCGACAGAGCGAAATCGTAGCTGTTGGTACCCTTGCGCAGCTTTGAGATGTCGATTTCCCCCGCCGTGTAGGTCTCCTTGAGATTGTTGATCGCGTCGGGAGAGCCGGATATCGTAAGCGTGCTGGGTGATATGACGATCGGCAGCTTGGTGGCGTCAAAATTGGACGGCGCGTTCTTGAAGGTAACGCCCACCTTGAATTCCTTTGCCGTGCGGATCGGTATGGTCACGGACACCGATTCCGTTATGTCTGTCGCGACAGTGAGATGGGCGAGATTGAGCTGCTCCCCGTTTCCGTTGAGAAAGAGAATGGTGCCGTCGAAGGTCTCGCCGTCGGTCAGTTCCTTGTTGATATCGGCGCTGACAACGACCGATTCTATCTGATTGACTTCGGTTTCGGGGCCGCTGACACTCACAGTGGAAACATTCGTGTAGGGCGTACCCATCGTGAGGTTGGAATCATTCGGAATGGTCGCGCCCACCGCTTTGACATTCGATACGGTGAATTCCTTCTCCACAAATCTGTCGAACTTGACGTATATCTGCTGGGAATTCTGCTCGATCTTGACGTCAAGCATGGGATTCTTACAGGTGACAAGCAGTGTAAAGTCGTACGATCCCGGCTTGGAAATGCTCTTGTTGGCAGACGCAACCGCCGAGAAGTCATCCGCTGTCAGCTGGGAAAGAAGGTACTTCCTGCCGCTCACCTTGACGTCCAGCTCCAGCTTTTTGAGCGATTCCGGACTGATGATCTCTACGAAATCCAGACCGAAATTTTCCTTGATCGTATCGACATTGATTGTTATTGGCACTGACGAGACGACCTTTGACTCAACGGGACTGATGTTGATGGCAAGCGTTGCCCACATCAGCACCGAGCAAACTACCGACAGCGTGATTAAAAATTTTCTGTTGTAAAACCAAGGACGGTTGATAAATCCCTTTATTTTTCTGTATGTGGCGACGATCAGACCTTTGCCGCCGCCCTTTGCTTTGTTTCCCATTGCCATCAGTCCTTTTACATTAAGGAAAACATCATTATTTTTGATCCGGCTCTTCATGGAGTTCCACCGGAACATTCGGTTTTGCCTTTGACGCTGCGTCATTTGTTTCTGACTTTGTATCGGTCAGCTTGCGTGCAAGCCTTTTCTTTACATCCGTGAGAATCGGGATTTTTTTCTTTGGGGTCTGCTCATCGCTGCTGCTCGGCAGAAGCACCTGCATCAGCTCCGATGTAAATTCCGTTACGGTATCGAATCGCCGCAGCTTTCCCCCTATTGCTATGGAAAGCTGCCCGGTCTCTTCCGAAAGCACGACCACCACCGCATCGGAATTTTCGCTCATGCCGATTGCCGCGCGATGCCGCGTGCCGAGCTCCATGGAGATATTGGTGCTCTTGGTCAGCGGGAGAATACACCCCGCGGAATGCACCCTGCCGTCACGGATGATCACCGCGCCGTCGTGAAGCGGGGCTTTATTGAAGAAAATATTCGAGATCACGCCGGCATTCGGCAGCGCGTCCACCTGCGTGCCGGTGGCTGCAATATCATTGAGAATGTCCTCCTGCTCAAAAACCACCAGTGCGCCCATTTTCTGCTTTTGAAGCGTGCGGAATGCCTCGCCCACGCCGTTGATGGCGTTGAGCTGCGCTTCGTGCGGGTCCTCTTCCTCACCGAAAAGGCTGCCCACCGAAAATTTGCTTCGTCCCATGTGCTCCAGAAAGCTGCGAAGCTCCGGCTGAAAGACGATGATAACCGCCAGAATACCGTTATTTACGATAATGTCTATAATGTAAAGCAATGTGGTGAGCTTTAACCATGTGGCAAGCAGATAGGCGACAAAAATCACCAAAATACCCTTCATGAGCTGCTGGATGCGTGTGTCGCGTATGAATACAATCAGATAATAAATCAAAAACGAGACGATAACAATGTCCAGCAGGTCGAAGATGGTAAAATATGTAATGAGACGCTTGAGTATCTCAAAAAAGTCATTCAGCATAAAAAATCACCGTTGAGGCAGTCAGTATGGTTCCGAAAAATATCCTCTTATTATTTTATCACATAGCCATAATATATTTCAAGCTGTTTTTAAACTTTTTAACAGAAATATATGATTATTTTTCAGGAAGTCTGATTGGATGCATCAGGCAACAAAAAATCCGCCGGTTCAAGCTGCCCCAAAGCAGATGAAACCGGCGAACCATTCGCTGGGAATTAAATTACTGACCTCTTGGACCAATATACTGCGCCTTGCCGAATGCAAGAATAAGCAGGAATATAGGCGACAGGAACAACAGACCGAAGCCAAAGCCTACGCCCTTGCCAAACGACTTCGCCAGTCTGAAATCAAGGATAATGGCGTAGATAAAGTTGACAATCGGAATGATGAAAAGAAGGAACTTCCAACCGTTTCCGTCGACGATCTTGCAGTAGGTGTAGAGATTGTAGAAAGGAATCAGTGCCTTCCATCCACCCTGACCAGCCTTGCTGAAGATAAGCCACATGGCGACCAGCATGAGCACCGTGACAACAATAGATAAGAGACTGGCAGACTGAACCTGCTGCTGAATCTGTTCGTTGTTCTGTGTCAAAGCGGAATTGTAAGCGTCAAGCGTATTTGTCATAATTTTCACCTCCTCTGTGTTTATTAATTAATTTTATTATATATCAATTATAGCCAAAAGTCAATATCAAAATTATGATTTTTTATCATTATTTAATGAATACAAAAATAACCGGAACACAGATTGCGCATTCCGGTTATAGCATATTTATATTTTTTCGGGCAGTATCA
This sequence comes from uncultured Ruminococcus sp., assembly GCA_902762615.1. GTDB lineage: Bacteria > Bacillota > Clostridia > Oscillospirales > Acutalibacteraceae > RUG762. Next base: position 5,685 of record CACWOX010000027.1, on the reverse strand, counting down.
TCGTGATTCGCGTACCCTTGCCGACGGTGGATTCCGCCGTTACAGAGCCGCCGAGCTTTTCTATGACCGAACGGGTGATGAAGAGCCCCATTCCCGTGCGGCGACCCGATTCATTGGGGGCATTGTCTCCCATGAAGCCTGCCATGAAGATGTGGGGCAGATCATCGTCGGATATGCCGCAGCCGCTGTCGTCCACCATCAGATGAATCATGCTGCCTTCCTTCTTGGCGGATATGGCAATTTTGCCGCCCAGACCGGTGAATTCCACCGCGTTGAAGACTACCTGCGTCAGGGCGAATATCAGCCAGCGCTTATCTGTCACGATGTCGATGTCAAGACCCTTCCAGAGCAGCCCGATCCTCTTTTCCATAAAGAAGGGCGAAAATCTTCTCAGACATTCCTTGACCATCGCGGAGAAGTTGTATTTCTTCAGCTCGAGGTTTTCCTGTACGCTGTCAAGCATAGTGAAATAATAAATTCTGTCCAGCATGGCGTTGACGTATTCCGCTTCTCTGCCGAGCGAATCCGCCATTTTCTTATCACTCAGCGTCTCCACCTGCTTGAGCAGACGGATGGCAGCAGGCTTGGCGTCGGACGCCCAAACCTCTACGCAGTCGCTGTAAAGGATCTCGTCGTCGCTCATGTGGTCGAAGAATTCCTCTATCTCCTGACCCCTTTCCTCGCGCTTGGCAGCCATCTGCGCGGCATATGCGCTCTGAATCGGCTGCGGCTGCACCGGTTCTGCCTTCTGCGGCTCGGCAGCAGCCTCCGGCGTCGCTCCCCTGAAGGGAATGGACATGACAGGACCGCCGATATCGTCCTCCTGCTTGGGGACTGTAATCTGAGGCGCCACCGCGTCGGCGGCAAATCTGACCTCGTCGCGTATTGGCTGTGAAGGTGCGTCGAAAGTCATCACAGGCTTGCCGACGATATTCTCGTCATAAAGCATCGGCGCTCTGCTGACCTTTTCGGGCTGTGCGGGACGGAATTCAAACCGAGACGGTGAGGGTCGGCGCGAAAACTCCGGCTCGTTCTGCGGCATCTGCGCGGGCGTGGGGTCGGGCGTCACCGTGTATTCAATCTCGTCCTCGCGGTAGTCCTGATCGTCGCGGTAATCGAAGTCCTCCTGATAACTGCCGTCATCGCGGTAATCCAGTTCGTCGGCGTATTTTTCCTCCCGCATTTCCTCTCCGAAACCGGCATTGTCGTAGTTGTCGGGATTGCCGCGGTCATCGGTGAATTCAAGGGTTTCATCCTGATAGCCGTAATCGTCGGGATTGTCGTCAAAGAAATTATATTGATTCTGCTCGGGAGGATACTCGGGCGGCGCTTTGCGCGACATGATAAAGTCGGCTATGATCAGCGCAGCCATCAGCAAAAATCCTATTGCCACCGAGATAAGCGCAACCACTCCGCCGGCTCCCGCTATGGCGTCAATCAGTATGCCCAGAAGGGAAACGATGGCAAACACCAGAAAGCCTGCCGCCAATATGCGCTTTTTCTTGTCCATATCCCTTATAATCGGGATCTTTTCAAGAAACGAATCCAGAAAATTCATAATTAACATTCAACCTCCGTTTTTTTGCGGCATAAACGTCTGACCGACAAATTCATACCGACACTTGAATATTATAACTCAACGTACAATTCAATGTCAATTATATAATTATTAAATATTTGACTTAATTGTTCAAAAATTGCGCTTTGGTTATGAATTTTCGTGGTGTTTACAATTATTTTACAGATTCGATAATGCCCTGCTATTCCGCCGACACGATTCTGTAGCATTCTTCCTCAGGCAGCAGATCGGACAGCTGAATGGTCTTTTCCTCCTGCTCGGTCAGACCTTCCGATCGAACCACCCTGCTGATCAGATTGGCTGCCGTCTTTTCATACACCGTTCTCGCCGTGCGCCCGTTGGAGAAATACTCCATTTCAGCCATCTTGCCGAAAATCGGCGTGTAGTATTCCTCCGCGCCTTCCGCGATGGAATATCCGCCCTTTCGGCAGAAAAGAGCAAAAATCTGATACATCTCGGTCGGGGAATAATCCCTGAAATGCACCTCTTCAATCCTCGAACGCATGCCGCTGTTTGATTTGTACAGCCCCTGCATGTCCTTCTCGTATCCCGCAAAGATGATGCAGCACTTCTTTCTGTGTTCCGGTTCGTCCATAAAGGCAATGATCTGCTCGAGCGCCTCTTTTTTATAGCTGGAATCGGCATGTGCGCTGTCGGCATAGGACAGACTGTAGGCTTCGTCAATGAAAAGCACGCCGTTGATCGACTTTTTCAGCAGTTCATAGGTCTTTTTGTCGGTCTCGCCCATGTAGGTTCCGATCAGGTCTTTGGCGGTGCAGGAAAAGAAACGGTTGGTCTTGACGATGCCCAGCTCATGCAGACAGTCACCGAACAGCCGTGCGCTGGTTGACTTGCCTGTTCCGGGATTGCCCACAAAGAAATAATACCCGGGAATGATGCCGTAGGTCGATCTTCCCGTCTTGCGCGCGTAGAGAATCTGCTCCCGCTTCTGCAGAATGATTGCTTTGAGGTCGGAAAGTCCTATCTGCTCGTTCAGCTCCTTCATGATATCGTCAAACGTGCGGGGGTTGATCTGATCCCTGATCAATTCAAGCTGGTCGGAGGGGATATCCTCGGCGGTATACCGATAGCGATCTGCGCTTTCGGCAGCTCGACTGGTGCGTCTGAGAAGAAGCCGCTTCATATCCGCCACGAGCTTTTTTACCTCGCCGGCATTGCCGAAGCTTTCCGTCCTTGTGTTGTATTTGTATTCCATCAGAAGTTCGATCAGATGATGCGCTTCTTCTGTTATGGTTCTGCCCTGCGATTCAATCGTTTTGTCGAAAATCCTGACAAGCTGCCCGGGGTTGTAATCGGGAAATTCCACTATGCGAACACGGCGGGAAAGTCCCGCATTCAGCTTCAAAAAATCCTCCACGCGGTTTGAATACATGCCGAATATCATCTTGAAATCGGTGGCGTTCTCGGTCATTTTGGTCATCATGGCGCCGACAATCTCAGCGGAATATGCCGTGTCGGCGATCTGATACGCCTCGTCAATATAGAGCACGGAATTGTGGTCGATAGCCTCCTGCATTTTCTCGACGATCTTGTTTTTGGAATCGCCGACATGATTTCCGATCAGCTCGGAGGCGTCGACAAAGAGCGTTTCAGCTCCGCCCATGACGCCCATGAGATGATAGAACTGCCCCATCATCTTGCCCACCGTCGTTTTGCCTGTTCCGGGATTTCCCGCAAAAATATAGTGATCGGGAGTTGTGTCCGGCTTGACGCCCCTTCTTTTGCAGTCTTGTGCGTCAAGTATTTCCAGACGCACATTTTCAAACAGCTCTTTGACGAAATCCAGTCCGACATATTGATCTATTTCAGCGTAGATATCGTCGATGGAGGACACGCCGTGCCGTTCAAAGTATTTGCTGTAGCTGCCGAAATCTTCCTCTCTGATGCAGCGTTCCTCGTCGTCCCTGAGTGAAGCCAGCATTTTGGCGTCCCGCGCTATGGAGACGACGTCCCGCGCGTTTCCGAAATTGGCGCGGTCGCGCTGTTCGTACATGTTTTTGAAAAACAGGTCGAGGTCAAGCGGTTCCTCTTCCCCGTCTGCTTCGCCCCGGAATCGGTAGCCGTCCTTTCTGCAATTTCTCACAAATATGGTTTTGAGCAGCTCGGGCGGATAGTCCTCTATGGTGAGGATATTCGCCTTGCCGATGCGGCTGCTCAGTCCGGAATTCATCTTGAGCAGTTCGTCCATTGGCTCCGGATAGCCTGCCATGATCATGCAGAAGCGGTATTGCTTGGTGTTGGTCAGGTCGGCGACAATTTCATCAATCGCTTCTTTGGGATAATTGTTCGTATCGCTTTTGTCGATCAGGGAATACGCGTCGTCAATAAACAGCACGCTTTCCTGCGCTTCGAGTATTTTTTCACGCGTTCGGTTGGCGGTGCCGCCGATGTACCGATCGACAAGATCCTCCCGCGTGGCTTCGATGGTCAAGCCCTTTTTTAGAATGCCCGTTTCGTAGAAAATCTGTCCGATCAGTCGGGCAACGGTTGTTTTGCCTACGCCGGGATTGCCTCTCAGCACAAAGTGCGGAACGGGATAGTCAAACGCAACGTCGTCATCCGGCGTATCAATGCGTTCATTGGCACAAAGCGTCCTCTGGGGCTTGTTCGGCGGACGGTGCTTTTGGAGATAACGCGCCTTTTTTTGCCGGTAGTCGGTGACGATTTCTTTGACGCGCGACGCAACGGCTTCCCAGCCCTTGGTATTCATCAGAGTTTCCATCGGATCGGCGTTGTCGTTGGCTTTGAACCCGCTGTAGATGGTTTTCACCGTTTCTTCGCCGAATTCTATCACATCGGAATCCTGCTGCTTGAGGTACCACACGATATTTTCATATATCGAGCTGAGATAGCCAGCCCGGTTTTGCTCGCGGTCAGCTTCGCGGCTGAGATACATCAGCGAGGATACGATTTTGGGCATCTCGCTCCTTTTAAATGAGATTCTTTTGCCGGAATCCCCCACTATCCTGAGATAATCCAGCATGTAGTGAAGTTCATCCTGATTGGGCAGCCCGATATGCAGGGTACAGCTTCTGTTGATGGACTGATTCTCGTTGAAAAAGCGGTTGCGGAATACATTGCCGCTCGCAAGATGATCAAACAGCTGTGAGATGGAACTTGCGTTCATCTGCGGCGCGAGAAATATACAGATATTTTCATTGCTGCTCAGGGTGTATTCGTCCCACAGATGTGACAGCAGCTCCGCATATTGCTGGAGCGGCGCCGCTCCGTCGGTGACAAAATCCTGAAAGAAGGTAAACACGATGGCGGTTTTTACACTGCCGTCAGCCATCATCTTCTTGGCGTCATCCAGAAATTCCGCCGGCGTTATTTTGGGCTGCTTATAGATCAGACCGGTCGGGGCGGAATTCGCAGGCAGCGGCTGTGCCGGCGGGTCGGTATTTTCGGCGGCTGAAACGACAGCTTCCTGCGACGCCTGTGACCTTTCGCGCGGGCTTAATATACGGTGCTTCTTTTTGGGAGCGGCTTGGCTCGCGGCGGTCGGACGATCTGTCTGTGCGGGATTCCTCTGCTTGTTCGCGTTGATCGCAAGTACCGCGCTCCGGTCGTCCAGAACGTATTTTCCCGTGTTTTTGGCGCCCGAATAAAACACGATCTGTTCATATCCCAGACTGCGCAGATACGAATTCAGAAACGGACGAAAATTGTTCTTCTGCAAATCGGGAGTGATGAACATATCGTCAAGATTGCCGTAAACCAAGAAGATTTTATTCAGTTCGGGTCGCTCAAATATAGAACTCATTTCAACCTCTCCCAATTATTTTTTTACATCAGTCGATTGTATAACATGATACGCAACGTTAATCAGGGGCTTAGCTAATTTGAATACGCAAGTTTTTTCTTCACTCGAGGCATGGCTATTGTTGATATGGCACTGTTTCTGTATTCGCCTTAGCCCGTTTTACGTCTGGGCGCGTCTCGCTCGGTCGCACCGCTTAACAAGTTAAGCTAGTCTCCCTCGCAGGCAATGTCATCAACTTAAGGGAAAGCTCGTCAAACAGCACAAAAAAGAAAATTAAGTTCATGCAAAAAACGAATTGACAAATTGAAATTTGCTCCAAAAT
>CACWOX010000026.1 GCA_902762615.1 uncultured Ruminococcus sp. | reverse complement strand
AATAGGTCGAGGGCTTGTCCAATTTCTTTTGGATGGCTCGTTGCAAATAAACCCCTTTCCTTATCCCTTCCCCTTTGTTCGGTTTTGAGTGTACCGAATATTTTGCAAATCGGCTGATCGCATGGCGGTCAGCTTTTTTTGTTGTATATGGGTGTGCAGGCTTGTTATTGTGAGTAAATAATGCTATAATAGATGAATGGTAAATTCATTACGCAGCTCAATGCTTCACCGATTGATTCCGAGGACGCGCCGAAGCTGTGCTCCGCCGATCTCAAGTATTCCCGCATGCTGCAAGGGAAACGTCTCAAGGCTAAGGGCGTAACGCTCACAGTTACCCATGAGCCTGATGATCCGCTGGTATCCGGCGTTTCGTGGAAAATGGATTCTGACGCCCGATATATCACGCGGCTCCCTTTTACCTATGTGAATACAAAGAGGGATTATTCTGTCGACGGGCGTATAAACAAATCCTTCGACAAAAAGGAAATACTCTACTCCTACATCGTTTGGAACAGAGCGCAGCAGCCCGACGCGCCTTATTCCTGCCCGAACTGCGGCGGCGCGACTACCCTCGGCAATCTCACGGAAGGCTGCAAATTCTGCGGCACCCGATTTATTGCCAGCGAGCTTTATCCCAAGGCGATCAATTACTACACACTTCCGGCGGCACAGGAACTCCTCAAGAGGCTTAAGCCTTTTGCAATTGTCGGAGCAATTGCGATGGCGGCATTTGGTCTTGTCTACAATTTCAGGGATGTTTCCGCCGGAATCGCTTCGGGAGGAATCCTTTCCCTCATCGGCTGGCTGTTTTACGCGGCAATTGCTGCGGTTGTCGGCACATTTTTAGGGTATGTGGTGGGGGTTTTTTCCATTTTCTTTGAGATGATTGTCCGCGCGATCGCTTCCATTCCCGACATCATTAAATACGGCACGGCAAAAAGACGTCTGCCCAATTTCATGCGTCGCTATTCGCCGGATTTTTCGAGCGACCGCTTTGTGGGCAAGCTGATTTCAATGCTGAATATCATTGTCTACAGTGAAGATATTGACAATTGCGCACTGTATTGTGGAAAACCCATCGTCGACAATCTCTCCGACATCATCGACATGAGCTACAATGGCATCATTGATGTGAGAGAATGCGTCGAAAAGAGCGGTTATCTCTACATCAACCTCAATATGGATATGAATGTTGTTTCCTGCAAGGACGGGAAGATCAGCAGCGGCAGCAGAAAATTCTGCATGACAGTGTGCAGAAGCGCGTCCGCGCCGGAGGATTACGGCTTTAACGTTAAGGCAATCAAATGCCATAGCTGCGGCGGCAGCTTCGACGCTACCAAAGAAAAGCACTGTCCGTTCTGTTCCACCGAATACAGCATTAAGGACTACGACTGGGTTGTGACCGACTTTAAATTGGGCTAACTTACAGTCTCATCGGGTCGAACAGCGGGTCGTTCTCTGTCGAATTGCTTTCAAGCATTTTTACAGCGCAATTGCGTGCGATTTGCGAGAATACAGGCAGGGCTGCTTCTGTGAATATGCCGGACAATCCGCACAGCGCAAATAGGCAGTTTTTGTACTCTTCATGTCTGCCTATGATGGGTAATCCGTCGTAAATAGCTGAAAATTCATACGAATACTCGTATTGAATTTTTGTTTCGCTTACATCCGGAAGCAGCTTTTGAATCGTTTCCCGCAGTTTGTCATATTTGGCGAAATTCGTCTCGTCTCTGCGGGAAAACTTTTCTATTATCCCACTTTTGCACACCGTTGAGACGGCGATTTTCCCGTCAGGGCGAATGACGCTGCTGATCCCGTTTCTTTCGCGTCCGCCGAATGTACGCAGAATGCACTTTCCCGACCAGCCTGCCGTTCCCTCAGGCAATGGAGCGATTTCTGTGAAGGATATATATTTCCTGCTGCGCTCGGTCATGGCGCGAATGCCTTTGCTCCCCGTGGCGAAAATCAGCCTGTCGGCGTATATCGTGCGATAGGTTGAGGTTTTTATGATAACGCATCCTTCGTCATTTTTGGGCGTCTGAATGTCGATGGCTTCGGTTTGCTCGAATATGCCGGCGCCGAGTTCTTCCGCTTTCATCAGGCAGAGGTGCGCAAGTGCGTAGGGATTGAGCGCGGCTCCGCCTTCTTTTGTCAGAATACCGCCGCAGATGGGAAATTCAAATGAATTCTCGGCGGTCTTGCGGGTAATGAATGTGCAGCCGGAAAATTTTTTGTTCCGCGCGATATATTCCCTTTCCATCAGTTCAAGCTCGGTGGGATCGGATGTAAACAGCAGAGAATCACGGCGTATAAAATCGGCAGATAAGCCGGATTTTTTGTACTCGCCGTCGAGAGCGTTGCAGAGATTGCCGAGGTCATCGAGAGCCTCAAAGCCAAGAGCGTACAGCCGAAGAGCTTCGTCCGTGCTCATTACTCTGTCGGCTTCAGTGAGAGTGCTCCCGCAGTCAAACTGCGCACAGCCTGTGCTGTGTCCGGTACTTCCGAAGCCAACGCCGCCGGAAGTAATCAATGTGACACTCAATCCCATTTCAGCTGCCGCCATGGCGCACATTGCTCCCGTCAGTCCACCGCCAATCACGCATATATCGCAGTGTCTGTCCTCACTGAGCCACGGGTACAATTTGGGTATTTTTCCGATGAATGCCGGTGGTTTCCGCTTTATGCCGTAATCGGGTTTTCTCAATGCAATTGCCTTCCTTCGGTTGGAATGTCGCTGTGATTATTGACGGGAATGCGGCGATTTATTCGGCGGAAGGAATTTTTTGTTTTTTTTATTCTGATTGACATTTTGAAATAAATGCTTATAATGATAGGTGACGGAAACAGGAAATGTCTGTTTCGTGCATTTGTGTCAGTATGATAAATTGAAGAAAGGTCGATGATTTATGAAAAGACGCGTTAGACTTGCAAGTGTTCTTTTAGCATTGATGATGGCGTTTCTTGCTATGCCTTCCGCTATGGCGCACGCAACGAGCAGAACGCAGAATGATGCGATATCGTGGGTGCAGAGCAAGGTTGGACAGAGCCTCGATATGGACGGTTCGTACGGCGCACAATGCGTCGATCTGATTCTTGCGTATTACGATTATCTGGGCGTCAGCCGTTCCTCCGGCAATGCCTGCGATTATGCCTGGAATACGCTTCCCGCGGGATGGCAGAGAATCCAGGGCGCACAGCCTCAGAAAGGTGATATCCTTGTATATTCCGGAAACGATTCCAACCCCTACGGACATGTCGCCATATATGAATCCGATTATGTGACATATCATCAGAATTTCAATTACCATTCATATGTGGAAAAGGTCGGCTATAAATACAACGGGCTTGGCAATCCCTACTGGGGCGTTATCCGCCCCAATTGGAACAGCGGTTCCGGCACATGGCCGTTCACAAATGTATGGAGCGAAAACACCACCAATACCAATTCTGTTATACGTGCTACGATTTCGGGCATGAGCATTACGTCGGCTGGATTTTATCTCGGGACATCAACCGGCAATATGACCAAGCGTCACACCGAGTCGATCGGCAAATACACCGAGAATATCTGGTATGATCTCACGAGCGAGTGCGGCATCACGCTGTATTCCGGAACGACATATTATTATAAATTCTTTGTGGTGGTTGACGGCAATGAGTACCAGTCCGGCGTGAAATCCCTCACTACAACCGGAGAAAAGGTAGTTTCCTCCATTACCGTCAAGCAGAATCCGAATAAAATGACATATTTGCTGGGCGAGAAGTTCGACGCAAGCGGCATGATACTTTCCGTAAATTATGAGGACGGCAGCAGCAGGAGCATTACAAGCGGCTTTACCTGTTCGCCCTCCGTTCTCGGTAAAACGGGCACACAAGCCATCACCGTGAGCTACGCCGGAAAGACGCGCACATTATTTGTCACCGTCAACCCTCCGGTCAAAATTACGACACAGCCTGCCAATGTTTCGGTAAGGTCGGGCGATAAGGTGAGCTTTACCGTTGCAGCCACCGGAAGCGGTCTGAAATACCAGTGGTATTATAAAAAATCAGGCGCTTCTGATTGGAGCGTATGGAATAATCATACCACCGCAACCACATCCGCCGTGTCAAATGACACATGGAACGGTATGAAGGTTTACTGCAAAGTGACCGACGGAAACGGCTATTCGGTCAATTCCAATGCCGCGTCCATCACTGTTGCCAAGGCGCTCAAAATAACGGCTCAACCTGCCGACATTTCGGTAAAGTCGGGCAGTAACGTTGCATTCACGGTTGTGGCAAGCGGTGAGGGGCTCAAATACCAGTGGTATTATAAGAAATCCGGCGCGACATCATGGAGCCTGTGGAAGAACCACACCACTGCCACCACTACCGCTGTTTCAAACGACGGCTGGAACGGCATGAAGGTTTACTGTAAGGTGAGCGACAGCAGCGGTTATTCGGTGAATTCCAGCGCTGCAACCATTACGATTGTTTCCGCGATTAAGATAACATCGCAGCCCCAGAGCAAAACGATTCATCAGGGAGACTCGCTGACTTTATCTGTCAAAGCAACCGGCAGCGGTCTGACATACCAGTGGTATTTCAAGAAAAAGGGCGCTTCCGCGTGGTCTGTATGGAACGGACGCACTCACGCGTCTGAAACCGTGACGCCCAACTCCACATGGAACGGCATACAGCTTTATTGTCTGGTAAAGGACGGCAGCGGCAATTCCGTGAAATCCGATACCGTTACCGTCACTCTTATCAAGGCGCTCAAAATAACGGCTCAACCTGCCGACATTTCGGTAAAATCCGGCAATACAGTTGCCTTTACCGTAGTTGCGGAAGGTGAGGGTCTGAAGTATCAGTGGTACTACAGGAAATCCGGCGCGAGCGCGTGGAGCCTGTGGAATGGGCACACTACAGCTGCTACCACGGCTACAGCAAATAACAGCTGGAACGGCATGAAGGTCTATTGCAAGATAACCGATGTCTCCGGCAAAAGCGTCAATTCCAATCCGGCAACCATTACTCTGAAATAATCGACAATTGCATTTTCGCACACGTTACTCCTGCTGGATCAGAGCGGCGTGTGCGATTTTGCTTTTTATTTCAAAAATCACTTGATAATTGGGGCGGAATATGGTTAAATTATAATGAGTATTTTTATGCAGGAGGTATTTGAATGAAAATCGTAAAAAAGCCGCTTGCGGTTCTGCTGGCGGTTTCCGTGTTTCTTCTTGTTGCCTGTTCCTCTCCCAAAAAGAACTTTGTCAGCGATACTGATACCCGCTCTGCCAAAGCGGAGCAGGCGGAAGAATTCAGCTTTACCACTACCGATATCAACGGCAAGAAGGTCACATTTGAAGATTACAGCACGGCAAAGGTGATTATGTTCAACATGTGGGAGCCGTGGTGCGCTCCCTGCCGAAGTGAACTGCCCGATTTGCAGAAGCTCTACAAAAAATACAAGTCCGAGGGTCTGATGATAGTGGGTGTTTACAGCGACACCGACGGTCTGAAGGATATCATCAGCGAAAACGGTATAAAATATCCCATGATAAAGTCCTGCGCGGCGTTTGATAAATTCCAGACCGGATATGTACCCACCACCTTTTTCACCGACGGCAGCGGCAAGGTGCTTTCCGATGTGCCTTATGTCGGCTCGAAGTCCTATGAGGAGTGGGAAGGCGTGATTCTCTCTTATCTCAAGGGCTGAAATGAGGAAAAAAATGAGTTGGCTCAAAAATGAAAATCTTCTGACGGCTGGGCTGCTTTTGACCGCCGTGATATTAATTGCTGCCGGCGTCGCCATGAAACAGAATCATCAGGTGCTTGCCAAGGCTGTTCGGATTTGTCTGGAGTGTATCGGCATTGGATAACAAAAAGAGAACGTTCATTCAGGCTGCTGCGGCTGCGCTGCAAAACGCCAATGTCAAAGGCTTTTTTACAGGGCAGATTTATACCGGCGCGGGAAAAAATGTATGCGTGCCGGGACTGAACTGCTATTCCTGCCCCGGAGCGCTGGGAGCCTGTCCGCTGGGGTCGCTGCAAAATGCCGTTTCGGCGTGGAAATTCAGATTTCCGTACTATGTATTGGGGCTGATGATGTTCTTCGGCGCGGCATTCGGCAGGCTGATCTGCGGATTTCTGTGTCCGTTCGGATTTTTGCAGGATTTGCTTTTCAGGGTGCCTTCGCCCAAGAAGCTGCGCACATTCCGAGGCGACAGGCAGCTCAGATATATCAAATACGCCATGCTTCTTATCATGGTGCTGATATTGCCGTTTACTTATAAATTCACGCCGTTTTTCTGCAAATATGTCTGTCCGTCCGGCACGCTCTCGGGCATAATGCTGTCGGCAGCTGACAGCAGACTCAGATCGCTGTTGGGCGGGATATTCACATGGAAGGCAACAGTGCTGATGGCTGTGGTTTTTACCTCAATCGTTATCGCACGACCCTTCTGCAAATACATCTGTCCCCTCGGCGCATTTTACGCTTTGTTCAATAAGGTGTCGGCAGTCCGTCTTCATGTGGACGGCAATAAATGCGTGAACTGCGGCGCATGTGCCAAGGTATGCGATATGGCGGTGAATCCTGTTGCTGCGCCCAATCATCCCGAGTGCATCAGGTGCGGCAAATGCGTGAGCGGCTGCCCTCACGGAGCCATCTGCTTTACATGTCTGACTGTCAGAAATCATGCGGGAACGATAGATTCAAAGCATAAAGCATAGAACATAAAACATTGCCGGGGCAACGGTGAATGCAATCATGAATGAAAGGTTTTTGCGAAATGTTATTTAATTCAGTAGGTTTCTTGGTTTTCTTTCCGATTGTGCTGCTGGTGTATTTTGTAATTCCCAAAAAAGTCAAGCAGCTCTGGCTTCTTGCGGCGAGTTATTATTTTTATATGTGCTGGAATGCGAAATACGCCATTCTGATTTTCACATCGACCGCTATCACATATGCCAGCGGATTGCTTCTGGAAAAAGTCAAGAAAATGGAGGCAGATGCTGTCAAAAAGAGAAGGTATAAAAAAACCGTCGTCGCGCTGAGCTTTGTTTCAAATTTAGGAATATTATGCTATTTTAAATATGCCAATTTTATTCTGTTTAATCTCACAAAGATTTTTGCCCTTATGCATATAAGCCTGTCGGCGCCGACAGTGGATGTGATTTTGCCGGTTGGCATATCATTTTACACGTTTCAGGCACTGAGCTATACAATGGACGTTTACCGCGATGAGATATACGCCGAAAGAAATTTCTTTCAATACGCGCTGTTTGTCTCTTTCTTTCCGCAGCTTGTAGCAGGACCCATCGAGAGATCGAAAAACCTGCTCAAGCAGCTTGCCGAGCCTAAAAAGTTTGACTATGACATGGCGAGGGAAGGCTTTCTGCTTATGCTGTGGGGCTTCTTTCTGAAGCTGGTTGTCGCCGACAGAATAGCGGTGTTCGTGGATACGGTTTACGGCGATTACACGACATATGGGGGCTATTATCTGATAGTTGCCACGGTGCTTTTTGCGGTGCAGATCTACTGTGATTTTTCAGGATATTCCACAATCGCAATGGGAGCCGCCATGTTTCTGGGCATACGGCTGATGGAAAACTTCAATGCGCCGTATCTTTCCCGATCGGTTGGCGAATTCTGGAGAAACTGGCATATCTCCCTGACGTCGTGGTTCAAGGATTATCTCTACATACCTCTGGGCGGCAGCCGCAAGGGTACGGTGCGCAAATATCTGAATAAAATGACGGTCTTTCTGATCAGCGGACTGTGGCACGGTGCCCAGTTTACCTATCTTGCGTGGGGCGGACTCAATGGACTCTATCAGGTCATCGGCGAGGCGCTTCAGCCTGTTCGGGATAAGGCAGTATCGCTGCTCAGACTCCACAGAGATTCACTTGGTCACAGGATTGCGTGTACCGTCATGACTTTTGTGCTGGTGGATTTTTCATGGATTTTTTTCAGAGCGCAGAGCATAAAAGACGCATTCCATATCATAGATTCCATATTCTGTGTCCAAAACCCATGGGTGATCTTTGACGGCTCCATTTATAAATGCGGTCTGGACATTCAAAATTTCAGACTGCTTATGGTTTGTGCGGTTATTCTGCTGATGGCGGATATATTGAAAAGAAAAGGCATACAGATCAGGCAGATCATTCTCAAGCAGGATTACTGGTTCAGATGGCTGTTTATAGCGATATGTGTCTGTGCAGTGCTGCTTTTTGGCAAGTACGGTGAGAGACTTGACAGCGCGGCATTTATATATTTCCAGTTTTAGAGGTCAATTAGCATGAAAAAAACATTAAAAAGAATATTGAGCTGTATGATTACACTCGGACTGATCATCTTTTTCCTGTATGAAATGAGCTCTGTTTTTCAGCCGAATGATATTATTGACTGCCAATATCGCACTGCATTTTTTTATTCTCTTCCAAAAGACAGCGTAGAGGTAATGATATACGGCTCCAGCCATGCTTTCAGAGGCGTAAAGCCGAAGGTATTTTATGACAATTACGGTATAGGCGCCTTTAATTTTGCGTGGAACTGGCAAAAAATCAATACAACCAGATTGTTTATTGAGGACTCTCTGGAATATCAGAAGCCGAAGGTGGCTCTTATTGAAGCATTCAATGTCGGTATTGTCAGGCAAAATTCAGATCCCGGAGCGGAGATTTTTACTTCAAAATACCTGAGAAACGAAAAAGCCAAACGCGAATATATCAAAAACAGTTTTGGTACAAATTACAAAAGCTATGTAGCCTATTATTTCCCTGTGCTCATTCTGCATGAAAATTGGAGCTCTCTTAAAAAAGAAAACTTTGGCTTTATTGAAATAGGGGAAGGCTATAAGAAGGCAATGGGGTTTTCTCATGATGAAAACGTTTATACGATAAGCTTGTATGACAGCTCACAGTTTGAGCAATTGGAACTCAGCGATTTGGCAATAAGTGAATTGGATAAGATTGTCGCGCTGTGCAAAAAAAACAACATCGAGATAGTTTTCTTTACCAATCCCTATCGCGGCGAATACAATTACCGTGATGCAATGACGAAATATGCTCAGGAAAACGGCTGCTATTATCTTGATTTTTTCGAGCTGTACGATGAAGTGGGATTTGACGGTAAAAAGGATTTTTCGGATCCGGGTCATCTGAATGTTTATGGCGCCGAAAAAGTATCGGATTATCTTGGCGCATATCTGAAAGAAAACTTCGAGCTTACTGATTTCCGCGAAATAGAAAACAATATCTGGGAGCAGAATATTTACGGAGACAGCGAAAATTGACGTGAGCTTTCGGGACAGGTTTTTTGAATTTTTATTTTTGAAAATTTATTATTTACAGAACGGATTTTAATAAAAAATCAATCAATTCACTAAAAAATGGTGTATAATAATTTGATAGGTAATGTATTTTCTGATGCATATGACCTATTATTATAAATAATAAAAATGAAGGGAAGAATTATAATATGGAAACAGGAAAAATACTTATAGTGGACGATGATCAGAATATATGTGAGCTTCTCAGGCTCTACACCGAGAAGGAAGGCTATACCGTCGCTATTGCTCACGACGGCCGCAAGGCAGTGGAGTGCTTCGAGCAGGAAAGCCCGGATATCATTCTGCTGGACATTATGCTGCCCGAGCAGGATGGCTTTCAGGTTTGCCGCGAGATACGCAAGAAATCCCAGTGCCCCATCATCATGCTGACCGCGAAGGGCGAAACCTTTGACAAGGTGCTGGGGTTGGAGCTTGGCGCGGACGACTATGTCGTCAAGCCCTTTGAGCCGAAGGAGATCCTCGCCCGCATTAAGGCGGTGCTGCGCAGAAGCGGCAAGCAGGATCCCAACGAAAAGAAGGTTGTCACCTTCGATAAGCTCTCTATCAACCTGAACAATTACGAGCTGAAGGTCAATGGCGTGCAGGTAGACACTCCGCCCAAAGAGATGGAACTGATCTATCATCTTGCCAGCAATCCCAACCGCGTATTCTCGCGCGATCAGCTGCTCGACGAGGTGTGGGGCTTCAATTACTACGGAGACAGCCGCACCGTTGACGTTCACGTTAAGCGTCTGCGCGAAAAGTTAGAGGGCGTCAGCGATCAGTGGTCGCTCAAGACCGTATGGGGCGTTGGCTACAAGTTTGAAGTAAAATAACGGGCATGATTCGCTATGCAGTTTGACAGTAATAACATCATTGACGGCGAGTTTAAAGGCAATTTCAGTTCTTCGGGCGGCAAAGGCTTGAAAAAGCGGGGGCTGAAGTCGTGGCTTATCGGCATTTTCAGCGAGATGAAGCACATTGCCTCACGTTCGCTCTTTACCAAATATCTGTTTGTCACATCGGCTGTGCTGATTTGCAGTCTGATCATTTTCGGTATCATTATGTCGACGCTGATATCTAACCGCTGGCGAAGCGAAAAGCAGCAGCAGCTTGCCGACAATGCGCACATTGTAGCCGACAGGATGAATGCCTACATCATTCCGGTGCCGACCCGCACGAGTGACGACAGCATGAACCAGACCATTCAGTACGTCGTCACCGATACCGGCAAAGAGAAGCTGCGTTCCACTCTCGGTATTCTCAGCTCGAGCTGCGGTGCGGATATATTCATCGTAGACGCGCAGGGTACCACCGTCATATGCTCCGAGGAATATCTCCACGCGGATACGCCGGACGACGAGGAATTTAAATGCCGCCATCAGAAAAAGAGCATTTCAGCCTCGGTGATATCGGCGGCGGCAAAGGTCAGGGAATATCGCGTAACCGATAAGCTGGGCGGCATCTATGACCAGAATCACTTTATCGTGGCTGTGCCTTTTGTGGCTGGCGGCGATGTGGAAAAGGAATATATCGCGGGATTTGTCTTTGTTGCTTCCTCTGCCTCGGCTATATCGGATTTCAGAAGCGATGTGTCAAGAATCGTGGTGGTAGCCGTTCTGATTGCCGCCATTATTTCATTCTGCATGGTGTATATGCTGACATACAAGCAGGTCAAGCCGCTCAGGGAAATGGTCAAGGCGGCGCAGAAGTATTCCGACGGCGATTTTACCATGCGCATCAATTTCAAAAGTGAAAACGAAGTCGGGCAGCTTGCCGACGCACTTAATGAAATGGGCGCTAAGCTCGCCGAAAGTGAGACTATTAACCGAAGCTTTATAGCCAATATATCCCATGAGCTGAAAACGCCCATGACCAATATTTCGGGCTATGTCAACGGACTGCTCGACGGTACCATTCCGCCTGAACAGCAGGACAAATACCTTCGCATTATTTCTGACGAGACCAAGCGCCTTGCCCGTCTGGTGCGCTCTATGCTTGATCTGTCGAGGATTGACAGCGGCGCCATGCAGCTCAAAAAGCAGAAATTCAACCTGTCGGAGGTCATTTTCCAGGCGCTGCTGTCATTTGAACACAGGATTGATGAAAAGCACATCGAAATTCAGGGATTTGATGATCTGGAGACGATAACCGTCAACGGAGACGCGGATCTCATTCATCAGGTGCTTTACAATCTCTTTGACAACGCGGTGAAATTCACCAATGAGGGCGGATACATCCGCGTGAAAGCCACTGTACAGAATAAGGTGGTCACTGTAAGCATTTCCAACAGCGGCATAGGCGTTTCCACCGAGGAGCTGTCACACATATTTGAGCGGTTTTACAAGACCGACAAGAGCCGCAGCTTCGACCGGCAGGGCGTTGGTCTGGGACTGTATATCGTCAAGACTATTGTCACCCTTCACGGCGGCAGAATACATGCCGAAGGTTCTGAGGGCAATTACTGCAATATAATATTCACGCTGCCCGAGGCGTCGGAAGGTTCCCGCAATACTGCACGTTCCAAAAAACAGAGTGATGAGAGCCAAGCATAATGCTATGGAATATGTTTTACGCGACTATCATCATTTTATCACAATTCCAACACTTTTTAGAGCTATTATATTTTGCAGAAGGCAAAATCTTAATTTGAAAAGAGGAATTATTTATGAATCAGCAGAATCCAAACGGCGTTCAGCAGAATCAGGCTAACGCATATCGTTCGACAAATGCCGGCACCACAGGCTACGGATATGTTCCGCCTCAGCAGGTGCAGAGGCAGACGCAGCCGGTACCTCAGTATCAGGTGCAGCCATCAGCCATGCAGTATCCCGCGCAGCAGACTACCCAGAAGTCCGGCGGCGGGAAGGTCGCGGTTGCCATAGTGGCAGTCATTCTTGCGGTTGCATTGGTTGGCTTTGGCGGAATAGCCCTTCTCCGAGCAGGTCTGAACACTGCCGGCAGCGGCTCGAATTCCGCAAAGAGCGGCGAGAGTGCATTTTCATTCAATGAGGTAGAGACCCCCAAGACCGATACGACCGTCGGCAGCGCAGGCGAGCTGCTCACACCCGCACAGGTTGCGGCAAAGGTTCGTCCCTCTATTGTCAGCGTGGTAACGGTTGATAATCTGAACTATATGTCACAGAACAGCGGCGAAGGCTCCGGCATTATCATCAGATCGGACGGATACATTGTTACCAATTCCCATGTCATAGGCGACAGCAGCAAGTATGAGGTTTCGGTCATTACCAGCGACGGCACAACATATGATGCTAAAGTTGTGGGTTATGATGTGCGTTCCGATCTTGCCGTGCTTAAAATTGACGCCACGGGACTGCCGGAATGTGAGCTTGGCGACAGCAGCCAGCTTGTGCTGGGCGATTATGTGGTAGCCATCGGCAATCCCGGCGGCAGACAGTTCGCAGGCTCGGTCACAATGGGCATTGTCTCCGGCGTGGACAGAATCATTGACACCGAGGATACGGAATCCACCAGTGCTATGCGCTATATCCAGACCGACGCGGCTATCAACCCCGGCAATTCCGGCGGTGCTTTGGTCAATATGTACGGTCAGGTCATCGGCGTCAATACTGCCAAAATTTCCGCAACAGGCTATGAGGGCATGGGATTTGCCATTCCCTCCACCAAGGTCAAGGAGATCGTTTCCGACCTTATCAGCTACGGTTATGTGGAAGGCAGAGTAAAGCTCGGAATCACCTGCGTGACTATTTCGAGCGCATATGAGAATCAGGGAATTCCTGCCGGATTGCAGATATACGATATCAACAGCGATTCCGACATGAACGGCAAGGTGCAGAAGTACGACATCATCACACACTGTGATGGCAAGAGAATCACAGAATTGTCGCAGCTCCAGGACATCATGTTTGAAAAGAATGCGGGTGATACCGTTAAGCTGACAATTTACCGCCCCGCGAGCACAACAAGCCAATCAGAGACATTTGACATCGAAGTTAAGCTTCTCAAGGACACAGGCGCAACCGATTGATACTTTTTGCAATCATCAAAAAAAATTAAAATCTCTTTTGGCGGCAGGTCTGCAATTTAGCGAAGATCTGCCGCTTTTTATTTTGAAATATTCATTATTAGTGTATATTGCGAATAATTATTCGAGATAAATATAACAAAAACCAGTTGCACTAATTCTTGTAAATGCGATAAAATACGGGCAATTTGGGAAAAATAAGAAAAAATGCATATTTTTATCGGATGCATAACCAGAAATCTCTGCAAATGTACGAAAATATCAATTTTTGTATAAATATACATTTTTGCTCTTGATTTATTCATCGAAAAGCCGTATAATCATTTTGTAATTGCAAAAGCCAAATCATTGTGATATAATTGAAATGATTTGAAGCAAATTAATAAGAAATACGGAGGAAACAACATGTCTGAGATCAAAAAGGTAGTACTCGCTTATTCGGGCGGACTTGACACATCCATCATCATTCCGTGGCTCAAGGAGAATTACAACGGCTGCGAAGTCATCGCCGTTTCGGGCGACGTCGGACAGGGAACGGAGCTTGACGGTCTGGAGGAAAAGGCGTTAGCCACCGGCGCAAGCAAGCTCTACATCGAGGACTTGAAGAAGGAATTCGTCGAGGAGTACGTATATCCCACGCTGAAAGCCGACGCTGTCTATGAGAACAAGTATCTTCTCGGCACCAGCTTTGCACGTCCTATCATCGCCAAGAGAATCGTCGAAATCGCTCTGGCTGAGGGCGCTGACGCTATCTGCCACGGCTGCACCGGCAAGGGCAACGATCAGGTGCGCTTCGAGCTTGCCATCAAGAGATTTGCTCCCCAGATGAAGATCATCGCTCCCTGGAGAACATGGGAATTCAAGAGCCGTGAGCAGGAGATTGAGTACGCCGAGCAGCACAACATTCCTCTTAAAATAAACAGAGAAACCAACTACTCCAAGGATAAGAACCTCTGGCACCTTTCGCACGAAGGTCTTGACCTCGAAAACCCCTGGAACGAGCCTATGTACGACAAGATCCTTGAGATGGGCGTTTCTCCCGAGAAGGCTCCCGACGAGCCGACCTACATCACACTGAGCTTTGAGAAAGGCATTCCGGTTGCCCTCAACGGCGAAAAGCTCGACGGCCCCGCAATGGTCGCAGCGCTCAATGAGCTGGGCGGCAAGAACGGTATCGGCATTGCCGACATGGTGGAGAACCGTCTGGTCGGCATGAAGAGCCGCGGTGTTTATGAGACTCCCGGCGGAACCATTCTCTATCACGCACACAACAAGCTCGAGGAAATCTGCCTCGACCGCGACACCTACCACTACAAGCAGCAGGTGGGCATCCGCTTTGCCGAGCTGGTTTACTTCGGTCAGTGGTACACACCTCTCCGCGAAGCACTTTCGGCGTTTGTCGACAGCACACAGGAGAAGGTCACAGGCGACGTCCGTCTGAAGCTCTACAAGGGCAACATCATCGACGCAGGCGTAAAATCTCCTTACTCTCTCTATGACGAGGATATCGCGACCTTCGACGAGGACGAGGTTTACGACCAGAACGATTCGGCAGGCTTCATCAACCTTTTCGGACTGCCCATTAAGGTTCAGGCTATGAAGGAACAGGCTGCCGCAAAACAGGATAAGTAATGTTTTTCCGATGTGAATTTCGGTAATTAATTGCGCAGGGCAGGGAAAAAAGGGATTTCTCTGCTCTGTGCGATTTTTTATAATTTATTATTTATTATTTTTTTATTTCAGAAAGGACATCAAAATCATGGCAGTTATCATCAACGAAAAAAAGACAATCAACCTTCCCAAAAAGACAATCGCGCTTGTCATCGCAGCATTGGCGGCTTTGCTCGTTCTCTTCAACAGCATAACGATAGTTGACGCGGGTCACACAGGCGTTATCAACACGCTCGGAAACGTCAGCGAAAACGTCCTGCAGGAGGGTATTCACCTCAAAGTGCCGTTTGTTCAGACAATTATCAAAATGGACAACCGTATTGTCAAGCTGGAAGTGGAAACCGAGGCATTCTCGAAGGATTTGCAGACGGTGGAAACCAAGCTCGCGATCAATTACCGCGTATCCAAGGATAAATCCTACGCCATTTATAAGAATGTGGGCAGCGATTACGAGACAATTCTGGTCAGCCCCGCCGTCAACGAGGTATTGAAGGCAATCACCGCCAAATACACCGCGGAAGAGAGCGTCGCCAACCGTTCGCTCATTTCTCAGGGATTGATCGAGGAACTGAACAACAAGCTCAACAAGAACGGCATTTATGTGGAGGACGTAAACATCATCAACTTCGAGTTCTCCGAGGCTTACATTGCTGCCATCGAGGAAAAGCAGGTTGCCGAGCAGCGCCTTCTCAAGGCAAAGACCGAGAAGGAGGAAGCCATTGTCAAGGCGGAGGCAGAAGCCGAGACACTGAGAATTCAGTCGGAGGCACAGGCGAGGGCGAACAATATTCTCAGCAAGTCGCTCAATGACAATCTGATTCGCTACGAGATGATGAAGAAGTGGAACGGCGAGCTGCCTATGGTCACGGACGGCAGCACGATCATTGATTTCTCGGAGTTCAGCAAGAAGAATAAATAAAGCGAGCATGCGGCGATTCACAACTGACTTAGGTGAATACAGACGGAGAAACAACACTATGAATAAGAAAACCAACATTCTCATTGCAATCTCGGTACTCTGCTGCATTGGTTCGATGATAGGATTTTTGTTGAATGACATGACCGCCATTCTCTCCCTATTGCTTATGCTGCTTGCCGGCGTATTCGCCTATTTCGCGTTAAGGCTGAAGGGTATATATGTTGTGTTTGCGATGGGAGTTGTACAGTGCCTGTTTGGATTGCTTTGCAGTTCAGGCGACTCACCTGACGGAGATTTATCGGGACTGTTTATTTCAGCATTTGTTATGGGCTGTATCTGTGCCGTTTTGGGTACAGTGGGTATGATTGCGGGATTTCTTTTGAAATCCGTGTTTGACAGGAAATTATGTAAATAGCAAAGGAGAAAATAAAAATATGCAGCTTTGGCAGGGACGCTTTTCTAAAGCGATCGACAAAAAAACCAACGACTTCAATTCATCTATTTCCTTTGACAGCCGCATGTTCCGCGAGGACATCGAGGGCAGCATAGCGCATGCCGATATGCTCGGCACCTGCGGCATCATCGACCGCTCGGAAGCCGACAAGATCATCGAGGGATTGAAGGGTATTTTAGCGGACATCGAGAGCGGCACGCTTCCCATCGACATGGAGGCGGAGGACATTCACACCTTCGTGGAGGGCGAACTCACCGCGCGTCTCGGCAGTACGGGCAAACGCCTGCATACATCACGCAGCCGCAACGATCAGGTGGCGCTCGACATTCGCCTGAATCTCCGCAAGCAGGCGGACGAAATTCTCGCCAATCTCAAAGAATTGGTGAATGTCATCTGCAACAAGGCGGAGGAGAACGCCGAGACCGTCATGCCGGGCTACACACATTTGCAGCGTGCGCAGCCGATCACCTTCGGGCATCATCTGCTGGCGTATGCCGAAATGCTTTTACGCGACATTGCACGCATCGAGGACGCAAAGAAGCGCATGAACGTCAATCCTCTCGGCAGCTGCGCCCTTGCCGGAACGACATACGAAATTGACCGCAGCCTGACCACTGCCGCGCTCGGAATGGACGATTATTCGCGCAACAGTCTGGACGGCGTTTCCGACCGCGATTTCTGTCTGGAACTGGCTTCGGCTCTGGCTATCGTCATGGTGCATCTCTCCCGCTTTGCCGAGGAAATCATTCTGTGGTGCTCATGGGAATTCAAATTTATCGAGCTGGACGACGCGTTTTCCACAGGTTCTTCCATCATGCCGCAGAAGAAGAATCCCGATATTGCCGAGCTGGTTCGCGGCAAGTCGGGCAGGGTGTTCGGTGACCTGATGACATTGCTCACCGTAATGAAGGGCATTCCGCTTGCCTACAACAAAGATATGCAGGAGGACAAGGAGGCCATCTTCGATTCCTTCGATACCGTGAAGATGTGCATTACCACCTTTATTCCCATGCTCGACACCATGACGGTTCTCAAAGACAACATGAGAGCCGCCGCCGCCAAGGGCTTCATCAACGCCACCGACTGCGCGGATTATCTGGTCAAGAAGGGACTGCCCTTCCGCGACGCGTACAAGGCGACAGGCACCCTTGTGGCAAAGTGCATTGAGATGGGCGAAACGCTGGAAACATTACCCCTCGGGGAATACAAAAAGATCTGCGACACCTTCGACGAGGGCGTTTATGAAGCGATCAATCTCGACGTCTGCGTCAGCCAGCGCAAGAGCGCAGGCGGCCCCGCCAAGGAGAACACGATTGCTAATGTCAAGAGGATAAGAGAAATTATCAACGGCTAATTACCCATTTACCAAACCCAAAGGAGTTATCTTTATGACCATACGCAGGGCTTCACAAAATGACATTCCGGCGCTCAGCGAACTGCTGCGGCAGGTGTGTAATGTGCATCATCAGGGCAGACCCGATCTCTTCAAGCCGGAGGGTACAAAATACACCCCGGAACAGCTTGCGGAATTAATTCGGGACGACAGCCGTCCGATATTCGTCGCGGTTGCAGAGGAAGGCGTGAAGGGATACGCCTTCTGCGTGTTCAAACAGCATTTGAATGATACCTGTGTGACCGACATCAAGACGCTCTACATAGACGACCTCTGCGTAGACGAGCATTGCAGGGGGCAGCACATCGGGCGGCAATTGTATGAATTCGTACTGCAATTTGCCAAAGAATCCGGCTGCTACAACGTCACGCTGAATGTGTGGAGTTGCAATCCCTCCGCCATCAAATTCTACGAGAGCTGCGGGCTTGTCCCTCAGAAAATAGGCATGGAACATATTTTGTGATGAATGGAGCGTGATGATGTGGATCTACTTAAAAGCTTTTACAAAAAAATCACCTCGCTGATTCTGTGCTTTTTCAGCACAATTGGTCTGGCAACAGGTGTAAGAAATCTGACCGGCAAGGATCAGAAACGGTTGGGAATTATCGGTGGAGCAGACGGTCCCACGGCGGTATTCATTTCCAATGACGACAATCCCGTAAAGACATTCCTGAAATTTGTCGCCACATGGTCAACCATTATCGCGGCTATTTCAACCCTGCTGCTCGCACTTGTCAAAAAATATACGGAGGACTGATTGCATATGAAATCGAGAAGGGAATATTTTCGTTCACGCAGATTATTTATGTTTCTCGCGTTTGCGCTTTATTGCGCCGTCATTTTTCTCATTCAGATGTGTTTTATTGTAAATGGCGGCTATTCCACATTGTTTGCAATGATATCATTGCTGTTTGTAATTGCTGTTATTTGCAGTATATTGGGACACAGAGGGAAGGATTATCTGTTTTGTCCCAAATGCGGCTCCAAGAAAATAGTTCAGACAACACTTTTCGGCATACCGGCGGTCATCCATGACGAATGTCCCGATTGCCATGAAAAAATCGACCTCGACAAGCCGATAAACAAGGAATGAGTTTTTTAGGTGATACTGTATGTCAAAATTTCTGCTGAGGCTCTCCAAATCACGAATTATTCCCGGCGGAATAACCGCTCCGCTCGGCTTTAAGGCTGCCGGAATCCACAGCGGTATGCGTCGCAACAAGACCAAGCGCGACCTTGCAATGGTTCGCTGTGACGTTCGGTGCGCTGCTGCGGGAGCTTATACACAGAATCTGGTAAAAGGCGCTTCCATTGCCGTTACGCGGGAAAATATCTCGGACGGTTGGGCGCAGGGCATCATCTGCAACAGCGGCAACGCCAATACCTGCAATGCCGACGGCGAACAGAAGGCGCGTGAGATGTGCCGCATTGCCGCCGACGCGATGGACATTGCCCCCGAGGACGTGATTGTGGCTTCCACAGGCGTGATCGGACAGCCGCTGAATCTCGACCCCATACGCCATTCCGCCGGGGAACTGGCTTCCCGCCTGCGTTACGACGGCGGCAGCGAAGCGGCTGACGCTATACTCACCACCGACCGCTACCGCAAGGAGATTTCCTTTGAATACGACCTCTGCGGCACGACGGTTCGCTTCGGCGCGATGGCGAAAGGATCCGGAATGGTTCACCCGAACATGGCGACCATTCTCTGCTTCATTACCACCGACACGGCGATAACGCCCGAAATGCTGCGCAAATCCCTTGCCAAAGTGGTGCCGCAGACCTTCAACATGGTTTCAGTGGACGGAGACACCTCCACCAACGACACTGCGGCAATCATGGCTTCGGGACTTGCCGGAAATCCCATTATTGACAGCGAGGGGTATGCTTTCGACCGCTTCACTCACGCGCTGAAGGCAATCTGCATCACCATCTGCCGCGAATTAGCACGCGACGGGGAAGGCTCGACGCGGCTTCTGACCTGCACGGTTCACGGTGCGGTGGATAAGGAAAACGCCCGCATTATCGCCAAGTCCGTGATATGCTCGAGTCTGGTCAAGGCGGCGATATTCGGCTCGGACGCGAACTGGGGCAGAGTGCTCTGTGCAATAGGCTATTCCGGCGCGAAATGTGACATTTCACAGGTGGAAGTGGCGTTTGTGTCGGAACGGGGGAGAATCATTGTCTGTCAGAACGGTGCGGGAATTGATTTTGACGAGGCAAGAGCGAAAGAGATACTGCTTGCCGACGAGATTATGATTGACATAAGCTGCGGCAGCGGCGACGGCAAAGCCGAGGCATACGGTTGCGACCTGACATACGATTATGTGAGAATCAGCGGAGATTACCGAGCGGAGCAGCTGAGGGATATTCTGAAAAAATAGATTTTTTCAGAAAGAGTAAAGGAAAGGAATCAATATGAAATTCAAGGGTTCAGCGATAGCCTATTGGGGCATGATTTTCATGCATTTGCTGATATTAGCCTTATGGATAGTATTAATCATTATCTGCCCGATTCAAAATTGGGAAGATTTCAGTACAAGTGTGATTCTTTTGTTGGTTTTGGAATTGATACTATTTATCGGTTCGCCAATCGCCCACAGAACAGTTACAATTGACGAAAAATATGTGACTGAAAAATGGCTGTGCTTTGCTTTCAACCAAATGGAAATATCAAAAATATCCGATGTCGGCGTTTGCACCTATCTGTCGGGCAATCAGGTCAGGCAGTTTGTCTTTATTTCCACCGATACAATGTCGAATGAAGAGATCGTTCACTTTGACAGCATGGGCATTCTACAGAGAAAAAAGCACAAGGGCAGATTTATTTCAATAGACCACCCGCAAAAGGGTCTGGACGAATGCATGAAGAGAATGGCGGAGAAAAATTCTTTGCATTACAGGCAGATCAGTGTTTAAAAATGATTTGAAAATTTCAAGGAGAGTGACAACGTGCCAAATTCCAATAAAAAACTGCTCCTGTTCAACATGGACGAATCCAAAGTTTCGCTCATCCGCACGCTTTGCGGCAATCTGAATGTGCGGCTTATAAAAATATACCGTCCGCAGTACGGAGAAAGCATCGGTGCGCTAGCGGGAATACCCATCTATAAGATGACCAACGAGCCGTATCGCGGCGATGACTTCGCGCAGGAAATGATGGTGATATGCGGCTTTCAACCTAACGAGCTGGATATTTTTCTGAAAGCATACCGCGAGATGGGAATACCTCCGGTCTGGCTCAAGGCGACGCTCACTCCGCACAACATGGCATGGAGCGCGGCGCAGCTTTACAAGGAGCTTGCCGAGGAACACCGGCAGCTTCACGGCTGATTTTTCATATTCTTCTATTTATTCTGAAAAAAATGCGTCCGACGAATTTTCGGACGCGTATAAATATTATCATCATTGTAAAAAGGGAGTAATCTCACCATGACAGACATAGAACATACCGAAAAGACCAAGTCCAACATTTCCACCGAGGACAGAGCAAACGTGCTCATTCAGGCGCTTCCCTACATTCAGAAATGGGCAGGCAAGACCATTGTTGTCAAATACGGCGGC
The DNA here is from genome assembly GCA_902762615.1 of uncultured Ruminococcus sp. Lineage (GTDB taxonomy): Bacteria > Bacillota > Clostridia > Oscillospirales > Acutalibacteraceae > RUG762. The sequence goes on along the minus strand of CACWOX010000026.1, from coordinate 11,946 downwards.
AACGCCATGCTCAGCGAGGAACTCAAAGAAGCGGTGATGAGCGACATTGTGCTGCTGCAACTGGTCGGTATCAACACCGTGCTTGTTCACGGCGGCGGTCCCGAAATCAACGCCATGCTCGACAAAATTGGCAAGGAGAGCAAATTCATCAATGGAATGCGCTACACCGACGAGGAGACAATGGACATTGTGCAGATGGTTCTCGCCGGCAAGGTCAACAAGAGCCTTGTGCAGCATCTCATGCACCACAGCGGCAAGGCGCTGGGGCTTTGCGGTCTGGACGGACGTATGCTTATGGCGGAAAAGCTGATGAATAAGGACGACCTCGGCTTTGTCGGCGAGATTGTGGAGGTCAATACCGGCGTGATTCAGGACGCGATTGACAAGGGCTACACCCCTGTTGTCAGCACCATTGCGGGCGGCTACGGCGGCGAGGTCTACAACATCAACGCCGACACCGCAGCTGCCCAAATTGCTGCCAAGCTCAAGGCGAGCAAGCTCATTCTCATGACCGACATCGCCGGACTCCTTGCAGATAAGGACGACGAGAGCACGCTTATTCCGGTGGTGAATGTCAGCGAGGTTCCGCTGCTCAAAAAGCAGGGCATTATCTCGGGCGGCATGATTCCCAAGATCGACTGCTGTGTGGAGGCTGTTCGTCAGGGCGTCGGACGCGCCCATATCATTGACGGCAGAATTCCGCACTCGATCCTTATTGAAATGTTCACCGATCAGGGCATTGGCACCATGTTCTATTGATTTTTCAAAAACACAATACTGTTTACAACACAAAATACAAAATCCAAAACACACAACACAAAATAAAAACCGTCGCGGTTTTCGGCTTGCTTCGCTGATAACTGCGGCGGTTATGTTTTTTGTTTTTTACAATTATGACAATCCATCGCTCACGGCGGCTTCGGAATGCCCTTCTGCACGTACTTGGCACAGCGGCTTTTTCCGAAGCAGTCCGGTAAACGTGGATTTTATTGATTATTTGTCAAGATAAGATGGATAAATAATGTGAAGGAAAAAAATTATTCCTCGCCGTAGACCTTCTCGAGGGTTACGAGATGGTTGTACTTCTCCTCTGCGCACTTCTCTGCCTTCTCGAAGAGCTGAGCGGCTCTCTCGGGGAATGCGCGGGTGAGGGCGTTGTAACGGACTTCGCCCATGATGAAGTCACGGTAGCTTGCGCTCGGTGCCTTGCTGTCGAGGGTGAAGGGATTCTTGCCCTCATCAGCCAGAGCGGGATTGAAGCGGAACATATGCCAGTAGCCTGCTGCAACAGCCTTCTTCTCCTCGGTCATGGAGATGCCCATGCCGCCCTTGATGCCGTGGTTGATACAGGGAGCATAGCAGATGATGAGGGAAGGTCCGTTGTATGCCTCAGCCTCGCGGAATGCCTTGAGTGTCTGGTTGTAATCAGCACCCATAGCGCACTGTGCGACGTAGACATAGCCGTAGCTCATAGCGATCTGAGCGAGATCCTTCTTCTTGATGGCCTTACCTGCTGCCGCGAACTGTGCAACGGAACCGACAGGTGTTGCCTTGGAAGCCTGACCGCCTGTGTTGGAGTAAACCTCGGTGTCGAATACCAGCACGTTGACGTTCTGACCGGAAGCGAGGACGTGATCCAGACCGCCGAAGCCGATGTCGTATGCCCAGCCGTCGCCGCCGAAGATCCACATGGACTTCTTGGCGAGGAAGTCCTTGTCAGCAAGGATCTTCTTGACTGTCTCGCCGCAGGTGCCCATTGCCTCCAGCTCTGCGATGAGCTTGTCGGTAGCGGCTCTGTTGGTAGCGGAATTGTCGAATGTCGCGAGGTATTCCTCAGCGGCTGCCTTGACAGAAGCGGGAGCTTCGTCACAGCCGGCGACCTTCTCGACATATTCCTTGAGTCTGTCGCGGATGGCTCTCTGGGCGAGGTTCATGCCGAGACCGAACTCTGCGTTATCTTCAAAGAGGGAGTTGCCCCATGCCGGACCATAGCCCTTCTTGTTGACGGTGTAAGGAGTGGAAGGTGCGGAACCGCCCCAGATGGAGGAACAGCCTGTTGCGTTGGCGATGTAGGCTCTGTCGCCGAAGAGCTGTGTCATCAGCTTAGCGTAAGGAGTTTCGCCGCAGCCTGCGCATGCACCGGAGAACTCGAGCAGCGGCTGCTTGAACTGGCTGCCCTTGACGGTGGCGTCGCTGAACTTGGCGGCAACCTCAGGCTTCTCGTCGAGTGTCTGTGCGTAATCGAACACTGCCTGCTCGTTCATCTGAGTGGCGATGGGCTTCATGGTGAGAGCCTTCTCGCCCTTCTTGCCGGGACATACGGTGACGCAGCTGCCGCAGCCTGTGCAGTCGAGGGTGGAAATTGTCATAGCGAACTTGAAGCCGGGCAGACCGGTCATATCGGTTGCCTTGGTGCCAGCGGGAGCGGCGGCGACCTCAGCCTCTGTCATAGCGACAGGACGGATAACCGCGTGCGGGCAGACCATGGAGCAGAAGTTACACTGGATACAGTTGGCGAAATTCCATTCGGGAACGTCAACGGCGATACCGCGCTTCTCGTAAGCAGCGGAGCCCTGGGGCAGAGTGCCGTCCACATTGTCCATGAAGGTGGAGATGGGCAGCTTGTCGCCCTGCTGTGCGTTGACAGGAATGAGAATGTCATTGACGAACTTGACCAGCTCGGGTCTGTTGCCGGTGGCAACATGTGCCTTGGTGTCGTCTGTGCAGTTCTTCCATGCCTCGGGAACCTTGACCTCAACGATGGCGCCAACGCCTGCGTCGATAGCGTCATGGTTCATTTTGACGATGGCTTCGCCCTTCTTGCTGTAGGATTTGGTGGCGGCGTCCTTCATGAACTTGACAGCGTCCTCGATCGGGATAACGCCCGAGAGCTTGAAGAAGGCTGCCTGAAGAACGGTATTCACGCGGCTGCCCAGACCGATTTCCTTACCGATCTTGATAGCGTTGATGGTGTAGAACTTGATATTGTTGTCGGCAATGTACTTCTTGACCTTGCCGGGGAGGTTGGCTTCCAGCTCTTCGCCCGACCAGATGCAGTTGAGAAGGAAGGTTCCGCCGGGAACGAGATCCTCAACGATGTCGTACTTGTCCATATAGGAGGGATTATGGCAGGCGACGAAGTTTGCCTTGTTGACCAGATAGGTGGACTTGATGGGGGACTTGCCGAAGCGCAGATGGCTGACGGTTACACCGCCCGACTTCTTGGAGTCGTAGGAGAAGTAGCCCTGTGCGTACATGTCGGTGTGGTCGCCGATGATCTTGATGGAGTTCTTGTTGGCGCCGACGGTACCGTCAGAGCCGAGACCCCAGAACTTGCAGCAGATGGTGCCTTCGGGGGTGGTGTTGGGATTCTCGCTGACCTTGAGGGACAGATGGGTAACGTCGTCCTCGATACCGACGGTGAATCTCTTCTTGCTGTCGGCAGCGTCCATGTTGTTGTAGATAGCGATGATGTGTGCGGGAGTGGTGTCCTTGGAACCGATGCCGTAACGGCCGGAGGTCATCTTGACGCCGGCGAACTTGCTGTCTGCAAGGGAAGCCACAACATCAAGATAGAGAGGCTCGCCGATGGAGCCGGGCTCCTTGGTTCTGTCGATAACGCTGATGTACTTGGCTGTGTCAGGAATAGCGGCAACCAGACGCTCTGCGCTGAACGGACGGTAGAGGTGAACTTCCACAACGCCCCACTTCTTGCCGGCTGCGTTCATGTAGTCGATGGTTTCCTCGATGGTGTCGCAGACGGAGCCCATGGCGATGATGACCTTGTCGGCGTCGGGTGCGCCGTAGTAGTTGAAGGGCTTGTAATTGGTGCCGATCTTTGCGTTCACCTTGTCCATGTATTCCTCGACAATGCCGGGAACGGCGTCATAGAACTTGTTGCATGCTTCTCTGGTCTGGAAGAAGATGTCGGGGTTCTGAGCGGAGCCGTGGAGTACGGGGTGCTCAGGGTTGAGAGAACGGCGGCGGAATGCGTCAACTGCGTCCCAGTCGAGCATGTCGCCGAGATCCTCATAATCCCATGTCTCGATCTTCTGAATCTCGTGAGAGGTGCGGAAGCCGTCGAAGAAATGGAGGAAAGGCACACGCCCCTTGATAGCTGCCAGATGAGCCACAGCGCCGAGGTCCATACATTCCTGAGGATTGTTGGAGCAGAGCATTGCGTAGCCGGTCTGACGGCAGGCGTAAACGTCGGAATGGTCGCCGAAGATGGAGAGTGCGTGGAATGCCAGCGAACGGGCGGAAACATGGATAACGCCGGGGAGCAGCTCACCGGACATCTTGTACATGTTCGGAATCATAAGGAGCAAGCCCTGAGAAGCGGTGTAGGTGGTGGTGAGAGCGCCTGCGGAAAGGGAGCCGTGAACAGCGCCTGCCGCGCCGCCTTCGGACTGCATTTCTGTGACCTGCACTTCTCTGCCGAAGAGGTTCTTTCTGCCTGCTGCGGCATACTTGTCGGTTTCATCAGCCATTACGGAAGAAGGCGTGATGGGGTAAATGGCAGCAACGTCGGTAAACGCATAGGATACGTGAGCCACGGCGTTGTTGCCGTCCATGGTTTTCATTTTTCTGGCCATGTTGATATTTTCCTCCTTAGGAATTTTTTAAAAAGATTTGAAATGCGATGCGATGCTAATGCTTGGTTTACAATGCGGCTCGGTTCGTAAGAGGGAGAACGAATTCGCCGTCTGCGGTCAGAGCCGCCTACCAGCGCACACACCGCAGAAATCCATATTGAGACGTCTTGCGGACATCGCAATTCATCACCGTATATTTTAACACTTTTTTATTCGTATGTAAAGCGCAAATCATCTAATTTTTCAAAAATTAATGCCTTATTCAAAATACCTGCCTATTTTTTGTCAAAAATCACGCTATGAAGTGCCTTTCCTTCCGCAGCCAGAGATGGGGCGCATCCGCCTTTTTACCGATTTTCGGATAAGGCAACGGCACGTTTAAAAAGCGCTCATATTTTATACTTAAAATATTTACAAACGCCTGCGATCATACATAACCCTTTTATGGTAAAATAAAAATGATATATTTAATAAAGGAGCATGCCGTTACATGGAACTATCCGCAGAATCTAACAGCATTTCTGAAAGGCGCAGAATCGTCTTTATCGACAATTTCAGAGGTCTTGCGCTGATTTACATGACCATCTATCACTTCCTTTTTGATATGGCGTTTGTCGTGCCTACCGAATGGGGAAAGGCTGCCTATTACGCCAACGACAATTTTATTGTGTTCGACACGGCTTCCTTCATACTGCTTGCGGGCGTGTCCAGCGCGTTCAGCCGGAGCAATTTAAAGCGCGGCGGAAGGCTGCTCGCCATTTCCGTAGTCTTTACGCTTGTGACGGCATTTGTCTTTCCCGGAGAGGCGATCTATTTCGGGATCCTTCATCTGATGGGTCTGAGCATGGTGTTTTACGGCGCGTTTGAAGATTTCTTTAAAAAACTTCCCGCCATACCGATGATAGCTCTCTGTGTGGTAATATTCACCCTCACCTATGAGATCAGCAAGGGATTTGTCGGCATCAAGGGTCTGTTTGAATGGGAACTGCCCGCCGAGCTGCTGCAAAACAATCTGCTCTATCCCTTCGGCTTCATCAAGGCAGGCTTTGCGTCGGTGGATTACGTTCCGCTGCTGCCGTGGTTCTTCCTGTATTTCGGCGGCGCCTATATCGGCGGTCTTATCGTCAAGCACCGCGACCGTCTGCCCTCCTTCTGCTATGCCAACCCCCTGCCGTGGCTGAGCTTCATCGGTCGGCACACCCTGATCATCTATATCCTCCATCAGCCGATTATTCTGGCGCTGGTGTATGCGGTTGATTTTCTGATGAAAACAGGAAGGTAGCCCTCATGGATTACATCTGTTTACAAATTAAACTGTGGTTCATAATTCTGAAAAAAATATATGTTATAATAACCTTTTAAAAAACACAACGCAAAGGAAGACGGTAAAATAATGAATTTCGCACAGGCACTTGCCGCCGAATTCGGCATCAAGCTCGAATACAGCGAGAATATTCTCAAGCTGATCGACGACGGCAACACAATCCCCTTTATCGCACGCTACCGCAAGGAAATGCACGGCTCCATGGACGACCAGAAGCTCCGCGAGATTTCCGAGCGCTATCAATATCTGCAAAATCTCGACAAACGCCGCAATGAGGTGCTTGCCTCCATCGAAAATCTCGGCAAGCTCACCGATGAGATCACCGCCGCGCTCGACAAAGCCGCGACTCTTACCGAAATCGAGGACATCTACCGCCCCTACAAGCCCAAGCGCAAGACACGCGCGTCTGTCGCCCGTGAAAAGGGTTTGGAGCCGCTTGCCGCCGCCATCTTCGCGCAGGATACACGCGAATATCCCATCGACATGGCGCAGGGATACATAAACCCCGAGAAGGAGGTGGGTACCCCCGAAGAAGCGCTGCAAGGCGCACTGGACATCATCGCGGAGGATATTTCCGACAACGCCGAAATCCGCAAGCGCCTGCGCACTGTGGCATTCGAGCACGGCAATATCGTTTCCAAAGCCGCCGACCCCGAAGCGCAGTCGGTTTATGAAAATTACTACGATTACACCGAGCCGATGAAGAAGGCTGCCGGATATAAGATTCTGGCGCTCGACCGCGGCGAGAGAGAAAAATTCCTCAAGGTCTCCATCGACTTTGACCGCTCGCGGGGCGTTGATATCATCGCCAAGGCGGTGCTCAAAAGGGGCGATCTCCCTTGCACCGATGCTGTGCGCACAGCCGCCGAGGACGCTTACGACCGACTGATCTTCCCCTCCATACAGAACGAGCTGCGCGGCGAGCTGACCGACGCGGCGGTGGAAAACGCCATCAAGGTGTTTTCCGAGAACCTGCACCAGCTGCTCATGCAGCCGCCCGTCAAGGGCAAGGTGGCGATGGGACTTGACCCGGGCTACCGCATGGGATGTAAGGTCGCCGTGGTGGACGCAACAGGCAGACTGCTCAACACCACGGTCATTTACCCCGTGCGCCCCATGCATTCCCCCGCCAAGATTGAGGAAGCCAAGAAAACCGTCACCAAATTCATCAAAGCCTACGGTGTGGAGATCATCGCCATCGGCAACGGCACAGCCGGCAAGGAAACCGAGATATTTGCCGCCGAGCTTATCAGGGAGCAGAAGCTGAACGTCGCCTACATGGTGGTGAGCGAAGCGGGCGCGTCGGTCTATTCCGCAAGCAAGCTGGCAGCCGAGGAATTCCCCGACTACGACGTAAACGTCCGCTCGGCAATATCCATTGCGCGCCGCTTGCAGGATCCGCTGGCGGAGCTTGTAAAGATCGACCCCAAAGCAATCGGCGTGGGGCAGTATCAGCACGACATGCCGCAGAAGCGGCTCTCCGAAGCGCTTGACGGCGTTGTGGAGGACTGCGTGAATTCCGTCGGCGTCGATCTGAACACCGCTTCACCCGCACTTCTGAGCAAGGTGGTGGGAATTTCCTCCGCCGTGTCAAAGAATATCGTCGCCTACCGCGAGGCAAACGGCGAATTTAAGAGCCGCAAAGAGCTGTTGAAGGTGGCAAAGCTCGGACCCAAGGCATTCGAGCAGTGCGCCGGCTTCATGCGGGTGAGCGAGAGCGCCAATCCCCTTGACGGCACGGCGGTTCACCCCGAAAGCTACGCGGCTGCCGAAGCACTGCTGAAGCTCTGCGGCTTCCAACCTGCCGACATCAAGAACGGTTCGCTCGGCAAGCTCAAGGAGACTGTCGCACGTATGGGCTACGACAAGACCGCCGGGCAGCTGGGCATCGGTGTGCCGACTCTCACCGACATCATCAATGAGCTGATGCGCCCGGGGCGCGACCCGCGCGACGAGCTTCCCAAGCCCATGCTGCGCACCGACGTCATGGACATCAAAGACCTCAAAGTCGGTATGGAAATGCAGGGTACCGTGCGCAACGTCATTGACTTCGGCGCGTTTGTGGACATCGGCGTGCATCAGGACGGACTGGTTCATATCTCACAGATCGCCAACCGCCGCATCAAGCACCCCTCCGAGGTGCTCAAGGTGGGCGATATCGTGAAGGTGTGGGTGCTCTCCATCGACGAAGCCAAGGGACGCATCGGTCTTACCATGAAAGGAGAACCCAAGAAGCAATGAAGCGCTTATGGGGATTTCGTAAACAATTCATATCCATTACAGTTATTGCCGCCATGCTTTGCGGCATGACAGCCTGTCAGAAGAAAATGCCGGGGCGACTGGACGGCAAGTATTCCTCCAGTGATGTTTCTTCCCAAGCACTTTCCTCTCAGACAGAGGAGCAAGAATCCTCTCAGCCCGAAAGTGACGAAGAAACAGCCGCTTCTGCTACCGCTAAAGCGAAAAAATACACAACGCCCCCGTTCAAATCCGGCAGTTACACGATGGAATCCTCATCGGTCAACGAGCAGTTTTTTTACAGTGGCAAATCGGTTGTGTCCTTCACACGTATGACGCAGACTTATACCTACGCAATCAAGCTGACGGTCAAAAAAGACGGCAGTATGACGGCGGTTTACACCTTCAAGCGGATACGCACGGGATATGAGGACACAGACGGCGCGATAACTGCCGATACCAATGACAAATCCGGCAGGAATGAGGACAATGCGGTGTATTACGATCTCATCGGGCAGAGCTTCACGGTGAATATCTCCAAGGACTACAAGCTCACGGTCAAGGGCATTGACGCAATACACAAGAAATATCCCTACACCTCCGACATCGTGACTAATGACAACATGAAGGAGGTCGCTGCCGATCTGTTTTACAAAATGAGCGGCAGCATATCGCAGGGCAGCTCATGGAGCCTTGATCAGGTGGGATTGACAAACACCTACACAGTGAGCAGCATCAAGGACGGCAGCGTGTACGTCAATATCAAAGGGAAGAAGCTCGACCTTCCCGAGCCGTACACAAGCGACGGAATGAAATACACCTATAAGAAACGGGAGCCGCTGAGCGGTTCGCTGGTGATTGCTCTGGACAATCGCATGATACAGGAGCAGTCGTCGTATCAGGAGAATTCCGGCGTGATTGAGTCGGGCGACAAAAAATACACATTTACGGAATCGGCTGCGTCGATCTGTAATATAAAGAAAAATTAATTTATAATTATTGCTTATTGCACGAAAGGAAAATGCACTATGATCAAAGACGAGAACATCACACCCGAGACAGAAGAAGAGGACGACCACATTTACCTGACAGACGAGGAAGGCAATGATTATCCCTTTGACCTGCTGGACGTTATTCCCTACAACGGCGAGGACTACGCGGTGTTTTTCCCGGCGGACGAGTCCGAGGAAGATGACAGCGAGGACACCGAGGTGGTTATTCTTAAAATGATACACCACGAGGACGATTCGCTTGAATTTGAGGGCACAGACGACGAGGAAGTGCTTGACGCCGTTTTCAACGTATTTATGGAGAATATGCGCAAGGAATTTGAGGAAGGTCATGTCCACGAAGACGGCTGCGGCTGCGGTCACTGCGGCGAGTAATGAATTTTACTTCTTCCGTTTAATAATAAAAAACGCCGTGCAGGGTAATTCTCAGTTTCGGGAAACGCTCTGCACGGCTTTTGTATTTTTTTAATTATTCTGTGGCTGTTTTAAATGCTTGTATGTTTGTATATTTTCATTAAACAAAAGCAGAAAAGAGATTTGTCATTATTTGCACAATTATTATGCTCGTATTTGTGAAAATGGCTAAAAACAAAAACAGCAAAAAATTTTTTCAAAAAAAGCGTTACTTTCTTGGCTTTTGAAACGTTATATTAGTGAAAGGCAAAATGACAATTCAGACTGTGCAAAAACTTATTTTGCGTACGCTAAGATGAACAACTTTAAAATGACAGTGTAGATTTGGCGTGAAGCAGCCGAAAGGCAGGCTTTTATGGCCTCTATCACAACCCTTCTACGCCCATCATATTGATTGCTCTCCGCAAATTGTACGCAGTGAACCTGAGGGCATTCTCTGCGGCTGCAAATTCAATGCCCTTTGTATAGTAGCGGTCGAAGCCCCAGACCCATTTGATTGTGCCGAATTGGTGCTCTATGATTTCCTGCCGCTTTTTGTATTCGCCTTTTCGTTTGATGAAACGCTTATCGAGTTCGTCAACCGCAGTTTGAAAACTCTTTCGCGCAATTTCGCGGTGTTTTCCTTTGGTACACTTTTCTCTGTTAGGACAGTTCGAGCAAGCGGAATAGTTTGCATATACAAATGATGTGTCGCCGTTTGAATCCGTCTGGTCGCGCATATGCTTCAGCGTGTGACCTTCGGGACAGGTGTATTCATCTTTTTCCACATCATATGTGAAATCTTTTCTCTTGTAGCCTTCCTCGGCTTTCTGATTTCCGTCTTTTCCCTTGGGGACGAGGCAGGTGACGCCGTTTTTCTCGGCTTCGAGCATATCTTTTCCATCGTGATAACCGGTGTCGGCGAGCATAGTGAGCTTATCTGCTTCAAGAAATTCCTTGGCGGTTTTACCCATTTCTGTGAGCTGCCCTTTGTCCGAACCGTTGTTGGTTGTTTTGTAATCAACGATCATTTTCGACTCGGCTTCCGCCACGACTTGCGTATTGTAGCTGACGTCCATTCCTTTTCCGCTTCCCTGCTTCATACAGCGAGCGTCGGGATCGGTTTCGGAAATCTGCGTTTCTCCACATTTTTTGAGTTCGTTGTGGAGATTTTCGAACTTTTCCTTTTTCGCACTCAGCTTCTCGATTATTTCCTTGATTTGGTCGCTCGTCAGCTCACGTTCCTCGTTGAAGCCGTCATTCTTATCGGCTTCATCTAACGCATCGAGATATTCGTCTATTCTCTCCTGCGTCTTCTTGAGAGTTCTATCTATGGTCTTTTGGTTGTGATTTCTCTTTTTTGAGTTGTTTGCCTTGACCTTGACGCTGTCCAACGCAACGGTTTGCTTGCCAAACAAACCAATTTTCTTATAGAATTGATTGAACTCAACAAAAACCTTGCGCAGCTGTTCCTTGTTGTTTTCCTTAAAGTAGCAAAGTGTGCGCTTGCTGGGACGCATTCCGTTAATCAGCCAAATCACTTCAATGTTTCGCGTTGTTTCCAGCGAAAGCTTGCCCGAGGAACAAATGCGGTTGAGCAATCCGTACAGATATAGCTTGAGCAAGGGCGTAGGATCATACGGAGGACGACCTTCGTCCTTTGTTTCAGCGTGCATAAATCCCAGCTTAACCATATCCAGCTTGTCACAAAAAATATCTATGACGCGGCACTCGCTGTTTGCCGGTATCAGACTCTCCAAATCAGTCATCATTATCTGATCTCTGCTGATTCCTTCGATGTGTTTCATCTGTCATCACTCCGTTTGCTGTGTTACCTATATTATAGCATGTTTTAAAGGTTTTTGCACGGGCTGAATTGACAGTTGGCAATTGAACATCTGCCCTTGCACGTTCCGACCGTGCAAAAGGGAAGAGGAATAAAAACAGATCGCTTCACAGGCAATGCCGCCATAAATTAATTTTCCCCAATGGTTTGTCTGCGGCAATGCTTACCCAGTGGAGATTATGTATTTATCCTATGTATTGCATTTGGACTGTTGTTATTGTTCATTGTTTAGCCCTAACAGACATAAGTCATTCCCGTTCATCAGTCCGTCAAGGATTAATCTTCTTACACAATCTTTTTACAATTATACCCAATTACCCTATATTACCAAAAAACCTCACTAACCTTCATTTTTATGAAGGCTTTTCGGGAAGCGGCTTATGCAGAACAAAAGGAGATGATAATTTTTTATCAGGCTGTGATTATCATTTGAAATAATCTAATACTACTATCCCAAAAGATAAGACTATACACAATTTTTAGGAGGTCTGCCGGGCTTACGTTTAGGAGTGGGAGAAGTGTCAATAAGCCCAAGTTTTT
>CACWOX010000025.1 GCA_902762615.1 uncultured Ruminococcus sp. | reverse complement strand
CCTTTTGGGTGAGTACCATATTTTCTTTTTCCGGCTGTCAACGCCCTGTTTTGCGCGGTTTTCAACTTCTGCACTTTTTCAATTTCACGGATTAAGGTTATACACTTATACACTTATACACTTATACACTTATACACTTATACACTTATCACAGGAGGGGTTATTTTGAGTAAGGAAAAAGAAACGGTAAGAATACAGGACGATCTTTATCAGTATGTCAACGGCGAATGGATAAAAAACGCGGTCATTCCCGCTGATAAGCCGATGACAGGAGGCTTTTCATTGCTGGCGGATGATGTGGAAAAGCTGCTGATGGACGATTGCGCGAAATTCGCAAGCGGGGAGGAGAAGCCCGATATCCCGATCATTGAGGACGCAGTGCGTCTGTATAAAAAGGCTCTTGACGTAAAGGCACGCGGCGATGCGGGCATGAAGCCGCTGTATCCGCTGCTTGATAAGATAAAGAGCATCACATCGGTCGGTGATTTCAACCAAAAAAATGTGGAATTTCTGTACGACAGAGTACCGTTCCCCTTTGATATGGAGGTCACTGAGGACTGGAAGGATACCTCCCGCCACTGTCTCTTCCTCTCGAATCCAAGTCTCCTGCTTCCCGACACCACCTATTACGAGAAGAAAATCACCAGACACTACATGCTCTCCCTTTACAGGAAGATGGCAACCGCCCTGCTCAAACTATCCCCTCTCAGCCGGAAAGAGCAAAAACAGTATCTGAAGGATACCATCGCCTTCGACGATCTGATCCGCAGAAAGGCGCTCAGCCAGCGGGAAATGGCGGATTATTACAAGATGTACAATCCCAGGGACACCAAGGAGGTCTGCGGGCTTCTCGCTCCCTTCGATCTTGCCGGTCTGCTGCAAAAGCTGTACGGCGACGGCGTTCCCGAAAAGCTGATACTTGCCAATCCCCGCTATTTCGACGGCTTCAGGGAAATATTCAGTGAAAAGACTTTTCCCCTTTTCATTCACTGGTGCTATGTGAATACTATCTTCCAGTACGCGCCGGCGCTCTCCACGGATATTTACAAAATTTCACAGCAAGCCATGAACAAGCTCATCGGCGTAAAAGAGATGCCTTCCATCGAAAAGCAGGCAGCCCGTCTTGCCTCCTCGCTGTATGATCAGCCGATAGGGGTGTATTACGGCAGAAAATATTTCGGTGAGGAAGCCAAGAAGGACATCACCTCGATTGTCAAGGAGATCATCGAGACTTACGAGAATAGGATCAGGAAAAACGAAATACTTGCGGAGGAAACAAAGGAAAAAGCCATTCTGAAACTCAGCAGCATACACATCAAAATGGGCTATCCGGACGAATATGACCGATTTTTTGACACGTTGAAGGTCAGCGATGACGATTCCTTCTTCGGCGCTATGGACAATATCTACCGCCTGAAGAGAATTCACCATTTTGAAAAGCTGAACAAGCCCACCGATCCCGACGAGTGGCAGATGCCCGCTCACATGGTGAACGCCTGCTACGACCCGTTCAGGAACGACATCACCTTTCCCGCCGCCATTCTCCAGAAGCCCTTTTACTCGGTGGAGCAGAAGAGGGAGGAAAACCTCAGCGGCATCGGCGCGGTGATCGGTCATGAGATTTCCCACGCCTTCGACAACAACGGATCTCATTTCGATGAGAAGGGCAACCTCTTCGACTGGTGGAGGAAGGAGGATTTCCAGACCTTCGAGGAAAAGACGAAGGCTATGACCGCCCAGTTCGACGGCATTCCCTACCACGGCGGCAAGGTCAACGGCGGTCTGGTGGTGTCCGAAAATATTGCGGACAACGGCGGAATGGCTGTTACGCTGGAAATCATGCATACACTGGAACATCCCGATTTTGAAGCCTACTTCCTCAATTGGGCGAGAATATGGTGTATGAAAGCCAAGGAAGGCTATATAAAGATCCTGCTTACCATGGACGTGCATTCCCCCTGTGAACTCAGGGCGAACATGCAGCCCCGCAATTTCAGCGAATGGTACGAAACCTTCGGCGTTCAGCCGACGGATAAAATGTACATCCCCGAGGACAAGCGCGTCATTATATGGTGAGCCTGAAAAATAATAAAGGGTGCGGAAGTCATTGGAATTTGATTTCCGTCCCCTTTTTTCATTTTATCATATTTTGTTTCGTTATTCCGTGATCAGTTCCTTCACGTCCACGCGCTTGACACGTCCCGCCATCAGGTAGGCAAACAGGAAGAAGCAGACGCACAGCAGCGCAACCGGTACGGCAATCGTCATCGGGGTAAAGGCGACGCGGAAGCTGCTCACGCCGATATTCCAAAGCATCATAGTGAGCACCCTGCCGGAGAGCCACAGACTGAGAGCGGAACCGATTCCCGCGCCGATGACGGCAATCAGCAGGAATCGCACCGCGAATTGCAGCCGCAGACGGCGCACGCGGAAGCCGACCGCCTTGTAAATGCCGATGTCGGTCTTTTCCTGCAGGAAGGTCTTTTTGCAGACCATGACCACGACCACCAGCGCAAAGACAATCGAGAACACATAGATAAACGCCTTCATCGCGTTGATGGCAATGGTGAAGGTATCGTCCAGATTGCCGTCCTCATTGAGTTCACACTCCACATATGCGCCGTATGTGTTAAGGATTTCGCTCTGAATGGCTTTCAGATCCGATTTGTCTTCCACATGGAATCCGGCATAATTCACGTTTTTGATGCCGATTTTTCTGACACAGTCCAGATTGGTGGCAAAACAGCGTCCGGTATCATTGACCGACTGGAACAACCCAGCGATGATACATTCGGTTTTGCCGTCCTTGGAAATGGTGACCTTGTCGCCGATGTGCAGATTCAGTCCCTCCGCCACGATGGGCGTGATGACAATTTCATTGTCATACAGCGGCGCGCGTCCCTTCGATATGACCAATACATCGGGATTTTCATAGTACATACAATACAGATTTTCGCCATTTAAGGAAACGTATCCGGTCGCGTAAAAATATTTCTTTTTGATGGTCGTGTGCCGTTCAATGATATGCTCGATACCGCCCACCGTACTGTCATATTTTTCGGGTTCGCTGAAGAGTACGCCGATTTCGTTGGTGATCAATCCCATGCCTTCGAGAGCGGACTCCGAATCAACCGTATCTCCCAGCGCCGTGATGGTCAGCATAAAGAAGGTGAGAAGAGCGACAATCACCACGGTGCCGAAATAGCGGCGTTTGTTGGCGGTCAACTGCCGCAGCGCAAGGCTGGCGGAAAGGAGTCTTTTGCTGATCGGGGCTTTGAGGCGGCTGTCGAAATAAATTTCCTCTCTCCCGCCGGAAATGGCGCGGATGGGGGAAATCTGTCCGACCTTGCGGGTGCCGAGAAGGATAAACAGGCAGGAGACAACTAATATTCCCGCCAGAATCAGGGCGCTCGGCAAAACGGCAAGCGTGTTTTCATTGGGAATCGCAATAATCGGCTGGAACACGTCGCAAAACGCGCCCGTCAGCGGAATAGACAGCGTAAAGCCGACTGCCGCGCCGATCAGCTCCGCCAGCAGATATTGCAGCAGAAACACCGCCCGGATTTTGCCCTTGGAAAAGCCCATCGCCTTGAGTACGCCGAGATTGACATAGTCAATTTCAATGCTGGTGGCAATGGAGTGATTCATGACGATCATCACAATGACGGTCAGAAAAATCAGGAATACCATTAAGACGGACACGATAATCTCTGTGTAAAGGTAGGTGTAATGTATCGACTCTTCGCGTGTAAGTGATCCGACCGCACAGTCAGTGATACCGGTGTCGAGATTGAGCTGTCGCTCGAATTTGGCGTCGCTGAGCGTGCAGTCGGGTGATTGATAAATTTGGGCAATATGACAATTGCTGCGCTCTGTGTTGGCGGTGAACATTCTGTCAAAATCCTCATCGCTGATAAAGATCTGCTTCCAGCCGATCATGGCCGAGCCTTGCGACGGCTCCACCACCACACCGGCGACGGTCATCTCGGTGACGTATTGCTCATAGGGTGCTGTGGTCGGGTAGAGCTTGATTTTGTCTCCGATTTTACATTCTTCTGACGTTAAAATACCCTGTGTCACATAAATTTCGCCCTTTTTGGGCTTTTGTGTGTTACCGGAATAGCCTGAAAAATCGTCCTTTAACCGTGGAAATTTTTCGCTGTCATATTTCCGCAGAAACCATGTATTGTGACCGATGGTGCCGTTCAGACTGTATTTTACTGCGACACTGTCCACCACTTCCGCGCGGTCAACTGTCGAATGATTCCTGACTTTCGCAACGATTTCCGGCTTGTAGAAATCGTCCATGATAAACACATTGATGTTCGGCGCGTCGGCGGTATTCATGGCGGTTTCAATGCTTGCACGGGTGCTTTTGCTGATGCTCAGAAAGGCGGTCAGCGCCATCGAGATAATGAGCATCAGCAGGATAATGCTGGTGAAGGAGCCTTTTTTGCGGCGGATATTGGCGGATAATAATGTCAAAATTTCCATTTGCGTCACCGCCTTACCATTTCATGGAAGAAAGCCACGCGTTGACCTGCACCTCGCGGCTGTGCTCTTCCTCGGCGTTGTAGGGCGGCAGGTCGAGCGTGCCGATGACACGTCCGTCCTCGATGTAGACAAGGCGGTTGGCACGCAGCGCGGCGCGGAGGTCGTGCGTCACCATCAGAATGCTCTGTCCCGCACTGTTCAATTCCGTCAGAAGGTCAAGCACTTCGGTGGTGTTGTGACGGTTAAGCGCGCCGGTCGGCTCGTCGGCAAAGAGAAGCCGGGGATTGTTGACCACCGCGCGGGCAATGGCGCAGCGCTGCTGTTCGCCGCCCGATACCTGTGAGGGAAGGTGGCTTTTGACCTTTTCAAGCCCCATTTTTTCAAGAAGCTCATTGGTGCGTTTTTTGACTTCGGCAGAGGAAGCTGCCTTGTTGAGATAACCCGACACGGCGACATTTTCAAACAGCGTCAGATTGCTGACAAGGTGCATCTGCTGGAAGATAAAGCCGAAGTCGGTATGGCGCAGCTCGGAGAGTTTGTTTTCCTTTGCCTTCACGATATTGAGTTCTCCGTAAAGTACCTGTCCCGAAGTAGCGCGGTCCATGCCGCTGAGCGAATAGAGCAGGGTGGATTTGCCCGAACCCGACGCGCCCATGATGACGGTAAAGTCGCCCTCATAAATGTCGAGGTCGATGTGCTGCAGGACATGCACCTGTCCACCGTTATGGGCGAAGCTCCTGCACAGGTCTTTTGCTGACAGAATGGTCTTTTGATTGTTTTTCATGTTTTTCATGAACTGAAAATACCTCCCTTTGGTTTGATAGCCACATTCTATCAGAAAAGATATTAAGAAGTAATTAAGAAGTCCGAGAAATCAATTATTTTTCCACCGGCAGGGAAACCACCGCTTCCAGTCCGTCTGCACGGTTGCGGAGCAGAATGCTGCCGCCCATCTTTTCAGCGAGATATTTGACGATATAAAGCCCCAAGCCGGAGCCCTGCTCATTGCCGCAGTTTTTGCCGCGGTAGAATTTGTCAAAGATAAAGGGCATATCCCCGTCCGGAATGCCGCCGCCGTAGTCCCGGATTTTCAGCCATACTGCGCCGTTTTCCTGCGACAGAGACACGTCAATATCGGATTTGGCGTACTTGCGGGCATTGTTGATGAGATTTTCGATGATTTGCAAAAGACGGTTTTTGTCGGCAGATACATAAGCGGAGAAAGAGGGCGGGACGAAAAAAATATCGTCCTGCTGGGCAGCCAATTCCTCTATGGCTTCTTTCACAAAGGAACAAATTTCCAGCGGCGCGGCGTTGATTTTCAATTTATTTAGGTCGGAAAGCGAGTGCAGGAACAGGTCGTCGGTGAGTTTCGCCACCTCGTCGCATTTTCGCATGATGACGGAAAGATACCTCGCGCGGCGTTCAGGAGAGGAATCCATGTGCGCCTCCAATCCCTCGGCGTAGGCGCGGATAGAAGCGATAGGCGTCTTGATGTCGTGAGAGAGTGTGGCGATGACGGTCTTGTTGTTTTCGACAGCCTCGCGCTCGTTGGCACGGGCTTTGGTGATCTCGCGGCGCATACTGTCGAATGCCCATGTGAACTGCCCGAAGTAATTGGAGCGGGAATAGTCCAGCGGCACGTCAAAATTGCCTTTGGCTATCTCCGCGGCATATTCCTTCATTTTATCAAACGGACGAAGAACGGAAACATACACATATCCCATCACGCCTGCCAGAAACACAAGGCTGATGCCGCCAGAAAGCCATTCCCGTCCGGCACCGCTGCGCCGGATTTCCTCGGCGCGGATGTTTTGTTCCAGCGCGTCAATTTTTTCTTTCGCCAGATGAGGGTTCGTTTCCACAAGCCGCGATATTTCATTGAGCGCAATCAGCTCTTCGGCGCGGGCGTCGTCCGGATTGGCTGCCTTGTCTGCGAGCGAAAACGCTGCTGCTGTGAAAATAATGACAACCGAAAAGAGCGACGTAACAATCATTAACTTCCGTTTCATAGGGACCTCCCGATTATGCGATATAATTACGCATTATGCATTACGAATTACGCATTACTACGCATTTAATAAGTAGCCGACGCGGTAGACGGTCTTGATGTATTGCGGTTCGGCGGGATTGTCCTCCAGCTTTTCCCGCAGCCAGCGGATGTGAACGGTCAGGGTGGACGGCTCGACGGTGGAAAATGCGCCCCACACCTCCGAAAGCAGCGTGTCTTTGGAAATGGCTGTGTTGGGGTGCCGGCAAAGGTAAGCCAGCAGGTCGAATTCCCGCAGTGAGAGAGAAACGGGTACCCCATTTTTGGTGACGCTCCGTGCGGTGAGATTGACCGTAACATTGCCGAAGGTCACGACCTGCTCCTGCTGCGAAAATCCGTAGGTGCGGCGAATCAGCGCGTTGATATGTGCCAGCAGTTCCTTCATGGAGTAGGGCTTTGGCAGGTAATCGTCGCCGCCGATGTCGTAGCCTTCCACGCGGTCGGTTTCGCTGGTGCGCGCGCTGGCAAAGAGTACAGGAACGGTAGAGGCGCGGCGCAGCTCCCGACAGATGGCAAAGCCGTCGGCATCGGGCAGATTGATGTCCAGCAGAATCAAATGGTAGGTATTGCCCGACAGCAGATCAAACGCGCCGTTCCCGTCCGCGACGTGCGTCACGCGATAGCCGTAATCTGTCAGCATATCCGAAATAATCATGGAAAGATCCTCGTCATCGTCGATGATAAGGATTTTGTAACTTTTGTTTGGAGTCGAATCGTTCATAACGCCGCTGTTTCCTTTCGCACATAATGTCTGTATATATTGTAGCTTCTGAGAAAATAGAAGTCAATCCCATTCAAAAAATGAATGGGATTGATAAGTATCAGTTTTTGGACAAACATACAAACAGTACAAAAATCAGTCAACGCGCCATCATTTCTACAAAAAATATATGAATTGACAATTTGTAATAATTCTGTTATAATGTTTAAATAGCTGTAATCAAACTTTTTATAAAACATTTGGCATTGCTGATTTTTTTCATGAAAACGGCAATGAGATGTCAAAAGAGGAGCGCGTTCTCTTGGAAAAAACAAATGATTTAAAAAAGCGAATATTGGCAGGTGCGGCAGTTCTGGCAATGGTCATAGGCGTGTCGTATCTCCCGTCGGTTCCTTCGGTAAGTGCCGCCACAGCCGTGCAGAGTGTCAGCGCTGCAATTGGGTCTGCTCAAGCCGTCAGCATTGTCACGCAGCCCTCCGACGTTACAGCCGAGCCGGGACAGAAGGTCACATTCACCGTCAAGGCGAGCGGCAACGGACTGAAATTTCAGTGGTATTTCAAAAAGGACAACGCAGACACATGGAGCGAGTGGAAGGGACACACTACCGCAAAAACCACCGCTGCGGCAAATGTGACGTGGGACGGCATGCTGGTCAGATGTATGGTGACCGACAGTGCGGGAAACAGCGTTTACTCCCGTTCCGCAAAGGTCAGGATTGACGCGCCGCTTCAGATCGTGCGCCAGCCGTCCGACACCATGGCAGTGCTCGGCGAAAGAACCAAGTTTTCGGTCAAGGCAGTGGGGAGCAACCTCAAATACCAATGGTATTTCAAGAAGGACGGCTTGCTTTTCTGGACAGAGTGGAAGGGACACACCACCGCCGTCACCTCCGCCGTTGCCAATGAGACGTGGCACGGCATGCAGCTCCGATGCGTCATTTCGGACGGCAAGGCGTCGGTCACTACTCAGAGTCTCACCGTAAGCGTGGATGCGCCGCTCACTATCGTCAGGCAGCCGGAGAATGCCACCCTTGATCTGGGCAGCACCGTTACACTCTCCGCCGAGGCTTCCGGCATAGGCGTCAAGTACCGCTGGTATTACAAAAAATCCGGACAGACCCAATGGAATCAATGGGACGACCGCACAACCCCCGATACCACCGCCAAGGTCAACAAGACATGGGAAGGAATGCTCATCAAGTGCGTGATCACCGGAAATGTCGGCAGGACGGTCGAGACGGTTCCCGCAAAGATCACCGTAAACGCACCGCTTCAGATAACGACTCAGCCCGAGGATCTCTGCGTCAAGATAAAGAACAAGGCGGATTTTGTGATTTCCGCTTCCGGCATAGGGCTGAAATATCAGTGGTATATCAAGAGGGAAAACGACGCCTCATGGAGCAAATGGGTCGGACATGCTTCTGCATCTACATGGGATATTTCGGACGCCTCGTGGCACAACATGAAGGTGAAATGCGTCGTCACCGACAATGTGGGCAAAAAGGCCACTTCCAAAGCCGCAACGGTCACAATAGACACCGCGGGATATCCCGCCTATCTGGTCAGTCTGCTCGACCGCGACAAGGAGGCGACCGCCTTTGTTCTCAATTATCCCATCAAAAAGGACAGCTACAAGGGCGTGAATTTCAACCTGACTGAATACAAGAGCAGCAAGACCGTTCCGCTGCTAATGCAATGGGACGAACGCTGGGGCTACGACAAATACGGCACCGGCTGCATCGGAACCAGCGGCTGCGGTCCCACAGCCCTCTCCATGACGGCGATGTACGTTCTCAACGATACCACGCTTACGCCCCGTAAAATGGCGCAGTTTGCCATTAAAAACGGCTACTGCGTTCCCGGCAACGGTTCGTCGTGGAGCCTTATGGACAAGGGCGGTGTCCAGCTCGGCATGAAGGTGAAACGAGTCTCCAACAACGAAAACGACATAAAAAGCCAGCTCAAAAAGGGGCATCCCATAGTTGCCATCATGAGCAAGGGGTATTTCACTACCGGCGGACATTACATAGTATTTACAGATTACGTTGACGGCAAAATCAAGATCAACGACTCCAACAGCTACATAAATTCCGACAAGCTCTGGAAATACAACGACATAAAGGGGCAGATCCGCAATCTGTGGGCTTTCAGCAAAGCCTGAATGATTTTATTTTCATTCACTGTATTGACATTTAAAAAAAATCGGTGTATAATTCAAATTACAATTTTTATTTACAGCAAATCATGCGCCTTCGGGAAAGTTATTCCGGCTGCCCTCAGAGAGTCAGGTTCACGGCTGCAAGACCTGACGGGTGAACGCGGAATAATGGCCGCCCGAATATCCATGGAAAGCGCTCCGGTGACGAATCGGACGTGCGTCGAGCGTTAATCGGCAATCAAAGCGGCTTACATGTTACTTCGTAGCATCAAGCAATTAGGGTGGTACCGCGGCTCTGTCGTCCCTGTTTCTTACGGGGACAGCAGGGCTTTTTGTATTGCTCAAAAACTTCATTTTGCTAAATCCAACACAAAGAAAGGAAGACGAAAACATAATGGAATGGACAGGACTTAACCAGCTGAGAGAAAAATATCTCTCCTTTTTCGAGAGCAAGGGGCATCTTCGTCTCCCGAGCTTTTCGCTCATTCCCAAGAACGACAACAGCCTGCTGCTGATCAACTCCGGCATGGCACCCATGAAGAAGTACTTTACCGGCGAGATCACACCTCCCCGCAAGCGCGTCACCACCTGCCAGAAGTGCATACGCACCCCCGACATCGAGCGCGTCGGCATCACCGCCCGTCACGGCACATTCTTTGAAATGCTGGGCAATTTCTCCTTCGGCGATTACTTCAAGCATGAGGCGACCTCATGGGCATGGGAATTCCTCACCAAGACGCTCGAAATGGACGTAGACCGCCTGTGGGTCTCCATTTATGAGGACGACGACGAGGCATTCGATATCTGGACAAAGGAAGTCGGCGTTTCGCCCGACAGAATCGTCCGCCTCGGCAAGGAGGACAACTTCTGGGAGCACGGCGAAGGTCCCTGCGGTCCCTGCTCCGAGATATACTTTGACCGCGGCGAGGAATACGGCTGCGGCAAGCCCACCTGCGGCGTGGGCTGCGACTGCGACAGATACGTGGAAATCTGGAACAACGTCTTTACCCAGTTCGATTCCGACGGCAAGGGAACCTACACCCCCCTCGATCACCCCAATATCGACACCGGCATGGGTCTGGAACGTCTCGCCTGCGTGGTGCAGGGCGTGGACAATCTCTTCCTTGTCGACACCGTGCAGAATATCATGAAGCACATCAGCGAGATCGCCGGCGTGAAGTACGGCGACGACCCCAAGACTGACATTTCCCTCCGCGTGATCACCGACCATATCCGCTCCACCACCTTCATGATCGGCGACGGCGTCATGCCCTCCAACAACGGACGCGGTTATGTCCTGCGCCGTCTGCTCCGCCGTGCGGCGCGTCACGGCAGATTGCTCGGCATAGACAGAATGTTCCTCACCGAGGTCTGCGACACCGTGATTCACGAAAACGAGAGCGCCTATCCCGAACTCAAGGACAAGCGCGACTTTATACACAACGTCATCGCCACCGAGGAAGCCAACTTCGCCAAGACCATAGATCAGGGCATGAAGATTCTCGAGGACTTCGTAGCCGACCACGACGGCGATACTCTCAGCGGCGAAGCGGCATTCAAATTGCAGGACACCTACGGATTCCCGATTGACCTGACGGTGGAGATCCTTGCCGACAAGGGCATGAAGGTCGATGTGGAGGACTTCCGCAGGATATACGACGATTACCGCCTCAAGACCAAGATGGCAGGCGTTCACGCCACCACCGAAGCGTGGAAGGGGGACGCCGATCTCTTCAAGGATATGGAGGCAACGCAGTTCCTCGGCTACACCGAGAGCGAATGTGAAGCCAAGGTCGTTGCCATCGTTTCGGGCGGCGAACTCACCGACAGCGCGTCCGAGGGCGAAGAAGCCATCGTTGTGCTCGACCGCACGGTATGCTATGCCGAAAGCGGCGGTCAGGTGGGCGATACAGGAAGTGTTTCCGGCGAAAACGCTGTCCTTGCCGTTGAGAATACAACGAAAAACAATTCCGGCGTGTTCCTGCACACCTGCAAGGTGACGGAGGGGCAGCTGAATGTCGGCGACACCGTAAAGGTCGCTTACGACTTTGCCACCAGAATGGCAACACGCCGCAACCACACGGCGGCGCACCTTTTGCAGGCGGCGCTTCGCAAGACACTCGGCACCCATGTCGAGCAGGCGGGTCAGCTCGTCGACAGCCGCGCGGTGCGATTCGACTTCACCCACTTCTCGGCGCTGACAGCCGAAGAGCTTGCGCAGGTCGAAGCCCTCGTCAATGCCGAAATCCTCAGCGCTGTGGAAGTCATCAATGTCGAAATGCCCATCGAGGAAGCCAAGCAATTGGGCGCAATGGCTTTGTTCGGTGAAAAATACGGCGATGTGGTTCGCGTTGTGCGCACGGCGGACGACTTCTCCATTGAATTCTGCGGCGGCACGCATGTGGACAATACCGCCAAGCTTGGTCTTTTCAAGATTAAATCCGAATCCTCCGTCGCTGCCGGCGTGAGAAGAATCGAAGCCGTTACGGGCGCGAATGTTCTCACCATGCTCAATGAAGCGCTTGCCACCATCAGCGACGCGGCGGCGGCGATGAAGCTGAGCAATCCCGCCGAGCTGGTGCGCAAGGGCGCTGCCATGACCGCCGAGCTGAAGGAGAAGGACAGACAAATCGAGCAGCTTTCCTCCAAGCTGGCTTCCATTGAGGTGGATTCGCTGGTGGAGAACGCCGCTTGTGTAGGCGATACCAAGCTGGTCATCAAAAAATTCGATGGCGTGAAGCCGGACGAGCTGCGCACAATGGGCGACAAGGTGCGTGACAAGTGCGCCGACAGCGTTGCGGTGTTCGCGTCGGTCAACGGCGAGAAGGGTACCATATTTGTTGCGGTCGGCAAGGAGGCGCTCGCCAAGGGAGCCAATGCCGGCAAGATCGTCAAGGCAGTCGCTCAGGTGACAGGCGGCAACGGCGGCGGCAAGCCGGACAACGCGATGGCAGGCGCGAAGGATCTCTCCAAGCTGGACGAGGCTCTTGCCAAGGCGGAAGAGATCGTTGCGGAGTTTGTGAAGTAATGTTTTATGTTTTATGTTTTATGTTTTATATACCCACAGCTTTTCTTTCAAATAATGATATGATATGATTTTGCGTCTATAATATAGACAAAGCGCGTGTTATCACATGGAGTGACGGCACGCGCTTTCTTTATTTCAAGATATAACAGATGCTTTTGGAATGAAGCAGGAGGTCGGCGCTGCGGCTTTATGAATTGACCACCACAACGGCGACGTCGGATTTTACGACATTGCCGGAGGAATCCTTTACGCGGCAGTAGAGCTGAATGCCGTCCCATGTCTCATTGGGCGTCACGCTCTCGGAGGCGTGAGTGTGACCGTTCCAAATGCTCCAGCCGGAAGCGCCTCTCTTTTTGTAATACCACTGGTAGCTCAGGCTCTTTCCCTGCGCCTTCACTGAAAGGGTGAGGCTTTCACCGAGGTTAATTGCCTTGCCGCGGGGCTGCGAGGTTATCGTGATGGCGGGAGGCGTTACGGTTATCGTTGCGGCGGCGGAATTGACGGTGTTGCCCGACGAATCCCTGACCTTGCAATAGAGCTGAATGCCGTTCCATGTGGCATTGGGGGTGACGGTTTCGCTGGCGTGTGTCCTTGTTTTCCACAGACTCCACGAGCTGTCGCCCTTCTTTTTGAAATACCACTGGTAGCTCAGATTTTTCCCCTGTGCCTTGACCGAGAGGGTGAGGCTTTGTCCGAGGCTGACCGTCCTGTTCTGGGGCTGTGCCGTAATTGCAATGGCAGGCGATGTAAATGTGACAGTGGCGGCGGTGGAATTGAGCGTCTTGCCGGAGTAATCCCTGACCTTGCAATAGAGCTGAATGCCGTTCCATTTGGCATTGGGGGCGACGGTTTCGCTGGCGTGTGTTCTCGTATTCCACACGCTCCACGAGCTGTCGCCCTTCTTTTTGAAATACCACTGGTAGCTCAAGCCTGTCCCCTGCGCCTTGACCGAAAGGGTGATGCTTTCGCCGGAGGCAATGGTCTTGCTCTGCGGCTGGGAGGTGATTTTCAGCGGCTTGGCTATCGTAATAACCGCAGCCTTGGAATAGACCTGCTTGCCGGAGCTGTTGCTCACAAGGCAGCGAACCTGCATTCCGTCCCAAGAGGAATTGGATGTCGCGGTGGTGGAGGCGGTGGTATGCCCCTTCCAGAGCGTCCAGTCGGTCTGCCCTTTTTTCCTGTAGTACCACTGGTATTTGAGTCCGGAGCCTTTGGCGGCGACGCGGAATGTGACATCGCTGTCAGCAACGGCAATGACGTCTTTGGGCTGGGTGGTGATTTCGGGCTGTGAGACGGGAGAGGGATTGGCGGTGACCGCCTTTTCGATAGCGGGCCATGTGGATCTTCCTATATCTCCGTCGGCGCTCAGTCCGTAATGGGACTGGAACTGTCTGACAACCGCCGCCGTCCACTTGCCGTACATGCCGTCGATATCAACGCTGTATCCGAGGTAGTAAAGGCACGCCTGCATGTATCTGACGTCGCTGCCGTACATTACGGCAATCCAGTCTCTCGAAACAAGTTCGCGGCTGAAGGACACCTTGTATTCCGAAGTGTCGGGGGTGTAACGGGGCGTGGGCTTGGCAGTCACTGTGGAGGCGGCGTTGGATGCGCTTAAATTAATGGATGGGGTTGCACTTCCGCTGCTGCTGCCGTTGGTATCGTAGATTTTCAGAGTGCTGTCGTTCGGGCAGACCCTCAGAACGCTCTGCAAATAGCTGTATGTGCAGTAAAGCACGCTCACCTTGAGTCCGTCTCCCGATTCGCTCAGAAAGTAAAAGCCGTTGCTGTCGCTTGCCAGATATGCCACAGAATGTACGCTGGAGTATCCGTAGGAAGATTTGTAATAATAACGTATTTGTTCGCCCGGGTCTGCATATTTTTCTATAAAGGACTTTATCTCGGCTGCGGTCGGAACGGATTCATAACCGATGGAAACGATCGAGCCTGAACCTATGGTGCCTCTGACATATTGTGAGACAAAGCAGGCGTAGGAAAAGCATCCCCATGATCTCCAGCCCCACGATACGGTCATTCCAAGTCCCTCGTCATAGACGGAGGTGATGGGGTCCCCGCTGTTGCCCTTGATCCAGTCCTTCCCGCCTGTTTCGGCTGGTCTGTAGGTCGACGTAAAAAGAAGCTGGTGCATTTTTGCGGACATGTCGCCTGTGGTTTCCTTTTTGGAAAGCTCTTCGACCTTTTTGATCTGGTCGCTGTTTGTCGCCTGTGCCGTAGAGAAGCTCCCCGTACAGGCTTTCAGACCCAGCGATTCGGCATGTACCACCCTGCCGACCGACGTACAGGGAATCATCACCGCCATCAGAGCAGAGAGCAGTCCGATCAAGACAATACGTTTTTTTACCAAATTTCTTCCCTCGCTTTCTTGTGAAATGCCATTGCTATCCGAATTTTTAGGCTGCCAGCCGACCTTCACAACTATCTATTCTAAATGCGTGACGATAAAAGCAGCTCGAAATCCCTATTTTATGGGATTTCCTATGATATTATCGTCACGTTTTCGAGAATCCAGGGAACAAATAATGTTGAATTTTTGTGGTGACTGACGAATGATATTATAACATAAAAGTTACAAAAAATCAATAAAATGTGTCAAAACTATTGTTGGTATATCACAAGACTGTTGGAATCTAAATTTTGCTTTTTGGATTATATTGTCAATCTATTTCTTCTTTTAAAAATATTTTTATTTCCGATTTATAAAAAATCAGACGATTGTATAGATATTCAACCCGATAACTGGTAACAACAAACAAAAGAATCGGTGTTTTGCACAATAATCAAATCCATCTTTAGGAAAGAATAAAAAAAATCGGGCAGAAGGTCGCTCAAAGCAAGCGGAGCCTTATGCCCGATATTTCGTCAGGTTGAAGTGTGTAGCTGAAGGGGGAGAGCTTGTCTGCGTTGCTTTACCTGATTCTGAGCGATGAACCGTCGCGGTTCTTAATGACTTCGATGCCGCAGGGAATACGCTCCTGCAATTCGGAAACGTGCGAGATAATGCCCAGAAGCCGGTTCTCACGCACGCGGGTGATCGCCTCCATAGCAGTGTCAAGCGTCTCGCTGTCGAGCGAACCGAAGCCCTCATCTATAAACAGGGAGTCAAGGTGTATGCCGCCCGCGAAGCTCTGCACCGTTTCGGAAAGCCCGAAGGCAAGCGAAAGCGAGGCGAGAAACAGCTCTCCGCCCGACAGGGTCGAAACGGCACGCACGCCGCCGGTGCAGGCGTCGAGTATCTCAATGTCAAGTGCGTGATTGATTTTGTCAGCGCCGCCAGCAATTCGTCTCATGGAGTACTGTCCTCTGGTGAGTTTTTTGAGGTATTCATTTGCCTGGGTGATGACATGATCCATCTTCAAGCCTATTACGTACCTGTGAATGGACATTTTGGCGATGTTCTTGTTGGAGAGCAGATGGCTCATGCGCTGTGCGGTGCTGTACTGCTGTTCGAGCGTTTTCAGAGCAATGTCCGTCTCCGTGACGGTTCTGCGGCAATTATCAAGCGACTTTAGCTTGGATTCCAATTCGCCCTTCTGCCGCGAGAGGGTGCGGCCCTCCTCGAGCGTCTGCCTGTGGGCGTTTTCAAGGGCTGCCGTATCAGGGCGGGACATGCCCTCGGTTTCGCCGGACAGCTCTCCGATCCTCTTGCGTGCAAAGGCAAGCTTTTCTTCGTATTCCTTCAGAGTCAGGTCGATATTTCCTTCGCTGCGGTCGTCGAGAATGCCGCCCTTGAAGTCGCTTTCCTCCGGTAAGCCGAGCTGTGCGCATTTCGCGGCAAATTCAGCCCTGCGGGTCCGGCACGCGGAATTGGCACGGACAAGGCTCTCCTGTGCGCTGGCGAGAAGTGCCGCGCTGCTGTCGGCAGCGTTTTTGGATTGGTGGAAGATATCGGTCAGACTTTTGATTTCGGCTTGGGTACGGTTAAAACGTGCGTTTGCCTGCCTCAGTCTGCTATCCAGCTCATCAAAGCCTGCTATGCCGTGTGATTGCAGTCGTTCGTCCAGTGAGGTGAGCGTCTGCCTGTCCGAGGATATCTGAAGGGTGAGGTTGTTGATGTGGGTTTCGGCATTTCTGATGTCGGCGCTTTTGTCATTCAGATGATGGCTGTAATATTCGATTTTTTTCTGTGACGGAATGACATTGTCGGCGAGCTTTTTCAGTCTGTCCCTCTCGGCTTTGGCAGCTTCAAATTCCGCCTGAAGTACGCGTGAGCTTCTTATCTCGGCGCCGTCCGCCTTCTGCGCTATTGCCGCAATGTCACGTGTGAGCATTTCCTGCTTGGCGGTGAGTGCGGAATGTTGTGCCCGCAAGGTGGCAAGCTCCTTTGCGGCTTTGTCGGCAAGCCCTTTGCAGATTTCGAGCTGCTGTGCCGTGGGCGTGGAGGCGGCAGGCTGGGCAATGCTTGGATGATGCGTCGAGCCGCACACCGGACAGGG
This sequence comes from uncultured Ruminococcus sp., assembly GCA_902762615.1. Lineage (GTDB taxonomy): Bacteria > Bacillota > Clostridia > Oscillospirales > Acutalibacteraceae > RUG762. The sequence continues at coordinate 31,280 of CACWOX010000025.1, read as the reverse complement.
AACGCCTTCCGCGAGGTCAGACGCCAGCGAATACGCCTTGTCGCAGCGGATGGCATGCTCCATCGCCTCGACTGATTTCTGCTGGGATAACAGCTCTGCCTCCTTCTGCTTTAACTGAACGTCGGCGTTTGACAGATTCCTTTCCAAATCGGAAAGATGGGCTGCTTTTTCCTCATGCTCTTTGGCGATTGTCAATGCGTTCTGAAGGTCGGCGCATTTCTCTGCGGCGGCTGGCAGCGCTTTGGACGCCTCCATGCACTTTACGAGGTATTCGTTTCCCTTCCTTATATTGTCTTCAATGGTCTTTTTTTCGTTTTCAAGCGCCGTTAGCGTATCCTGATGCGCTTTGAGGTCGTCGGAGTGCCTTTTCAGGTCGGCAGCCGCCTGCATGTGAGCCGCGCGGCTTTTGGCAAGCTCTGTCAGACCGGCTATGACTGCGTTCAGGCTGTCCCTGTTCTTTTCAAGCTCGGGGAGATGGGCGTAATTCTCTTTGGCGGCGTTCAATGCGCGGTCGGCTTTTGCTTTGTCATCAGCTGCCTTTTTGACGGAAGCGGAAGCGCGTGAGGCTTCAAGATCCGCCGCGTTCATCATGCTGTATTCCGAGAGCGCTCCGCGAAGCCGGCGGCTCTGCGCCAGCTTTTGCCTCAGTTCGGAATACCTTGCCGTATCGGCTTCCAGTCTTTTAAGTTCGGCTTGCTGAATGTCAAGCTCCTTAAAGAGCTTGGCGAGCGTCTCGCCCTTTTGCAGTGCCTCTGCGGTGCGTCGGGTTTCAGTTTCATTTTGCCCGACTTTTATCGCAAGCTCTGAGAGCAAGCCGGATATCTCTTTGATTTTTTCGTCCAGCTCGTCGGGAGATTCACACGCCGCGCTGTCAAGGGCGAATTGACGCATTCCCCGTTGTTCCCTGCACCGGTCGCTGATGTTCTTTGCCTCATCTTTGATGGCGTCGGTGATGGTTTCCCAGCGCTCGGTGTCAAACAGTTTTTTGAATATATCGGTTTTCCTTTCGTCATCGGAGACGAGAAGCTCACGGAATTCGCCCTGCGGCAGCATGATCAGCTTGACAAATTGCTCGTGGGTCAGCTTTATGATGCCTGCCGCGGCTTGTTCGACTGCCTTGGCGCTGCCGGTGGCTATGATCTCCCAATCGTCAGAGTCGCTTGTCCGGCGATAGCAGGCGTTTTCCTTGTCGTCGAGCTTGCGGTCTTCCTTCTTGGAATTGGGCATGTGCCAGCGGCGGTAGAATTTATATTTTATGCCGGCGACCGAAAAGATATATTCGATCTCGGTGTCGCGGCTGTCGGGCGCGTTGATGCTTCGGAACTGCCGCCATTCCTTCCCTCGGACGCTTCCCGTCGCCCTGCCGTAAAGAGCGGTGCAGATCGCGTCGAGTATGGTGGTCTTGCCGCCGCCGGTCTTGCCGGTGATGAGGAATATCCCGTTTTCGTAGAGCTGTGTAAAATCCACCTCGGCAGTGCCGTTGTAGGAGGCAAAGGCTGTCATTTTAAGATATATCGGCTTCAAATTCCGTCATCTCCTATCCTTTTGTTTATCCCGTTGAAGAACGCTATCTCATCCTCGGTGGGCTTGACCTTGCAGATGTTCTCGAGGAATGATATCACAATTTCCTCGTCGGTGATGGCATTGGCTCGTATTTTTTCTCTTGTCATGCTGAGCGTGCTGTTTTCATCTTCATGGGTGCGTGTCATATAGAGCTGTTCCAGACTGAGAAGGTTGGGATATTTGATTCTCAGCCGTGACATAGGCTCATAGATGAGGTGATCGTCGTCCACAACGGCATATATGTAATCCTGCGAGCAATTGTCCGGCACATTCATCAGCTCGTCAAAGCTGCCCCTGACCGTTCTCATCTCGCGCAGAGGCGTGATGGGAATTTCGGTGACGCTCATGCCGTCCGACGTGTCATAGAGCAGCATTTTCTTGTCGCGCTCGTTTCTGTCAAAGGAATAACGCAGGGGCGAACCGCTGTACTGTGCGCTGCCGCCTGCTCTCTGGGGGGAGTGAATGTGTCCGAGACAGGTCAGGTCAAACGCGCTGAAAAGGTCGGACGACACCTGCTGTGCGCCGCCGACGGAAATGCTGCTTTCGCTCTCACAGGTAACGGCGCCGGTGACGGTGCAGTGGGTGACAAGGATATTCGGGCAGTCGCCGGAGAGTTTGTCCGAAGCCATATCAAGAATGACGCCGTACGCGTCGTTGACGGTTTTTATCTCGTCGCTGCCGATGAAAGCCTTTGCCATGGAAATGTCGAAATACGGCAGGCAGAAAAACCTCGCGCGGCTGCCGTCGGCTGCGGTGATGTCGATGGGTTCAAGAAAATCGCTCATTGAGTTGGCAAGGTAAATGCCCGATGAGCGAAGCAGCCTAGCAGCCGGAATCAGGCGTTCGGGACTGTCGTGATTGCCGGATATCGCAATGAGGGGGATTCCTCTCTCCGCCACCTTGTAGAGCGTTTCCTCAAAGAGGGCGATGGCGGATATCGGCGCTATGCTCCTGTCAAAAATATCTCCCGCCAGCACGATGACGTCGGGTTGGTAACGATCAAGCGCGTTCAGAAAGTCATTCTCGATGAAATACCTCTGGTCGTCGAGCATCGACTGCACCATGACGATCTTGCCGAGGTGCCAGTCAGATGTATGCAGTATTCTCAAAATCTCACATCTCCTTGGTGAATATTTTTTTTGATTTCCTAATCAATTATATTACCTGTGAGTCGCTATTGAATGAAAAATATGTAAAAGTATTGTATTTGTTGTCTGTTTTTTTTTCGTTATTTTTTAGCGCGGCAGAAAATATAATGGTATGGAATTACAACCAACGTCATTTCGGGAGAGTGAGAATGAATGAAGAAAATAATAATGAAAAGAATCAGGGCTGCGGGAATGGTGCTTGCCGCGGCGGCACTGCTGACGTTCTGCGGCTGCGGCGACGGCAAACAGCCGGACGTGGACACAGGCAGCGGTTCTTCATCTGCCGTGCAGAAATATCCGGTCGGCTCATATGAACGCAGGGCTGCCGACAACGCCGCCCTCGGCATCGAGGAATGGGTGGGCGAGGCAATTGACTTCGGCAGCGACAGCATTTTCGCCGGCGTACAGGTCGAGTCGGACGAAAACGGGGAGATAGTATGCACCGAAAAGGACGGCGTGCTTTGGTGCAGGCTCACCGACAGACGGTTCGGTTCCTACAGCGCATTTGTCAAATTCGTCGGGCAGCGGTCGGAAACAGGGGAGGTCGGCAGACTGAGCAGGTATTTTACCGAAGCGGACGGGAATCTGTATTTTGTGGTGGGGGTCAGAGAACATAATGTGAAGGATATCTGCCGGTATTACATTGACGACGCCTCAAAATTGACGGTAACGGTCGCCCACACATCCGATTCCCGCGATCCGTACCGCGTTGTCCGAAGCGAGATTGATTTTGTCCGTGAAAACGGCTTGTGGAAGCTCGACAGGCTGACGGTTTACCGTTTTTAAAAATGATCGACATAATTGAAAAAAGCCGGGAAAATATTTTGATTGCAAATACATGAAAAATAACTTATAATATACTCGATCAATCAATTACTCAATTACTCATCACACAGCGGGACGCAATTAGGAGATACAAAAAGATGAAACGATTGGCTATCGTAGTTCCTTGTTACAACGAGCAGGAGGTCATGGAGAACACGGCAATCAGGCTCACCGACCTTATGGCGGATTTGATACAGAAGAAAAAGATATCTGCCGACAGTTATATCCTGTTTGTGGACGACGGCAGTACGGACGGCACATGGGAGCTTATGAACGAGGCGTTTGAAAAGGATCCTCATGTATGCGCGCTGGGTCTTGCGGGGAATTCCGGACAGCAAAACGCGCTGATGGCAGGCTTTGCCGCTGTGGCAGACAATTGCGACATGGCTGTGAGCATTGACGCTGACTTGCAGGACGACATAGACGTTATGGAGGAAATGATCGACAAGTACTATGAGGGCGCCGATGTGATTTACGGCGTGAGGAATGACCGAAAGACCGATACGTTTTTCAAACGCTTTTCCGCGCAGATGTTTTACACCCTCATGAAGCTGCTGGGCGCCAAGACGGTCAGCAATCACGCGGATTACCGCCTGATGAGCTCCGATGTGCTGCGGCAGCTCATGCGGTACGGTGAGCGGAATCTGTTTGTCAGAGGCGTTGTTCCGCTGATGGGGTATCAGAGCAGGACTGTGTATTATGCGAGGAAAAAGCGTGCTGCCGGCAAAAGCAAATATTCGCTTTCCAAAATGTTTTCCACGGCATTTGAGGCGATAACCTCGTTCAGCATCAAGCCTATATCGCTGATCGTGATGACGGGCGCGGCAATTACCGTGTGCGCATTGGCGGCGCTGGTGCTGCTGCTGGGCTGTTCGGTCTGCGGACGGAGCATATCGGACGGCAAGTACATTCTGACGTCGGTATGGCTTCTGGGCGGAATGCAGCTTGCCGCTGTCGGGGTGGTGGGCGAATATGCCGGAAGGACATACTTTGAGACAAAGCGCCGCCCGAGATACCGCATAGAGCGGATCCTTAGCCGTGACCAGATCCCGACGGACGGCGAGGAAAGCAGTATGCAGGGAAAAAAATAAGACAATTACACAATCACACGCTGTCTGCAAAAAAAACAGCGAAAGAACATCTGATTTTAATGTAAAAATGCTCTTTGCTTTTTGCATAAAAAAATCGGGTGTTTTTTTATATCTGGCTTTTGAACTAAGCATTAATTTTTTTCCACCTTATTAATGAAAAATTGGTTTTTCGTGTTGTGAATTTTACATATTGCAAATATTTATTTTTATTGTATAATACTTTTGTTAGATTATATATAGGGGATACGCGGTTGTCAGACTGTGTATCAATGTGAATTATAATGAAATCAGGCATTGGAGCAAGTATGGACAAAAAACAGATGATCAGTTATGTAGAGCAGGCTGCGGCAGGTGACGCCAAGGCGATTGAGACTCTGTATAAATACACCTATTCCGGCGCTTATTCACTCACCAATCACCTGTGCGCCAATCAGAACGACGTCGAGGATATATTGCAGGAGAGCTACATCACCGCATTTTCACGGCTCAATACCATCAGGGACAAGGCGGCGTTTCCCGCGTGGCTCAAAAAAATCGTTGTCAACACATGGCGTGCCTTCGCCAAGGAAAAGTCAAACGCCTATGAAACGACAGTTTCCGATGTGATGGACGATTATTTTGACGAGTCCCAGTATTCCGAGTCGGCGCTCGACGCGGTGGAGATATCCGAAACCAGTCGGGAAATATACGAGCTGGTCAATGAGCTGCCCGAAAATCAGCGCGTATGCATGATACTGTTTTATTACGAGGATATGAAGGTCGACGAAATCGCCGACGTGCTGAATATTCCCGTCGGTTCGGTCAAGAGCCGTCTGTATTACGGGCGGCAGCAGCTCAGGCGCATGATGGAGATACGGGGCTTCGATTCTTTCGGCATGTCGAATATTCGGGCTTCCGCGCCGGTTGCCGACTCCGCGCTGCTTGCCAAGGTGCTTGCGGCTCTGACGGCAGGCTCCAAAGGAACGGCTGTTGTGGCTGGAAGCGGCATGGCGCTGCGCGTGAGCGTGGCGATCGCTTCGCTGCTGACGGTGGGAGGCTTGATAGGCGGAGCTGCCGCGATGCGTCATTACGGCAGCAGACAGACCAAGCCCGCGTCGCCGACAACTACTGCAACCGTTTCGACCTCTGCGTCACGCACCACCACATCTGCGGCGACCACGACTGCCACCACAGCCGAGACGACCGCGACCGCCGCTGCAACAACCGCATCGACAGCGCCGAGGATATTTGCGGCGTTTGACTACAGCCTGGACGGAGACGGCATTATAGTCACCCGATACATCGGCAACGAGACGAATGTGGTCATTCCCGAGAGCATCGACGGAAGAAAGGTGACGGCAGTCGGGGACGGCGCCTTCAAAAGAAGCAGTGTGCTGGGGAGCGTCGTCATACCCTCAACGGTGAAAACAATAGGCAGCAGTGCCTTCAAGAATTGCCGAAATCTCCGTTCGGTCACCTTAGGCAGCGGAGTGGAGACAATAGGCGGTTCGGCGTTTTTGGGGTGCAGCGCACTGCAAAGCATATATATTCCTCCGAGCGTGCGTCATGTGGGCGGTTACGCCTTTGCCTACTGCACGGAGCTTGCCGAAGCCGAAGCGGCGCAGGGAGTGGAGGTAATAGGATATGCGGCATTTAAGGAATGCGTCGGTCTTAAAAAAGCCACTCTGCCCGAATCGGTGTCGAGCATTGGCGACGACAGCTTCGACGGCGCGGCGGAGGATTTTTACATAGCGGCTCCGGAGGGCTCTTACGCATATGAATACGCCGGGTTCAAGGGATTCCATCATTAACGCGCAACAGGGTTATTTTATACCCTTTATCATAGATGGAAAAACAAAAACACAAAAAACACATTTGAAATGCAGACGATAAGGAGATGAATGGATCTATGACATAGTGAATGATAACTTTATGCAACTGTTGTATTTTTGGGATGAATGAATGAAAAAAAGAAGAAAAGCCAAAGGAGGTTTTTACAACCATGCTTACCAAAGCAAAGCAATTTATCCAAAAGCCGTCTAACCTGTTGGCAGTGCTGGCAGCGGTGGCGGTAGCGGGCATTGGCTCCATGTTTGCCATGCAGGCGTTTGCCGACGGCGACGTTCCTGCTGTGCCGGACGAAATTCTCAGCAACTATTCCCAGTCCGTCATCAATTACGTTTATATGCAGACATGGGACGACGATGTTTCTGTGCAGGTCTACTGTTCCGAGGCAGGCACGGAGTCGGCAACGCTGACATATGCCGGCGACAACAATTGGCTGGACACCAGCGAGTTCAAAAAAGACGGGGCATCATTTGATCTGAATTCCTATGATTCGGACGGTGACGGAACAACTGATATGTCTTATTCGGAAACTACCGTCACAATCAACGGAGATCTTCCGAGCAAGAGATATTATGCGTTCCAGAATTTGTATAATGAAGAGACCGATAATTATGAAGAAACCTATGTCGGTTCATTCGATATAAAGAACTCTTCTTCGCTTAAAAAAATCCTGACCAACGGTTATTTACCGTACTATGACGTCAGTGATTTTATTAAGGAAATTGGTCTTGATACCTCCGATGCAGAAGGAACCTATTCCCCGTCGGAATCGGTTAGTGCGTACGATGCAAAAGGTGAGCGTGTGCATCACACCGGAGAATATTATGAATGGGAGAATCAAGGCAGTTATTTTCCCGGCGGCTCAGGTCAAACTGTGCTCAGAGATGCAGGCTTTGATTTTACATCCGCTACCTACAGCTTTTTAGGCATAAAGGAGAAGACCTTTTATAAATACGGCGATCGTGTGCCGTTGGAAAGCAGTCATCATTCCGCGACGAATGTTCCGATTATAACGCCTAACGGCGCCAATCCCGGCAGCCAGAGCTATATAGCAGTGCTGCACGATTCTGATAATGACAGCGATATTGTCAATTATGGGACTCTTAAACCGATTTCCTCGCAATCGCTGAGCAGTCTTCTTGGCATTCCCGGAGATGCGGGTACCATTATGACTTATGCGAATGACAGCAGCATGATGTATGTGCCGGTGACCGTTTATGTGGATTATTCGGTTGTTTCTCCTGACCCCAAAGTGATGGTGAGAAATACAGAGCTTAACGGACACAGTGAAAATGTGTTTGACAATACCGACGAATGTTTGCTTGACGGTCTGTACGTCAGCATGAAGTTCCAGCCGGAAAGCGGTTACCCGACGCCGCAGTCTTACAGCGGAACCGAATATGCAAGTGCGGAAGCGGTTCCCGATGATGAATGGGAAGACGCGGTTTGCTGGGAATCGTCAAATGACAAGAGCAAAACCTTCCCGCTGGGATCTCAAAGCACGGTCAAAGGTCTTTTTACCGCGTCGAACTATTCATGCGGCTCATCGGGCGGCGTAATCAAGCTGCGTGTTCCGGTGAATGCGCAGTTCCCGATACCCATGACCTATACGCTGCAATATGATCTCAATAAGCCCAAAGACACGCTTGTTGTCACAAATGAAAGCGCGTTTGTCGAGGTCGGCAATATTGAGAAAGAGGCGGTCGAAAACGGCGATTATAAGCTGACCACCGCTAAGCCCAAGATAACCGGCTACACCTTCAAGGGCTGGACGCTCAACGGCGGCGGCGCCTACGACAGCAGCACGGGCGTGCCGTTCAGCTGCTTCGACAACGAGGCAGCCACCGCAGTGGCTACGGCAAGCTGGGAGATCAATAAGCACAAGGTAACGTATTGGATCTACGGCAGAAAGCCCGCAGCATACACAAAGCCTTCCGATCAGAATGCTGTTGTATTCGACACAGAGGTGACCGTCGCCGAGAAGCCGAGCTACGATGGATATTCCTTTACAGGATGGACTGTATTCGGCGCAACGCCCGAGAACGGCAAGTTCAATATGCCTGACAATGATGTTGAGATCTACGGCACCTTTACGGAATTCCAGTATAATCTCGTCTATAACGCCAATGTGCCGGAAGGCGAAACCGTCGGCAACATGCCCGGCAATAGCAGCGGTATTTACTACACCGACGTCAAGGACGGAGCCTATCAGCTTTCCGGCAAAGAGCCGACACGCGAAGGCTACACCTTCACAGGCTGGACGCTCAACGGTCAGTCCGGCACATTCGCAGCCGAAGCAGCCGTTCCTTTCAGCAGCTTCGACAATGAGGATAAAAAGGCGACCGCAACCGCCAACTGGGAGGCTATTCCCACCCACAATGTCACCTACACGGTAAACAAGCCTGCCGATTCGGATGACATTACCTACACCGCGCCCGGATCCGCGACCTACTACGAGGGCAAGACCGATATTCCCGTTGCAGCCGTCCCCGTCGCAGGCACCGATTACGACAGCGCCAGATATTCCTTTGCGGGCTGGACTCCTTCCGGCGTCACCGTGACAGACGGCAAGTTCACCATGCCCCAGAACGACGTCGAGTTCACAGGCACATTCACCAAGAAAAAGTACACTGTGACCTATTCCGTCACAGGCGCACCTTCCGGCTACACCGCGCCGGCTGCCGCACAGTATGAGGTAGACAGCACGGTCAATGTAGAAGCCACACCCGACATGAGCCAGTATCCCGGCTACCAATTCACAGGCTGGAAGCGGGGCGGCGCTGACGCGAGCGGCAGCTTCACCATGCCGGCGGAGAACGTCACACTGACCGGCGAATTTGAAAAGCTCCCGTATTCCGTGACGTATGAGGTCGAAGGAGCACCCTCCGGCTACACCGCGCCGACAGACGCTAAAGTCTATTATGTAGGCGACGGCGTTTCCGTGGCAGCTGTTCCGAACATTGACGGCTACACCTTCGAGGGCTGGAAGAAGGGCGACGAGGTCGTGACTTCCTTCACCATGCCGGCTGCCAACGTCACACTGACAGGCGTATTCACCAAGATTCCTTACCATGTGACCTATACCGTCACAGGCGCACCCGACGGATATTCCGTTCCGACCGACAGCAAGGATTATTTCGTCGGCGACAACGTCACAGCGGAAGATACACCCGATATGACCTCCTATCCCGGCTATGAATTCACAGGCTGGAAGAAGGGCGACGAGGTCGTGACTTCCTTCACCATGCCGGCAGCCGGCGTCACGCTGACCGGCGTATTCACCAAGAAGTCCTTCACGGTCAGCTACAGCGTGACAGGTACCAAGCCCGACGGCTGGAACGCACCTGCGAGCCATTCCGAGGAGTTCGGAGCGACCGTCACACCCAGGGCTGTTCCCGAATATGACACAGCCCGCTACACCTTTGAGGGCTGGAAGAAGGACGGCGTTCTGCTGACAGGAACCTTCTCAATGCCTGCCGAGAATGTCACACTGACAGGCGTATTTACAGAGAATGATAAAATCACACTGAAATACGACGCAAATGACGGCGTTACAGGTATCATTGATTCTCTTACCAAGAGCGAATATACCAAGGTGACGGCGACCATTGCCGATCTGCCTGACGCCATCACCCGCACGGGCTATACCTTTGCCGGCAAGTGGGCGACCAATCCCGACGGCACGGGTCATGTCTACAGCGTTGGCGCAGCGAATCAGGAATTCACAGAGAACACCACGCTTTACGCTGTCTGGAATGAAAACACCTACGCCCTCGATTATCAGGACGGCGGCAAAACAGGAGCGGCAATTCCGGATGACGAGAGCGGTCTTGCTTACACCGCCGTCAAGGACGGCTATGCACTCAGCAGCACAGAACCGACCGTTGCCGGCTATTCCTTCAAGTCATGGCTGGTGAACGGCACTGAGTACGCCAAGGGCGAAACCATTCCGTTCAGCGCCTTTGACAACAGCAGTAAGACAGCAGTTGCAGTTGCACAGTGGAACAACTGGACCTATCAAGTCGAATACAAACCCGGCACAGGTCCCGCAACAGTAAGCAATCTGCCTTCCGACGAGCAATATTACTACGGCAACCTGCATTTAGGCTCCACCGTAAGAATCAGCACGCAGCAGCCAACAGCCGACGGCTACACCTTTATTGGCTGGAGCGTCGCAAAGAAGAGCGTCACGGTTGAAATTCCTGCGGATCAGCTCAACGACAACACCGTCAACTCGATCCTCACGGACGCGGACTTCCCGGACGGCACTTTGACGATAGTTGCCACCGCTATGTGGGAGGCAATTCCCGAGCCGACCTACACTCTCATCTTTGCCGATAATCATGAATCCTACAATGTAGTGATCGACGATTTCTACAACGAGATGAAGGATATCACAGGCATACCCGAAACGGCAGAGCTTACGGGCGAGCAGCTCCGGAACGGCTACACCCTTCCGACAAGCGGACCCGACTCCTACAACTATAATTTCATCGGCTGGAGCAATGCCGCCAACAAGGCATACACCAGTGATGAAATGATCAGGAAGGTCACACTTGCCGATTTCGGCGACGACACTACTCTTACCGTCTACGCTAAATGGAAGGCAAAGATAATTGTCACCTACTCCTCCGGTCTTATTGATGAACAGACGCAGACAACACAGTTTGTGGTTGACGTCTACGATGTAAACGGCTATATCATCAAGGCGAACAATGAGCTTAATCCTCCGTTCCATCTGGACGGCTATGAAATCAAGACATGGGAAGTTGCAGAAGGCAACGATCTGATCGAGATACTTTCCATGCCTTCATCCGGCAGCGGAACAGAGCCCAACAGAAACACATCCCATCCGTCAGTAGATTTGCTGGAGCCCGGCACAAAGGTTCGTTTCCACGGCAATATCACCTTCAAGGCACAGTGGACAGAGTCCTCACCGATCACTCTGACGTACAAAGCAAACGGCGGTTCTCCGAAGTCTGCTGTTCCGAATCAGGAGGAGCCGATTGAACATCGCACAGGCGATCTGGTCACAGTGCAAAGCGGCGATTCTCTCAAGAACGGTGATCAGGTATTCAAGTACTGGAGCACATCGGCAAACGATGTGACCGGCAGCACGCACTACAAGACCGGCGATAAATTCACCATTAACGAAGACACCGTTCTTTACGCCATTTATGACGACGCTCCCGATTCGGGAAGCAATGAATTCACCGTCACCTACGATGCAAACGGCGCCAAAGGTACAGCACCCACCGATTCCAATAAGTACACCGGCGGAGAAACCGTGACGGTTGCCAAGATGGAAGGTCTCACCAAGGAAGGCTGCACCTTCAAGGAATGGAACACCAAATCCAATGGCACAGGCACCGGATACAAGGGCGACGGCACCGACAGCTTCACCATGCCGGAGAGCAACGTGACACTTTACGCCATCTGGGTTGACAGCAACGGCAACATTGTATCCCCCGGCACAGGCGAAAGCGATATGCCTCTCATTCTGGCGCTCAATGTGCTTGTACTCTCGCTGCTGGCAGGTTCGTTTGTCATGCTCAGACAGTTCAGAGCACGCAAAGAAGAAGCGTAATCCGTTTTTGAAATCCAAAATAAAAAAGGCTGGCGCGATGACGTTCTCCAACAGAGCGTTATCCGCCGCCAAGGATTCCCGAATAAGAATCAGAAGCGCAGGCAAAAAAAGCAATAGGCAATAAAAAAACTCTCCTTCCGTCAGCTGAAAATGGCAGCTCGGTGGGAGAGTTTTTATTGTACTGTGGGACGAATCAGGCAACGGTGTATTGACCGATGGCATCGACAAGGCTGCCGATACCCTTTTCCGCGAGATGGATGAAGGGCAGCACGCTCTCGCTCCAGCCCGCGATGAGGTTGAACCTGTCGCCGCAGAACTGCTGTGTGCCGTAGCCCTGTATATCGACGCCGTGAACCCAGAAGTTGGGGTTGTATCTGGAACGGTATTCTTCCGCCATGCCCTGTACGGCTCTGTTCATGCCGCCGCAGGAGGCATTGCACTCGTTGTCGCTGAAATAAATCACGCGGTCAAAGGGCTTGACGTCGCGGCTGCCGTCCTCATTCAAGGCGTACTTCATCGGCAGATCCATCTGTGTGCCGCCGCCGTAGAAGCGACTGTTTTTGCAGATTTCGAGGATGGAGTCGTACTTGCCGTAATGCTTTATTGTATAGCCCTTGCTGCCGTGGGAAGACCAGGAGCCTGCCGCGTCGAAATAGCAGACGGTTGCGTCCTCGCAGATGCGGCTTGCCATAGCGCCGAGAAGGGAGGCAATGTCGCAGCAGCGCACTTCGCTTCGCTTAGAGATGCGGCTGCCCATGGAGCCGGAAACGTCGATGGCTATGAGCGTCCTTCCGGGAATCTGTTCCATGTTTTCCACAGACACTTCCAGCGCCTGTTCCAGTGCGCGGTGGGTGTTGGCGCTGAGGATGTTTTTATCGAGGAGGGTGAGATAGGCGCTGTAGAAGCGGAAGGGCAGCTGCCGGCTCTTTCTGACGCGTTCGGGGTCAGAGAGAATTTTCAGCACGGGGGTGACGTTCGCGCCGCTTTGAATGATATTGCGCAGGTTGCGCAGCAGCGCCATGTAGCCCACCTTGTCGGAGGCGATCAGCTCATTCCAGACCTCCTTGGTGTTGCCCTTCTGGGAAAGTTCGGTTTCCCATGTGTAGGGCGTTTCGAGCGTGTCGTCCAGCACCTTTCTGAAAAGCGCCTCGGTCTGGGAGTCCTTTGGCGCGGGATGGGTGATGCGCAGCACGTCGCGCAGCTTCATCGCGCCGCCGCTGTTGTACTTGGCAAGCTGGTACTCGTCAAAGCGCTGCATGACCTGCGCGATTTCCCGCTTGAGGGCGTTGGGGAAGGGCTTGCCGTACATCTGCTTGTAGCAGGCGAGAATTTCGGTCATATCGTCAGGTCGCACCACCACATTCCGGACGGTTTTGCGGGTGAATTCATGCGCTTCACGGGCGATGACGCAGGTCAGCACATGGCTGACCGAACGCATATTGCCGACGTTGCGGGCGTAGCAGGCGAGCTTGCAGAGAAATTCGGGGTCGGCTTCGGCGCATTGGGTCGCCAGCTTTACGACGTCGCCATCGGTGGAGCCGTAGAATTTAGGCTCACCGAACATGGTGGTCAGCACAGCCGTGACGAGCCGCTCCTTCAGCTTCATGCGGTAGGCGGGAAAGCCTTCGCGGTTTTCCGTCCTGATTGTGTTTTTCTGATTGAATTTTGCCATGATTCTCAGCTCCTTTGAATGATTCATCATACGAATTCTTTTAAAATTTAAAAATATATAATCACATACAGAGAATGGGCGACGACGGTGACAAAAGAAAAAAATTTAAAAAATATTCAATTGTAGAGATGCTCAAAACCGTTCGCGCGAACCGACTTTTATATCATTTATAATTGATAAAGCATAAAAGTTCAGACGTTCTGATGAACAGATCAGAAAGAGATCTTTGTTATAAATCCGTAATATGTTTGAAGTAACCGCCATCTGCGCTGCTGTATGAAATTATCAAAGTACATCGGAAAGCGGAACGCCTTCCTTGCTTTCACATTATAACACAATAAAAAGATAATGCAAGCGTTTTGTCGATTCTTAATACTTTCTTTATGTTTGTCAAACATTAAGCAAAGACATAAGAATCAGAATAATAAAACCGGGCGTAACATGACCCCGGCTTTATTATAAAAAAATATAAAAATACAACAATCAAAATGAAACGAATATCGCACAGAGAATGGGTCGAAAGCGGACTTACACCGACGCTCTGAACCTTTGAGCTACTGTTCGGACGAACAGACGGGACTCGAACCCGCAGCCTCCGGCACCTGATACGAAGTAACCGCGTTCTGCACTGCTGTACGGTTTTCATTGTATTATTATATAATCACACACAGAGAATAGGCGAAAGCGGTACATTAGCGCTCTACCGATTGAGCTACGGAGCGACTGTCGCTCCGGCGGGATTTGAACCCGCAACCTCTCGTTTAAAAGACGAAGTAACCGCATTCTGCACTGCTGTGCGGGATTATCAAAGCTGACGGGAAGGTTTGTTCCTTCCTCCAATATGATTATGCCACAGGCAATCTGATAATGCAATAGTTGACAGCAATCTTTAGGTTTTCTTAATGATTTAAAAATTTATTTCTGTTCCTCGGTCTTGTTCTCCGGCTCCTTGCGGGTGGCGGCGGGGCGGGAGGTGAGGAATTCGATGGTGCTTTCGATGGAAGTGCGTGCTTCGGCAGGCATAGGCTTGCCCGCGTTGCGGTAATCGAACGCGTCGCGGAACTGGGTAATGCCCTCCTGCAGCGAATCGGCGTATTTTTTGACGAGTTTGCGTGTCACTTCCACAAAATAATCGTATTCCTTGCTGAGCGGCTTTTTGGCATTCTGCACGATCATGCGGTAGTGATGCAGGCAGATGAAGGGCTGGGATTCATAGAGCTTGCGGAATTCCGGCTCGTTTTTGTAGCTGAGGCAGACCGTTTCGATAGCGCGTGCGAGGTGCGGCTCGATGTATTCGCAGACAAAGCAGCTGTGTTCCAGCGTTTCCATTGCCTCAAGGGTCTTTTTGTCGGGCTTTTTGGAGAGCATTTTTTCGCGCACGTCGATGAGATGGCTCTCCAGCGTCAGTGCCACAGGCAGCCGTGCCCTTCCGGAGGTCAGCATCATGCCGAAGTGGCGTTCGCAGAATCCCGCGCGGTTGGTTTCAATGCGGATATCCGGCTCCATCATGGCGGGACCTGTGATGTAATCAATATATTTTGCCTCGATCAGGTCGCGCATGCGGCAGATCGGGCAGCCGTCATGCACTTCAAATACCTCATTCACCGGAATGGTACAGATGTTTTCTTTCATTTTTTTAATTCATCACCTTTCAATTAGTGTGGAGCCTTATCAAGTGTGGAGTGTGGAGTGAATGAGCGCCTGTCGGCGCTGGAATAAAGAAACGCTTCGCTTCTTGGTTTGAAGTGTACCGCACTTTACTGCACCTTTACGCAAGTTCAAATAAAAGCCCAAAATCATAACCGGCGGTCATTTCTAAGAAGCGCAGCGTCATATATTCCAGCGCGAAGCGCTCCTTTTCTATTATCTATTATTTATTCTTTATTCTCTATTATCTTAGCGGCGCAACCGCGCCGCGCTCACAGTTTCCGTATCATGCTGAGGAATTCGTCGATGTAGTCGTCGGTCTGGGCGCGGTTGTCGAGCATGATGGCTAAAAGGGCGAAGCTACGGCGGTCGTCGCCGATGCCGAATTGCAGGGCAATTTCGACGTCTCTGCCGCCGACGGTCGCGGAGCATTTGCAGTTGATGTAGATGGGACCCTTGCGGCTCTGGAATGCCTCCCAGTAGGGGTGTCTGCCGTCACAGAGGGCGGTGAGGCGTTCCTCAATGGTAGCGCCATCGTCGCCGTAGAAGGTGCTGTTTTGCAGGCAGTCGATGATATCGAGCAGTTCGTCCTCGGTGACAGCGTACTCACTCGCGGGGGATATTCTGAGTGAGGAATCGACAAATTCGGTTATATCCATTAGTTTAATTGTCCTCCTGTTGATAAAAAAATCTGATAATTTGCTCAAAGCCCATTGCAACAGGCTCGTAATTATATTATAATATATTTTAGTGACAAATCAATAGATTTTTGCATTTTTAATGAATTTTATGGTAAGAATTATGTGATTTTTTAATGGGAGATGATTCAAAATGGTGACAAGGCGAAGCGGAAGTGTGATGGAAATTGATATTCACGGCATGAATCCCGCGCAGGCGCGGCGGGAAATTCTCGGGCTGCTCGACAGGCTGAGCGGAGACGTCACAGAGCTGCATGTCATTCACGGCTACCGCGGCGGCGACGCGCTCAGGGCAATGGTGCAGAATTCCCTCGCCCATCCGAGAATCGCCCGAAAAATGCAGTCCTTCCTCAACGAGGGCGAGACGAAGATTTTTCTTTCTTCTCCCAAGGGAAAGACATAGACAGGGTTGCGTTTTATCATTAAATATGATATTATAAGTTAACAAGCCAATCGACAGATTAAAGTACACATAACAACGGAGGAACGCAAAAATGCTCGAAACAGGTACCCAAGCTCCCGAATTCACCCTTCCCGATAAGGACGGGAATGAAAAAAGCCTCTCGGATTTTCGGGGCAAGAAGGTCGTGCTTTACTTTTATTCCAAGGACAACACTTCCGGCTGCACCCGTCAGGCGCAGGCATTCGCCGCCTTATATGACGAATTCAAAGAGGTAGGCGCGGAGGTTATCGGCATCAGCAAGGACAGCGCCGCGTCGCATGCCCGATTTGCGGAAAAGAATTCGCTCCCCTTCGTGCTGCTTGCCGACCCGGAACGCAAGGCGATTGAAGCCTACGGCGTGTGGCAGGAGAAGAAGCTCTACGGCAAGGTGAGCATGGGCGTGGTGCGCACCACCTTCATCATCGACGAAAACGGCGTTATTTTAAAAATCATGCCCAAGGTCAAGCCGGACGCCAATGCCGCCGACGCGCTGGACTTTTTAAAAGGTTTAACGAATGCCAAAGCGCAGCCGGCAGACAATCAATAAATCATTCATTCCATAAAAAATCGTCCCGATGGATGGCAGAGCATTGTCATTCATCGGGATTTTTTTGTTTGTGGCAATTGCCTGACGCGGGAATAATATGATAAAAGAAAGCATATAATATCTGTTTGGGTATTTGAGTGTTTTCACAGAACTACTATTCAATATACGGAAAGGAGCAATTGACGTGCAGGACGATTACAACCGCTTTATCAGACGTTCGATGAAGCAGGCGAAGTGCAACTATGAGGATATTTTCTCCGCATACGATGAAGCAGAGAATGATTTCAATGGCTGCGTAATGACAATGGACGATACCGACATGAAAAAATCCTGCGGATGCATGGGTACAATGGGCGACACCGACATGAAAAATTCCTGCGGCTGCGGTATGACGATGGGCGACACCGATAGGGAAGACACCTGCTGCAAGGCAAAAACTCCCTGCGGTTACGGCAATATCGCGGGCGACCGGCAGGAGCAGATGAAGTGCAAAAAAAGCGAAAAATGCGACAAGGATGTGCCGGTCATGGTATTCATTGAAATGCAGCCTTTTGGAAAAATGTACAACGAAGCAGAGGCTCTGTGCAGGGGAACATTGTTTCCCGCGCTCGACAAGCCGTTTACAGGGAGAGGAGGCTGCTGCAAATGAACGCATACGCAATGGACGACAGAAAGAAGCTGCTCATGAAGCTCTCGGCGTGCAAATTCGCGCAGTATGAGCTGATGCTGTTCCTCGATACACACCCGAACTGCGTCGAGGCAATGCAGGCGCTCAATATGCACCGCGCCAACGCGATGAAGCTCAAGGACGAATACGAGTGCAAATACGGTCCACTCAGCAATCCCAAGGCGAACATGAAGCACTGGTGCTGGATCGACGACCCGTGGCCGTGGGAATATTCCTCCCAGACCGGCGGCTGCGGCTGCTTCACCCCTTCCATGGGAGCAAGGAACGCAGGCGCCGCCAAAAACAGGAAAGGAGCGTGGAGATAATGTGGAGCTATGAGAAGAAATTGCAGTATCCCGTCAACATTAAAAATCCCAATCCCAAGCTCGCCCAGATGATCATATCGCAGTACGGAGGTACATACTGCAAAAGTTATGATTTCACCTTAAAAAAATATCGACCGTGCAGCTTGCCCGGTTGAAGACGACATGGGAGATAACTGTGCGCAGGAGTATGTTCTTCTCTTCGGTGGTCAGGTCAGGGTCACGCAGCTTCGGAAGCATGTCAAGGTGCTCCTGAAGCGGCTTGCGCAGTTTCGGTTTTGGCTGTTCGGCTTCGAGCTGCTTTATCCGCCCGGTGATTTTGCGCTTGTTTTCGCGGTATTCCTCCAGCGTGTCTATGCCGGCTTCATATGCCTGCTTGACGCGTTCCAGCTTGCGTTTTTCCGCTGCCAGCAGATTCGCGGACTGAATCGCCGGGTCCTCGATCTGATATACCCTTTCGGAATAGAGGGGCGGAATGGTTCCCCGGAGTGTGCCTTCCAGCGATTCCAACACCAGATCATTGAGTTTTTTAATGCTGATGTGGTGGGAGACGCTGCACTTGCCGTGGGCGTATTTGTAGCACTGCACGGAGTCCTTTGCGGAGCGTGTGAGCGTTGCGCCGCAATTGCTGCACTGCACCAGACCGTAAAGCATGAACGGCTCGGACGGGTGATTCTGTTTGGCAGTGGATTTGCCATAAAGCGCCTTGATTTCGTCGAGCTTCTCATTAGCGGCGTTGAAGGTCGATTCCTCAATGATCGGCTCGTGGTGTCCGTCAATGAGCATGATGGAGGACTGGTCGTAATTCCTGCGGGTACGTCCGGCAGGATTCCAGCGTATCTTTCCGATATACACCGGGTTGCGCAGAATGTATTCCACCGTGCGGTTCTCCCACAGTCCCCCGCGTGATGTGCGTATGTCGAGGGCGTTGAGCTTTTGGGCGATCTCGCGCGTTCCGCTGCCGTTCAGATAATCGCTGAATATGCTTGCCACAATCGGCGCTGTCTCGGGATTGGGAACATAATTCTTTTCTTTGATGTCGTAGCCGAATGCCGGAATGGAAACCGGCTCGCCGCGGGAAACCTTCTCGATCATACCGCGCTTGACTTCCTCCGCAAGGTTGATGGAATAATATTCGTCCATCGCCTCGATCATGGCTTCAATGAGCACCGACATTTTGTCGTCGCCGATATTTTCAGATACAGAAATCACTTCAATTCCCAGTTGCTTGCGGAGCATGGATTTGTAGACAATGGCGTCCTCACGGTTGCGGGCGAAGCGGCTGAATTTCCACAGCAGGATCACGTCAAAGGGCTTGGGCTTCGTTTTCGCGGTGCCGATCATGCGGTTGAAGGCAGGGCGCTTGGATGTGGTGCGCCCGGAAATTCCCTCGTCGATATAGATGAATTCTTCCGGCAGAATCATGTCGTTGCGCTTGGCGTAATCCCGCAGCGCCTTGAGCTGACTGTCGGGAGAATACTCGATCTGATCGTCAGTCGATACGCGAATGTATGCTGCGGCGGTTTTCATGCTGTTCAAAATAAAACACCTTCCTCGGAAAATAAATATTTGACACCGAGGGAGATTTATGCTATCATAAGAATAGACTTCACCCTTGGTGCAAGTTGTTTTTGAAATTTCCTCTATCTGACTGTTTGGCGATGGGCAGATAGAGGATTTTTTTATTTGCCTGATTTTAAACAATATTAACTGTACAGTGTGAAAAACTCGATAAGCTCCTTCCGCTCCGGCTCCTGGTATTCCGGATAGAGCAGGGCGAAGGATTTTTCAATTAAATGCTGCTTGGTCAGGCTGTCGGGAGCATTGCGCAGGGAATGGCGAATCTCCGCGAGGGCGCGGCTCATCTCGGCATATTTCGGCCAGTCGCCGATGTTGAATTGATTGCGGAACAGACGCCCCAGAAACCTTGCGTTTGCGGTGACGTCGATGCTGCGGATATTGAATCTGATAAACGGTGTGGTGCTGATCTCGGTGCTTTCACCGTAGGAATAAAAACAGTATTCCTCCCCGTTGGTCAAAATGATCAGGTGCGCGTGCGGGTCGGCATTGAAGTAGCCGGTAATCTGTTTGATGAAATTTTTGTTCCGGTCGATGTTTTTGAAGTTAATCTTTTTGGCTTCGATAAAAGCCCAGCCGTGACCGTTCTTGGAAAAGGCGTAATCGACATGTCTGCGGGTGTTGTTAATAGGAAACTGTGAGCGCCATACTGTGCTGAAAGGATCCCAACCGAAAGCGCGGAAGAAGGGAAGAATAAATTTGTTGCATGTGTCGGCTTCAGTAAGCGCTATTTGGTTGCAATGGTCTATTTCCAAAACAATCCGGTGAATATCAATCTGGGCATATTCCAGCGTGTATTCGTGGCGTGTTTTTTCCGGCTGTGACGGTGGAAGCAACGACGGTTTCTTCTTACCAAACATTATGTATCAATCTACTTTCTGCGATAAAATAATATATTTTATGCTTGACAATCGCGCTTTTGAGAATTATAATATATTCAAAAAGACCGAAAGGGGAATTTTTAAAATGAAAGGAAATCGTAATAAGGAAGAAAAAAAGATACTGCTGAGCAAAATCAATGATCTGCTGCTGAAGCTCTCCAAAAAGCAGCTCGCACGCATTTATGAATTGATTAAGTGCATTTACATTTACGGATGAACGGCAGCACATAACCACACGCGCAGGAGGTTCTCGTCGAAATACGGGAACTTCTTTTTTTATTTGTCGGAGATAATGCGCATAATGTAGTCCTTCAAAACCCGTCGTGATTCCTTGCTCATCTTTATGTATTCCTGAATCAGTTTGCGGTCAATCTCGTCGAGATCGTATACACGGCACAGTTCGTCGAGTATTGTCTTGGGCAGCTCGGAAAACATTTCACCCTCGCCGTAAACCAGCCAGTCATAATTGACATTAAACTCCCGGCAGATGGCTTTGATCATTTGTTCGGTCAGATTCCTGTTGCCTTTTTCAACATAAGAAATTGCTGTTTTCGTTACACCTAACCGTTCACCAAATTTTTCAAGCGTTAGGTTTAATTCTGTTCGGAGCCGATTTACTCTTTCGCCTTGTGTCATATAATCACCGCCCTTTGATAATAGTATAGCTTATAGAATTTGAAATGTCAAGAAAAAAGTTACCTAAGTTTACAAAAACATCTTGACAAAATCAACTAAGGTAATTATAATGGTAACAGAGGTAACGAAAGAGAGGTGATACATATGGCAAATAAGCAGCTCCCCGAAGCGATGGCTGCAAATAATCAGGTGAAAGATGTAATCGCATTCATCAAGCTGTTGGAGCAGCTCAGCGAGATCCAGAAGGCGAAACTCGAGGGCGTGGCTATCGGTATGTCTATGAACAAGCCCGCGTAACGGGCGAATCGTACAAGCCGCAGAGTGCATACATTACAGCAGGGAGGTGATTATATGGATATCATGGAAACGGTTCAGCCGAAAAAGAAGAAGCGCCCTTCATACCGCAATCAGCCGATGAAGGTGATCGTCAACGCTCCGATCGGCCCGGGCGGTTCGCATGTGAAAATCTGCGAATTCTGCGAGGGCGTCGTGACATACCTCGTCCCCGATGAAGTGCGCATTGCCTACTGCAACGGACTGCTCGAAAGAGCCGCGGAGATTCTCGCAAAGATGTAAAATATTTCACCCACACACAAAACAAAGGACGTTTAAATTTTTCTTGTTTTTTTAAGGACAAGCATGAAAGAAGGCAAAGCAATGAAAGAAACGGGCATTATTTTAGTCATTCTCAGCGCATTCCTGGGCGTGTGCGCTCTCGCGGAACTGTTGGGAGACTGGATGACAGAATCCGCGCCGGACTGGCTGTGGATACCGCTCTTCCTCTCAATTCCTGCCGGACTTGTGGTGTATCTCTGGCGCTGGTACCGTGAGACAGTGGAACAGGAAGCAGCGGAGCAGGAAGAAGGTGAGGACAATGCACTGCTGTAAGTTCTGTAAATGGGCAAACATGGCAAAGCAGCCGCGGACGGTCATCCTTTCGCCCTTCGTCACACTCCGGCAGGAGCGCGGCAGTACCATATGTACCAAGACGGTTGTGAGCCGAGTGATTCAGGTGGACGGCGAGTGGAGCTGCTCAGACTACGAGCCGAGACGAAAGCAGGTGAGAAAGGGATGAAATACGCATTGTACGACGCTTGCTGTAGGGGTTTTATCCATACGATACTACACCTCCTTCCCAATTGGATTATATCACAGAAGTGACGGTGTGGCAAGGATTTATTTTGGACAAGCCCGCATAAATCTACATCTATGAGAGTTTACAAGGAGATGAAAGTATGCAAGCAATAATCAGAGGCGGAAAGCGATTCTTGATTGTGTACAGCGAAACCAACCGTGATTATTCGGTAGAAGAATGCCTCGGCTCTAATTCATGGGCTCCGCGCTACTACGCTGACTCAATCGAAGAATGTATGGACTGGGTAAACAATCTGTAGGGAGGCGAACATAATGGACGAAGACAAACAGAGAATCTGTGACCTGTTGCTGAAAGCATTACAGGCTACGGACGAAGCAAGTGATCTGGTGGCGTTGAAATACAAGACCGACGAACTTGACGAATACACTGAAAAAGATACCGTCACGGCTGTATTCGAAAACGGTATCGAAATGGTTGCCGATGTGACATGTGACAGCGACACAGCGTTGATTTACGACGTGATGCGTCAGATATTCTGACAGGACGAGGAGGACAAACAAATGAAATACGCATTGTACGACGCTTATGAAGCCGAAACACCCCTGGGTGAGCTGATCTGCACGTCAAATAACTTCGCCGAAATCAGAGCGGCAGCAAAGCTCCGGCGCGAGGAAACCGATTGGGAGTGCGACTTGCTGGTGATGGAAAGGCTGCCGGATTATGTTTTGGAAGAACCGCAACAAGAGGAAGTGACAGAATGAAGCTGTCTAAATGGTGCCAAGGCTGTAAATGCACCAGTTGCCGTTGGCAGGGAACAGATAATTGTCTGCATGACAGGGATAAGCCTTGCAATTCGTGCAATGGCGTAAAACAGTGCGTTGCTGTGTATATCCCGGTTGCCTACGGTTGCAAAGGATACGAAAAGCTGATCATCAGCAAATAAGAAAAAGCCGCTTTGGAAGGTGGCACTTCCTCAGCGGCATAAGTAAGAATTACGAAAAAATGATAACACAAATCAGGAGGTAAGTCAAGACATGAGCGTGAAAATCAATTCACTGGAATTTGAAAATGTCAAGCGGGTGAAGGCGGTGCGCATCGAACCGACTGCCAACGGATTGACGGTCATCGGAGGCAGGAACGGACAGGGGAAAACCTCTGTACTGGATTCCATCGCATGGGCGCTGGGCGGCGAAAAATACCGTCCGTCACAGGCACAGCGCGAAGGTTCGGCACTCCCGCCCGCTCTTCACATCGAGCTGAGCAACGGTCTGATCGTGGAGCGCAAAGGCAAGAACAGCGCATTGAAGGTCATCGACCCGAAGGGGCAGAAAGGCGGACAGCAGCTTCTCAATGAATTTGTGGAGCAGTTCGCGCTTGACCTTCCCAGATTCATGAGCGCAAACAATGCCGACAAAGCAAAAATCCTTCTCCGTATCATCGGCATAGAAGCCAAGCTCGCGGAACTGGATTCCGAAGAACAGAAGCTCTACAATGAGCGCCACTCCATCGGCGTGATCGGCGACCGGAAGAAAAAATATGCTGACGAAATGATTGCCTATGACAGTGTGCCGGACGCGCCGGTATCGGCTTCGGAACTGATTGCACAGCAGCAGGAGATTCTTGCCCGAAACGGTGAGAACCAGCGCAAGCGCGAAAATGCCGACAGAATCCGGCTTGAATACAATCAGCAGTATGGCAAGGTAAAGGCACTTGAAATGGAGCTTGCGGAGGCAAAAGCCAAGCTGGAAACGCTCACCGCCGATCTTGAAGCCGCCAATAAATCTGCGCAGGATTTGCAGGACGAATCCACCGCCGAACTGGAAGAAAGCCTGCGTACCATCGACGAGATTAACCGGAAAGTCCGCGCCAATCTCGACAAGGAAAAGGCAGAGGAAGAAGCGGCGCAGTATGCCGAGCAATACAATGAACTTACCGATAAGATCGAAGCTATCCGGCGCGACAGAAAAAAGCTGCTTGATTCCGCTGACCTTCCGCTGGAAGGCTTATCCGTGGCAGACGGTGAGCTGCTATACAACGGGCATAAATGGGACTGCATGAGCGGCTCCGATCAGCTCCGGGTATCGACCGCCATTATCCGCCGGCTGAATCCCGAATGCGGCTTTGTACTTCTGGACAAGCTGGAGCAGATGGATGTTGACACGCTGCGGGACTTCGGAGAGTGGCTCGAAAGCGAGGGCTTACAGGCAATTGCTACCCGCGTATCGACCGGAGACGAATGCAGCGTAATTATTGAGGACGGCTATTCCGTCACAGCCAATCAGACGGAGCCGCCCTCGGAAACCGGAAGAAAGACATGGAAGGCAGGTCAGTTTTAATGAACATCACAAGCGGAAAAATTCATACAGCGCAGAAGGTCGTGATCTACGGCGTGGAAGGCATTGGCAAGACCACATTGGCCTCCCACTTCCCGGATCCGGTCTTCATCGACACGGAGGGCAGCACCAAATTTCTTGACGTAAAGCGCTTTGACGCTCCCACGAGCTGGACAATGCTTCTCTCTCAGGTCGATTATGGCAGGGACGCACGCAGGAATTGATTGACGCGAATCCCGGCATCCTCCGGCGATCACCGCCGCGGGAGCAGCTGCGCAATATCCCCGAGGAATTAGGCATTACACCGCCGAGGAATCCGCCAGGAGTCGAGATATTTGCCAAGGCTAAAACGCAGGAGAAGCCGAAGGGCGGCAATATCCGTTCCGTCATCGACGTAAAGGCATATTCTACGCCCAAGAAAACGCCGCCGTCAATCGGTCCGTCCGAAGCAGAGCGCAAGCGGGACATTGAGCGTATCAAAGCTAAGGTGCAGCTCGTGCGCAAAAAGGCGGGGGAGTTGGAAGCCCAAGCGGAGAACGCGCGGGAAAGGGCGTTGTTTGCGTCCGAAAACGCGAAGGCAGCCGATTATAACGCAAAACGCACGCGACAGGCATCCGCAGAAGAAATCAACGCCATCAAGGCAAGGGCAAAAATCCGTGACAAACAGGTTACGCGGGGGATATGGGACGCAAAGCTCTCGACCGCCGAGGCGAAAAGGCTGCGCCGGATTGCAGAGATTGACAAGACCGAAGCGCGAGCGGCGCAGCGGCGATATGCCACTTTGATGAAGCTCGACAACGGAGGGAAATTAAAGGTATCAGTAGAAGCCAAAACCGCCCGTCCCACCGCCGTCAAGGTCAAGCCAACCCCGAAATCACGCCCCGTCGCAACGGTATCGGTGCCATCCAAGCCGCCCGTGACGGTGAGCATAGCCAATGAGCAGCGCAAGCGGGACATTGAAACCATCCGCGCCAAGGTCAGACTTGTGAAGCAGAAGGCAGCCGAGATGGAAAAGGACGCACAGGCAGCCAGACAGGCGGCACAGGCGCTTGACGCAAAGGCGCAGAGGGCAGCGCAGAAAGCCGAAAGCGCACAGCAGGCAGTCCATTCCATACAATCCAAGACCAAGTTACGCGATCAGCAGGTTTCCAAGCAGATGCGCGACGCGAAAAAATCCATTGCCGACGCGAAAAAGCTCCGGCAGTCGGCGGAGGTTGCCAAGACCCAAGCCAGAGCCGCACAGCGGAGGTTTTCGACAGTCGTCAGTTCCGACGAGTACAAAAAAGCCTTGCAAAAAGCGGGCGGAAGTGGTAAAATGTACTTGGATAGTGGTTTAGATAATTTCCCCGTTACAGAACAATCCATTCAAGCTATTCCACAAATAAACTATTTTGACGACGAACAGATGAATATCCGATTCAGAACGAATTGCCAAGATCTTTTAAGGACTGTGAAAGACTCGGGAGCGGAGCCGGGTACAGAGTTTTCTGCGGTTTACAATATGGCGTTAGAGCAAATAGGAAACACCCGAAAGGGGAGTATGGGACGCTGTTCCATTGACCAGCCGGGAGTGCTCTATTATGCTTTCCATAATCACGGAAGTGATTTAAGGTTAAGTCATTCGGATATCATTAAATTTGTCGATGATAGTCAGCAAATAGGAATTGTGGCTATTGGAAACAGGGGAAGCATATATGGGCTGTTTGCAACAATAGATAGTAATAAAACGGAGTTTGCTGATTATTTAGCTGAAAAAGCGGGAGAGATCATCTATTCAGCGGATGGAATTGATTATTCGTTGAATTATCTTGAACAACAAGCAAAAGCTCATAAAAAGTCCACATTGTCGGGCAAAAAGCAGAAAGAGCTTGAGTCCTCAATTGAAAAAGCAACTACTGATATTCTGAAAGCGAGTGAACACTATGGATTCAGGTACATCGAAATCCCTACCCGATTGGATCACTGATGAAAAGATTCAGAAAATGAGACAGCGACTGAAAGAATGCCCTAATCCTTATACTGATGAAGAAATGAGAGAATTGGAGCTTGATGATCCGAATTTTAGCTGGATTCGCTTTAATGCCCGAACGGCGAAGAAGATACTGACAGAATACGGCATCCCACTGACCGACGAAGAAGACACAACCGAATAATTTCAACTACGCCGCTTTGAGCCTTTAGGATAATCAATGCGGCTTTTCTTATGCCCGAAAGGAGGTAATTCACCCATGACACTCAATCTTGAACTCGCCATCACCGACGCGGAGGAATTCGCGGACTTGTGGGACGTGCTGGACGAGATGATCACCGACGGCGACGTTCCGCAGCAGTACCGCACCCGCCTGACCGCAATCAGACGCGCGATTGACAAGGCAGAAACCGACGAGCTGTTCCCGGAGGATTCCGGGAAGAAGAACGAAAAGAAAACAGAATAACCAAGCCGCTTTTGATTCCAATTGATTGAATCAAGGCGGCTTTTGTTATACCCAATTTATCCAGAAACGGAGGTTTTTCAACAAATGGCAGAACAGAACCAGAACGCACAAACACCCGACCAGACTGCGGACAATTCCCTGCAGCAGAATCAGCAGCCCGATCAGCAGTCGGCAATTGATTTGACCGCGCTGCAATCGCAGCTCGCCGCGTCGCAGCAGCTTTCCGAACAGTACCGGCAGGCGGCGATTGCTTCCCGCATTTCGCAGCAGGCGGCACTCGAGGCAATCACCCTCGGCGTTGACGTGAAGACCGTTCCTTACGTCCTGAAAATGGCGGACTTTTCGGCGGTAAAGCCCGACAAGGACGGCACCCCTGACGCTGCCGCCATTCAGGCGGCAATAGGTAAGGTGCTGGACGATATTCCGGTACTGAAACCCGCCAAGAGCGACCAGTCCAAAGGCTTTCAGCAGATCGGCGCCGGAGGCGGTCAGTCCTCAGCTCAGAGTGACGAACTCGCCCGCATCTTCGGCAACAAAAAATAAGTATGGAAAAAAGAAATAAGTATTTTGCAATCGTCATTGCAATTCTCACACATGAAAGGTAGGTATAAAAAATGCCCGTATTTGATTATGCAGTACAGTTTGAAAGAGAACTCCAGCAGAAGTATTCCAGAGAGATGTGTTCCTATGAACTCACCCAGTCAAACCCCGGCGTTAAATTCCTTAACGCGAAGACTATCAAGCTGCCGAAGCTGACGGTAAGCGGCTACAAGGATCATAACCGCGCTTCTGCCGGTTTCAATGCCGGCACCGTTGCCAACAGCTGGGAACCCAAGACCCTCGATCATGACCGCGATGTGGAATTCATCATTGACCCGCAGGACATCGACGAAACAAACCTTGTTACGGAAATCGCCAATATTCAGAATGTGTTTGAGAATGAGCAGGCTATTCCCGAAAAGGACAGCTACCGTTTTTCCAAGCTGTACTCCGAAGCGGTCAGATGCGCTTCCAATGGCGCGCAGGTGGACAATACTGTCCTCACCTCGCAGAATATTTTGAATTGGTTCGACAGTGTGACGGTCTACATGGATGACAATTCCGTTCCGCAGGAGGGCAGAATCCTCTATTGTACGTCCGCCTTTGCTACCCTCTTTAAACAGGCAGCCGACATTCAGCGCACTATTGAAGCCCGTACAGGCGGCACACTTGATCGCAGAGTCAACGCCATCGAAGACGTTATTATCAAAAAGGTTCCTTCCGCCAGAATGAAAACGCTGTATGATTTCTCTGACGGCTGTGTTCCGGCGTCGGGCGCGCTCCAGATCAACGCGATTCTCATTCATCCCACCTGTCAGGTGTCCCGCGACAAGTACGCCTACATGAAGCTCTTCACGCCAGGCAGCGACTCCCGCACCGCCGACAATTACATCTACCAGAACCGCTATTACACCGGCACCTTCCTCATCGACGCGAAGGCGTGCGGCATTGCCATCAATGTGCAGGCGGCAGCAAATTCCGGCACTGATACTTCGGGTACCAATTCCGGCAGCACTTCCGGCTCTGAATCTTCGGGCACAGAATCTTCCGGCACCGAGTCCGGCGGCAGTGAATCCGGGTCTGAATCAGGCGGTGAAACCACCGGAACGGGAGGTAATTAATTCATGAAAGCGGTCAAGGAAAACAAAGTCTACACCATCGACGAAACCCAGCACAAGGCTTACGCTGCGCAGGGCTTTGACATCACCGACGAGAACGGCAGAATTATCGAATACGCCGCAGGAAAGACCGTTCCGTATGCGCAATACGTTGCCGTCCTCGAAGAAAACAACCGCCTGAAAAAGCAGCTTGCCGCCGCTCAGAAGCAGCCTTCCCCGGCTCTCAAAAGGAAGAAATAAGGTGATGTAATGTCTTACATTCCATACGCCACGTCAGCCGATTACGCCCAGTACGGGAGCGGGAACATTCAACCGGAAGAACTTGACCAAATTTTGCACAACGCCAGCCGACAGATCGACAGTCTGACCTTCAACCGCATTGTTGGAAAGGGCTTCGATAATCTGACCGATTTTCAGCAGGAAATTATTACAGAATCCTGCTGCAAACTGGCTGACTTCCTGCACGACAACGCCGATCTTTTGGACTCCGCGCTGAATTCCTATTCAGTCAACGGCGTTTCCATGAGCTTCGGGGGCATGGCGGTAACGGTGATTAACGGCGTACCGGTCAGCCGGGAGATATATTCATTGCTCTGTCAGAGCGGGTTGTGTTCACTCAGCATGAAGCGGAGGTGCTTTCCGTCATGAAATACCCTCCGCTTGTGCCGGATGCTGTGTGCAGAACACCGATCAGCCTGACAATTTATTCCGATGAACTCACCGAGGACAGCGCGCCGATGGTTGCTTTTACCTTTGAAGGAAAATGCAATTATCAGGACAGCGCCCAGCGTGTCTACACCGACGACAAGCATTACATTCAGCTCAGCGGCAAAGCACTCTTTAATGGCGATATTTGCCCGGAATTGGCTGTCATCGCCGACGGAACAGCAGAAATTTTCGGCGAAACCCGCAAAATTTACCGCGGCACCAAAGCGCGGAATCCCGATGGCAGTGTGAATTACACGGAAATCCAATTGATGTAGGAGGCTGATTTAAAAAATGTCGAATTACGTCACCAGTTGGGTCAGCCTGAATTACGGCAGGCTCACCCAGCTGGACAATATCACGCTTGCGGCGCTGGAGCTGACCGCCGAGGCGCTTCACACCGAGGTAGTCAATTCGCAGGTAATGCCCTTTGACACCGGCAATATGCAGAATCAGCAGACCTATGTGGACACCACCGACCTTCCGAACGGCAATGTGTCGATCGTGATAGGCTCCCCGCAGGCGCGGAGGCTCTATTATCACCCGGAATATGATTTCCAGACCGTCAATAATGCCAACGCAGGCGGCAGGTGGTACGATTCATGGATTGACGGGCCGTATAAGGATTTCTGCCCGAAAGCGTTCGCCGCGTTTATGGCGCAGATGGGAGGCGGATGATGGTTTATGAGCTGAATAATGTTGTTGCATTATACGGCTATGACGCTTCGGGAGACCGGCACGAGCTGCTTGTTGCCAGCGCTGTAAACGGCGGTGTGCGCATTTCCGGCATGTCGGGGCAGAACAGCATTGTCGTCACCGACGGCGGCATTTCCATTTACAAAAACGGCGCATTGGTGCAGTCGTGGTAATTTTCTATTGTCAGGAGGTAATTTGAAAATATGGCAATTCAATTAAGACGCGGAAACGAAGCAGATCTGGATATTTCGCGGCTTCAGCCGGGAGAATGTGCGGTATGCCTTGACTCCGGAAAATTCATCGTCAAGCTGTCGGGCGGCAATTATCTGACGCTCACCGATATGCCGGCGCTTCGGGAAATTGTGGACGGCAAGGCAGCGTCGGTTCATACCCATTCGCTGTCCGAAATTACCGGACTTGCCGAAGCGCTGGCGGGCAAAGCTTCCACTGCTGTTGCAGTCGCTTCCGTAAGCGGTTCGGGCGGGTCAGCCGGTCTGATGTCGCCGCCCGATAAGGAGAAGCTCGACAATATCAATATCGTCCTTCTGACGCAGGAGCAGTACGAAGCGCTCGACCCGCCCGACTCCAATACACTTTACCTGATACCGGAGGCGAGTTCATGATTCGATCGGTCAGCGATTCCATTGCCGATGTAAAATTCGGCTCTCAGCAGATTGCAAAAGCGTATTACGGCTCTGACTTGGTGTGGGAAAAAGATGATGAATTTATAATATTGCAAATCGGAACCAGTCACGCCGACGACCCCAACGGAATTCTTTTAGGGGGCAATGACGGTCTTATTCCGTACCCGACGACAGCGAGCGGTGTAAAATCCGTTTATGCTGCCGACGGGTTTCAGATTGAATCGGGATCTACACCATCTCCGTATGCAAACGTCAATTATACCCTTATACATTCGTTCGACGGAGCGGTGAATGACAACGGCGCTTATCTTTCTGCAAAAACCAGTCTGACAGCATTGACCGTCTATGTTGCTTTCCCGTTTGCTGTGGACTTGTTGGCGCTTTCTTTTTATCAAAGAAACACATCATCCAGCACCACCAAAAGACCCACCACCTTAAACATCTACAGCCTGTCGGACGGTCAGGCTGCCGGAGAAAATGATGCAAATTACGCCGCGTGCTTTGTGAATGGAACACTGACAAATGCCAACACTTTTTCCCGCACCTTTGGTAATTTGCAGAATAACACGGGTGTCGGAAAG
>CACWOX010000024.1 GCA_902762615.1 uncultured Ruminococcus sp. | reverse complement strand
CCTTCTGGTTGGCGATGGCAATGACTTTGGTTTGATTCATGTGATTTGCTCCTTCCTCATAAAAAATTTAGCCGACTGTTTCCAGACGGCTATGTACAAGTTTTTTGGGCAACAAAAAAAGCCGTCCGTTTATGTGGAAAATACATAAACAAACGGCTTACGGAATTGTGCCTTATCTCGCAGGAACACTCCTGACCTTTTTCACCTTTGCGCTGGCGATTTTATAGATCAGCTCATCCACGCAGTCGGTGTATCTGCCTTGCCGGATCAGATCATTTTTCAATTCGACAAGGCTATGTAACAGCAGGCGTTTTTCTTCGTTCGTCAGATTCACGCGAGTTTTCTTTTCAAACATGGGGCAGTCCTCCTTGAATTTGTCTGGTATTATGTTTGGAATTACATTATATATTAGAAAGAAAGCAGATTCAAATGTATAACTATGCTTCCTGAAAACACAACAAAGGCGCATTGACCTTTCTTCAGTCAATACGCCTTTGGGAATTATTGGTATGATTGATGATTTCTTTCAGCGGAATTCGTTCTTGGAAAACTGCCTTGTCAAAATATCTCTCAAATAGTTAAGTTTGATAGTATATCATTCAAGGTCGATGAAGACTGTCACGACAGTTTCACGCCACTGATTCTTTCTGACATACTGGTGATTCGCCCTTCGATAGGCGGCTGCGTCCTCAAAACTCGGTCGAATTTCAAAGGACAGGAAACTCCTACCTACTTGCGATAGCTGCCTGAGCGGCTGCCAGTCTTGCGATCGGCACGCGGAAAGGCGAGCAGGAGACATAGTCCAGACCGATCTTGTGGCAGAACTCAACGGACGAAGGATCGCCGCCGTGCTCACCGCAGATACCGACATGGAGCTTGGGATTGACAGGTTTGCCGAGCTTGATAGCCATTTCCATGAGCTTGCCTACGCCGATCTGGTCGAGCTTTGCAAAGGGATCGTTCTCGAAGATCTTTGCATCGTAGTAAGCGCCGAGGAACTTGCCAGCGTCGTCACGGGAGAAGCCGAAGGTCATCTGAGTGAGGTCGTTTGTACCGAAGCAGAAGAAGTCTGCTTCCTTAGCGATATCGTCAGCTGTGAGAGCAGCTCTCGGAATCTCGATCATGGTACCGACTTCGTACTTGAGGTTGACGCCTGCTGCAGCGATTTCTGCGTCAGCGGTCTCCACAACGAACTTCTTGACGAACTTGAGCTCCTTGACTTCGCCAACCAGCGGAATCATGATTTCAGGCTCGACCTTCCAGTCGGGATGCTTCTTCTGAACATTGATAGCAGCGCGGATGACAGCCTTGGTCTGCATCTTTGCGATTTCGGGATAAGTGACAGCCAGACGGCAGCCGCGGTGACCCATCATCGGGTTGAATTCATGGAGACCAGCGATAATGGTCTTGATATCCTCAACGGTCTTGCCCTGTGTCTTTGCCAGAGCCTCGATGTCGGCTTCCTCAGTGGGAACGAACTCATGGAGAGGCGGATCCAGGAAGCGGATAGTGACAGGATTGCCTTCGAGAGCCTCATAGAGAGCCTCAAAGTCGCTCTGCTGCATGGGAAGAATCTTAGCGAGAGCTGCCTCTCTCTCTTCGAGAGTGCTGGAGCAGATCATCTCACGGAATGCGTCGATTCTGCCATCGCCGAAGAACATATGCTCTGTGCGGCAGAGACCGATGCCTTCTGCGCCAAGCTCACGGGCCTTCTTAGCGTCAGCAGGTGTGTCAGCGTTGGTGCGAACCTTGAGGGTTCTGTACTTGTCAGCCCAAGCCATAACTCTGCCGAATTCGCCGGCGATCTGAGCGTCAACGGTGGGGATGATGCCGTCGTAGATGTTACCGGTAGAACCGTCGATGGAGATGGCGTCGCCTTCCTTGAAGGTCTTGCCTGCGAGAGTGAACTTCTTGTTCTCTTCGTCCATAGCGATTTCGGAACAGCCGGAAACGCAGCAGGTACCCATACCGCGGGCAACAACGGCAGCGTGAGAAGTCATACCGCCGCGAACGGTGAGTATACCCTGAGAAGCCTTCATACCGGTGATGTCTTCAGGAGAGGTCTCGAGTCTGACGAGAACAACCTTCTCGCCTCTCTCTTTCCATGCAACAGCGTCCTCAGCGGTGAAGACGACCTTGCCGCATGCAGCGCCGGGGGATGCGCCAAGACCCTTGCCGATTGGTGTGGCAGCCTTGAGTGCCTTAGCGTCAAACTGGGGATGGAGAAGGGTGTCGAGGTTGCGGGGGTCGATCATGGCAACGGCTTCCTGCTCGGTTCTCATGCCCTCGTCAACGAGGTCGCATGCGATCTTGAGAGCAGCCTGAGCGGTTCTCTTGCCGTTTCTGGTCTGGAGCATGTAGAGCTTGCCGTGCTCAACGGTGAACTCCATGTCCTGCATGTCTCTGTAATGATTTTCGAGGGTTGCGCAGATCGGGGAACTTCTGCTCCATCTCGGTGATGTGCATAGGAGTACGCACGCCGGCGACAACGTCTTCGCCCTGTGCGTTGGTGAGGAACTCGCCGAACAGACCCTTGTTGCCTGTTGCGGGGTCACGGGTAAATGCAACGCCTGTGCCGCAGTCGTCGCCCATGTTGCCGAATGCCATGGACTGCACGTTGACAGCGGTACCCCAGGAATAAGGAATGTCGTTGTCACGGCGGTAAACGTTAGCTCTGGGGTTGTCCCAGGAACGGAAAACAGCCATGATAGCGCCCATGAGCTGCTCCTTAGGATCGGACGGGAAGTCCTTGCCGATCTTAGCCTTGTATTCAGCCTTGAACTGGTTGGCAAGCTCCTTCAGATCGTCAGCGTCAAGCTCAACGTCCTGCTTCACGCCCTTCTTTTCCTTCATCTCGTCGATGAGCTGTTCAAAATACTTCTTGCCGACTTCCATAACGACGTCGGAATACATCTGGATAAATCTTCTGTAGCAGTCCCAAGCCCAGCGGGGATTGCCTGACTGAGCGGCGATGGTCTCGACAACCTCTTCGTTAAGACCGAGGTTGAGGATGGTGTCCATCATGCCGGGCATAGATGCTCTTGCGCCCGAACGAACCGAAACGAGAAGGGGATTTGTCTTGTCGCCGAACTTCTTGCCGGTGATCTCTTCCATCTTGACGATGTACTCATTGATCTGACCCATGATCTCGTCGTTGATCTTCTTGCCGTCCTCATAGTACTGTGTGCAGGCTTCGGTAGTGATGGTGAAGCCCTGGGGAACGGGAAGACCGATGTTGGTCATTTCAGCTAAGTTAGCGCCCTTGCCGCCGAGAAGCTCGCGCATGTTGGCGTTGCCTTCGCTGAAAAGATAAACCCATTTTCTCATTGGATAAAACCTCCTGGAAATCTCTGACGATTTCTTTGTAAATTAGCTTTCGTACGCCCATTGCCTCATTTGTCCTTCTTGCCGAAAGCAAAAAAGGCAAAAAACGCAACTCGTACATTGCTTAGTATATGATAGCACATCATTTCCACAAAATCCAGTACTTTTACAATTATTTCATATTTTTTTTGAAAATATTTACAGCTTTATTACAATAAAATAAAACCAATAATCATTCGGTTTTTGTGTTTGTTTTGTGTAAACTGTAGAAGTGGCTTTTCAGAGACAAAAAATGCAAATTTTGACTTGAAAAAACGGTGGAAAAATGTAATAATATTTAATATGTTTGTTATTTTTGAGATTTGATAACTACCGTATAAACAAAAGCATATTAATAAGGAGCTGAATGTAAACATGTTTTCGGGTTCCAATGAGAATTTCGGAAATTTCTCCGAGCCGATTCGTTCCGGAAGCGTCTGCGCCGTCGTACTGGCTGCGGGTGAAGGCAAGCGCATGAAATCCAAAAAGCCCAAGGCGATGATGGAGGTGCTCTTCAAGCCGATGCTCGGCTGGGTCATCGACTCGGTGAGGGAGGCTGGCGTCAACGACGTATGTGTTGTAACAGGTCATCTTGAAGAGGTCATCAAGGAGTATCTTGCCAAGACCTATACCGGCGACTCTGCATGTTCCACCGTGACGCAAACCGAGCGCAAGGGTACGGGACACGCCGTCATGATGGCAAAGGAATTTCTCGAAGCCCACAGGGGCGGCAGCGTGCTGATTCTCAACGGCGACGCGCCGTTCATGGACAGCCGCAATATCTCCAATTCCTTCTACTTCCACGAGGGGCAGAGCAACTGCGTCACCGTCATCTCGGCAATGCTCGACGATCCGACCGGCTACGGCAGAATCCTTCGCGCCGCCGACGGCAGCCTGATGGGCATTGTTGAGCACAAGGAAGCCACCATGGAGCAGCTTGCGGTCAGGGAGGTCAATTCGGGCGCCTACTGGTTCAATGTGGACGCTCTGCTTTCGGTGCTCGATACCGACCACATTACACAGAGCAGCATTACGGGAGAATACTATCTGCCCGATGCCGTCAAGCTCTTAGGCGACGCGGCGAACGCCTTTACTGCCGACACATCGAGCGTTGTTATGGGCGCCAACGATCCCGTTCAGTTGAATGAACTCAATCAGATTGCACGCAGCTCCATATTAAATAAGATGATAGCCGACGGCGTATCGCTCACCTGCACGGACGGCGTCATCATCGGTCCCGACGTCAGCATAGCGTCCGGAACGGTCATTCTGCCCGGCACCATTCTCAAGGGCAAGGTGTCCATCGGAAGCGACTGCGTGATCGGTCCCAATACTATGATAGAGAATTCCACGGTTTACGACCGCGTTATCATCAACGCAAGCCAGGTCAGGCAAAGCGAGATACTCGACGGCACCGACATCGGACCGTTCTCTCAGATAAGACCCAACTGCAAGATCGGTCCCAAGGTACATATAGGCGATTTTGTAGAGGTCAAGAATTCCGTGCTCGATGAAGGCACCAAGGTCGCGCATCTCACCTATGTGGGGGACAGCGACGTGGGCAAGCGTGTCAATTTCGGCTGCGGCTGCGTCACGGTCAATTATGACGGACAGCACAAGGCGCGCTGTGTGGTAGGCGACGACTGCTTCATCGGCTGCAACACAAATCTTGTGGCGCCTGTCAATATAGGCGCAGGAGCTTACACAGCGGCAGGCTCCACCATTACCCACGACATTCCGTCCGACGCTCTCGGAATCGCCCGTGCGCGCCAGGTTGTCAAGGACGGCTGGGCGGCGGCAAAGCGCAGCGAAAAGAAATAATCACAGGCGAATTACAGCGCGGAACTGTCATTGCCGACATCGCGCTGCAAAAATACATAACCATCTTAATTCAGGAGGAAGTTTAAATGTCTATCAATGTTCAGGGTATTCATGGCACGGAGATAAAGATATTTGCGTGTAATTCCAACAGAAAGCTCGCAGGCGACATCTGCAATGAACTCGGGCTGGAGCTGGGAGAGTGCTCCGTCAAAAAATTCAGCGACGGCGAGGTTTCGGTATCCTTAAATGAATCGGTTCGCGGCAAGGACTGTTTTGTTATTCAGTCCACATGCGATCCGGTCAACGACAACCTCATGGAAATGCTTATCATGATCGACGCGCTCAAGAGAGCTTCCGCCAACCGCATTACCGCGGTGATTCCCTACATGGGCTATGCGCGTCAGGACAGAAAGGCAAAGCCGAGAGATCCGATCTCCGCAAAGCTCTGCGCCGATCTCATCACCACAGCGGGCGCTCACCGTGTTCTGACAATGGATCTTCACGCTTCCCAGATACAGGGCTTCTTCAACATTCCCGTGGACCATCTTTTAGGCTCTCCTCTTCTGGCGGAATATTTTGAGAAGAAAATCAGCGGTCACACAGACGAATACATCTGCGTATCGCCCGATCTCGGTTCCGTGACCCGCGTCAGAAAGTTTGCCAACCGCCTCGGCTGCCAGATTGCCATTATCGACAAGCGCCGTCCCGAAGCCAACGTCAGCGAGGTCATGAGCATCATCGGCGACGTAAAGGGCAAGAAGGTGCTTCTCATTGATGATATGGTGGACACCGCCGGCACAATCTGCAACGCTGCCAAGGCTCTGGTGGATAACGGCGCTACAGAAGTTTCCGCCTGCGCCACACACGCGGTTCTCAGCGGTCCGGCTCTTAAACGCATTGAGGAAAGCCCGATCGACGAGTTTGTATTTCTTGACACCATTGATCTCGGTGAGGAAAAAATGCTGAGCAAGTTTAAAATTCTCAGCACCGCTGAATATTTTGCAAAGGCGATCCGCAAGGTCTACACTGATGAGCCTATGTCCGAAATGTACGAATAATTTCCCGCTGCCGAAGAATTTGACCGGTTGCGAGGCAATGGACAATTACATCTGAAAAGTCATGCAAGGCAGGGCAATTACCGTTTGGCGATTGTCCTGCCATTTGGGGGTTTGCAGTGATTTTGATGAATTTATGAGATGACGGAGTGACAATAGACATGTTCGGAATGAACAAACCCAAAAGCATAGACTGGCTGGTTGTCGGACTCGGCAATCCGGGCAGGAAGTACGAGGGAACGCGCCATAACGCCGGCTTCATGGCAGCCGACGCGCTGGCAGAAAAACTGAATATCCGTGTGGACAGACTGAAATTCCACGCGCTGATCGGAGACGGCATGTGCGGCGGGCAGCGAATCATTCTCGCTAAGCCGCAGACCTTCATGAATCTTTCGGGTCAGGCTGTGGACGAAATCATGCAGTTCTACAAAATTCCGCCCGAGCGGCTGCTGGTGATGTGCGACGACATTTCGCTTGAACCCGGCAGGCTGCGCATACGCCGCAAGGGCTCGCACGGGGGACAGAACGGCATGAGAAATATCATTGACATGGTGGAAACAAGCGACTTCTGCCGCATTAAGCTGGGAGTAGGGGCGAAGCCTCATCCGGATTACAGCCTTGCGGACTGGGTGCTGAGTCATTTCACAGCGGGCGAGCTGAAGGAAATGGAGCAGTCTGCCAAAAATGCGGCGGAAGCAGCCGAGCTGATTGTCAACGGAAATATTGACAAGGCGATGAATATTTTTAATTCTTAGCTATTATTATACAACGGAGGGAATGACATCTGATGAATCATGAAGCGGTCGCATTAAAGAAGCGCGAAACGTGGTGCGACATTATCCGCGGGATATGTTCGCTTGCCGTTGTCCTTTCACACATTCCGGGATCGCCGGATAAAGTCATTATGTACGTTACTCCGTTTACACTGCCCGCATTTTTTGTGCTTTCGGGGTATTTTACAAAGAACTGCGGGGGAGATGTTCCGGCGTTTTTATACAGTAAGGTACCGAAGGAGATCATACACAAGCTGATGTTTTGCTTTTGCATATCGACCCTCTCATTGCAGGTGATTGCCGGACTGATTCTTCATCCCTCTACCATTCCCGAATGGCTATACAATATAATGGCTGCGTTTGCGTTAAAGCCTATCGCTACCTTTTTCTCCATATTGGTGCTGTGTTCGGTTTATTTTATGATTATCAACAAAATATGCCGCGACAAGCCGCTCCCGATGATGGTTGCGGCGACGGCGCTTGCCGCCGTAGGATTTGCCATAACCCGTGAGCGGATCATTCAGCCTTGGAGCTGGGACACGGCGCTGGTCTGTGTGTTTTTTTATATTTTCGGCTACTGTGCAAGGCAGACGGGTCTTATTTCAAAATTTCACTTCAAGCCGAGACATGCCATTCTTTCGGGCGGCGTGTTCTTCACGCTGACAACGGTGCTGTCGCTGACAATCGGTGTGGAACATACCAGGATCATTGTGGGCAACAATACCTTTTTGTCGCCGCTTGTGTCGGTGCCGCTGTTTGTCACAGGCATTGCCTTTATCATCTGTCTTGCCCATGTGCTGCCGGATAAATCAAAGCCGGTCAGGCTGCTGATGTACATTGGCAGACATTCCATGCTATATTTTATGATAGGCGGTCCCGTGCTTGCATATGTCCATTACTTCAATACGCTGCTTTATCAGGCGGTACAATGGAGATTTTTGCAGAGCAAATGGTTTATTCTGCCTGTATATTTCATCATGACAACCGCCGCCACGCTGATTCCCTCTTGGTTTTCCGACCGATTCTGTCCCGCGCTCAACGGACAAATCCGCCTCCCGCAGGGCGTTGTCAAAAAGTATCCCAAGGCTTGCTCTGCGGTGTGCGCGTCAATTATCTTCATCGGCGCGGGAATGATTGCAGCGGTTATGAACGGCATGATAATCCCCAACAATATTTACGCCCGGCATTATCCCATTCACGGCGTAGACGTTTCGTCCTATCAGGGGAAAATCGACTGGAAAGAGCTTGCGGCGCAGGACGTCAGATTTGCCTACATCAAGGCGACCGAGGGCAGCTCGCACAGAGACAGATGCTTTTCCGACAACTGGCAAGCCGTATCGGAGACGGATATCAAGGCAGGTGCCTATCACTTTTTCAGCTTTGAAAGCCCGGGAAGGACGCAGGCGGAAAATTTCATCTCCGCCGTGCCTGATGCGGCGAATGCGCTGCCGCCGGCGGTGGATCTTGAATACTACGGCAGCTATGCGGGGAACCCGCTTCCCGCCGAGAAAATCGCCCCTGAACTGCGCGATCTGCTTGACGCGTTAGAGAGGCATTACGGCAAACGCCCGATCAT
Organism: uncultured Ruminococcus sp.; assembly: GCA_902762615.1. Classification (GTDB taxonomy): domain Bacteria; phylum Bacillota; class Clostridia; order Oscillospirales; family Acutalibacteraceae; genus RUG762. The sequence continues at coordinate 63,785 of CACWOX010000024.1, read as the reverse complement.
ATATGTAACGGAGCCAACCTATCTTCAATATGTCTATACGTATTTTGCCGATTACGATATCTGGTTCCGCAGCGTCGTGACAGACCCTCCCGATGGAAACTGGCGCTTCTGGCAATACACCAGCCGGGAACAGCTGAAAGGCTATGACGGCAGGGAGAAATTCATCGACATGAATGTATTCCTCGGCACGGAGGAAGAATGGAACATTTTTTTACACAACGGCAAATGAAAAATCAGCGAACGAATGTAAGCGCTGAACGGAGGAACCCACTGAATGAATGATCTCGGCTTTATCCCGTCCCTTGCGGACTCGATCGAGGAATACAAAACGCTGGTAAGCAGCATAAAGAATCACCGCCTTCCCGCAGCTGTGACGGGTCTGGCGGGCATACACAAAAACCACATCACAGCCGCGCTCAGCCGAACGCTGGGGCGCAAAATACTCTACATCGCCTCGGACGAATCCGAAGCCGTGCGACTCTGCGACGATCTGAGCAAAATGGGACTGCGTGCCTATTTCTGTCCGGCGCGTGACATTGAGCTTCGTCCGCTGGAGGGACGTTCGCACGACTATGAGCGCAGCCGTATTGAGACGCTCAGCCGCATTATCAAGGAAGAATTCGACGTCGCTGTGGTGTGTGCCGACGGAGCCTCGCAGCTGACAATTCCGCCGGAGGAGCTTCAGGAGAGAATGCTCACCATCGCTTCAGGAGAAGAAGTGTCGGTTGATGCCTGCGTCGCGGCGCTGTCGGCGGCAGGCTACGAACGCTGCGACATGGTGGAGGGCGCGGGGCAGTTTTCGCTGCGAGGCGGCATACTCGACTTTTTCCCGCCGGACGCGCCTCATCCCGTCCGTGCCGATTTCTGGGGCGATATGGTTGACACGCTTCAGTATTTTGATATAGATACCCAGCGCAGCATGGAGCCGGTGGAAGAAATTCACCTTCTTCCGGCAGCCGAGTTAATCATAACCGACCGTTCCGCTCTGTCCGGCAGGATTCGTACCCTTGCCAGGTCGCTCAGGGGCAAGGCTGCCGCCGCCGCCAAGGAGAAGCTGCTGCGTGAAGCCGACGATCTCGAAGCCGGAGTAAAATGCGGTTCGCCCGACCGCTATATTTCCATGCTTTGCAGCTATGAGGCGACGATATTCGACTACATGCCCAAGGATTGCCTTACCATCGTCAGCGAACACATCGCCGTTCAGGAAAAAATGAAGAACAGCGAGGCTTTCATCAACGAGGAAATCAAAAACCTCCTCACCGACGGCATTCTCTGCAAGGGCATGGATAAATTCACCCTTTCCTACGGGGAATTCATGGCGAAGCTGGGCAAGGCGATCTTTTTTGAGACCTTCACACGCGGCGGATACGAATTTGACCTGCATGCGCTGATCAACGTCAACGCACGGCAGCATCCCGTGTGGAGCGGCAAGACCTCCGACCTTGTGGAAGAGCTTCAAGCGCTTCTGGGCGGCGGCAATTCCGTCATTCTGCTGGGAGGAACGCCGCGTTCCTGCGAAGGACTGCTCGAGGATCTGCAAAAAGCGGGGCTTCCGGTGGTCATGGATAACAGCCCGAAAATGCCTCTTTTCAAGGGAGTAACCATCGCGGAAGGGGGACTCTCCGGCGGCTTTGAATATTTTTCGATCGGAGTCGTGCTGCTTTCGTGGGGAAGATACGTCAATCCCTCCGCCGAAAAGACCAAGACCCGCAAAAACAAAAATTCCCTCGACCTGCAAAATCTCAATGAGCTGACACTGGGTGATTATGTGGTACATTCCTCCTACGGCGTCGGCACCTTCGGAGGGATTCAGAAGATCAAGTCCGACGGCATCACCAAGGACTTCATCAAGATCAACTACGCCAAGAGCGACGTGCTCTATGTGCCGATCACGCAGCTCGACATGGTGAGCAAATACGTCGGCGGCAAGGAAGGCTCGGTCGTCAAAATCAACCGCCTCGGCTCGGACGAGTGGAAGAACCAGAAGCGCCGTGTCCAGAAGCACGTCACGGATATCGCTGAAAAGCTGGTGAAGATCTACGCCGAACGCATGAAGGCGAAGGGCTATGCCTTCGACGCGGACACCGAATGGCAGCGCGAATTCGAGGACAGGTTTGAATATTCCGAGACCTTTGATCAGCTCAAGGCGGCAGACGAGATCAAAAAAGACATGGAGAGCGTTGTCCCTATGGACAGACTGCTCTGCGGCGACGTCGGCTTCGGCAAGACCGAGGTTGCCCTGCGCGCCGCCTTCAAGTGCATGATCGAAGGGCGGCAGTGCGCCATTCTGGTGCCGACCACCATACTTGCGTGGCAGCACTTCCAGACCGCGGCGAGTCGATTTGACTCCTACCCTTTCCGCATAGAACTGCTTTCCCGTTTCCGCTCCACCAAGCAGCAGGAAGAGATTCTCCGCAGACTCAGGCGGGGTGACATTGACCTCATTATCGGCACACACAAGCTGATTCAGAAAAATGTGGAATTCAACGATCTGGGACTTGCGATCATCGACGAGGAACAGCGCTTCGGCGTTGCCCAGAAGGAAAAATTCAAGGAAAAATATCCTGCCGTAGATATCCTCACGCTGTCCGCCACGCCCATTCCGCGCACACTGAATATGGCAATGAGCGGACTGAGAGATATTTCTTCCCTCGACGAGCCTCCGCAGGACAGACATCCGGTGCAGACCTACATCATCGACCATGACGACGGAATGATTTCCGAAGCCATTCACAGAGAGCTCAGGCGCGGCGGACAGGTATTTTACCTCCACAACAAGATAGAGGACATCGAGCGCACCGCCGAGAAGGTGGCAAAAATGGCTCCCGAAGCGCGTATAGTGGTAGGACACGGACAGATGCAGGAGGACGCGCTCAGCGAGGTGTGGCGAAAACTGCTCGATCACGAAGCGGATATTCTTGTCTGCACCACCATCATAGAAACAGGCGTTGACATTCCCAACTGCAACACACTGATTATCGAGAATGCCTGCAATTTCGGACTGGCGCAGCTTCATCAGATCAGGGGACGCGTGGGACGAAGCTCCCGCAGAGCGTACGCCTATCTCACCGTACCGCCCTTCAAAACGCTCACAGAGACGGCGAGCAAGCGCTTGCAGGCAATCCGTGAATTTACGGAATTCGGCTCGGGCATAAAGATAGCCATGCGCGATTTGCAGATACGCGGCGCGGGCAATCTGCTGGGAAGCGACCAGTCGGGGCAGGTGGAGAGCGTCGGGTATGATATGTACATGAAGATGCTCAGCGCTGCCGTCCGCAAGGTGAAAGGGGAAGCGCCCACGGCGCAGGATGTGGAATGTCTGGTGGATATCCGCATCGAGGCACACATTCCCGAGAGCTACATCGAATCCTCACAGCTCCGGCTGGAGGTCTACCGCATGATTGCCTCTGTGCGCAACGAGAGCGACGCGATGGACGTTATCGACGAGCTGATCGACCGTTTCGGAGAACCGCCCAAAGCTGTACTCGGACTGATAACGGTCTCGCAGCTGAGAAGCGCGGCTGCCGAAGCGGGCATCCATGAGATACGGCAGTCAGATGAAAAATACCTGCTCTACAGCAAAAAAATCGACCTCGAGGTTTTCGCGAAGCTCGCGGAAAAGCTGCCGCGTCGCGTGACAATTATTGACAAAGAACCTCCTTACATTGCGGTAAAGGTCAATCCGGCAAAGAGCGCAGCGGAAAACATGGAGGAAATCCTCGGAGCGCTGCAATCGAAATGATCATATATATTGACATGCGGAGCCGTAGGTTGTATAATTTATCGGAAGTATAAAAGAAAGGCTGATTGAAAAATGGCATCTAAAAGCGCTTCATCGGCAAAGGCAAAAAGAGAGTCAGCGTTTCTGTTCATTCTCTTTGTTGTGGTAATCGGGGTGATCACAGCCGGATTGTACAGCGTTACAAAGAGCAAAGCGACAGCTGCTCCTGTGGCGTCTGTGAGTGACGTGTCATCGCAGGAGGTGATCATTCCGGTTGACGTGTCGATGAGTGACACAGATATTATTGTCGGAGTGGGCATCACGCATGTGATAGAGGCAATCGGCGGCAAGAGCATATCGTGGAATTCGTCCAATGAAAAGGTTGCGACAGTCTTGTCTGACGGCTCCGTAAAGGGAATAGGCGTGGGCAGCTGTGATATCACCGCCGAAAATGAATTCGGCAGAACGGCGCAATGTCATGTTACAGTCAAAAAGACGGTGTATTTAACGATAGACGACTGCCCGATGGGGTACACAGACGAAATTTTAAAGATTCTGAAAAAGCATGACGTCAAGGCAACCTTCTTTGTCATGAACACATACAACATGAAAAAGCTAAAGGATATGTACGAGCAGGGACATGTCATCGGTCTGCATACCTACAGCCACAATTTCAAAACCTGCTACCGTTCGCAGTACAGCTATTTTGCCGATCTGGAAAAGCTGAGTGATATTGTCGAGGGATACATCGGCATTCGCCCGAAAATATTCCGGTTTCCGGGCGGCACGGGAAATCATGTCGGCGGCAAGCTGAATATGAGACGGATGGTCAACGGCGCGGAAGATCTGGGATATCGCGGTTTTGACTGGACGTCAGCCAGCGGCGATGCCACCCGTCCCCGTCCGGATGCCAAAAAAGCTGCCGAGAACACACTGAAAACCTGCAAAAGAGATTCGGATATTCTGCTGATGCATGACAAGCCGTGTACGCCCGGGTGTCTGGAAATAGTGATTCCGGCGCTCAAAAAGCAGGGATACGTCTTTGAGACGCTCGATCATTACCCCGAAAATTCGCGCCTGTCAAAGACATGGTACGAAAGGACGGTAAGCGAAAAAGAGATTCCGTGTGAATCGCTGAAAGTGGATAAAGAATCCGCCGAGGTCAAAAAGGGCAAGACCGTCAAGCTGAAAGCCACCATGACTCCCGGCAAATCCACTGATTACGTCAGATTTGTTTCGGATGATCCGGCGGTAGCGACTGTCACGCTTGAAGGAAAAATAAAAGGTGTGGCGGAGGGCGAAACTGCCATACGGGCAATAGCCAGCAGCGGTCAGGAGGCAGTCTGCAAGGTGACTGTAATAAAATAAAAAACGGAGGATAACAAAGTGTCAACCATTAAAAAGCCAAGAAATACCAATGTCGAATATGTGAGACTGCTCGCGATTTTCCTGATAATACTGAATCATTACTCCCTGCTGGGAGGCTTCAGATATTACGATCCCCTTTCATTCAACGCGATACTGATTCAATTTCTCCATGCGGGAGGAAAATTGGGCGTCAATATCTTTATCTTCATCAGCGGCTATTATTCCTACACAAGCGAGAGAGTCAACGTCAGGCATATTGCAAAGTTCTTTCTGGAAGTCACCTTTTACAGCATACTGTTTGCGATATTCGGTCTGGCGTTCCACACTCTCAGCCTAAAGGGAATCGTAAAAATGCTGATCCCGATTCCCTTTGTGCAATGGCCGTTTATCACATTTTATTTTCTCCTGATGTGCCTGTCCTTCTGGCTCAACAAATTCATGCATACCCTCACTGAGAAACAGCACAGAGTCCTGATGATTGTTCTGGGAATCATGTGGTGCGTCATGCCGACGTTTATCAAAGCGGATTTCGGAATGACGATGTTCGGATGGTACGTCTATGTCTTTATGCTTGCGGGATATTGCAGAAGAATCTTTGACCAGATCAATTATCCTGCCAAAAAGCTTATAGGCATATCCGCGGCGTCGTTCGGAGTGATACTGCTCTCCGAGCTGGTTCTTGACTGGATCGGCGCACATTATTTTTGGGGTGTGCTGAGCAAAGCGGAGCACTTCAGAAGCATGAACAGCCTGTTTGTTGTCATTTCCATGGTGACGCTGGTGATCGGCGTGATGAAGCTTGCACCCAAGACAAATCAGTTCGTTCAGACCATAGCCTCCACCACGCTCGGCGTGTTTCTGATACATGACAACAAGGCGATGATACCGCTGCTCTGGACGAAATGGTTTAAAACCAGTCATTTTACCAATTCAAACTATCTTATCCTTCACGCCTTCGGCACATGTATTGCCATTCTTGTGGTGTGCGTCCTTCTTGACCTCATCAGACAGAATACCGTCGGCAGATTAGAAGATAAGCTGCTCGGCAAATGGATCCAATCGCTTGATGAAAAAGTGAATTCGTATCTCGCATAAATTATTTTATAACAATAAAAAGACCTCGTCTGTGAACTGATATGCTCACAAGCGAGGTCTTATTTAATTCATCGTAAACACGGGTCAATAAAAATCATTACCACTGGCTCATGAGCCAATTGTAGATGTTTCTGTAGTCGCCGGCGGAACGGTACCACGAAAAGTCGGATTCCATGCCGCGTCTTGCGATGCATTCCCAGCCAAAGCGATCCTCAAAGAAGATCTGCTTTGCGTAGTTGATGACATTGAGCATGACTTCCGCGTTGTACTCGTAGAAGGTGAAGCCTGTGCCGGTGTGGTCAAAGCCGTTGTAGGGCTGAACGGTATCTCTCAGACCGCCGGTCTCACGCACGATCGGAACAGTGCCGTATCTCATAGCGATGAGCTGGGTCAGACCGCACGGCTCAAAGCGAGAGGGAACGAGAATGGCGTCGGCAGCGGCGTAGAGCTTGTGCGCTCTCTCATTGGAATACATGATGTTGGAGCAGACTCTGCCCTTGTGATTCCACTCGTAGCCTCTGAATGCGTCCTCGTACTTCTTGTCGCCGGTGCCGATAATGACCACCTGCGTGTGATCGTCGACAATGCGGTTCATGACTTCATTCACGAGGTCGAGACCCTTCTGGTCGGTCAGACGGGAGATAATGCCGATCATGAACTTGTTGACGTCCTGCTGAAGTCCAAGCTCACCCTGGAGCTTTTCCTTGTTCCAGCGCTTTGCGTCGGGGAAGTTGTCCACGCCGTATCTGTCGTAAATGTACCAGTCGGTGCCGGGATTGTAGACGTCGTAATCCACGCCGTTGACAATGCCGCCCAGCTTGTAGGCATAATCGTTCAGCACGCCGTCAAGCGCCTCGCCGTATTCGGGGGTTCTGATCTCGTTGGCGTAGGTGTGGCTGACGGTTGTGACGAAGTTGGAGTAAACGATACCGCCCTTCATGATGTTGGCGTCGCCGTTGAACTCAAGGCGATCGGGGGAGAAGGCGTACTCGGGAATATTGGAATGATATTTTACTGTGTCGATGTTGGCGATGCCCTGGAAATGCAGGTTGTGAATGGTGAGGACGGTCTTTGTGCCGTTGTAGAAGGGGTTGCCCTCATAAACGGTGTGCAGATAAACCGGCACCAGAGCAGCCTGCCAGTCGTGGCAGTGAATGACGTCGGGGTGGAATCCGATGGCGCACATGGAGGCAAGCACGGCTTTGGAGAAGAAGATGAAGGGAACAATGTCGCCAGCCATGTCGGTGTAGGGATTGCCTCTGCCGAAGAAGTACTCGTTGTCGATGAAGTAGAATCTCACACCGTTCCACCAGTACTCCATAAGACCGACATAATACATGTGGCAGTCACGGGTAAAGTCCATGTAGAAGTGGGTCACATAGGTCATGTTGTTGCGGAAATGCTCAGGGATGCAGGTGTATCTGGGCAGAATCACGCGCACGTCCATATCGCCCTGATTGGCAAGCGCTCTGGGCAAAGCGGACATAACGTCGGCAAGACCGCCCGTTTTGACAAACGGATCGCATTCCGAGCCTACAAACAAAATATTGCTCATATTTCGTCCTCCTAAATTGTGTTGATTTCCAATTACTTGAAGTAATCAGCTTACAAATCAATTTTAACATGTTATGCGTAATATTTCAAGGAGAAATTCCTTAAATCAAGCAAAATACAGTAAAATTTAATAAATTTTTTTTAGTATTTTTGATTCATGCCTGAATAATCAGGAAAACAAACGCAAATAATATTCATGCAGGCACAAAGAAATCCCTTTTGGGAACTCTCAAAAGCCGTGCGTCGGGCAGTGTCTGTTCACATCCGGCAAACCGCAAAGGATAAATCCAAGGGTAAAGTGATAAATGTAGGTGGTGCAATGATTTGCACGGCTTTTCTGCTTATCACAGCAAAGGGGATCCCAAAAGGGTCGTCCGTCAAAGAACCTTTCTTATCCGGCGCAAAAAGCCGGGTGTGATGGTGATACATATTTTTTCGCACGGACATGCACGTTGAGACAGGCGGCGGAATAAGATATAGTAACAGATCAGTACACTCAATTAAATTGGTGGTGGCGATAGATGAGTTTTTTTGCAATATTGTCCGACGTGCTCCAAGGGCTGTACAGCCTGTTTCTCAGCGTGTCGTCCATTTCGGGATTTCCGCCGAGGCTGTCATTGGCGGAGGAGAAGAAATACATAGAGGCAATGGCTGCCGGCGACCGCACCGCACGGCAGAAGCTCATAGAGCACAATCTCCGTCTGGTGGCGCACGTCAGCAAGAAGTACAACACAGCCGTGCCGGATCCGGACGATCTGATCTCCATAGGCACGATAGGTCTTATCAAAGCGGTTGATACTTTCCGCAGCGATAAATGTTCTAAATTCTCGTCCTATGCGGCGATCTGCATACAGAATGAAATACTGATGTTCCTTCGCAGCGGCAAAAAGAGCGCGCTGGACATTTCGGTGAACGAGCCGATAGACACCGACCGCAACGGCAATGTGCTGACGCTCATGGATATTATTGCCGTCGACGACACCATTTCCGACGATATAGATACCGCCATCAAATGCGAAAAGCTCCGGAAGATCGTGCGGGAGGAGCTTGACGAGACCGAGCGAAGAATCATCATCGAGCGCTACGGTCTGAACGGCAACCATCCCCTCACACAGCGCGAAATAGCCTCCGAACTGCATATTTCGCGTTCCTACGTCAGCCGCATAGAGAAAAGAATCCTCGAGCAGATAAAGAGCAAGCTGTAATTCACATTATATAATCTCAGAAACAGCCGTCAGGTCTTTTGCGATGAAATCAATCTTTGAGCGGATCTCTTCATCCGGCTCGGTGAGATCGGGAATCATCACGGTAAAGCAGCCTGCCGTCTTTGCCGAAAGTATGCCGGAGGGCGAATCCTCGACCGCCATGCACTGATCGGGAGGCAAGCCGAGCATTTCGGCAGCAAGCAGGTAAATATCCGGTGCCGGCTTGCTCCTTGCGAGGGAAGCGCCGCTCACCACCGCGTCGAATTTGTCAAACAGCCCGTGAGGTGCAAGATAATGCCGCGCTCTTTTTGCCGGAGACGCAGTGGCAAGCGCAATTTTTAATCCCTTTTGTTTCAGAACATCGAGAATCTCAGCGGCACCGGGTTTAATGTCAACGCCGTTTTTGTCGATATAATCAGCCATTTGTCTGCGCCTCAAATCGCGTATCTGATAGTAATCAGCCCTTTCCCCGAACCATTTCATAAATTTAGGGATCGCCGTCTCGGGGGAATTGCTTCGCAGGCTGAGCGCCATTTCGCAGCTCAGCGCAAAGCCGAAAGAAGCGCATGCCTCCTGCCAGAAGCGCATATAAAGCCGTTCGCTGTCGACCAGCACGCCGTCCATATCGAATATTGCGCCGTTTAATTGCAATGATGACATTTTCAGTCACGTCCTTCCACCAATCATTTTAATCCCTGACGCCGGATTAGTCAAGGCAATAAAAAATAACCTTCGGCATAATTTCAGTCATGTCAAAGGTTATTTTTTTCGATTAATTATTTATGTTGGCATTATCAAGCAGCTGCTTGAGCTTTTCCATGTCAAGCTCCTGCTCGCCCAAAGGCTTTTCCGCAGCTTTCTCGGAAGCATACTGCGCTGCGGGCTGTTTTGCTGCCGCATTCTGTACGGCGGGACGTGGCTGGGCTGCCGCGCTCTCAACAGGAATGCTTTTCTCCTGCACGTCTGCGGCTGTGTTTACAGTCTGTGCGGCTGCGGGAAGCTCTTCCTGCGTTGCCGCAATATCCTCATCCGAAACAGACGCAATGTCCACATCGACCATGGCGGGCGCGCTGGTTTTGGCTACCGACTGCAATGCGAATTCGATTGTCAGCCAGTTAAGGAGCACCATGCCGGCAAACATGATAAGATGATTGCTTATATAATTGGAGCTGCCCACGCGGTATTCGCCAAAGACGCCGAGGACGATGGCGACAAGAATCAGGGGAATGGAAATGATGTGGAATTTTCCGAATCCGTTTAATCTGGCGGAGATGATCATAAAGGCGACAAGAATCACAACGCAGCAGGTGATTCCCAAAATCTGCGAGATCTTGATAAACTCGTTGAGTCCGAGCTTGAGCGGATCGGCGCGCATGCTTTCCATAACCACCTCATTGGTGCCGTGGAGAGCAAGCATCAGCATACAGGTCTTGCCGGAGGAGAGCCTGCTGTCGGTTTTTGCTTTGCAATGAATGAAGAACCACAGGCAGACACCAAAAACCGACAGCTCATAGATGCCGTCGAGCTTGTAAACGGCGAGGTTGTAAAGATTCTGTTCGCTGTCGTAAACGGCGAAGGCTTTGAATCCCACCTCATATCCGATCTCAGAGGAAGTAAAGCAGGTTGCAAATCTCCCTATAGCAATCGCCAGTGAACCGCCGACCGCAAGGCAGTCGAGCATCTGCCCGAGACCGTCTGCTTTATAGAATATTTTAGCGATGACAGCGCCGAGAAATACGCCGAGTATCACGCCGTACAATCCGTAGCCGCCGTTTGTAATATTGATGAGCTGCCAGCCTGACAGGCTGCTTCCGGAGAACAAAATGTAGAGGATTCTGCCAAACAGCAGTCCCAGAGGCACGCCAAAAGTCGTGCAGACAAAAACATCGCCTATGTCCTTGCGCTGAGCGGCGCGGAGCAGGCATGCGATGAGCAGACCGATAAAGCAGGCAACAGAAGTAAACACAGCGAACCAGCTTATTTCAATATTGCCGATTATCAGCATCAGCTGATTATCCAAATCAAAAACCCCCAGTATTTTATTCGGCTGAACAGAAATAGAGAATATCACTCACCGGTCTCTGTCTGCCCAGATAAGCGATTTTATTATAAAGCGTATTGTTGACTATCATGGAGCCGGTCTGACCGCCGTCCATGTTATAGGCGGTGATACAGCCCTTTGCCGCCATAATATCCGCCATTTTCTGTCGGATGGTTCCCGGGCTGCCGAATGTGCAAAGCAGGTAGTGCAGCTTGCCGAGCTGACCGATAGCGGCTCTGCCAGAATCCATATACGGCTCGCCGAGCGGATAAGTCTTTTCCAAAGTGCTGTCATAAGGCTGACCGTTTTCGACGATCGCCGGACCAAATGTAAAGGAGAGCATAATGTCGTCGGCGCCGTTCTGCTTGATGTATTCGCTAAGCTCGTCATCCTTCCAGATCTTGAAATCGCCGTTGTAGTCGATCACGAGCACATCGAGATATTTCTGCCGCGGATGGGTGCTTCGTTTGTCACAGATCAGAGTGCCGTACTGAACGATAACGCCGTATTTCCTGAATTTGTAGAAATCGTCGGACATTCCCACCACGCCGTTGGAGCTGGCGAAAATGTTGGTAGGATACTGATTGCTGGCGGAATTGTAGTCGCCGTTTGCCCACTGTCTGCGGAACTGGGAGGGATGCTTGATTTTTACATCCGCAAAGCAGACCTCCGCCAGACCGATTTTGCTTTGTTCCCTCCAGCAGGTGACCTCTATGGTGCTGTCCTTATAGCAGGTTTTGCCGCCTTCGGTGTAGAAGTTGTCGGGATTGGGCGGATTCTTAGGCGTGCTGAAGTCATAGGGGAGCATGCGGACGACCTCAGCGTCTGTGGTCTTTGCGACAACGGTATTGATTTCGTTATTGACAAAGGCGGATACAAGGTCTTTGGTCATGTTGATCTGTTTGACGTTGGTAGCGGGAGAAAACGCGCAAACATTCAGTGATACAATCAACAGCAGCGTCGGAAAAATAAAGGGAATCCGCTTTTTACGTTTGGATTTCGTCTTTTTCATTGATTTAAATACCTCCGAATATCGCAGCAATTAAATCGTCGCTGCCAATGATTTTCCACTCGCCGCCGATATAGACAAAATCGACTTTTATCACGCTGTCCAAGGTGCCGGCGTCCTTAGCGTATTCATTAAACGCAACGGAAAGCAGATCGCCGACCGCCTTGCGGTCTTTGGAGTCGAACTCCGTCACGTTATGCTGCACCATGTATTCGTGCTGGATCCCCAGAATATTATCGTTTGCCCAGTCAATGAATTTGCTTTTATCCAGAGAGGTAATTCTGACTCTGCCGATGGAGGCGCCAGTGCCGTGAATGACGGGCTGCTCGAGTGTCCGGCAGGAGAGCGAGCCGAGCGAAACGTCAATGAAGCAGTCAAAAAAGCTGAATCCGGTATCGTTGACAGGTGTAACGGATGCGCCGTCGGCAAGATAAGAATTAGCCTTGTCAAAATCCTTTTCCTTCATAGCGGAAATGAAATTGTCAAATATTACGTCCGGCGAATCGGCGGACGAGATGATTCTGGTGGAATAATCGCATCCGCTGAGCACAAGGAGTGTGAGCAGGAAAAGCAGAGTTGACACAGCTGTTTGCGTTATTTTTGACAAGACTATCACACGGCTTTCAATTCAATAATAATGTATGTCAACCCATTTTCACATGAGTTGACAAATACATCATAACATAACGGGTTAAAAAGTGCAACATTTTTTTATTCTGCCGGAAAGATATTGCTTGGTATTTGCTTGTATAGCATTGTAAGCAAATGATTCAGAAAGAACTATTCGGCGGAGGCGAAATACAGCACATCGCTCATGGGACGCTGGTCGCCCATATAGGCGATTTTGTTGTAGACCTTGTTTCTGAGAACCATGGTACCCGACTGACCGCCGTCAAGATTGTATGCGGTAATGCAGCCCTTTTCAGCCATAATGCCCGCCATATCCTCGCGGTGAAGTCCGGGGTTGCCGTATGTACAGAGCAGATAGTGGAGCTTGCCGAGCTGACCGATGGCGGCTCGACCGGAGTGCATGTAGGGCTCGCCGAGCGGATAGGTCTTTTCGATGGACGGGTCATAAGGAACGCCGTTCTCAACGATGGCGGGGCCGAAGGTAAAGGAGAGCATGATGTCGTCGGCACCGTTTTTCTTGATATATTCGCTGAGTTCGTTATCCTTCCAGATCTTGAAATCGCCGTTGTAGTCGATCACGAGAACATCGAGGTATTTCTGTCTGGGATGGGTGCTGCGCTTGTCGCAGATGACAGTGCCGTACTGAACAATCACGCCGAATTTTCTGAATTTGTAGAAATCGGACGACATGCCCACAACGCCGTTGGAGATAGCAAATATATTGGTGGGATACTGCGATTTGCTGGAATTATAGTCGCCGTTCGCCCACTGTCTGCGGAACTGGGAGGGATGCTTGATTTTAACGTCGGCAAAGCAGACCTCCGCCTTGTTGATCTTGCTGACTTCCTTCCAGCAGGTTACTTCGATCGTGCTGTCCTTATAGCAGGTTTTTCCGTCCTCGGTGTAGAAGTTGTTTTTGTCAGGGGCATTTTTGGGGGCGCTGAAGTCGTAAGGAAGCATACGAACCACTTCGGTATTGGTTGTTTCGGAGAGAATATTGTTGATCTCGTTGTTAAGGTACGCCGAGGAGAGACTTTGGGTCATATTGATCTGTCTGACAACGGTTGCGGGAGAAAACGCAAGGAAATTCAGTGCAAAAATCAATACGAGCGTCATTATAAGGAAAGATAATCTTTTCTTATTCTCCAGATTCTTTTTCAGACTCTTTTTCAGACTCTTTTTCAGCATTTCCATTGTTGTCATTACCTCCGAATATTGAAACTATCAGTTCATCGTTTCCGACTATTTTCCACTGTCTTTTCGAGAAAACGAAATCCACCTTGATATCGCTCACCAGACTCTCGGAATCCTTGGCATATTCCTCAAGCGCCATAGACATGACCTGATCCACAGCCTCGCGGTCATCCTTGTCAAATTCTTTAAGATCCTGCTCGACCATATAATCGTGTTCGATGCGGGAAATATTATCCTTGGTCCACATGACGAAGCCGGATTTGTTCAGGGAACTCAGCCTGACGTCGAGGGTTGCCTTGGAACCGTCGTAAACAGGCTCGCCAATGGACTGACAGCTGAGCATTTTCAGCGAAGTGTCGACATAATCGTCAAAAAAGCCGTAGTTGGTTTCATTCACAGGCGTAATGGTCGCGCCGTTGGCAAGAAATGAATCCGCTTTGTCGAAATCCTTTTCCTTCAACGCGGAAATGAAATCGGCAAAAGCGACGTCGGGCGAATCGGCAGAAGCGACGATTGTTGTCGGATAATTACATCGGCTTAATACGAGGAGTATCAGCAGGCAAAATAAAGATGATACAACGATCCGCGTTCTTTTTGACAAGAATATCACAGCTTTCCATAGAATAATAATAGTATATAACCTCAAATATTTATAAGGCAACATTAAGATAATATCATAAAGTCCTAAAAAGTGCAACAGTTTTTTGACAAAACAGCGCGTTTATTAAAAATTTGTAAAATAGATGTAATAATACAGAAAAGGGCTTGATTTTTTTTGTAAATGTTATTATAATACATGTTAGCACTCGGGGAACGAGAGTGCTAACAGCTTCGGAGCGATGCTTCGGAACGTTCGCAAGTAATATTTGCGGGTGCATCTGCCCGCATTGAAAGGAAGAGTTTTACAATGACTATCAGACCGCTTTCAGACAGAGTTGTGCTCAAAATGGTCGAGGCTGAGGAAACCACCGCCACCGGCATTATCCTGACAGCCAAATCCAAGGAGAAGCCGCAGATTGCCGAAGTTATTTCGGTCGGACCCGGCGGAGTGGTTGACGGCGAGAAAATCGAAATGACCGTCAAACCCGGCGACAAGGTGCTCACCAGCAAGTATTCCGGCACAGAGGTCAAAATCGACGGCGAGGAATTCGTCATCGTTCGCATCGGCGACATTCTCGCGGTGTGCGAATAATTTGCTATCAGTTTTTGCAGGGAGGAAAACATTATGTCCAAGATACTTCTTTACGGAGAGGAAGCACGCAAATCTCTCCAGTCAGGTATAGACCAGCTTGCCAACACAGTCAAGATCACCCTCGGTCCCAAGGGCAGAAACGTGGTTCTCGACAAGAAGTTCGGCGCTCCGCTCATCACCAACGACGGCGTGACCATCGCCAAGGAAATCGAGCTTGACGATCCCTTTGAGAATATGGGCGCACAGCTCGTCAAGGAAGTCGCCACCAAGACAAACGACGTGGCAGGCGACGGCACCACCACAGCCACACTGCTGGCGCAGGCACTCATTCGCGAGGGCATGAAGAATGTCACTGGCGGCGCAAACCCCATGTTTGTCAAGAAGGGCATTGCCAAGGCTGTCGAAGCAGCTTCCGAGTCGGTTGTCGCCAACTCCAAGTCGGTCAACGGCTCCGAGGATATCGCAAAGGTCGCTGCTGTTTCATCGGCTGATGAGACTATCGGTCAGCTGATTGCCGAGGCAATGGAGAAGGTCAGCGCAGACGGCGTCATCACCGTCGAGGAAGGCAAGACCGCCAAGACTGACATTGACGTTGTGGAAGGCATGCAGTTCGACAGAGGCTACATTTCGCCTTACATGGTCACAGATACAGACAAGATGGAAGCGGTCATTGACGACGCTCTCGTTCTGATCACCGACAAGAAGATATCCTCCATTCAGGAGATACTTCCGCTTCTCGAGCAGATCGTCAAGATGGGCAAGAAGCTCGTCATCATCGCCGAGGACGTGGAAGGCGACGCACTCTCCACCCTCATCGTCAACAAGCTCAGAGGCACCTTCACCTGCGTATGCGTCAAGGCTCCCGGCTTCGGTGACAGACGCATTCTGACAGGCGGCACCGTGATCAGCGACGACATCGGACTCCAGCTCACCGAGACTACTCTCGATCAGCTCGGTCAGGCGCGTCAGGTCAAGATCACCAAGGAGAACACCACCATCGTGGACGGCGCAGGCGAGAAGGATGCCATTGCTTCCAGAGTCGCTCAGATTCGCTCACAGATAGAGACCACCACCTCCGAGTTTGATAAGGAAAAGCTCCAGGAGAGACTTGCCAAGCTGGCTGGCGGCGTTGCGGTTATCCGCGTCGGCGCGGCAACCGAGATTGAAATGAAGGAAATGAAGCTCCGCATAGAGGACGCTCTGGCAGCCACCAAGGCAGCCGTGGAAGAGGGCATCGTCGCAGGCGGCGGCGTGGCTCTGCTCAACGCGATAAGCGCTGTTGCGCCGCTGGTTGAGGAGACCTCCGGCGACGTTCAGACCGGCGTCAAGATCGTGCTCAAGGCATTGGAGGAGCCGATTCGTCAGATCGCCTCCAACGCGGGTCTTGAAGGTTCGGTTATCATCGACACCATTCAGAAGTCCGGCAAGAACGGCTACGGCTTCAACTTCGTGACCGACGAATACTGCGACATGATTTCGGCAGGTATTGTCGATCCGACCAAGGTCACCCGTTCGGCTCTCGAGAATGCGGCGTCAGTTGCGGCTATGGTGCTTACCACCGAGTCGCTCGTCGCTGACAAGCCCGAGCCTCCCGCACCTCCCGCACCGATGGACGGCGGCATGGGCGGCATGTATTGATGAAGTCTGCGGCTTGTTTGCCGGCTAACGAATTCATGAAATAAACAGACGGCGCTGTCGTTTCGCATGCGGCAGTGCCGTCTTTGAACATCTGCTGTGCAATATTTATAAAATCATTGTATCGTAATAAGAACTATTTATGAAAAGATATAAAATTTTACAATTGAGCAATTGATTATTGCACTAAAATCAGATTTATGATAGAATAACTAAAGAGATTTTTTATGTGCATGTTCTTTAGCATGTCATTAAACATACTATTCTAATACACCGGGAGGAAATCTATTATGTCACAGTTTATTCCAGCACCCTATGATGATGAAGAGGATCTGCCGCCGATCGTTCTGCCCATTCCTTATGAGGAAGAGGACGAGGAAGCCGTTCTCGCTGAGATGAGAACCAGAAAGGCGAAGGAAGTCGAGATTGAGGACGAGACAGAGGAGCCCATCGTTCTGCCTATTCCTTATGAGGACGAGGAAGCCGAGAACGCAAGAAAGAAGATCAAGGAAGCAAAGGTCGCCAAGAAGGTCGCCGATGAGTCCAAGGTCAACGCTGTAGTGTCCGAGAAGAAGGCAGAGGAAGCCGAAGCCATCGCCGCAGCCAAGGTCAAGGCAGCTATCGAGGCAGCCAAGCTCGCAGCAACCCAGAAGATTCAGGAAGCCCAGCAGATGCAGGAGGCTATCAAGAAGGCGGAGGAAGCCGAGAGAGAAAGACTGGCAGCCGTTGCAGCAGCAGAACAGGCTAAGAAGGAAGCCGCAGCAAAGGAAGAGCTTGCAAAGAAGGCAGCCGCACAGGCAGCACAGGCTGAAATGGCAGCTCAGGCAGCTATCAACGCCATCAACGCAGCCACCAAGAAGTAAATTTTTCATTCAGTCAGACATTATAACAGGCAAACGGATGCATTCATTCGTTTGCCTGTTTTTTTATTGTCAAAAAATGCCGACTGTATGTCAAAAACGACCGTCTATGTAAAAACGGTTGCAAAGGACAGGGGAGAGAAGTATAATGTAGTTGCAATTGCGAAAGGAATTATTCCGAAAAGGAGCGAAAGACAATGAAAGTCGAAATCAAGCTCGACAGCGAATTCACCGAACCGCTTGCCGTGATCACCACGGCGGAAATTACCGATGAAGTCAGCGAAGCCGTAAAGAAACTGAAGGAAACAAAGGCAAGCGGCTCGGAAATCATCACGGGATTCAATGACGAGCGGGCGGAGATCATTTCTCCGGACGAAATCTACCGCATTTATTCCGAAAATCAGAAGGTGCTTGCGGTGACCGACAAGGGCGTATACAAGCTGCGAATGAGATTGTATCAGCTGGAGGAGAAACTGACCGGAAGGAAATTCGTCAGAATATCCAATTCCGAGATCATCAATCTTGACAAGACATCCAATTTCGATCTCAGCTTTGCCGGAACGATTCAGGTCAAGATGAAGAACGGCGACACCACCTTCGTCTCCCGCAGATACGTTTCGGAGATCAAGAAGATTTTAGGCATTTGAATTGATTTAACCTGCATTACAGGAAAGGAAGGAAAATAATTATGAAAAAAGCATTACTCAGAGGACTCATCGGATTTCCGGTCGGCGTGACCATCGGCTATGCCATCACGATATTATCATCACTCGCGTTCGCTAAGGGGCATTATTCACCCGTGGTTCCGGCGATGGCGGAGCAATTTGGCAGCGAGATTGCGGCAGTGATTGTGCAGTTTTGTCTCTGCGGCATTATGGGCGTTGCGTTCGCGGCGATGTCGGTGATCTGGGAGAGCGAAAGGCTCAGTCTCGCTGCCCAGAGCGGCATCAATTTCCTGCTGTCGGTCTGCACGATGATACCGATTGCCTATGTCTGTCACTGGATGGAACATTCGTGGGCAGGGGCGCTGAATTATATTGCTATCTTCGCTGGAATATACGCCTCCATATGGGTGGCAATGTATTTTGTGTACCGCGCCAATATCAAAAAAATCAACTCTGACCTCAATAAATGACGGTTTCCCTGTTTAACTTAATCATGAATGAAAATGCCGTATCGCATCATTGAAAAAAATGCGATACGGCTGTTTGTTTGTAAAAACAAGGGAAGCAATTATATTTTTTTCAGTCCGGCGTAGTTTGCCATAATTTTCTTTACGCCCTTGCTGTCGAAGTCGATTTCCAGAAGCGCGTCGTTGCCCATGGGAGTGACCTTGAGAACGGTGCCGTCCTTGAACACCTTATGCCGCACTCTTTCTCCGGGCTGAAAGGTGGCGGATTGAGTGCTTTCAATTTTCTTCTGACGCAGTCCGGCAAGCTCGTTGTCGGTCGCATGCTTTTTCTCGGCAGGACGTGAGCTGACCGGCGTTCTCTTGACAGGCTCGGGACGGATATCCTCCATCAGTTCCTCAGGAATTTCCTCCACAAAGCGGGAAACGCGGTTGGCGTGGGAATTGCCGAACACCATGCGGCGGTCGGCGTTAATGAGATACAGCTTCTGTTTGGCACGTGTAATGCCGACATAGGCAAGCCTGCGTTCTTCCTCGATTTCGCCCGGATTGAGGATGGACTGCATGCCGGGGAAGATGCCCTCCTCCATGCCGGGCATGAATACCGCCGGAAATTCCAGACCCTTTGCCGAATGCATGGTCATCAGAACCACCGCGTCGCTGTCGCTGTCGAAATTGTCAATGTCGGCGATCAGCGCGACTTCCTCGAGGAATTCCCCGAGGTCGGTGGCGTCGCCGTGTTCCTCCTGGTATTTAAGCAGGTTGGATTCCAGCTCGTTGATGTTTTCAATGCGTTCCTCGGCTTTGTCGTCGCTCATTTTCAGGGCGTTGATATATCCGGTCTTTTGCAGTATCAGCTCAAACAGCTCATTGAGCTTCATTTCATCCGCCGCGTCAATGAATTGCTCTATCATTTCGGCAAAAGCCTTCAGTTTGGAAGCGCTTCGGGCAAGCGCCTGATAGCTGTCGGCTTCGCGTATCACTTCAAACATGCTCCTGCCAAGCTCTGCCGCGATTTCGGAGGCGTTCTCGATGGTGCGGTCGCCGATGCCGCGCTTAGGCTCATTGATGATGCGCTTGAGGCGGATTTCGTCGGCGGGATTGGCAATCACGCAGAGATAGGCGAGCATATCCTTGATTTCCTTGCGTTCGTAGAAGCGGTGCCCGCCGATGACGCGATAGGGTATTCCCGCGCGGATAAAATAGTTTTCGATGGAGTTCGACTGAGAATTCATGCGATAGAGCACCGCGTGATCGCCGTACCGCATGCCGGCGGCGACGTTGTTTTCGATGCATTTGGTGATGAATGCAGCCTCGTCGTACTCGCTCTGCGCCTGATAATGTACGATCTTGTCGCCCGAACCGTTTGCCGTCCAGAGATTCTTGCCCTTGCGTTCGGTGTTGTTTTGAATGACGGCATTGGCGGCGTCCAGCACATTCTGGGTGGAACGGTAATTCTGTTCCAGCCGGATCACCTGCGCGTCGGGGAACGTCTTTTCAAAGGAGAGGATATTTTCAATGGTAGCGCCGCGGAATTTGTAAATGCTCTGATCGTCGTCGCCCACCACACAGAGATTGCCGCTTTTTTCGGAGAGCAGCTTGGCGAAGAGATACTGCGCGTGGTTGGTGTCCTGATACTCGTCGATCATGATGTACTCGAAGCGGTTCTGATAATGCTCGAGCACGTCGTCGTTTTCCTGAAAGAGCCGCACGGTCTGGAAGAGAAGATCGTCAAAATCCATCGCGTCGGCTTCCGCAAGGCGCTTCTGATAGGCGGTGTAGCAATCGGCAATTTTTTTGAGCCGGAAGTCGCTGCCCGCCTTCGCCGCATACTGCTTTGGAGTGAGCATCTGTTCCTTTGCTCTGCTGATTTCCGAGAGAATGGTCTTGACGGAAAGCACCTTGTCGTCAATGCGCAGATAGTTCATCACGTCCTTCATCATGCGCTTGCTGTCGTCGGAGTC
Source organism: uncultured Ruminococcus sp. (assembly GCA_902762615.1). Taxonomy (GTDB): domain Bacteria; phylum Bacillota; class Clostridia; order Oscillospirales; family Acutalibacteraceae; genus RUG762. The sequence continues at coordinate 43,188 of CACWOX010000024.1, read as the reverse complement.
GTAGATGGTGAATTTTGGGGAATAGCCCAGTCTTTCACCGTCGCGGCGAAGCATTCTCGCGCAGGTGGAATGGAAGGTGGACGCCCAGACCTCGCCGCCGCTTTCGCCCAGCATAGCGGAAAGTCTGTCTTTCAGCTCACCCGCCGCCTTGTTGGTGAAGGTGATCGCCATAATGCGCCACGGCTTGGGCTGCCAATGGGCGATGAGCCCAGCGGCGCGTGTTTTATCTTCGTCTGATTTTTCCGCCAGACTGCCTTTGGCAAATTTCTCGAGAAAATCCACCTTGTTTTCGGTAAGTCCCGCCGGCAGAACGTCTGTGGTGTAACCGTCGCCGTAGCGAATGAGATTGGCGATTCTGTTGACCAGCACAGTGGTCTTGCCGCTGCCCGCTCCGGCGAGAATCAGCAGCGGGCCTCTGGTCTTGAATACAGCAATGCGCTGCATATCGTTCATGCGGGAAAATTCCCTTTCCAAAATGATCTTTTTGGCTGCGATGTATCTTTGTTTGAGATCCGGCATTTCATTAGCTCCTGTTTTATATGATGGAGAACATTATAACATATCTTGCGGAATAATACAAGCGTGAAGGCGAATAATCTATTGAAGCGAGAAGAAACTAATTTGGTTGAAAAATATAAATAAAATAAAAATTAATAAAAATTCGCTTTACATTGAAAGGAATATTGTGTATTATATTATATGAGAATTGTGCAAATTTGTATAAAATCATTTATTTACAGATACAATCATTCTTATATCAATAAAGAAGGACGGTAATACCTATGAGAAAAACCAAGATCATCTGCACGCTCGGTCCAGCCACCGACAACGGCGACATTCTTCGTCAGCTCATGCTGGGCGGCATGAATGTCTGCCGCTTCAATTTCAGCCACGGCGACCATGAGGGGCATAAGAAGCGCCTTGACGCGGTGCTTGCCCTCCGTCAGGAGCTGGGACTTCCGATTGCGACCCTGCTTGACACCAAGGGCCCCGAAATCCGCACAGGCACATTTGACCCGCCGAAAGTGGAGCTTGTGCAGGGACAGAAATTCACTCTGACCACCAAGGATATCGTCGGCAGCAGCAATATTTCCTCCATCTCCTTTGCCGGACTGCCCAAGGACGTAAAGCAGGGGCAGAGAATACTCATTGACGACGGCTTGATCGAGCTGACGGTCGATTCCGTCACCGACACCGAGATATTCTGCACCGTGGTCAACGGCGGCACGGTTTCCAACAACAAGGGCATCAATGTTCCCGGCGTGCGCCTGAGCATGCCTTATCTCAGCGAGAGGGATATTTCGGACATCATGTTCGGCGTGCAGTGCGATTATGACTTCATCGCCGCCTCGTTTGTGAGAAGCGCTGCCGACGTCATGCAGATCAGAGCGCTGCTCGACAAGCTGCATTGCAACAGCATCAAGATCATTTCCAAGATAGAAAATTCCGAAGGCGTTGAAAATATCGACGAAATTCTCCGCGTATCGGACGGCATCATGATCGCCAGAGGCGACCTCGGCGTTGAGATACCGCTGCAGGAGATACCGATTATTCAGAAGAAGCTCATCGACAAGGCTTACAAGGCGGGCAAGCTGGTCATCACAGCCACACAGATGCTCGACAGCATGATGAAGAACCCGCGTCCCACCAGAGCCGAATCCACCGACGTTGCCAACGCCATTTATGACGGTACCAGCGCCATCATGCTTTCGGGCGAAACAGCTGCCGGCAAATATCCCGTCGAATCGCTGCTCACCATGGCGAAGATTGCCGAGCGCACCGAATCCGACATCAATTACGCGGGCGGCTTCAAGAGCACCGTCAGCAAGACCGGCGACGACGATGTGACGGGCGCTATTTCCCACGCCACCGTTACAACGGCAATTGACCTGAACGCAAAGGCGATCATCACGGTCACCAAGGGCGGCGGCACAGCGCGTCAGATCAGCAAGCACCGTCCTCCCTGCCCGATTATCGGCTGTTCACCTGACCAGAAGGTCGTGCGCCAGCTCAATCTCTCATGGGGCGTCACACCGCTGCTCATTCCGGAAAAGACCAGCACCGACGAGCTTTTTGACTGCTCGGCGAAGGCTGCCGAGGATGCGGGACTGATCCAGTCGGGCGATCTCTGTGTCATTACAGCGGGTGTGCCGATCGGCGTATCAGGTACGACCAACCTGCTCAAGGTGCATCTCACCGGCAATATTCTCGTTTCCGGCAAGGGAATAGGGGACACCAAGGTTTGCTCGAAGATGTGCGTTGCCAAGACCGAGGAGGAGATAGCCGAGGAATTCGAGACCGGCGACATCATTGTCGTGCCGCAGACCAGCAACCGTCTGCTTCAGTTCATGCGCAAGGCGAGAGCGATTATCACCGAGGCGGAAGGCGTCAATTCGCATGCCGCCATTGTCGGAATGACGTTGGGGATTCCTGTCATTACAGGCTGCAAGAACGCCACTCACATTCTCAAAAACGGCACCACGGTTGTTGTTGACGCAGAAAAGGGAATTGTCTACAGCGGCGACAGAATAAACTAAATGCCTATGTCTGACAAACACAGAATCGTTCTTGCCAAAGAGGACTTTTCTCCCGATGAATGTGAGCTGATAAAGAAGCTTGCGGGATATAATGAAAATGCCGACGACCCGAAAGCCGAGCTTGACAGATGCCTGTACGATTATCTGGTGTTCCAGAATAACTACATCTTTGCCTCAAAGAAGCTGCGCACCGATCTTGAGATACTCGAGCTGGATTACCGCGTCAATTACGACCACCGCATTTTAAAGAGCATCGACGGCAGAATCAAATCGGTTAAGAGCATATGCGGCAAGCTGGAGAAGAAGAACATTCCGCTCACGTTGGAAAACGCAGCCTTCGAGCTTTCGGATATCGCAGGCATACGGGTGATATGCTACTACATGCGGGATATTTATGAGATAAAGAACCGTCTGCTGGCGCAGGATAATGTCAGCCTGTTAAAGATATCCGATTATATTCAGAATCCCAAGCCGAGCGGGTACCGGAGCCTTCATCTGATCGTATCCACATCGGTGCATTTCGGCTATAAGAGCGTCGAGGTGCCTGTGGAAATACAGCTGCGCACCGTGGCGATGGATTCGTGGGCAGGTCTCGAGCACGTGCTGAAATACAAAAATCCCAACGGCGTTTCAGACGAGATATCGGAGCAGCTCAGCGACTGCGCCGACGTTATTTCCGACACCGACGCCAAAATGCAGGAGATATACAAATCCCTTTTCGGCAAGCAATTTGAATAATATTTTTGAATACCGCCCTTGCAGCTGCCTTAAATGTGTCTGCACGGGCGGTTCATTATTTGTAATTATTCAGATAAAATTTTTACATAATCTCATAAAAAACGGTTGATAAATTGTCTGCCAAATGATATAATAGTTTCAATTGTACCTGAAGGGGAACGGTAAAACGTATTTCAGGGGGAGGAATATGGATGAAAACATCTGATAAAATCATTTCGGGACTGATTACCTTTGCCATTGCCGCGGCATTTGTTTCGGCTGCCGCTTTTTTTGCCCTGAAATACAACGACTGGTTCGTGGATGAAGAGATGTCAGCCAAGTCAGCTGTCAGCTTTTCCGACACGTACGGCAGCAAGGTCGTTCTCAACATGAAGCAGATGAATGTAAAGACTGACGTTTCCGACGAGGCTATGAGCGAATTCAATACCTACGGCTTCCCGGTGGGCGATTCGCCTTATTTCATCTATGTGGAGAAGGGAGCGCACACGCTTTCGGTTTTTGAAAAGGACGAGTACGGGCTTTACACCAAACGGGTGTACACATGGAGTACCGGCACCGGAAAAACCAATCTGCTCACGCCGGTAGGCGTATTTGAAATCGGCGAAAAGGAACAATGGCACAGATGGCCGGCGCAGACTGTATCACCGTATGCCACAAAGTATTACGAAAGCGATAATCATTACGGAGGCTTGTTTATCCACGGTCCCATTTACCGCACCAAAAATTACGCGACACTCTATGAAAGCTCGGTCAAAGAGATCGGCACCAACTGCTCGTCGGGATGTCTGCGAACCGAAAGCGAAGCGGCATATTTTATCTATGAGCTGTGTCCCGAGGGAACCATGATCAAAATTGTCGAAGGCTCTCCGTTTGGCTTTTCCCCGGACAGACTGGTGTATATATTCAATCAGACCATCACTCCGACGCTCAAGAGATTTTACCATCCCACCAAGGAGATCGAAAAAATCGAATTTGCAGAGGAATCGCACACAATGATGCTTGGTGAGCAGTACACGCCGGAAATCATCGTTCATCCCGAGGATGCGGGCGATATTGAACTGAACTGGACGACCAATAATCCTGCCATCATTAAGATATCGGGCAGCAGCATATGGGCTGTCGGCACAGGATATGCCATCGTGACAGGCACCACCAAGGACAATGCTCTTTCAGCCTCCATGCTGATCAACGTAATTGTCCATGACGTCAACACCTCGGAGGAGCCTCCGGACGTAGGCGGCAAGATGAAGGAAGACAACAGCAAAATTACAGAGGACTACCAGCCGATCAGTGAAAGCCTGCTGTACCTCATGATCAACGGAGAAAAATTCGCCATCAATCAGAGCGTAAAGCCTCTGCTCAAGAATCTGGGAACGAAGTATCATCAGAAGCAGCCGGCACAGAGCTGTGCCTATGACGGACTGGACAGATTTTTCCAATATTCCTACAGCAACAACGGTTACTGCTCCATTTCCACGGTTCCCATGCTGGCTGACGGCGGAGACGCCATCTGCGAGATAGAATTCCGCAATTATACAGACGCGGAGCTTGCATCGTCCAAAGGCATCAAAATCGGAGACAGCTTTGAGGCTGTCACGAAGGCGTACGGCGAGTTCTACACCGAGATAACCATGGAGGACACCAAGCATCCTGAGGAATCGTTTATCCGAATCACCTATTGGGCAGGAAAAGCGAACGACCCCGGTGTACCGAGCCTGTATTTCACTTTGAACCCGGAGACAAAGACGGTAAAGGGAATGGGCATTTACAGTTCAAAGAATATGGGCTAATATTATTACGATAATATTATTACGATAAGGACGGTCAGATAAAGAAATGGTATTCAGTTCCGCAGTGTTTCTCTTTGCTTTTTTCCCCGTGTATATTGCCGTAGTCGCGCTTGTCAGAAACATAAAGGCATGCAATGTGCTGCTCACTGTCATGAGTCTGCTGTTTTACGCGTGGGGCGAGCCGGTGTACATACTGCTCATGCTCTTTTCGATTGTTGTCAACTATTTCATAGCGCTGCCCGCGGAGAAGTACAGGGACGGCGACAGCCTGCCAAAGCGCACGCTGCTCTCACTGGCGGTCATATTTAATCTTACGGCGCTCGGGCTTTTCAAATACGCGGGATTTCTGGCAAGCACCTTTAATTCGGTTTCGGGCGCGTCCCTTCCGGTGCCGCAGATTCCTCTGCCGGTGGGCATATCTTTTTTCACCTTCCAGACAATGAGCTATGTGATAGACGCCTACCGCGGCACATGCAATGTCCAGCGGAACATCGGCAAATTCATGCTGTATGTTTCATTTTTCCCCCAGCTCATCGCAGGTCCGATCGTCAAGTATCACGATATCGAAAAGCAGCTTGACTGTCGCAGCACAAGCGTTTTCAAGATAGCCGACGGCATGAGGCGGTTTATCGTGGGACTGTCCAAAAAGATGCTCATTGCCAACGCCGTGGGCAGTATCGTAGACAAAATCTATTCCCTCGACGGTTTGGACTGGAATATTCTTTTAGCATGGACTGCCGCCATTCTGTATTCGCTTCAGATATATTTTGATTTTTCGGGATATTCCGATATGGCGATCGGTCTCGGCAAAATGGCAGGATTCAAATTCCTCGAAAACTTCAATTATCCCTACACATCCTTTTCGGTGCGCGAATTCTGGAAACGGTGGCATATTTCCCTCACCACATGGTTCAGGGAATATGTGTATTTCCCGCTCGGAGGCAACCGGAAGGGAGAGCTTCGCACAGGCGTCAACCGAATGAGCGTCTTTCTGCTCACCGGCATATGGCACGGAGCCATGTGGACTTTTGTGGTCTGGGGCATATTTCACGGAGTATTTCAGCTTCTCGAGACATACCTCATTCACCCCGATAAATGGAAAAAGCCGCTGGCTTATCTATACGCCATGGCGGTGGTCACGGTGGGATTTTCGATTTTCCGCGCCGAAAGCATAGGGCAGGCATTGAATATTCTCGGGCAGATGGTTGCGGGATTCAGGTTTACCGATGTGGGACTTATCACATTCCGCGGACTGCTCACGCTGTACAATCTGTTTATACTGGCTTGCGCGTTTGTCGCAATGACGCCCATACTCAGAGACACCGCCGACTCACTTGCCCTGCGATACAACGCCAAGTGGGCTGTTACCTGCGGCAAATACGCGGCAAGCGTATTTCTGATGGCGCTCTGCATGATGTCGATTGCTTCGTCATCATACAATCCGTTTATCTATTTCAGGTTCTGAGAAGGGGAGGAATGTGAATGAAAGTATTTAAAAAGCTGTGCGCCGCCGCCTATATTCTGCTGATCACGGCAGCCTGTACCCTTCCTTTTGCCGGAATGATATTCGGATGGGGAGCCAAATCCACCGAAAACCGCACCATGACAGGTATGCCCGATTTATATACCGCGGCGGAGGATAAAATCGACCCGAACCTGAACTACACATCAGAGCTTGCGGAATACTATTCGGATAATTTCGGCTTTCGGCAGGAACTGGTGACGGCAAACTCATGGCTGAATGAAACGGTATTCGGGCGTTCGTCCAATGAAAAAACCACCGTCGGCAGAGAAGGCTGGTATTATCTGAGCGAGACGCTCGACGATTACACAGGCGTTTCCGCGTTTTCGGACAGGGGAATCTACCGGTTAAAGAAGACGCTCGATCTGATGAATGAGTTTTCAGAGCAAGGCAACATCACCTTCGTGTTTTTTGTCGCCCCGAATAAAAACAGCATCTATCCGGAATACATGCCGTGGAGCATCAGGGCATCTTCGTCGCCGAGCAATCTCGACAGGCTCAGCGAGGCGATGAGAGGCAGCCCTTATTATCTGAACACTAAATCCGTGCTGCAAAAATCAGCCGAGGACAGGTCAAGGTACATTTATCTGAAAAACGACAGCCATTGGAACAATATCGGTGCGCTGGCGGCATACAACGCTCTTCAGAGCAACCTAAACAGCAGAATCAAAAAATACGATTTTCTGCCGATAGACGAGTCAAAGCTGTATATTTCACAGAATGAAATAAGCGGCGATCTGACCATGATGCTCTATCCCTCAATGAATAAAACCGATGTGCAGTATGATCTGGGCATTCCCAAAAACTTTTCCTCCACAAAGCCGCTGACCAATATGATGGATTCCGAAATCAACACCACCTGTCAGGGCAGGTATTACAATATCATATGCTACCGCGATTCCTTCTTCAACGCATTCATTCCCATCAACTCCAACGCCTTCGCCAAGGCGAGATACACCCGCACATCAAAGACCTCCCCTTACGATCTGAATGCCGCCAAGATGGGCGATTACAACATCGCTGTGGTGGAGATAGCCGAGAGAAATCTGCCGAATGTGCTCTATACCGCCCCGATCATGGACGCGCCGACTGTAAAAAGCCCCAAGGTGACCAGACGGCGCTATGCCCAGCAGAAATGCTCCTTTGTTGACGACGGCGAATCCTTTATCTTCAACGGAGAAATCGGAGACTGGGCTGAGCTGGACACCGAGAGCAATATTTACATTGAGCTTCGAGACAGCAGGGATAAATCCCACTACTATGAAGCCTTCCCGATACGCAGCGGAGATTCCTATGCGGACAACGGCTTTTCGGCGCATATCAGCAAGTACAATCTGAAGAATGACCAGTACAACATTTTTATTCATGTCGGCAATCAGGAGCTTTCACGCTATACTTCACGCTATACCGAGCTGATATTAAATTAATTAACTATATAATATATATACATTGCAAGAGAGGTTTTCATCATGGAAGAAACAAAAAACACCAACAATCAGGCGGCGACCGACGCGCCCGCAAGGAAGAAGCGCATTTTCTCCGCCATACAGCCGAGCGGACAGATGACGCTGGGCAATTATCTCGGCGCTATCCGCAACTGGGTCGATATGCAGGACGAATTTGAATGTATTTACGCGACAGCCAACCTGCACGCCATCACAGTCCGTCAGGATCCCAAAAAGCTCAGGGAAAACACCGCCAATCTTTTTGCGCTGCTGATCGCGGCAGGCGTTGACCCCGAAAAGAGCATCTTTTTCCATCAGAGCATGGTCCCCGCTCATGCCGAGCTGTCGTGGGTTCTCAGCACTTTCACGCAGTTCGGAGAGCTTTCGCGCATGACGCAGTTCAAGGATAAGTCGGCAAGACATGCCGACAACATCAACGCCGGACTCTTCACCTATCCGGTACTGATGGCGGCAGACATTCTGCTTTATCAGGCGGATCTGGTGCCGGTCGGAGATGACCAGAGGCAGCATCTTGAACTGACGAGGGATATTGCCGAGCGCTTCAACGGCATTTACGGCAAGACCTTCGTTGTGCCGGAGCCTTACATCAAGAAGAACGCCGCGAGAGTGAGGAATCTTCTTGACCCGAGCAAGAAGATGAGCAAGTCCGATCCCAACGCCAAGAGCTATATTCTGATGACCGACGAGCCTGCCACCATCATGAAGAAATTCCGCTCCGCCGTAACCGACAGCGAAGCGAGCGTGAGATATGCCGAGGGCAAGGACGGCATCAACAACCTCATGGAGATCTATTCCGCCTGCACCGGAAAGACCTATGAGCAGATCGAGGACGAATTCCGCGGCAAGGGCTACGGAGACTTCAAAGCCGCCGTGGGCGAATCTGTTGTCGCAGTGCTCGAGCCTATCCAGATCAGATATAAGGAGCTTCTGAGCGATAAGAAATATCTTGACGAGCTGGCGCAGCAGGGTGCGCAGTCCGCATCAAAGCTGGCAAAGCGCACGATCGAAAAAGTCTACAAGAAGGTCGGTCTTGTCAGATAATACTTGTATTTGATAAAAAAATAAGCCTCACTGTTGAGACATTTTTCTCAGTAACAGTGAGGCTTTTTAAATATCCGTACTTTTTTATTGATGTGAAAGCTGTGTGAGCAGCCGTTTGGGATAATTCCTTAACTTTTTGATTTTTCCGAGATAATCAAGAATACTGCCGTCGAGCTGCCCGTAAGTCTTTATGATGAGGAATACGGCGATCACAAAGGTGAGTGCATCGGATAACGGCATGGAGTAAAGCACGCCGTCCAGCCCGAAGAAAAGCGGGAGAAGCAGGGCAAATCCCACGCCAAAGACAATCTCGCGCACCATTGAGAGAACGGTGGAAGAGACAGCCTTTCCCATTGCCTGCAGGAAGATAAAGCAAGCCTTGTTGACGCAGGCAAAGATTATCATGCAGAGATAAATCCGGAATGCGCGAATGGCAAAGCCGGTGTAATACACGCTTTCGTTAGCCGCGCCGAATATCCCGATCAGCTGGCGAGGAAACAGCTCTACAATAAGCAGGGCGACAGCGCCGACGGCAGCTTCTGCGACAAGCAGCCTTGTGAAAAGCTCCCTGACGCGCTGCTTTTTGTTCGCGCCGATGTTGTACCCGACGACCGGAATACAGCCGGCAGCCATTCCCACCACAATTGAAATGACGATCTGAAAGAATTTCATAACAATGCCGACCACCGCCATGGGGATCTGAGCGTATTGTTCACGCCCGAATACAGGATCGAGCGCGCCGTATTTGCGAATCATGTTGTTGATAGCTGCCATAGCCGCCACAAGGGAAATCTGTGACAAAAAGCTGGTGAGCCCTAAGACAAGGGTTCTCCGGCATATCTGACCGTCAAGCGTAAAATCCTCTACGGCTGGCTTTATCAGCTTCATATTCAAAATATACCGGACAGCAAGACCCGCCGTCACAGCCTGCCCCAGAACGGTTGCCACGGCTGCGCCCATCATGCCCCATTTGAAGCCGAAGATAAAGAGGGGGTCAAGTACGATATTGACCGCCGCACCCGCAAGAGTCGAAGCCATCGCAAATCTCGGATTTCCGTCGGCGCGAATAATGGGATTCATTGCCTGCCCGAACATATAAAAGGGCATTCCAAGCGTAATATAAAAGAAATATTCCTTAGAATGTCTGAAAGTCTCGGCGTTGACCGTTCCGCCGAACATGGCTATGATCTGCCGGCTGAAAATCAGATAGACCGCGCTGAGAATGATGCTTGACGCGATCACCATGATGATGGAATTGCCGGTGCTGCGCTTAGCCTTATTGGTGTTGTTCTGACCGAGACTGATGCTCACAAAGGCGCAGCAGCCGTCGCCGATCATAACGGCGATTGCCAGAGCGATGACGGTGAGCGGAAAGACCACCGTATTTGCCGCGTTTCCGTATGAGCCGAGATAGGCGGCATTGGCTATGAATATCTGGTCAACGATATTGTAAAGCGCGCCGACCAGCAGCGAAATGATGCAGGGAACGGCATAGCGGCCCATCAGCTTTGCAATGCTTTCCTCGCCAAGGTGTTGGTTTGAATTGTTTTCCATTGGAATTACCCCTTTGTAAAAAAATAAAAAGCGTGCAGCAAAAAGCCGGATTTACGCAATTGCTACACGCTTTAAAAATACAGATATGATTCTTATTTAAGATAATCGCCCACGGGGTTTGTGTTGTACTGCTTGATGATCTTGATAATAACCGAACCGTCGGGCTGAGCATCCTCGCTCACGATTTTGTATTGTGTTCTGCTTTTTTCCAGCGAAGCCTTATATTTCTCAATTTCATCCTTGACAAGCTTGACCGCGTATTCGTGATCAATGTCCTCTTTCAGCATGAAGTGAAGCGTCTGACAGATACACGCTTCTTTTACTCGTTTCATATGAATTCCTCCTGAATGAAAATAAAAAACGTGTGACTCCAACCGGTTTTACGCAGTTGAAACGCCACACGTTGTTATTCCTATTATAACATATTCAGGGAAAATTGCAAGTGATCAATATTTAAGAAAATACAGCCCTGCATATATGCGCATAATGCACAAAGATTTATCGGACCCGGAAGATGATAGGCTCACCGACCGACATTAATTTTCCCTCGGAAACAGCGATCTTTTCGCCCGAAAGCTCGTTGACATATTCGCCGTCCGGCACATCAAGGCTGACTTCGCCGGACTTGAGCTCCATGCTGAATACGCCTGCGACGCGGGAGGACCGGCAGGTGAGAAATGCGGTGACAATGCCCGAATCATCGTCGGCTGTGGCGGAAAAATCCGCGTCGACCGGCAGAAGGGATTTTTTGACCTCTCCGTATTTTTGGATATAGGGCGTAACGTCCTTCTGAGGGTCGCGGCTGAATACCGCCTTGTCAAAGAGCGTGCAGTATTCCTCGTTCTGCCATTCCTGACCGCCGTAGAGCATGGTGGCGCCCTTCTGGAAATAGGCGAAGGCGAGCCAGTTGAGCATTTGTCGGGTGTCGGGGAAGAGGTGGCTTGCACGCGGCGTGTCGTGATTTTCGATATAGCGCACTTTGATGTAGTCGGTGGGGAAGACGTGCTCCTGATAATTGAGCATGCTTATGTATTCGCTGAGCTTGCCTTTTCCCTCTGTGTACCGGTTGAAATAATCCTGCACGTCGTACGGGTATTCCATGTCAAAGGCACGGTAAAGATCGGCGTCGGTGGCGACAGGATAGCCGCATTCACGCGCATACTGCACATGTCCGGTATAGACCGACTCGGCAAGCCAGATCGCGCCGGGATTGACCTTCGCCACAGCCTCCACCGCCTGTTCCCAGAATTCCACGGGAACGCAGGAAGCCACGTCGCAGCGGAATCCGTCCACGATGTGCGCCCATTTCACCAGCGTTTCGGTCTGATAATCCCATAATTCCCTGTTGGAATAATCGAGGTCGAGCACGTCGGTCCAGTCGCCGTATCGGTTGCCGAAGCTGCCGTCCTCCTTGCGATAGAAGTACTCGGGATGTTCTCTGAAAAGCACCGAATCGTGCGAGGTGTGGTTGTAAACCACGTCGATGATGCAGCGCATGCCTCGGGCGTGTATTTCGCCGACAAGGTGCTTCAAGTCGTCCTCCGTGCCGTATTCGGGATTGATTCCCCGGTAGTCGCTGATGGAGTAGGGACAGCCGAGACCGCCTTTTTTATTGAGCTGACCGATGGGGTGTATCGGCAGCAGCCAGATGATGTCGGCGCCGAGAGCCTTGATTCTGTCCAGATCGCCCTCGAACGCGGCGAATGTGCCTTCCGGCGTATGGTTGCGCAGATAGACCGAATAAATGATTTTGCCGCGAAGGGAAATATCTCTTTTTTTGGGTGCAGTCATAACGCACTTCCTTTCAGGATTATTTACTGAAATATTCTGTTTTGACAAATTTCTCCAGCACATCGAGACTGCGTATGACCTTTTCGGTGTCAATGCAGTACGCCATGCGGAAATAGCCGGGGCAGCCGAAATTGTCAGCCGGAACCAGAATCAGGTCGTATTTCTTCGCCTTCATGCAGAATGCGTTGGCGTCCTCTTCCAGCGCCTTGGGGAATATGTAGAAGGTTCCGCCCGGTTTGACCACGGTGAAGCCCAGCCCGATCAGCTTGTGGTAAATGAGATTCATATTGGTCTCATAGACCGACAGATCGCTGGTGTCGTCAATGACCTTCGACACGGCAAGCTGAATAATGGACGGCGGGCAGTTGTGACCGATACCGCGGCTGATCTGTCCGCAAATCACGGCGATAATGTCGGCGTCGGTTGCCTTGGGATTGACGGCTATGTAGCCGATTCTTTCACCGGGGAGACTCAGGCTCTTGGAGAAGGAATAGCAGGTCAGGGTGTTGTCGTAGAATTTCGCCACAAAGGGAGCGTCCACACCCGCAAAGACAATCTCTCTGTAAGGCTCGTCGCTGATCAGGAAAATGTCGTGTCCGTACTGCTCCTGCTTGCGGCGAAGGATGTCGGCAAGGCGGGTAATCGTCTCGGTGGTGTAGACAATGCCGGAGGGGTTGTTGGGGGTATTGATGAGCACGGCGGCAACCTTGTCTGTGAGCATTGACTCGAACGCCTCAAAATTGATCTGGAAATCCGCCGTGTTGGCGGGAACGACCTTCAGCACCGCGCCGGTCTGATTGACATAGGGGGTGTATTCGGGGAAGAAGGGCGCAAAGGTCAGCACCTCGTCGCCCGGAACGGTGACGCAGCGGACAGCGTGTGCGACAGCGCCGGCGGCTCCGCATGTCATAAAAATATGCTTTGCCTCATAGCATGTACCAAAGCGGCGATTGAGGCTGTCGGCAACCGACTGCCTGACCGACTGAATGCCGAGGGAAGGGCTGTAGCCGTGAATGGCGACGGGATCGCTGTTTTCGAGCAGGTCGATCATTGCGTCGGTGAAGGACTGTGTGCAGGGGACGCTGGGATTGCCGAGGCTGTAGTCGAAAACATTTTCATAGCCGATTTCCCTGCCGCGTTCGGTGGCGTATTCGCTAAGCTCGCGTATAATGGATTTGCCGCTGAGCATAGCTTTGTACTGTGGATTTATCATGGGATTATCCTCCGTTAATCAAATAATTGACTGCATAGTGTCATTCAAATTCATTATATCAGACTTTGTGACGATAAACAATTAAGAAAGCAAAAATATATAAAAAATTCATTTTCGTGGGTTCAATCATCATTTCAGGAGGAATTGCTTTGGAGTGGAAATACGCGGCGGCAGCCTGTCTGCTGTCGATTGCGGCGGTAATGCTCTTTTCGCCGCTGCTGTGCCGTTCTCAGAGGCAATGCGGCATTTTTTCCGCGGCGCTGGGAATAATAATTTTCAGAATCGTCAAGAGTGTATTTGTGGAGTGCGGCTGGGAGCTGGCAGCTGCCGCGGGAACAAATACAGGTTTATTTCTGGAAGCGCTGATGATGGGCTGCGGCATCGTGTTTTTTTATGAGATCAATAAGGTCTTTTCCGAGAGCGGCAGCAAAAAAGTCTTTTCTTCCGTGGGAGCGGTCATGGTTTGTACGGGAAAGGGACTGATGCTCGACAGCAGGCTCATGCCCGACGGAGCCGTATTCATTGTCGGGCGGGCGTCGGTCATAGCGCTGCTGACATTTGCGGTTTATTATGTTCGGGAGGACAGCGGGGAACGGCAGGCGAAGTCACTGTCGGGCTTTACGGCAATATGCGCGATCATCAGCCTTTTGCCCGAATTGCTAACGCGGCAGTATGTTCATTCCGAGACCAAGCCCTCGGCGGCAATGCTGCTCATGCTGGGGTGCTGCGAACTGATGTTTGAACTGTCAAACGCGCTGAAAAACATGAAAAACACATCGGAAATCTCCGCGGCAGGTCTTGCGGCGGGAATTATGCTGTCATGCGGCTTGGAAAGTCTGGCAGGATAACGCGGAAAGCACTGTACGGTATGCCCTAAGACTTTGCCCAATCGTTTAAAATATATTCAGATTTGCGGAGTTGACAAAATTGCATTATTAATGTAATATATTATAATAACGTGTTCGGAAAAAATTCAATGCATGAGAAACAATTGGCTTGTTTTCGTCACTTTACGAGACAGGCTCTTTTTTGGCATATGCAGCATCGTTAGAATCGTGTTTATTTTTTCAATTATTAAAATTTAATGGAGGTTTATTTGTGCAACAAAATAACAAGAAAAACAGAAAAAACATCAGTCGTGACAGCACGCATAATTCCGTGAAGCACAGCTATGGTTCCAACGGAAAGACCTCGGAGCATTCCGAGACGCCGAGATTCAGCAAGCCCAAGTTTTCGGGCAAGTCGTTTTCACGCCATCAGAACGCGGAAAAGGACGGCGTTTCAGCAGATGTGACCGTGAGACGCACATCCAATTACAACGGTTACAATAACTACAACGGCTACAAAAAGAAAGGCTACGGGCGTTTTCAGCATCAGGCGGCGGCACCGGCTGCGCTGCCTGTCAGAATTTCGTTTATCGGCGGTCTTAACGAGATCGGCAAGAACATCACCATGTTTGAATACGGCGATGAAGCCATTATAGTGGACTGCGGAATGGCATTTCCGGACGACACCATGCTGGGCGTCGATCTGGTCATACCCGATTTTACCTATTTGGAGCAGAATGTCGATAAGATCAAGGGCATTTTTCTGACCCACGGACACGAGGATCACATCGGCTCTCTCCCGTACCTGCTTCGCAAGATGAATCTGCCGATATACGGCACGCGTCTGACGCTGGGTCTTGTGGAAGGCAAGCTCAGGGAGCACCGTCTGCTCGATTCGGCTAAGCTGCATGTGGTTTCTGCCGGTCAGACGATCAATGTCGGCTGCTTCGGCGTTGAATTCATCAATGTCAACCACTCCATACCCGACGCGGTGGGCTTTGCCATTCACACCCCGGGCGGCACCATCGTCCACACCGGCGACTTCAAGATTGACTCCACCCCCATTAACGGCGGAATGATCGACCTCGGGAGATTTGCGCAGCTCGGCAAGGAAGGCGTGCTCTGCATGATGGCTGACTCCACCAATGCCGAGCGTCCCGGATTTACCATGAGCGAACGCACGGTGGGCGAATCCTTCAACACCCTCTTCCAGAGCGAATCGGCAAAGAACAAGCGCATTATTATCGCAACCTTTGCCTCCAATATTTACAGAATACAGCAGATTATCGACTATGCCTACAAATTCGGCAGGAAGGTCGCCGTCAGCGGCAGGAGCATGATCAACGCCGTCAGCATTTCGCAGGAGCTTGGCTATCTCAACGTGCCGGAAGGCGTGATGATCGACATTTCCATGCTGAACAGATACCCCAATAATAAGGTCGTTCTTATCACGACAGGCAGTCAGGGCGAACCCATGAGCGCTCTCACACGCATGGCATTTTCCGACCACAGACAGGTCGAAATCGGACCCGATGATTTCATTATCATATCGGCAAACCCGATTCCCGGCAATGAAAAGAATGTCGGCAACGTTGTCAACGAGCTGCTCAGGCACAAGTGTGACGTGGTGTATGAGAAGATGTACGACGTGCATGTTTCGGGACACGCCTGTCAGGAAGAACTCAAGCTCATGCTGGGACTCATCAAGCCCAAATATTTCATTCCCGTTCACGGTGAGCAGAAGCACCTGCTCAAGCACGCGGGTCTCGCGAGGGCGGTCGGCATTCCGGCCGACAATGTGTGCATAGCGGATCTGGGCGACTGCGTGGAGGTCTGCAACGATCATATCAAAAAGATCGGCACGGTTCCCAGCGGCAAAGTGCTTGTGGACGGACTGGGCGTGGGCGACGTGGGAAGCGTCGTTCTGCGAGACCGCAAGCATCTCGGGCAGGACGGTCTGATCATCGTCGTAATGGCGATAAGCTCCGACGCGGGGCTGTCGGTAGCCGGACCCGATATTGTCTCGAGGGGATTTGTATATGTGCGCGACGCGGAGCCGCTGCTCGACGAAGCACGCAGAATAGCCTCCGACGCGCTGGAGGATTGCTTTGACGAAGGCATCCGCGATTGGTCCACCATTAAAAACAGAGTGCGCGACGATCTCTCCAAATTCATCTATGAGCGCACCAAGAGAAGCCCGATGATACTTCCGATCATTATGGAGGTCTGATTTCGGGCAGCCGGCGGCGCGGCATAAACCGCAAATAACTGAATCATGCCGCGTCAAAAAAATCAGGGTGGTGGATTGATGAAAAACAACAAATACTGGCTGCTTACGCCCTATTCCTATATTCAGCTGGGACTGCTGCTGCTTATGCTCATGCTGATATTCGTGATGGAACCGGGCTGGGGACTGAAAACCATTGCAATTATTATCTGCGCAGCTGCCGTAGGTCTTTCGGTACTGTTTTCCGGCACTATCAGGCAGAGCGTGTACAGATATGTTCTGCAGGTAGCGCAGTCGCTTGATACTTCCAATAAAGACGCCCTCAACAATATTCCGGTACCGGCAGTCACTGTGACCCATGCCGGGGAGATCGTATGGTACAACGATCAGTTTCGCGAGATTATTCTGCTCGGCGCCGACGCTCAGGGGGTAAAGCTGCCCCGAGTGTTCAAGGGATTTGACGAAGAGTGGCTGTCAGCCAACAATAAATTTGAGATAAAAAAAGAAAAGAAGGTCTATTCCGTTTCGGTCGGCGTGCATGAGATTGACGATGCGGAACAGTTTGTACTGTATTTCAACGATATTACCGATCTGAAACGCACGGAAAATCTCTTTACCGTCAGCCGTCCGGCAGTCATTCTTGTCGTCTTTGACAACGAGGAGGAGCTGCTCAAAGTACGTGAAAACGAGCGTGTCCGCGTGATCTCCGCGCTGGAATCCCTGCTCACCAAGTGGGTGGAGGGATACAGCAGCATCTGCCGCATCAATGCACGCGACCGCAGCTTCATACTGCTGGAGGAGCAATATCTGCAAAAGATCATCTCATCGCGTTTCTCGGTGCTCAACGACGCACGCAAGATCGTCATTGAAGGCGGCAACCCCGTGACGCTCTCCATAGGCGTGGGACGCGGCGGTGCCAATTTCAGCGAGTGCGAATTCTGGGCAAATCAGGCGCTGGAAATGGCTCTGGGACGCGGCGGCGATCAGGCGTCGGTCAAGGACGCCGACGGCTATTCCTTCTTCGGAGGGGTCTCCAAGTCGGTCGAAAAGCAGAGCAAGGTGCGCACGCGAATGATTGCGCAGGCGCTGGTGGAGCTTATCAATACCGCCGACAAGTGCTTTATAATGGGACACAGATTCTCCGACCTTGACGCGATAGGAGCCGCCATCGGTCTGGCAGCCATTATCAAAGCGCTGCAAAAGGACACCGAGCACACCGTCAATATCGTGGTGGACGAGGCAGCGACGCTTGCGCAGCCGCTGATCGACTCCTACCGCGATACGCGCGAGGTCGCGTGGTTCATCAATCCCGACGCCGCGCTCGACGCCATGACCGACAATTCGCTGCTGATCATAGTGGACACACATTCGCCCGACGTGATAGAGAGCAAGGCGGTCTATAACAATGCCTCAACGGTTGTCACGATAGATCATCACAGACTGTCGGTCAAGAGAATACAGAATTCAGTCATCTTCTTCCACGAGCCATACGCCTCATCTACCTGTGAAATGGTGACCGAGCTGGCGCCCTACATGCACGAAACGGCAATTGCCCGTCCCGAGGCGGAGGCGCTGCTGTCGGGCATCATGCTTGACACCAAGAGCTTTGTGCTCAAGACAGGCGCGAGGACATTTGAAGCCGCGGCATATCTTCGCCGCAGAGGAGCCGATACCATCGAGGTCAAGCGATTCTTCTCCGGCTCCCTCCAGACATATATTGAAAAATCGCAGCTTGTTTCATCTGCGAGACTGTACGGCGACTGCGCCATTTCGATAGCCTCCGAAGATGTAGAGGGAATCAGGGTCATTGCCTCACAGGCAGCGGACGAACTGCTGAACATCAACGGAGTGACAGCTTCGTTCGTGCTCTATGTGATGGGCAGTCAGATCAATATTTCGGCTCGTTCTCTCGGCAGGTTCAATGTGCAGCTTGTCATGGAGAAGCTGGGCGGAGGCGGTCACATGACCATGGCAGCCGCGCAGCTGTATGACATGACAATTGATGAAGCGATAGAAAAGCTGAAATCTGCCATTGACGAATTCCGGACCGAGCAGGCAATGGAGCAGACGGCAGCCAACGCGTAAACATAATATATATGATGAATATTTTTGAGAAGGGAAAGATACACAATGAAAGTTATACTCAATCAGGATGTAAAAGGAACAGGCAAAAAGGGAGATCTGGTCAATGTCTCTGACGGATACGCAAGAAACTTCCTCTTTCCTCGCAAATTGGCAGTGGAAGCAAACGCACAGGCATTGAGCGAGAAGAACAACAGAGAAAGCGCCGCCGCCTTCCGTCTGGCAGAGGAAAAGGCAGCCGCTGAGGCAAAGAAGGCAAAGATTCACGGCAAGACCATAAAGATCATCGGTAAGGCAGGACAGAGCGGAAAGCTCTTTGGCTCCATCACACCCAAGGAAATTGTCGAGGTGCTGGGCAGTCAATACGGCATAGATATCGACAAAAAGAAAATCACACTCCGTTCCGAGATAAAGACCTTCGGCACCTTCGAGTGCGAAGTTAAGCTTTACACCGGAATATCGGCAACCGTCAACATCGAGGTTGTGAAGGAATAATCCTTTACTGCTAAAGCTAATTAGCTTTACACTAAATAAAACGATATTTTATTTTTTTAGAGAGGGGCGAACATGGCATTATGGAAAACATAACGGGCGCGGAGCTGGAACGTCAGACGGTGCTGCCGGCGAACAATGAAGCCGAGCAATCGGTGCTCGGCGCGGTGCTGCTTGACTCCGAGTGCCTTAACCGCATTCTCGACATCGTTCGACCCGAGTATTTTTACAACGAAAACCACCGCGAGATTTTCTCGGCAATGCACAGGCTGTTCCGCGCGGGTTCGCCTGTCGACATCATCACGGTGCTCAATGAGCTTGTCGGCATCGGAGTGTTCACGGAAGAGGCTGGCAAGCAATATCTCTTTACACTTGCGAACCTTGTCCCGTCGGTCTCCAATGTCGAGGCTTATGCCGAGATCATACGTGAAAAATTTGAAATGCGGTCGCTGATTCTCGCCGCGAAGGAGATTATCAACGACGCGTCGGACGAAACCAACGACGCACGCGTTGTGCTCGACCGTTCCGAGCAGAGGATCTATGAAATAGCCAATTCGCGCGGAAGTCAGGGTTTGAAGCCGATTTCCGAGGTGCTGATAGCCGCCTACGATCATCTCATGCTGATCAATTCCGACCGCAGAGATGAATTCGTCGGCACACCGACCGGCATCAAAACGCTCGACGACACCATATCGGGTCTGAATAAATCCGACCTGATTCTTCTGGCAGCCCGTCCCGGTATGGGCAAGACCAGCTTTGCGCTCAATATCGCACGCAACGTGGCACTCGTTCATCATAAAAAGGTCGCGTTTTTCTCGCTGGAAATGACGCGTGAGCAGCTGGCGCTCCGAATGCTGTCCACCGAATCGGGCGTGGAAGGCTACAAGCTGCGTGACGGCAGAATGAATCCCGAGGAATGGGCAAGGCTTTCACAGGCTGCCTCCGAGCTTCACGGCTCGCCGATTTTTATAGATGAAGCGGGCAATATATCTGTTACCGAGATGAAGGCGAAGCTGCGGCGACTCGGCAACGTGGGACTTGTGGTGATCGACTACCTTCAGCTCATGGGCAACGGCAAGATCGCCAACCGTGTGCAGGAGGTTTCGGAAATCACCCGCGGCCTCAAGATTCTCGCAAAAGAGCTGATGGTTCCGGTGCTCTGTCTTTCACAGCTCAACCGTGCCACCGAATCCCGCACGGGACATAAGCCCATGCTTTCCGACCTGCGTGATTCGGGTTCAATCGAGCAGGACGCGGATATAATCCTGTTCCTCTACCGCGAGGGATATTATCAGCAGAGCGAACCCAAGCAGAATGAAGAGGTTGACCAGACCCGCGCGATCTGCATGGTTGCGAAAAACCGTCACGGCACCACCTGTGAGATACCGCTCCACTGGTCGGGAGCGACCACAAGATTCACCGCAGCGGAGGATACATATGTTGGAGGCTAAGTGCAGACTTGCCATTGAATGCTTCGCGATGCTCTCGAGGGGCGACAGTGTCGTTGTGGGGTTGTCCGGAGGAGCCGATTCCTGCGCGCTGCTGCATTTTCTGTGTTCTTTGCGTGAGGAATTATCGCTGCATATCCAAGCCGTGCATGTCAATCACATGATCCGCGGCGAAGAGGCGGAACGCGACGCGGCTTTTGCGGAGGCATTCTGCAAGAAGCTGGATGTGTCATTTCGCCTTTGCTGTCGGGACGTTCCGGCGATTGCCGCGCAAAAGGGGATAGGTCTCGAGGAATGCGGCAGGGAGATACGGTACGGCATATTTCAAGAGGAAGCCGAAAAATGCGGCGGGAAGATTGCCACCGCGCATACCCGTTCCGATTCGGTCGAAACGGTGCTCTTTCACATAATCCGAGGCTGTTCGGTCAACGGTCTGAAAGGAATACCGCCTGTCCGGGGCAATATCATCCGTCCTCTCATCTGTTGTGAGCGTTCCGAAATCGAAGCCTACTGCGCTTCAAAGGGCATTGCGTATGTGACAGATTCCACCAATCTCACCACTGATTACGCCCGCAACAAGATCAGACGGCAGATACTTCCTCTGATGCGTGAGCTTAACCCCTCGGTTTCAGAGGCGATCGGCAGGCTCACCGAGGCTGCAAGGGCGGACGACGCATTTATCTCGGATATTGCCGCCCAAGCCGCGGACGAATATCTGCACACCGGCTGCGCGGACAGGCTGTTTGCCGGTGTGCCGCCGGTCATGAGCCGGGCTTTAATGGCAATCTGTGCGGAAAGGCTGCATATTCTCCCTGAGCAGAAGCATGTGTATGCCATGATGGAATGTATGGCAAGGGGAGAGGGAAGCGTCAATCTTCCGGGAAATCATATTTTTTCGGTCAAAAACAAAACCGTTTTTTTTACAAATAAAACCAGTCTTTTACCGCGTGAAGATTCCTTTCCTCATTGGGAGGTAGTTTTTTCTCCGGGGGAAATAATTACACCCTACGGTCAAACAATAAAATCGGTTATTATAGATAAGAATAAATATAATGATCTATGCAAAAATGAAGAAAATGATGGAAATGTATTCAAAAATTGTCTGGATTATGATAAGATAAATAAAGCAGTGTTCCGTTTTCGGCGCGAAGGCGACAAATTCAGCCAGACAGGACGCGGAATTACCAAATCTCTTAAAAAGCTGTATAATGAGCAAAAAATACCGGTCTGTCTTCGTCAAAGACTCCCTCTGCTTGACGCCCAAGGGGTTGTTGCGTGGATATGCGGCATTGGAACGGCTGAGCGCTTTAAAGTGACCCATGCGACGCAGAGGGTGCTTTATATAAATGCAGAAATGCAGGACATAATTTATCAAGGAGGATTTCTCGATGATTAATGAATGGGACAATGAAATCGGCAGCGTGCTTTTTTCGGAGGAAGACATAAGAAAGATGGTCGAAAAGGTTGGAAAGCAGCTCAGCCGGGACTATGCGGGGCGCAATCCGCTGCTTGTTGTGGTTCTCAAGGGTTCAATGATTTTTGCGGCAGATCTGATGCGCAGCCTGACCATCCACTGTGAAGTTGATTTTATGATTGTTTCAAGCTACGCGGGCAAAGAGTCTACAGGTATAATCAATGTTGTTCAGGATCTCAGCACGGACATTGCCGGCAGAGACGTGATTATTGTCGAGGATATCCTTGATTCCGGCAAGACTTTGCATAAGCTGAAGGCGCTGCTGGAATCCAGAGAGCCTTCGAGTGTCAAAATCTGCACCCTTCTGGACAAGCCCACCGGAAGGAAGGCGGATATTTCGGCGGATTACGTCGGAGGAATTGTCGGGGACGAGTTCATTGTGGGATACGGTCTTGACTATGACCAGAAATATAGAAATCTGCCCTATATAGGAGTTATGAGAAATTCATGAAGTATGCATTTTATTAACACAAATGTAATATTTATGCATTATAATATTATGGTCTAAAAATTAGTTAGGAGTGGCTTATTTGGAAAACAAAAAAAGAAAGATGGGGGGCTATTTAATCTGGCTCGGGATACCGATACTGATTATTGCCGCACTCTACTTTATTTCCGGCAATAAAAAGCCGGAGGAACACAAGTATTCCGAAATACTGGAGTATTTCACGCCCGGAAGCAGCAGCGTCAGCCCGACCGAGTGGAAGGCTGCCGAGGTTTCCGACTTCAACCTGTCGCTCAACACAGGCGTGCTTACCATCAACATGAAGAAGGACGCCAAGGGCAATCAGCCTGATCCGGTCACCTATAAGGTGCCGAGCATTGAGCTTTTCATCAATGACGCAAAACGCGGACTTCAGGAGCTGAAAGAGAGCAACATTGTCATAGGCGAGGATTATGAGCCAAAGCAGGACAACAGCCTGCTCGCAAGCCTGCTGCCCACCATCATCATGATCGGCGGTCTGGTGCTGCTTTATTATTTCATGTTCAAGCGCGTCAACGGCGTTATGGGCGAGAGCAACCGCCAGATGAATTTCGGCAAGGCAAAGATTAAGAACGTCAACGACGAAAAGCGAAAGACCACATTTGCGGATGTGGCAGGCGCCGATGAGGAAAAGGAAGAGCTTCAGGAGATCGTTGACTTCCTGAAAAATCCCAAGAAATACGACGAGCTGGGCGCGCATGTTCCCAAGGGCGTACTGCTTGTCGGACCTCCCGGCACAGGTAAGACGCTGCTTGCCAGAGCCGTTGCGGGTGAAGCGGGTGTGGCGTTCTTCTCGATTTCGGGTTCCGATTTCGTGGAAATGTTCGTCGGCGTGGGCGCGTCCCGTGTGCGCGACCTCTTCGATCAGGCAAAGAAGAACAACCCCTGTATTATTTTCATAGATGAAATCGACGCTGTGGGTCGTCACAGAGGCGCAGGTCTCGGCGGCGGACACGACGAACGCGAACAGACGCTCAATCAGATGCTGGTTGAGATGGACGGCTTCGGCGCGAACGAAGGCGTTATCATCATAGCAGCCACCAACCGCCCTGACATTCTCGATCCGGCTCTCACACGTCCCGGACGTTTCGACCGTCAGGTCATGGTCGGCTATCCCGACATCAAGGGCAGAGAGGAAATCCTCAAGGTTCACTCCAAGAAAAAGCCGCTCGGTCCCGACGTCGATCTTTCCACCATTGCCAAATCCACGGCTGGATTCACCGGAGCCGATCTGGAAAACCTGCTCAACGAAGCGGCACTTCTGGCTGCCAGAAGGAATCTCAAGGCTATCACCATGAAGGAAATTGAGGAAGCGACCATTAAGGTGGTTGCCGGCGCGGAGAAGAAATCCAAGAAGATCTCCGACAAGGAGAAGCGCCTGACCGCCTATCACGAGGCAGGTCACGCGGTGGTGACATATTACTGCCCCACACAGGATCCGGTGCATGAAATATCCATCATTCCCAGAGGAATGGCTGGCGGCTACACCATGAGCCTGCCGCAGGAGGATCGTTCCTACAAGCTCAAGGGTCAGATGAAGGAAGATATTGTGGTACTGCTCGGCGGCAGAGCCTCCGAAGCGCTGATTTTGGAGGATATTTCCACAGGCGCCTCCAATGATATCGAGCGTGCCACAAAAATTGCCAAGTCGATGGTCACCAAGTACGGCATGAGCGACAAGCTCGGACCCATTCAGTACGGTTCCACTGACGGTCAGGAAGTGTTCCTCGGCCGCGACTTCGGTCACACCGTCGATTACTCCAATGAAATTGCCAAAGAGATAGACAACGAGGTTCGCTCTCTGATTGCCGAGGGCTACAAGAAAGCCGGAGCTATCCTCACACAGCATGTCGATAAGCTGCATGAGGTCGCCAAGTATCTCATGGAAAATGAGAAAATGACAGGCGCAAAGTTTGAGCAGATCATGAAGGGCAACACGGAGGAAATCCAGTAAATTAATGATCCTTCCGGATTTTCATAGAATTCGGAAGGATTTTTATATAATCTGGTATTGTTATTAATTTTGTAAAAATCTTTTAACTTATAGATAATAATTAGGGTATATTATATAAATGTAATCGGGAAAGAGATAAGCGAACGATTGCATTTGAAAATGATTACATCTCTCCTCCTCAAAAATAAATAGCAAAACAAAAGCCTCCGTTGATTTTTTTGATACGGAGGCTTTTGCTGTCCCTGTATATAATATCATAAAACAAAGCTCACGGTGAATGAGAAAAGCGCCATATCACCGTGAGCAGTTTTTTATGAATGAATGGGAATTATTTCTTGAGCAGAATGCCGGATTTTTCAAGCTCGGGAACAATGTTTCCGAACACTGTTTCCTGAATTTCGTTCATGGAGAGAGTCTTTTCGGGAGAGGAGAAGGCGAGTCGCAGGGTAATGCTGCTGATGATTCCCTCGTAAATATCGGTAACTTTGACCGAATTGAGGAACTGTCCGCCGTTGACCTTAATGATTTCTTCCACTCTGCGGTAGGTCACATCGGGGTTTCTGATGATCGTCAGGTCGATGTCAATGCCGGGGAATTTGGAAGGCTCTGTAAAGGCAAGCTCATCTTTTTCCACCTGCGTGAAGGAATCCATGTCAATCTCGGCGCAGACGATCGCCGCCTTTTTGTCCAGCTTCATGGCAGTCAAGGGGTGAAGGGTGGACATAAAGCCCAGCTTCACGCCGCCGACAGAAATGGCAGCGGTGTTGACCGGATGCTGCCAGTTGTGGGAAGCCTGCGTGTGCTCAAAGTCTACGGACTTATGTCTGAGATTGGAAACAAAGAGCGAAATCATATCTTTGAGGCGGAAGAAGAGCGTTTTTTCCGAGCAGTCGCGGCTGAAAAGAACAATGCCGAGCTTTCTGCGCTCGTTGCAGGTGCCGTCCTCCTTCTTGCCGTCGATGACTCTTGCGATCTCAAATACGCCGTATTCGGTGCCGAATGATTTGTTCTCATTGACCACGGTGAGCAGGGTGGGGACCATGCAGTTGCGCAGCACAACGTGGTCGGGATTGATGGAATTGATCAGCTTCACGTTGTCCTCAACGTCCATATTCAGCTCGCCAAACTTCTTTGAATCTGCCCAGATGTAGGAATGAACCTCGTGCAGCCTGAATTTCTCCACAAGCAGGTCTTTTGCGTAATATTCGTCGCTCTTGTTGACGCTTCTGCGAACAGGGCGAAGCGGGCTGAGAGTGGTAGTGATCTTGAAGTTGTCGTAGCCGTAAATTCTGGTGATTTCCTCAATGATGTCCGCCTTGATGGTGACGTCCTTGGTGGCTCTCCATGACGGAACGCTCACGTCGAAGGAGGTGCCTTCGTGCTTGACGTCAAAGCCGAGCGCCGCGAGGGTGCTGATAATCTGATCGTCGCTGATGGCAATGCCTGTGTAGCGGTCAACGTAAGCCTTGTCAAAGGTAAGCTCGATCTTGTCATATTTGTGTACATAGCTGTCGGAGAGGGAAGAGACCACCTGCACATCGGGGTCAATCTCAAAGAGAAGCTTCAAAAATCTCTCGATTGCCACAGTGGTGATTTCGGGGTCTATCATCTTTTCGTAGCGCATGCTTGCGTCGGTTCTCAGACCGAGACGCTGAGAGGACTTGCGGATGCAGACGCCGTCGAAATTGGCGGATTCCAGCAGCAGGGAAGTGGTGTCGTCCTCGATCTCGGAGTCCAGACCGCCCATAATGCCGGCGATCGCAACGGGTTCACCCTTGGAGCAGATCATCAGGGTATTTTCGTCGATGTTTCTCTCGTTGTCGTCGAGGGTCTTGAATTTAAAGGGCTGATCGAAGCGCCTGATCTCCACGCAGTCCACCTTGCGGCGGTCGAATGCGTGCATAGGCTGACCGACCTCCATCATGAGGTAGTTGGTCAGATCGGCAAGCAGATTGATGGCGCGGCTGCCACAGTAAAAGAGGCGTATGCGCATATTGACCGGACTGGTGTGGACGGTCACATTGTCCACCTTCATGCCGGAATAGCGATAGCAGTGCTCGGTGTCCTGAATGTCGATATCGACAGGGGGCAGCTCGCTGTAGACGGAAGTGTCCACGCGGTCGATCGGCTTTAAGGGATTGCCGGTGAGGGCTGCGAATTCTCTTGCGATGCCGTAGTGACCCCAGAGGTCGGGACGGTTGGTGAGGGACTTGTTGTCCACCTCAAAAACGATGTCCTCGATGTCATAGACCGATTTGAGATCGGTGCCGAGAGGATAGTCGTCGGTGATTTCCATAATGCCGGAATTGTCGGCGCTGATGCCCAATTCCGCCTCGGAGCAGCACATGCCATAGGAGTCGTACCCCGCGACAGTCGCCTTGTTGATGGCAAAGCCGTTCACAAAGCCGCCTTCCTTGGCAAAAGCGACCTTCATGCCCTCGCGGACATTGGGAGCGCCGCATACGCAGTCGTAAATCCTGTCGCCCGCGTCCACTTTGAGCAGGTGGAGCTTCTTGGAATTGGGATGATTTTCTATAGAAACGATCTGAGCAATGACGACATTGCTTGTGTTTTCGCCGTAATGAAACACTTCCTCGACCTCGGCGGTGGAAAGTGTGAATCTGTGAATCAACGCGTCGATATCGAGACCGTCGAGGTCAACGAAATCGCGTATCCAGTTCATTGATACCAGCACGATATATTACCTCCTTATTGTGATTAAAGACTCTCAAACTGCGAGAGTGCCTTGAGATTGCCGCTGTTGAAGGTGCGGATATCCTTCACGCCGTACTTCATCATAGCAAGACGTGTCAGACCCAGACCGAAGGCAAAGCCTGTATATTCCTCGGGGTCAATTCCGCCGGCAATGAGCACATTGGGGTGAATCATACCGCAGGGGCAAAGCTCCAGCCAGCCGGAGTTTTTGCAGGAGGGGCAGCCTGTGCCGCCGCAGACCTGACAGCTGATATCCAGCTCGAATCCGGGTTCAACGAAGGGGAAGAAGCCGGGGCGCAGGCGAACCTGCACGTCTCTCTGAAATACCTCGGAGAGCATGGTTTTCATGAAGTAGATCAGGTTGGAGATGGAAATGTCCTTGTCGATCATGATGCCTTCCATCTGGAAGAAGGTGTTTTCGTGGCATGCGTCGATCGCCTCGTTGCGGAAGCAGCGACCGGGGAATATGGCGCGAAGCGGAGCGCCGTACTTGCGCATAATAGCGTTCTGCGCGGCGGAAGTGTGTGTTTTGAGCAGCTGACCGTTGTCGAGGTAATAGGTGTCCTGCATGTCTCTGGCGGGGTGATGCTTGGGGATATTCAGCGCCTCGAAGCAGTGGTAGTCGTCTACGATCTCGTCGTAATCCTCCACGGTGAAGCCCATCGAAGCGAAGATCTCCTCCAGTTCACGCTGAACGAGGGTGATCGGGTGATAAGAACCTGTCTCAACGCCGGAAGGCATGGTGACGTCGTAACATTCGGCACTGTTGATCAAAGCCTCAAGCTCCTTCTGCTCGATGGCGGCGGTGAGGTCGGTGAGTTTTCCCTCGACGTCCTTTTTGAGCTGATTGATCTTCTGCCCGAATTCCTTCTTCTGTTCGGCAGGAGCGGATTTGAGATCCTTCATCAGCTCGGCGATTTCGCCCTTTTTGCCCAGAAATGCCACTCGCAGCTTTTCTACCGCAGCGGAATCGGAAGCGCTGTCAGCGGCTTCGGTGAAATTACGGATAATTTCTGCAATTTTTTTCTCCATTGCAAATTCCTCCCTGTATTATTACGCACTTCCCGTCTGCAATACAATGAACAACAAAAAAATAAGACCTCGCCCCATGGGACGAAATCTCGCGGTACCACCCAAATTCGGATTTTTTCAATATGGTGAAAAAATTCCCTTGTTAAGCTCTCCGTAACGCGGAGAAAACGGACTGCCCTCGCGTATTAAAAAAAATCAGGTCGAACAGTCGGCTCCGGCACCGAAATTCACCGCGGAACACCTTTAGAATGTTTCCAGCCACGACATTCTATCTCTGAAAGGAAAATCAAATCAACGGTTACTGAAAATGCCTTCATTGCTTTTAGACAGGTATTCAATTGCTTATCGTTAATTCTATCATATTATTTGGCAGAAATCAAGTGCTTTTATTGGAAAAATCAATTTTTGATTATGAGAGCTGTTCTGGTTTTTCTGTAAAAAAGCAGGCAGCGCCCTATATATAATAGGAAAAGAAAAACGCATGTGTTTCGGGCGTCAGATTGCTAAAACACATACGCTTTTCATTATATTAAGGAGGTTGTTGAATTTTTGGCTTGCAGTTTTTGCTATTGATCACTCAACGTCCTGCATAGCGTCGTAGCCAGTTTCGCCTGTGCGAACCTTGACAACGTCCTCCACGTCGTAGACGAAGATCTTGCCGTCGCCGATGTGTCCGGTGTAAAGAACCTTCTTGGCTGTTTCAATGACAGAGGAAACAGGAACCGCGCAAACCACAATGTCCACCTGCACCTTGGGCAGCAGGCTTGCTTCGATCTGAACGCCGCGGTAGTATTCCGGCTTGCCCTTCTGTGCGCCGCAGCCGAGGACGTGAGAAACCGTCATGCCTGTGATGCCTATGCCCATCATGGCGTTCTTGAGAGGCTCAAGGCGGGATTCCTTGCAGACGATCTCCACCTTGGTGATCTTGGGTCTGCCTTCCTCCACGAAGGAGGGAACCTTGCTGACCGTGACAGCCTCCGCAACAGGAGCGTCGCCATCCACAACCACCGGCGCATCGCCTTCCTCCACATATTCGGGCGTCATTGCGAAGCCTGCGTAAGCGGAGGGCATGTCGTGCTCGGTCGCGTCGAGACCCTGCACCTCTTCATCGCGGGAAACACGAAGACCGAAGATCTTCCTGATAAGCAGGAAGGTGCAGGTAATTGTAACGACCGTCCATGATGCCACCGAGACAAAACCTAAAAGCTGCAATCCCATGAGCCTGAAGCCGCCGCCATAGAACAGACCTACCAGTTCCTTGCCGTTTGCGTCAGCAATGGAGTAGCCGGGAGCGGAATTGGTTGCAAAGAGACCTACCGAGAGCGTACCCCAGATACCGTTCATCATGTGGACAGCCACGGCGCCCACGGGATCGTCAATGTGCAGCTTGTAATCCAGCAGCCACACGCCGAATACGACCAGCAGACCGGCAACAGAGCCGATAACGATAGCGCCGAATGCGTCTGTCACGTCACAGGGAGCGGTGATGGCAACCAGACCCGCAAGAGAAGCGTTCAGACACATGCTGACGTCGGGCTTGCCGTACTTGACCCAGGTGAAGATCATGCAGACAACAGTTGCCACTGCGGGAGCAATGGTTGTGGTCAGAAAGATAGAACCCAGTTGTTCCACAGAGGTTGCGGCGGCGCCGTTGAAGCCGTACCAGCCGAGCCAGAGGATAAACACGCCAAGCGCGCCGATTGCGATATTGTGACCCGGGAAGGCGTTGACTTTAGTCACCTTGCCGTCAGCGTCCCTCTTGAATTTGCCTATACGAGCGCCGAGAATCTTTGCGCCGATGAGTGCGGAGATACCGCCTACCATATGAATCGCGCAGGAGCCGGCAAAATCGTGGAAGCCGAGCTGGCTCAGCCAGCCGCCGCCCCAGATCCAGTGTGCTTCGACGGGATAGATCAGCGCGGAGATTACGCCGGAATAGACGCAGTAGGAAAGAAACTTGGTGCGCTCAGCCATAGCGCCCGAAACGATGGTGGCTGTAGTCGCGCAGAATACGAGATTAAAGACGAAGTTGGAAAAATCAAAATTTGCGTAGGATGTAAAGATATCAAATCCCGGCTTGCCGATAAAACCGACAAGGTCTTCGCCCATCAGCAGACCAAAGCCTATCAGGATAAATACCACCGTGCCGATACAGAAATCCATCAGATTTTTCATAATGATGTTGCCTGTGTTCTTTGCACGGGTGAAGCCCGCCTCCACCATGGCAAATCCTGCCTGCATCCAGAATACCAATGCCGCGCCGATCAGAAACCACACGGCAAACAATTGTTCGGAGGTAGTCTGTGTGACATACTCCTTGATTGCTTCATTCATAATGAATCAGCTCCTCAAAAATTTTAAAAAGATTTTTTATAAAAGAAGGCAGATACCTTGTCTGCTATTGCATAATTGCCATTCACATTCAAGATACCTGCCGCCTTTGACAGAAAATATTTGATTGTCCGGTAGAAGTACGGAAGCATAACGCGCGTCATGTGAGCATCATTTCACACTTCACATTCCATAAGGTTTAAACCCCGAAGAGAATCTCGCCGTAGGAGGGATAGGGCCAGTACGCAGCAGAGGTTCTGCGCTCCATCGCGTCGCCCAGCTCGCGAAGTTTTTCCATTTCGGCAAATACCACCTCACGGTAGTAGGTAGCCTGAGCAAGGTTGTCGCCGTTATACTTCTTTGCCTCTTCCACTGCGGTTGCAAGGTCGGCAGTCTTCTTGACGAACTTCTCCAATCCGTCAGAAAGCTCCTCCACAAGCGAAGTCTCAGCGTAAACCGAGATGGACTCGGAGAGAGATTTCTTTGCAAGAGCCGTCTCGGTGAGCTTGCCCACAAAGCTGCTGACTGCGGGAGCAATGCTTCTCTGCGCCATGTCGATCATGGTCAGTGCCTCGATGTGCAGCTGCTTGACGTAATGCTCCAGTTCGATCTCATAGCGAGCGCGGATCTCCGCTTCAGAGACAATGCCGTTTTTGACAAAGAGGTCAATGTTCTTCCTGTCAACATAATGAGCCATTGCTTCGGGAAGCGAACGGTAATTGCAAAGACCCCTGCGGGCAGCTTCATCTACCCACTCTGCGGAATAGTTGTCGCCGTTGAAGATGATGTTCCTGTGCTCCGTCAACACCTTCTTAACCAGGACCTTCACTGCTGCGTCCACATCGGAAGCGTCCTTTAATTCCCCATAAAATTCATTCAGCTCTTCGGCAACCATTGTGTTGAGCATGTAGTTCGGGCAGCCTATATTTAATGAAGAGCCGAGTGCGCGGAATTCAAACTTGTTGCCCGTGAATGCAAACGGGGAAGTGCGGTTGCGGTCGGAGGTGTCCTTCTTGAAATCGGGCAGCACGTCAACGCCTGTGAGCATATCGGACTTGCCTGCGCTCTTGTACTCCTTGCCCTCGATGATGGCTTCGACCAATGCGCCGAGATCGTCGCCCAGATACATTGAGATGATGGCAGGAGGCGCTTCGTTTGCGCCGAGTCTGTGATCGTTGCCCGCGGAAGCGACGGTGATTCGCAGCAGATCCTGATATTCATGCACCGCCTTGACGACAGCTGCGAGGAAGAGCTGGAACTGGAGATTGTTCTCGGGATTCCTGCCGGGGTCGAGAAGATTTTCGCCGGTGTTGGTGCCGATGGACCAGTTGTTGTGCTTGCCGGAGCCGTTCACGCCTGCGAAGGGCTTTTCATGCAGCAGGCAGACAAGACCGTGCTTCTCGGCGGTTTTCTTCATAACCTCCATGGTCAGTTCGTTGTGGTCGGTTGCGATGTTGGAGGTGGAGAAGATCGGCGCCAGCTCGTGCTGTGAAGGCGCCACCTCGTTGTGCTTGGTCTTTGCAAGCACGCCCAACTTCCAGAGCTCCTCGTCGAGATCGTTCATGAACGCGGCGACTCTTGTCTTGATGGAGCCGAAGTAGTGATCCTCCAGCTCCTGCCCTTTCGGAGCAGGTGCGCCGAAGAGTGTGCGTCCGGTGAAGATGAGGTCGGGACGCTGGTCGTACATCTTCTTATCTATCAGGAAGTACTCCTGCTCGGGACCGACGGTTGTTGTAACCCTTGTCACGTCCTCCTTGCCTAAAAGGTGAAGCACCTTGACTGCCACGCTGCTCAGCCGTTCCATCGAACGCAGCAGGGGTGTTTTCTTGTCAAGCACTTCGCCGGTGTAGGAGCAGAACGCTGTGGGAATGTAGAGTGTCTTGTCTCTGATGAATGCCGGAGAGGTCGGATCCCATGTGGTGTAGCCTCTCGCCTCGAAGGTGGCTCTGATACCGCCCGAGGGAAAGCTGGAAGCGTCGGGTTCGCCCTTGATCAGTTCTTTGCCGGAGAATTCCATGATGACCTGATCGCCGTCGGGCGCGATAAAGCTGTCGTGCTTCTCCGCGGTGACGCCTGTCATGGGCTGGAACCAGTGGGTGTAATGGGTGCAGCCCATTTCCACAGCCCAATCCTTCATTGCGTTTGCGACCGCATTGGCAACGCTTATGTCAAGCGGCTCACCGTTCTGAATGGTTTTTTTGAGCGCTTTGTAAGTAGTGTGAGGCAGGCGAGCCTTCATCTTCTGATCGTTGAATACCATGCTGCCAAAAAGTTCTGGTACGTTTGTCATAACAAATCTCTCCTCAATAGTAAGTCAAATTATCGAATAAAATGCAGAAGGCGCCGCAAACGCAGGATTTTTTACGTCCTGTCGTTCACAGCGCCTTTGCCGTACCGATGTTGCAAGTATACACCCCTTTATTTTATTTGTCAAGTACTTTTTTGAAATTTCTGCAACTTTTTTTATTTGCCTTGCATATTTTCTATTATATGCTGCAAATAATTTGCCGATAACCGCTGAATAATGAATTTTTTAAAAGAAATTATGCAATTTTCTCTTGACAATCCTGCATAAGCGTATTATAATGCACTTACAATTCGCGGTCAAAAAAACCGCCCCATTTCTCCGGAAAGGATGATTATCTATGGATAATATGCGTATTGAAAACACACACAGCCTTTACGACCCGTCTTTTGAGCACGATAATTGCGGCATCGGCGCTGTAGTGAATATCAAGGGCGTCGAGTCGCACAAGGTGGTGGACGACGCGCTCACTATTGTGGAAACGCTGGAGCATCGCGCCGGTAAGGACGCGGACGGCAAGACCGGAGACGGCGTCGGCATTCTCACCCAGATTTCGCACACCTTCTTCCGCAAGGCTGTCTCTGAAATCGGCATCGAACTGCCGGGGGAGAGGGATTACGCTGTGGGTATGTTTTTCTTTCCTCAGAAGGAGCTTGCCCGCAATCAGGCGAGAAAGATGTTTGAGATCATAGCCGAAAAGGAAGGCTTAAAGATACTCGGCTGGAGAAATGTCCCCTGTGACACCACAGCCATCGGTCAACGCGCGCTGGACTGCATGCCCTGTATCAGACAGTGCTTCATAGCGCGACCTGAGGGCGTCAAGAAGGGCATTGATTTTGACAGAAGGCTGTATGTCGCACGCCGTGAATTCGAGCAGAGCAACGAGGATACTTATGTGGTGTCGCTTTCCAGCAGAACGATCGTCTATAAGGGCATGTTCCTTGTCGGCGACCTGCGCCGCTTCTTCCTCGACCTGCAGGACGAAGCGTATCAGTCGGCAATTGCCATGGTGCATTCCCGTTTCTCCACGAACACCAATCCCAGCTGGCAGAGGGCGCATCCAAACCGCATGATCGTTCACAACGGCGAGATCAACACCATCAAGGGCAACGCCGACAAAATGCTCGCCCGAGAGGAAACCATGCGTTCGGAGCATCTCAAGGGTGATCTTGACAAGGTAATTCCGGTGGTCAACACCGAAGGCTCCGATTCGGCAATGCTGGACAACACCCTTGAATTTCTCGTGATGAGCGGAATGCCGCTGCCTCTTGCCGTCATGATCACCATTCCGGAGCCGTGGGACAGAAACCACACCATGAGCCGCCACAAGCGCGACTTCTATCAGTATTACGCCACCATGATGGAGCCGTGGGACGGTCCTGCTTCCATTCTCTTTTCGGACGGCGATGTGATGGGCGCTGTGCTTGATCGCAACGGTCTGCGCCCCTCACGCTATTACATCACCGACGACGGATTCCTCGTGCTTTCCTCGGAGGTCGGCGCCCTGCCGATTCCGGCTGAAAAGATCGTATCCAAAGACCGTCTGCGTCCCGGCAAAATGCTGCTGGTGGACACGGTAAACGGCAGAGTGATCGACGACGACGAGCTGAAGGAATACTATGCCTCCCGACAGCCCTACGGCGAATGGCTGGACGGCAATCTCGTCCGTCTCAAGGATCTCAAGATTCCCAATGTCAAGGTGCAGGAGCACCACCGTGAAGAACGCCGCCGTCTGCAAAAGGCATTCGGCTACACCTACGAAGAAATCATGAAGTCGATCCTTCCGATGGCGCAGACCGGAAGCGAGCCAATCACCGCAATGGGTGTGGATACGCCTCTTGCCGTGCTTTCCAACCAGCCGAGACCGCTCTTTGACTACTTCAAGCAGCTGTTTGCGCAGGTCACCAATCCCCCAATCGACGCCATCAGAGAGGAAATCGTCACCTCCACCACCGTTTACATCGGAGAGGACGGCAACCTTCTGGAGGAAAAGCCGGAGAACTGCCACGTCATCAAAATACGCAATCCGATACTCACCTCCACCGACGTGCTCAAGCTGAAGAACATGCATGTCAGCGGCTATAAGGTGGCAGTCATTCCGATACTCTACTACAAGAACACAAAGCTCTCCAAGGCAATCAACCGCCTGTTTGTCGAGGCTGACAAGGCGTACAACGAGGGCGCGAATATCCTCATTCTGTCGGACAGAGGGGTGGACGAAAACCACCTTGCCATTCCGTCGCTGCTTGCCGTATCTGCCCTTCACCGTCACCTTGTCGTGACCAAGCGCAGAACCTCCCTTGCCGTCGTGCTGGAAAGCGGCGAGCCGCGCACGGTGCATCATTTCGCGGCGCTTCTGGGCTACGGCGCAAGCGCGATCAATCCCTACCTCGCACAGGAGACCATTCACGAACTGATACACGACGACCTGCTTGACAAGGATTACTATGCCGCGGTGGACGATTACAATAACGCCATTCTGCACGGAATTGTCAAGATCGCGTCCAAAATGGGCATTTCCACCATTCAATCCTACCACGGTTCACAGATATTTGAGGCGATAGGACTCAGCAAAGAGGTCATCGACGAATATTTCACGGGTACGGTCAGCAGAATCGGCGGTATTTCCATAAAGGATATTGAAGAAACCGTCGATCAATTGCACACCGCCGCATTTGACCCTCTGGGACTCGGCACCGACACCGAAATCCGTTCCCGCGGCGCTCACGGCTTCCGCAGCGGCAAAGAGGAACATCTCTATAATCCACGCACCATTCACGCCCTTCAAATGGCGGCAAGGTGCGGCGATTACGACCTGTTCAAGGAGTATTCCCGCATGATCACCGAGGAAATGGGTGCTATGAACCTTCGCGGACTGATGGACTTCTGTTACGCCGACTCGCCGGTCTCGCTCGATGAGGTGGAGAGCGTCGAATCCATCGTGCGCCGATTCAAGACGGGCGCGATGTCCTACGGCTCCATTTCGCAGGAGGCTCACGAAACGCTTGCCCTTGCCATGAATATGCTGCACGGCAAGTCGAACTCCGGCGAAGGCGGCGAGAGCGACGAACGCCTTGCCACAAAGGGAACCTCTGAAAACCGCTGTTCCGCCATCAAGCAGGTGGCTTCGGGACGCTTCGGCGTCACGTCGAAATACCTGACCTCCGCCGATGAAATCCAGATTAAAATGGCGCAGGGCGCAAAGCCGGGGGAGGGGGGACACCTTCCCGGCAGAAAGGTCTACCCGTGGATTGCCAAAACGCGCCATTCCACCCCCGGTGTGTCGCTCATTTCACCTCCGCCGCACCATGACATTTATTCCATAGAAGATCTTGCCCAGCTGATATACGACCTCAAAAACGCCAATCAATCCGCGAGAATATCGGTCAAATTGGTTTCGGAGTGCGGCGTCGGCACAGTCGCGGCAGGCGTTGCCAAGGCGGGCGCGGGCGTCATACTCATTTCGGGCTATGACGGCGGAACGGGCGCCGCCCCCGGCAGTTCGATACACAATGCAGGTCTGCCTTGGGAGCTGGGTCTTGCGGAGGCGCACCGCACGCTGCTGATGAACGGTCTGCGCGATAAGGTCGTCATCGAGACCGACGGCAAGCTCATGACGGGACGCGATGTGGCGATAGCTGCCATTCTCGGCGCGGAGGAATTCGGCTTTGCCACTGCTCCGCTGGTGACATTGGGCTGCGCCATGATGAGAGTATGCAATCTCGACACATGTCCCTTCGGCGTTGCCACCCAAAATCCCGAGCTTCGCAAGCGCTTTGCGGGCAAGCCGGAATATGTCGTGAACTTCATGCGCTTTGTCGCTGAGGAGCTGCGCGAATACATGTCGAAATTAGGCGTTCGCACGGTAGATGAGCTGGTGGGAAGAACCGATCTGCTGCGTCAGAAGGATAACCTTTCCGACAGAGAGCGCAGCGTTGATCTTAACGCCCTGCTCGACAGGAGCACCGCACAGGCGCATATCTCCTATGACAGCAAAAATCTCTATGATTTTGAGCTGGAAAAGACGCTGGACGAAACAGCCATTCACGACGGCTTCAAGAGCGTTTTTGCCAAGGGAAAGGCAAAGACCGTTGAAATAGATGTAAAAAATACCGATCGCACGCTCGGCACGGCATTCGGCGCGGAAATCACCAAAAAATTCGGCGACAGTCTGTCCGACGATACATTCCGCATTGTGTGCCGCGGCGCAGGCGGACAGAGCTTCGGCGCCTTCATTCCAAAAGGACTCACAATGGAGCTTGTGGGCGACAGCAACGATTACTTCGGCAAGGGACTTTCAGGCGGCAAGCTCATTGTCTATCCGCCGAGTGAGTCGAAGTTCAAACCGGAGGAAAACATCATCATCGGAAACGTGGCACTTTACGGAGCCACAAGCGGCAAGGCATTTATCAACGGCGCTGCCGGAGAACGATTCTGTGTGCGCAATTCCGGCGCGACAGCGGTTGTGGAAGGCGTAGGCGACCACGGCTGCGAATACATGACCGGCGGCTGCGTAGTGGTGCTGGGAAGCACAGGCAAGAACTTTGCCGCAGGCATGTCAGGCGGTGTTGTGTATGTTCTGGACGAGGACAGGGAGCTTTACATGCGTGTCAACAAGGAGCTTGTGGAATTTTCCGAGGTGACATCAAGATCCGATGCGGAGAAGATTAAGCTGCTGATCGAAGAGCATGTGAAGGCGACAAATTCGCCCAAGGGCAAAGCTATACTCGACAGCTTCGGGGAATACCTGCCGAAGTTCAAGAAGATCATTCCCCATGATTACAAGACCATCATTGAATCAATCGCGCATTTCGAGGGCAAGGGAATGTCTCCCGAGGAAGCGAAGATCGAAGCGTTTTATCAATTCACAGAGCAGCGGTAAAGGAGAAAGCAGAGCATGGGAAAACCAACAGGATTTTTAGAATACAGTCGTGAAGATGCTCCGGCATTATCTGTGAGCGAACGCATCGGAAATTATAATGAATTTCACGAGCCGCTCGACGAAGCAGCTCAAAAAAAACAGGCAGCGCGGTGCATGGCATGCGGAGTTCCCTTCTGCCAGTCCGGCATGATGATAGGCGGTATGATGTCCGGCTGTCCGCTTGGAAATCTGATACCCGAATGGAACGATCTGCTCTATCGCGGCGCATGGAAGCAGGCATATGACAGACTGCGGCTGACAAACAGCTTTCCGGAATTCACCTCACGCGTCTGTCCGGCGTTGTGTGAAAAGGCGTGTACCTGCGGTGCAGAGGGCGACGCTGTGACGGTTCGCAGCAACGAATACGCCATCGTGGAACGCGCCTATTCCGAAGGCTGGGCGAATGCTAAGCCGCCAATGGTGCGCACGGGAAAGCGGGTGGCTGTCATAGGCTCGGGACCTGCCGGATTGGCAGCCGCCGACCGTCTGAACCACAGAGGACACAGCGTGACGGTGTTTGAGAGAAGCGACCGCATAGGCGGTCTGCTGATGTACGGCATTCCCAATATGAAGCTGGAAAAGAGCGTCATCGACCGCCGTATTTCCATCATGAAGCAGGAAGGTGTGGAATTCCGCACCGGAGTGAATGTGGGAAGGGATATTCCGGCTAATGAGATCATCGGGCAGTACGACGCGGTGATCCTTGCCTGCGGAGCGTCCAACCCACGGGACATAAAAGCCGAAGGACGGGACGCAAACGGCATTTATTTTGCAGTTGATTTCCTCAAATCCACTACAAAGGCGCTGCTCGACAACGGATTGCAGGAAGGAACCTTCATTTCGGCAAAGGACAGGAATGTCATCGTCATCGGAGGCGGCGACACGGGCAACGACTGTGTCGGAACCTGTGTACGTCATGGTGCGAAGAGCATTCTTCAGCTTGAAATGATGCCCAAACTCCCCGACACGCGAGCGGCAAACAACCCATGGCCGCAGTGGCCGAGGGTCTGCAAGACCGATTACGGACAGGAAGAAGCGGCAGCGGTATTTGGCAGCGACCCGAGAATATATCAGACCACTGTCAAGGAATTTTTGAAAAATGAAAACGGGGACCTCTGCGGCGCAGTTCTACTCAGCCTTGAAGCCGAAAAGGATCCTGACACCGGAAGAATGACAATGAAGCCGGTAGAAGGCTCTGAACGCACGGTAGAAGCCGAGCTTGTGCTGATTGCGGCAGGCTTTCTCGGCAGCGAGAGCTACGTTACACAGGCTTTCGGAGTCGCAACCGATAACAGAAGCAACGTTGCAGCAAAAGCTGGAAAGCACCGCACGAGCGTTGAAAAAATCTTCACCGCAGGCGATATGCACAGCGGACAGTCACTGGTAGTGCGTGCCATACGGGACGGACGCGACTGCGCACGCGAAGTAGACGAAAGCCTCATGGGGTATTCCAATCTGTAATTTAACTGACAACAAACCAAACACCTCCGAAACCGCGAAAAGCAGCCTCGGAGGTGTTTTGAACAAATTATAAAAACGTCAGATAGAATGTTGCCATCAGCTTTTTGAATACTTTTTCAATTCAAAATATCGGAACCAATTATCCCATCAGAAACAAACATAAAATTTGCGGTCAATTTTGTTGACCTCTAAATTTTAATTTTTGAAAAGAAGATTTGTCCTGCATGACAGGAATGCAATCGACGAAAATGCTTACGGTGTAATTGTTGTAATAAAAGCAGGTCATCTTCCTCTGAATAGCATCATCAAAAATATCTACTTCTTTTAGTGCAGTTATTCCTGTTCCAAGATATTTGAAATACGCTTCCTTTCCGGTCCAGACACGCATGAATCGCCTGTTTTTTTCTGCCTGAGAAATCCCTTTTTCGGCAACGTAACGCTTTTCATTTTCCGCACATACGCGGTAAATAAGCCTGTCGTTCACGTTGCGCAATTCTTCAATATCCGCGCCAACGGAACAGTCGCTGACGGTGCACAGAACATATTCGCCGCTGTGACTTATGCTGAATTCCACAGGCAGATCAGGTACGAATGGCTTACCCTTTTCGGTCAATGAAAAAGTAATGCTCTCAGGCGAAATCCTGCATTGAGAAGCAATCATTTGACGAGCCAGCAGTTCGCCTGTTATAGTGCGTTTTTTGTCATTTTCAGAGCGAAAACGGTCAACACGCCTTTTTTTATCTTCAGACATCAGTGAGTGGCAATAATCCAACTCTTCTTCTGAAATATCTGAGATATTTACTACATCATAAAAACAATAAATAATGAATCACCGGCTTTTCTTGCATTAAGAATGATTTCAAAACAATCCAGCATTATAATCTGCCGATAATAAAATGATGGCTTCAAGATCATTATAGCACAAGAAAAATTTAGTGCAATACGAAATTAGTTGCAATTTTTCATTTGAAAAAACTTCTAAAAAACACTTGACACGGCTTTGAAAGTGTGGTATAATCCTTTTTGTTCGGAGTTACAGAGACAATATGCTGATGTGGCTCAGTTGGTAGAGCAGCTGATTCGTAATCAGCAGGTCAGGGGTTCGAGTCCCCTCATCAGCTCCATCTTCGGACGCATAGCTCAGCTGGTTAGAGCGCCTGCTTCACACGCAGGAGGTCGGCGGTTCGAGTCCGTTTGCGTCCACCAGAATAGGTGAACAAAAAAGATGCACCTCCCGTAAAGCCCCTATTTTAGGGGCTTTTCGTGGTTTTAGGGGGCAAAAAACGGCAAGGTTTTTCCGTAGATGCATTTGGCTGATTTTGCGCCTTGTACGGACTCGAACCCCTGTTGCATCTTTTTTGAGCCTTGCTTCCCCCTTTTTTCAAGAAAATTCAATACTCAGTCAATCAAGCGTGCAGGTAGAAAAACTGTGCGCTTTTTTGTAGATAAGCAACAAAGCCGATTGTTTTGAAGATGGACGCCTGATCATCGTCCGACAGAAAAAACAGTCGGCTTTTTTTGTTTGCAGAAAAATTTGTAGGAGAGTGATTACCAAATGAGATTCAAAAGCCAGCAGCACAAGTCCACCTTCAAGAAAGCCATCCGCAAGAAGGACAAAACCGACACCAGACTCATGGCGGCGATGTACCTGCTCACGGCGGATCAGATTCTGTGGAACAAGGTGAAGGGCAATATCCGAGAAAGCCGCATCGACTACGACGAAGTCAGGCTGGACACGGTGAGCGAAAACTGCTACACCCTTTACAGCGCGTCGAAGGATATGTACTTCAACACCGACCACGTTTCACTCAGCGATATCTTCGACACCAAGCTGATCTCGGAAAAGATGTACAATGTCATCATCACCGCCATCAATATCCGGCGGCTGGGC
The DNA here is from genome assembly GCA_902762615.1 of uncultured Ruminococcus sp. Classification (GTDB taxonomy): domain Bacteria; phylum Bacillota; class Clostridia; order Oscillospirales; family Acutalibacteraceae; genus RUG762. The sequence continues at coordinate 1,892 of CACWOX010000024.1, read as the reverse complement.
TTGGAGAAAGCGGAGGCGATAGAATATCAGGGAAATATCTGGACGCACATCATCTCGCTTCAGCGTGAGGACGCGGAACGGCTTGGCTACGACAGGGCGGAGGCGTGGATGAATCTGCTCCGGTCTAAGCGCAACGCCATCGCCCGAAGCATGAAAATCGCTCCGGAAAACTTCCGATGGTACGCGGCATTCCATAAAGAGGCGGCTCACCCGCACGTCCATATGGTCGTCTATTCAGTCAATCCGAGAGAGGGTTATCTGCAATCCGAGAGAGGGTTATCTGACGCAGACAGGCATCGAGCAGATCAAATCCGTCCTCGCCCGTGAGATTTTCCGCATGGATATGCTGGATATCTACAAGCATCAGTCAGATTATCGTGACGAACTACGCCAAAAGGCGCGGGAACTGGTGGAGCATCTTGTCCGTCAGGTTCAGTCCGGCAGGTGCGATAACCCCAAGCTGAATGAGTTGCTTCTGCAATTGTCCGACGCGCTTTCCCATACGGAAGGCAAAAAAGTGTATGCCTATCTCCCGCCGGAAATGAAAAATCTGGTGGATGAAATCGTCGACGAGCTGGCGAAGGACAAGCGCATCGCCAATCTTTATGATTTATGGTACGAGCAGAAAAAAGAAATCGCCGCCATCTATACCGACGATCCGCCCGAAAAAGTCCCGCTGTCGGAAAACGAGGACTTCCGTCCGATCAAAAACGCGGTCATCAAGGAGGCTTACAATCTGTATCTGACCAGCGTAACCAAACTCCGCACCAGAGACAGAAGCGGTTACGCCGCCATATCCGCGCTGAATCTGCTCAAATATCTGTCTCAGATGCTGCGCGACAGATATTATGACGAACAGGATGACCTCGACGATATGGTCGACAGCAAGCTCAGGGCGGAGATCAACGAAAAGAAACGAGCGCAGGGTTTGAAATCGTAGGAAGGTGAATTCAATGTCAAACTCAAATTATGTCCGTCTGTCTCAGGAAGAAATCGACAGTGCTAAGCACACCGATATCGCCATGATGCTGCAGGGCATGGGCGAAACCGTCCGTCGTTCCGGCTCGGAATACGAGTGGCAGGACGGCGGCAGAAAGGTCACGCTGCGAGGGAATAACGACAGCGCGGGGAAGTCCGCCAACAGCCGTATTGCCGCCAAGTTAGAGGAAAGAGGCGTGGAATATGAAATACTTGTTCCGACAATGAAAGACTGGAATGAAGATTTAACGTCCGGCTGTGCGGCAGTACAGCTTGAATCGGAATCCGAAGAAAGCGAGGAAGAACTATGTCAGGCTCTGTCACTTTGATTATCGCGGGAATGTTAATGGTCGGCATTCTCGGCGCTGTTTCCTATTTTTCCAACAACATGACGCTCAACAACATCAAGAGCAAGACCGTTGGCGATGGTCAGCACGGCACGGCGCGATGGGCTACGAGCAAGGAAGTCATGCGTATCTATCAGCACATTCCCTTCACGCCGCAGAAATGGCGCAGTCAGGCGAAGGAAGGTCATGCCCCGACTGTCGGTGACAAGCCTGTTCCGCAGGGCATTGTGGTGGGCTGCACCGGAAAGAAATCCGTGACGGCAATTGTGGATACGGGCGACGTTCATGTGCTGATGATCGGCGCGGCGGGCGTCGGCAAGACCGCCTTCTGGCTCTATCCGTGCATCGAATATGCCTGTGCAAGCGGTATGTCATTTCTATCAACTGACACAAAAGGCGACGTAATGCGTAATTACGGGACAATAGCGAAAAACTATTACGGCTACAATGTCTCCGTCATTGACCTGCGAAATCCCACCCGTTCCAACGGCAACAACCTCCTGCACCTTGTCAACCGCTACATGGATTTATACAAAGCGAATCCCGACAAGCTGGTCTACAAAGCCA
>CACWOX010000023.1 GCA_902762615.1 uncultured Ruminococcus sp. | reverse complement strand
TAATTCTTTGCATATTGCTCAGGCTGCGTGATATTGGATTGCCGTTTTTTCCCTATATTACGGGCTTTTGGCTGATTTTCGGTGTGGGAAGTTTGAGTCATGATATATTCGGAAGCGTAGGAGTTGAAATTTTTCTTTTTCTCTCCGGAGTGGGACTGTATTATTCCATGTGCGGCAACCCGAGCATAAAGGCATTTTATGCCAAAAGATTTAAACGCGTTATGATTCCGTATCTGTTTTTCGGCGTGGTTTATTGGTTCATAAGAGATGTTATACTGTACTCGGAGGGTTTGTTTCATTTTGCCGCGGATTTATCCCTTGTGACCTTCTGGATTTCAGGCACAAGGGTTTTCTGGTATATAGCGTTCATTTTAATTGCATATATTTTATTTCCGTTTTTGTTTAAAATAATAAACGGCAAAATAAACGGCAAAATAAACGGCAAAGATGCATCAGGAATGGTATGCATTTTGCTTGTGCTCGGCTGGACGGCACTCTGCTGCTTTATCCATCATGTCTCACCCGATTATTATGAAAAAATCGAAATAGCCCTTTGCAGATTTCCGATCTTTATAGCAGGCTGTGGATACGGCAAAAAGATTCGTAACAAGGAAAAAATTGGTTTTGCAGAAAATGTTCTTACTGCCTTTGGCCTGCTGCTTATTATGTTAAAAATGCTCTTAAAAACCGATCTGATCAATGCTGATTTTGTTATACCAAAAAGATTTATTCCCTTTTTCTTTTCCATATCTCTGATATTTATTCTGTCTTACCTGATGGAACGACTGAATTCATCTAAGCTCAACAGAGCACTGTCGTTTGTGGGGAGCTATTCGCTTGAGCTTTTTATGACGCATGTGGGCATTCGATCCATTTTACTGAACGCGGGTTTTCGCACGCACAGAATCATAATGTTCACAGCTTATATGCTGCTGTCGGTTATGCTAAGCGTTGTGATTCGCCGGGTAAGCAAAAAAAATATAAACTTAATAAAATGACGGTTGTTCTTGTCGCTGTGTTTTGATATAATAATGTAGAAAACTTGAAAAAGGAAGTTATTTCAAAATGCAGAGAAATCCGAGAGAAAAGGAATACGACGGAAAGGGCGTCAAAGCGGAGCTGGGAGCGATAGGCTCGCGGCTGTGGAAAAAATATCTGAAATACTACCGGCGCAACCGTATCCGCGGCATAGGCACAGTGGGAATGGCGCTGATCATGCCGATCAGCATGGTGATTGCCTTCAAAGGTTCCCGCATTAATTACGCCGAGGTAATCGCCTCATGGTTCAAAGACCCTGAAAAAACCGTTTCAGACGGGGCGGAGGTTTCTTCCGAAGAGCCGGAGAGCGGTTTCAATGTCATTGTGAAGTTCACCTACGGCACCATCTGCTCCGAGCCGAATTTCAAGAAGAAGGTACAGAACACCGTCAGCAAGGGGCAGAAATTCGAGGTACTGGAGACCAGCGGCGACTTTTACCGCATAGAATACCTGCAAAACCGCTTCGGTTGGATAGACAAGTACTATGTGGAAAAGGAAGGGCAGGAGGAGCCTAAGGTCGTCGATCCGCACAATCCGGAAGAGCTAACGGGCAAGACCGCCACTTCCCTCAAAAAAATTTGTCAGGATTACAGTGCCATGGGCGCGGGAGTAGCGGTCATTAAGGATGGCAAGGTTTCCTATACCTACAGCTACGGCTACGCCAATAAAGCTCAGCGCAAAAAGATCAATGCCGACACCAAATTCCGTCCCGCGTCGCTCTCCAAGATCATTTCGACTCTTGCCACCATGACACTTGTTGACGCGGGAAGGATTGACCTCGACCGCAACGTGGAGGATTATTTCGGTTTCCGGTTCCGCAATCCGCTGTTTGCCGAGGCGGAGATAACACCCCGTATGCTGCTCAATCATTCATCATCGCTCGCTGACGAATACATCATATATACCGGCAGCAACGCAGGAACGCGGCTTAAAGACCTTGTTGTTGACCTCAAAAGCTACAACAACCAGAAGCCGGGCAAGGAATTTTCCTACAGCAATTCCGGTTTCGGCATAGTCGGCTCACTCGATGAAGTGGTCACCAACCTGCATTATATTTACTTCACTGACTCTGTGCTGTTTGACCGTCTGGGACTTGACGCGGCGTTTGGGGGACAGAGCCTGAAGGATAAGAACAATGTCGCCGAGTGCTACAAGGTGGGCAAGATTGCACGTTCCCGCGGCGTGCTTGTCAAGGACAGACAGATCAGGAATCCGGGCGAAACGTATATTCTGGCGCAGGGAAGTCTGCTCATCAGCCCTAAGGATTACGCCAAGCTGGTCACGATCTTCATCAACGACGGAATGTACGGCAACATCAGGGTTCTGTCAAAAGAGGCTGTCAAGGAGGTCGAGAAGGAATACCTCAAGGACGACAAGTTCCGCTACTGTCTCGGTTTCAAAAAAAGCACCAATTATGTACCCGGACACGACATGTATTACCACGGCGGCAATGCCTACGGCGTTTACGCAAGCGTATGCTACGACGAAAAGCAAAAGAGCGGCGTTGTGGTCATGACCAGTGGCGCATGGGGTACGTTTGATGACAATCACTTCTACACCGTCTGCCAGAAGATAACCCAGCAGTGCTACGCCGACCTCATTGATAATCAATCATAAATAACACAACCCGCCCGTATCCCGATTGTGGAATAAGAGCGGGTTGTTTCAGTTTTGGCTGTAAACGGAAAAATCCTGCGGGAGCGAAACTGTTATAGTGAGAATATTGCCGTTTAGTTCTGCCCGAGCCGAGCCGTGCATTTGTTCACTCAGCAGCCGGACAATGGAAAGACCGAGACCTGTCGATTTGTGTCGGGATTTCTCCGCAGTGTAGAACCGTTCAAAGAGCCGCCCAGTCTGCATAGCAGCGGGGTCGCTCACGGGGTTTGAAACGGCAAGCCGCGCCAAACCGTCTGATTCGGTGACATTTACCGTGATGTCACCAGCCGAATGGTGAATGCAGTTGCGCAAAAGGTTCTGTATTATGCGGACGGTCTTTTCTCTGTCGGCAGTCACGAGGACGCGTCCGAATTGACCTGTATGCACGTCAATGCCCTTTTCCTCGAACTGCAAGACCGCCGCGGCTATGCATTCCGCCGTTTCGTCGGTCAGGCAGAAGCGCTCGGGATTTATCTCGGAATCGCTGCTGAGCAGGTAGGAATATTCAAAGAAATGCTCTATCAGATCGCCTAATTCCCCTGTGTGCTTTCTGATAACAGTCAGACGCTTTTGCTGCTGCCGGCTGGGGTTTTCATTTTCCAACAGCTGCAAATATCCCTTGATCGAGGTGAGAGGAGTGCGAAGGTCGTGGGAGATATTGGCGATTGTCTCACGGAACTGCTTTTCCTCACGCTGAAGTGTCTGCCTTGCCTGATCGTCCTGCACAAGGCATTTGTTCATATCGGAGGCGAGCCGGGAAACCGAATGATCCAGCAGTGATACATGAAGGTAGTTCCGTGAGCCGTCGTCAAGACGTTTTTTGAGCTGATCTGAAAGTGAGCGCAGCTGTAGTTTCATGTTTATCAGTGCAAAAAGCAGCACGCATATGATTATGCTGAGCAATACGATGGCATATTTCATATATTTATCACCGCTTAAATTAAAAATAAAAAACACAAATGGCAGAAGCCCGGATTTTGTTCCGGAGCTTCTGCTTTTTCGAGGTGACGTGATTACCTTGATGTTTACTTGATCTCAGCCTTTTTGAAGGTCGCGTATGTCAGGCAGGTAAAGACCGCGAGGTATGCGACCGCCACAAGCAGTACCTTCAGCATTGTGCCGGCTTCGGTGGAATTGCACATGGTGTATGCGTCCTTGCCGAAGGGAGTACACGAAATTGCCTTTTCGACAGCCTCGCTGTTCTGAGAAAACAGGGAGGAGGTCATCCCGATGAAGGTGCAGACGATGAAGCCGACTGCCGTGACGATAAGGGCTTTGTTCTTGAAGATGAATGCGAGCATGAATACAAAGGCAGTCTGAGCAGTGTAAGTCAAAGCCATTATAGCAGCTATCGCGATGTATTTCAAGAGTGCTGCGACAGAAAAATCGACGGTTGCGGTTTCGGAGAGAATCTTGAGATAGACCGAAGCGGAGTAGGGAGCGCCGAACTGGGCGCCTGTTGCCCAGCCGATGATGGCGCAGAGGGCATAGGGAAGTGCCATAACGCCGACCAGAATCGTGTAGGTGATCATTTTGCTGCAGACGAGCGTGAACCTTCCGCTTGTGCCTGTGAGAGCCGACTGAATGAGCTTGTTCTCAAAGTCGCCGCAGACCAGCTGACCTGCGACAATGCAGCTGACCAGGTTGAGCATAACGACGTCGGTGAGCAGTCCGGCGGAGCTTGCAGAGGCGATGTCCATGTCGCCGGTTCCGATAAAATGCGATACAAGAGTGGTGCTGACGCCGCAGAGAGCCATAATAATGAAAAGCACCTTGTAAATTACCGATCTGTGAATTTTATAAAAATCAGCCTTGATGAGATTGATCATTTTCTTATTGTCCTCCTGTTTTTATGTGAAATGTATGTTTGAATTTGCCTGAGCAGAGTATAATGATTAAAAAGGTCTTTATTGTTTGCCGACTGCCGAGATGAAATAATTCTCCAGCGTTTCGCCCATCAGCGAGAAACCTGTGGTTTTAACGGCGTTTTCAAAGAGAACATCGGTGACTTTTTCCTTTTCATCTGTAAAATCGTAGAGCTGCACGCTGCCGTTGGGCATAACCTTGAAATTTGTTGTGCCAAGCTTGGATTCCAGCACCTGAGCGAGCTTGTCCGTGTCGGGCGTTTCTATTTGCAGGTAGTGTCTGCATTTTTCCTCCAGCTGCTCCAGGGTGATTTGCTCCTTGATTTCGCCGTGATCTATGATGATGTAGTCGGTAGCACACTGGTAAAGCTCGGGAAGATTGTGGCTCGAGATGAGAATGGTCATGCCCTTTTCGTCGCAGAGCCTTTTGATAAGCTCTCTGATTTCGACGACGCCGATGGGGTCAAGTCCGTTGATCGGCTCGTCTAAAATGACAAGCTCGGGATTGGTCAGCAGGGCAATGGCAATGCCGAGGCGCTGCTTCATGCCGAGCGAGAAGTCCTTGGCCTTCTTTTTGCCGGTGTTTGCCAGACCGACGGTTTCAAGCAGCTTGTCCTCAATGTCGGCATCGGCTATGCCGTGCATAATGCGGTGCAGATGAAGATTCTGCTTTGCAGTGAGGTTGAGCACCAGACCGGGGGATTCGATCAGGCAGCCGAGTCTGCCGCGTTCCTTGGAGATAGCCTTGCCGCGCTTGCCGAAAAGCTCGATCTCACCCGAGGTGGGAACCGACAGCCCGAGGATCTGGCGCATGAGAGTGGTCTTGCCGGCTCCGTTGACGCCGATCAGTCCGTATATCTTTCCGCTTTCGAGGGTGATGCTTACATTGCTGAGAACCTGATTGCTTCCGTACTTCTTTGATATGTTTTCTGTTTTGAGAATTGTGTTTGCCATGCGGCTCACCGTTCCTTTCGTTTATCATGGCTAAATGGTAATCCCAAAAGGTTTAGAAAAGGTTAAGAGACAGAAGAAAAAGGGTTAAGATTTTTTATAATCCCGTCCATTTGTGTACTATATGGTCATGGCTGTTTTTAAATCATAAAAATGCCGCTAAAAATTTAAACTTTTTATGAAAAACATGAAAATAATTCAAAATTTACAAGCTGTGACTTGCAAAGTCGTGACAGATAATGTATATTATTGATGTATCTATTTTTAGGAGGCTATTTTATATGGCTGTAACATTAAATTGCAAGTACATTTCCGATTTTGTTTCTGAGCATGAGTTTAAGGCAATCTCAGGACAGATCGCTCTTTCGCATGATACTCTCCACAACGGAACAGGTCTCGGCAACGATAAGCTCGGCTGGCTTACTCTTCCTACCGATTATGATAAGGAAGAATTCGCGCGTATCAAGGATGCCGCCGCAAGAATCCAGAAGAACAGCGAAGTGTTTATCGTCATAGGCATAGGCGGTTCCTACCTCGGCGCAAGAGCTGCTATAGAATTTCTCAAGTCACCCAACTACAATCTTGTCTGCAAGGATACTCCCCAGATATTCTTTGCCGGCAATTCCATCAGCTCCACTTCGCTCAACGAGGTCATCGAGCTGTGCAAGGACAGGGACTTCTCCGTCAACATGATTTCCAAATCCGGCACCACCACCGAGCCGGCTATTGCTTTCCGCGTGCTTCGCGGCGTTCTTGAGGAAAAATACGGCAAGGAAGGCGCAAGGGAAAGAATCTTCTGCACCACCGACAAGGCCAAGGGTACATTAAAGACTCTCGCCGATCAGGAGGGCTATGAAACATTTGTTGTTCCGGACGACGTCGGCGGTCGTTTCTCGGTGCTTACCGCAGTAGGTCTGCTGCCGATTGCCGTTGCAGGATGCGATATAGACAAGCTCATGGCAGGCGCAAAGGAAGCGCAGGATAGTCTCTGCTCGACCGATCTCGAGGAGAATCCGGCGTACAAGTACGCGGCTGTCAGAAATATCCTCTATCGCAAGGGCTACGCGACCGAGCTTCTTGTAAGCTATGAGCCTTACTTCCAGATGATGAACGAATGGTGGAAGCAGCTCTACGGCGAAAGCGAAGGTAAGGACAACAAGGGTCTTCTGCCCGATTCGGTCATTTTCTCCACCGATCTTCACTCACTCGGTCAGTATGTGCAGGAAGGCAGACGCAACCTGTTTGAGACGGTCGTTAATATTGAAAAGTCAAAGAGCGAGCTGGTCATGGGTGAAGTCGAAGGGAACGGCGACGGTCTGAATTTCCTTGCCGGCAAGACAATGGACTTCATCAACAAGAAGGCTTTTCAAGGGACGATTCTTGCCCATAATGACGGCGGCGTGCCGAATATCGTGCTGTCTATACCCGAGGCAAACGAGTTTGAACTCGGCTGGCTGATCTATTTCTTTGAGAAGGCATGCGCCATTTCGGGCTACACCCTCGGCGTCAATCCATTCAATCAGCCCGGCGTGGAGGCGTACAAGAAGAATATGTTCGCACTTCTTGGCAAGCCCGGCTATGAAGAGCAGAAGGCTGCTCTCGAAGCCAGACTGGGCGAGTAATAAACATAGTAATAAACATAAAGAGAAAACTCTGTGTGAACAGTGGGCTGGAATGGTGAGATGTAATGATTGCAAAACGCCACGCGCCACACGCCACACTCATTGAAATCTCTTTTTAAACAATAAATAATTATTTTTACAGGAGGTCATTTAACATGATCACACTTCTCACAGGCAAAAAAGGCTCCGGCAAGACAAAGAAGCTCATCGACCTGACACACGAAGCGGTCGTCAATTCCAAGGGCAACGTCGTATGCATTGAAAAGGGCGACACACTCACATTTGACGTCGACCACAACGCACGTCTGGTTAATATCGAAGGCTACAGCATTTCCGGTTTTGACAGCTTCTACGGCTTCATCAGCGGTCTCTGCGCGGGCAACTACGATATCACCGACATTCTTGTGGATTCCACACTGAAGATCGGCGGTGGCGATCTCAATCAGCTCACCGCATTTCTTGCCAGAATCAAGATGCTCACCGATTCTGCCAAGGTCAACATCACCTTCTCGATTTCCGCTGATTCAGCCGACTTCCCGGAGGAGATTTTCAAGCTGGCTGAAATTAAGTAATTATAAATTTAAAAAATCTATTGACAAAGCCGACTTGATTCTTTATAATATATTATCGAGTGTATAATTATATACGAGGTGTATTATTGTATTATGCCGCTTGAGTTAAATGATATATTTGTCACTCCCGACAGCAGTCTCGAGGTTGACGAGTGCTTTGTGTACGACGATCTCTCTGCCGAGGGCGAGCAGTTAACCGTTTCCCCCGTCAGGGTCAGGGGTCAGGTCAAAAACAGCGGAGGTCTGGTAGAGCTTAGCTATACCGCGGAGTTCGACTATTCCAAACCGTGCGACAGGTGTCTTGCAGACGCCAAAAAATCGGTAAAGCAGGATTTTGTACACACGCTTGCTCTCTCTGCCGAAAACGAGGACACGGATGACATCATCATCGTTGCGGGATACACACTCGACCTATTCAGTCTGGTCAGGGACGATATTCTTCTGGAGCTGCCTATCAAGCACCTGTGTTCTGAGGGCTGTCTCGGACTTTGTCCTAAGTGCGGACAAAATCTAAACGAGGGCAGCTGCGGCTGCAAAAAGGAAGCGGTTGACCCGAGAATGGCAGTTCTCGATGAACTGATGCAAGACTGACACAGTTCTATTTTAATCAAGGAGGTGCTGAAAAATGGCGGTACCAAAGAGAAAAACTTCTAAGGCAAGAAGAAACAGCAGACGCTCCAGCGTATGGAAGCTCGACGCTCCCACACTCGTGAAGTGCTCTAACTGCGGCGAGTACAAGAGACCTCACCGCATTTGCAGTAACTGCGGCTATTACAAGGGTCGTGAAGTTATAAAAATGGGCGAAGACAAATAATTTCTTCTGACTTTGCAATCCGAAAGAAGCGGCTTAGATATCAACGGCGGTTTTTCCGTATGTTGTTTGATACAGCCGCTTTTTTATTTGTCATACCGAAGGGAGTGATGATATGCCAGTTACCGTAAGCAGCACGCAGAGCGGAAGTCAGGCTCAGAGACACGGCATTGAATGCGGGGACAAGATTATATCCATCAACGGCAATGAGATTAATGATATTTTGGATTATCGCTTTTACGAGACCGACCGCAGGCTCAATATTCTGCTCGAGAAGGGTGACGGCAGCAGGCGTGAAATCACCATTCGCAAGGGGCAGTATGATTCGCTCGGGGTGGAGTGCGGCACATATCTGATGGACAGGCAGCGCTCCTGCCGCAACAAGTGCGTATTCTGCTTTATCGACCAGCTGCCCAAGGGAATGCGTAAGTCGCTCTACTTTAAGGACGATGATGACCGGCTGTCCTTTCTTTTCGGGAATTACATCACGCTCACCAATATCGACGAACGTGAGATAGACCGTATTATAAAGATGCGCATATCGCCTGTGAATATCTCGGTACACACGACAAATCCGGAGCTTCGGGTGAAGATGATGAAGAATCCTCACGCCGGCAAGTCGCTTCGCTTTATCAAAATGCTTGCCGACGGCGGCATTCATTTAAACTGCCAGATAGTGCTCTGTCCGGAATGGAACGACGGCGCGGAGCTTGACAGGACGCTGCGTGATCTTACGGCGCTCTGTCCTGCCGTTCAGTCGGTTGCCGTAGTGCCTGTAGGGCTTACAAGGCACAGGAAAGGTCTGGAAAAGCTGCGCATGTTCACGCCGGAGGAATGCGGCAGGGTCATTGACCAGATAGAAGTCTTTGGGAATATGTGCGTTGAAAAATTCGGCAGCAGGATTGTCTATCCGTCGGACGAATTTTACCTGAACGCGAGCAGGGAGATACACGGCGAGGATTTCTATGAGGATTATGCCCAGCTGGAGAACGGCGTGGGCATGGTGTCGCTTCTGCGCAGCGAGTTTATCTCCGCGATGGAGGACGAGCCGGGGGACGACGGGCATTACAGCGCATCCATAGCCTGCGGGATAAGTATTGCGCCGATTTTGAAAGAATTGCTTGACCTGGCGCAAAAAAAATGGCATAATGCTAAATGGAAGGTTTATCCGATCGTCAATCACTTTTTCGGTGAGAGAATCACGGTTTCGGGTCTGATCACGGGGCAGGATCTTATCGCTCAGCTTCGCGGCGGGGAGCTGGGAGACAGGCTGATGATTTCGTCATCCATGCTGGAAAGCACCGGACAGATGTTTCTTGACGACCTGACGGTTGAGGATGTTCAGAAGGAACTTAATACACAGATTGCCGTGATAAACAGCGACGGATACGAGCTGCTTGACGTTCTGCTTGGGCGTTGTGAAGAAGTCTGAGAGAGGACTCAGAAAGGATGTAATAGTAAAAATGTCAAAACCGATAGTTGCAGTTGTGGGTCGTCCGAATGTCGGAAAGTCCACGCTGTTCAATAAGCTCGTGGGGCGCAGGCTCTCGATAGTGGAGGACACGCCGGGCGTCACACGAGACAGGATATACGGTGACAGCGAATGGCGAAACCGCCAGTTCATGCTGATCGACACAGGCGGCATTGAGCCTGCGTCAGACGATATTATTCTGTCACAGATGCGCAGTCAGGCGCAGCTGGCGATAGACTCGGCTGACGTGATCGTGATGGTCACGGATATGCGCTCCGGCGTAGTCGCAACAGACATGGAGGTTGCCGCCATGCTTCAGAAGAGCGGCAGACCTATAGTGCTGTGCGTCAACAAATGCGATTCGGTGGGAAATCTGCCGCCGGATTTCTATGAATTTTACAATTTAGGTCTGGGCGAGCCTTATCCCGTTTCGGCGGTTCACGGTCACGGCACAGGCGATCTGCTCGATGCGGTATTTGAATACTTCCCGCCGGAATCGCCCGAGGAGCAGGACGACGAATACATCAAGGTCGCCATCATAGGCAAGCCGAATGCAGGTAAATCATCGCTGGTTAATAAAGTGGCAGGTGAGGAAAGAGTCATTGTTTCCGACATCGCCGGAACCACGCGCGACGCGATTGATACTGTCATTGAAAACGACAAGGGAAAATTCGTCTTTATTGACACAGCCGGAATACGCCGCAAGAGCCGTATTAAGGATAATGTTGAAAAATACAGCATTATCCGCGCCGAAGCGGCAGTTGACCGCGCCGACGTCTGCGTTATTATGATAGACGCGACCGAGGGCTTCACCGAGCAGGATTCCAAGGTCGCCGGAATTGCGCATGAGAAGGGCAAGGGCTGCATTATTGCCGTCAACAAATGGGACGCGATAGAGAAGGACGGCGGAACGATGAATACTTTCCGCAAGAAATTAGAGAACGATTTTTCGTTTATGGCATATGCCCCGATCATTTTCATATCGGCAAAGACCGGACAGCGCATAGACCGCCTGTTTGAGCTGATCACCTATGTTTCCAACCAGAATTCCACCCGCATTTCAACAGGCATGCTCAATGATGTGCTGGCGGACGCTACGGCAAGGGTGCAGCCGCCGTCGGACAAGGGCAAGAGGCTCAAGATTTATTATATCACACAGCCGTCCACCAAGCCGCCGACGTTCGTATGCTTTGTCAATAACGCCGATCTCTTTCATTTCTCGTACCAGCGCTACCTTGAAAACAAAATACGTGAGACATTCGGACTGGAGGGCACTCCGGTGCGCTTCATCATCCGTGAACGCGGCGAGTCAAAGAAAAAGTAATTCCCAAAAAATTTTTTGCGGAGGTTATAAAATGGACCTTATTACAACATTCGGACTGCCGATACTGATTTCGGCGGCAATTGCTTATTTGCTGGGCAGCATCAGCTTTGCCATTCCGGTAACCAAACTATTTACAGGCAAGGATATCCGAACCATGGGCAGCCAAAACGCCGGATTTACAAATGTCCTGCGGTGTGTGAGCGTTCCGGCGGCTGTTATCACCTTTATCGGCGATTTTGCAAAGGGCATTTGTTCGGTTTTCATCGGAGAGATGGTGTTTAAGCTGATGTGCAGCGGCGTATCGGACATTGAGCATGTGGCGCAGGTCGGTGCAGGCGTTGCGGGACTTTTTGCGCTGCTGGGGCATCTTTTCCCGCTTTATTTCGGATTTAAGGGCGGCAAGGGCGTGCTGATCAGCGCGGGAATCATTTGCGCGCTTGACTGGCCGAGCTTCCTTGCGCTGGTTGTGATTTTCCTGATAGCGCTTTCGATTACCAAGACCGTTTCCAAATGCTCGTTGACCGTGGCGGTATTCTATCCGATTATTACGCTGCTCTTCAATAAATTTGTCTACGGTTCAAGTGCGTGGCTGCCGATGACCATTATTGCGCTTTGCTTCTCGGTTGTGGTAATTTATATGCACCGCGCGAATATCAGGCGGATTCTCAACGGAACCGAGCCAAAGACCATTGCCCGAAAGAAGAACGATCCCGAACCACCTCTCGATCCGGATGGCAAGCCGGAGGAAGACAAAGCGGACACAGTCGAAGGCGAGAACACAGAAGTGTGAAATACATTTATACTCAATTAGGCGATTGTAAAAGTAAAAATGAAAAAAAGCAAGCGCGCAACGCCAATTAGCGAGCGAATGCGAGCGTGGGGTCCAGGGGGCAAGGTTCCCTGGCAGGTCCAGGGCGGAGCCTTGGCGGGGTAGCTCTTTTCACATGAAATGTGAAAAGACAGGGGCAGCGCCCCTCGCTGCAACGCGCTGCAATATAAAACGAGCTTGGGCGCAGCCAAAACAATGTCATATCAAGATTTGCCTTGCTCCGAGTGGAGAAAAAACTTGCCTGTTCAAATTGACAAAACCCTGATTTAGGCAGTTGTTTAACTTTTACAATCGGCTGATTTACTCAATCAAAAGGAGGCAAAATTTCATGAAAAAAATAACCGTAATGGGTTCCGGCGGCTGGGGTACTGCCATGGCGATGTCGGCAGCATCTACCGGAAACGACGTCACCGTATGGTCGGCATTTCCCGAGGAGATTGAACGCATTGTCGCAAGCGGAGAAAATCATCTTCTGCCCGGTATCAAAATGCCGGCAGAACTGAAATTCACTGCCGACATCGAAGTCGTAAAGCAGGCGGATATCATCATCACCGCAGTGCCATCGTTTGCCGTGGCGGGTGTTGCTCAGAGAATAGCCGAGGTCGGCATTCCGGAGAGTACCGTTCTGGTCAACATCAGCAAGGGTTTCGACCCCAAGACCTGCAACAGGCTTTCGATGAGCATACAGCAGGCGCTGCCGAACAATAAGGTGGCGGTTCTGTCGGGACCGTCTCACGCCGAAGAAGTGGCACGCTTCATTCCCACCGCGCTTGTGGCGGCTTCTGAGGACAGGGATACCGCGCTCATGCTCCAGCAAACCTTCACCACTCCAAAGCTGAGAGTCTACACCAACAAAGATGTAGTCGGCGTTGAGCTGGGCGGCGCCATTAAGAACGTCATCGCGCTTGCCGCCGGAATAACCGACGGACTTGGTCTTGGCGACAACAGCAAGGCTGCTCTCATGACCCGCGGTCTGAGCGAAATAGGCAGACTCGGCAAGGCAATGGGCGGCAATGAAAAGACATTTGCGGGACTCACAGGAATCGGCGATCTCATTGTCACCTGTACCAGTATGCACAGCCGCAACCGCCGCGCCGGAATCCTCATAGGCGAAGGCGTTCCGGTGGACGAGGCGATAAAAAAGATCGGTACCGTCGAAGGCTATCACGCCGCAAAGCTCGCCCACGAGCTGCGAAACCGCTACGATGTGGACATGCCGATTATGGACGCCTGCTACAAGGTCTGCTATGAAGGCGGCAATCCTGCCGAGGAAGTAAGTTTGCTCATGACGCGACCCACCAAGCATGAGGACGACGAGACATGGCTGGATTAAGAGCGCTGCGGCTTCAGTTTTAAGAAATATAAGAAATATATTATCGGGGTGTTTTAGTAAAAAAATGGATTACAAAGGCTTGGTGCTTGATATTGACGGCACGCTTTACAATTCGGTCAAGCAGATAACCGATGCTACCAAACAGGCCATATTTCGTGCCAGAGAGGCAGGCAAGGTTATCGTAATTGCCTCCGGCAGACCTGTTCCGGGCATAGCCGACGTATGCAGCACGCTGGAATTTGCCGAAAAGGGCGGCTATATCATGGGCTACAACGGCGGCAGAATCATCAATGTGCAGACCGGTGAACACATTTCCGAGACCACGCTTCCCGATGGAATTGTGTCTGAAATTGCCGCTCTTGCGGCGGAATACGATGCTCCGGTGGTGGCACACGCTCCTGATATGCTGGTTTCCGAAAGACCGGAGGACGAAATCATTCAGCTGGAAGCAAGGCTCAATCATATGACAGTACATAAGATTGATTCACTTGCCGATTACAATGAGCACCGCCTTTTCAAGTGCATTATTACCGGCAGTGCGGAAAAGCTCGCCGGACTGGAAAAGATTGCGGCTGCCCACTTTGACGGAAGGCTTAGCGTGTATCGCTCCGAGCCTTATTTCCTTGAGATACTGCCACTCGGCATTGACAAGGCGCACGGGATAGACGTGCTTGCGCAACATCTCGGGTTGACCAAGGACGACTTCATTGCATGCGGCGACGGATTCAACGACCTTTCTATGATTCGTCACGCAGGTCTGGGTGTGGCAATGGCAAATGCTCAGAAGGTGGTCAAGCAGTATGCCGATTACATCACCGACTCCTGCGACGATGACGGACTTGTTCCTGTTATAGAAAAATTTCTTATAGCGTAATTGAATAATTAATGTAAAAAAGCAGCTTTGAATGAATTCATGGCTGCTTTTGTTTAATATTAATAAAATTTTCATTGCAATTAGTGGTTTAATGGTGTATGATAGATTTAATATGAAAATAAACTGCAAGAGGTGAAGCATATGGAAATGAAGGACGCCATCGTTGCGCGGCGCTCGGTGAGAAGTTATACCGGACAGCCGATTGACGAATCCATTATTGATGAGCTTGCGGAATACATTTCGGGCATAAAGCCGCTTCACGACAATATTCCCGTAGACGTAATGCTTTACGGAAAGGACGATTTTCAAAAGGAATTCGCACGTTCCTCCATCTATCGGGCTACTGATTTCGCAGTGCTGCGTTCGGCTATGAGCATCAGGGGCTATCAGCAAAACGCAGGCTTCATCGGTCAGCAGATTGCGCTATGGCTCACCCACAAGGGGATAAGTTCATGCTGGGCGGGAATGGCAAAGCAGAAAACGCAGCCCTCCCGAGGTGAATTGCCGTATGTCATTTCAGTGGAATTCGGCAGGGGAGACAATGCGCCTTTCAGACGGCTGCCGGAGGAATCGCCCCGCAAAAAGCTGCATGAATTGCTTCTGGGAGAAATCAGCCGCCCAGAATTTCTGCCTGTGCTTGAAGCTGGCAGACTTGCACCTTCGGCGGTAAATCTTCAGCCCGTCAGGTATCTGACGGAGGATGACTGCATTTACATCTGCCGCACAAAGCCGCCGCTGAAATTCCAATATCTCGACAATATTCAGCAGATAGACGTCGGCGTTGCTATGGCGAATATGTATGTTATGTGTGACGGTAAATGTACATTTGTGCGTCAGAGCAGACCGCCGGAGCTGCCGGAAAACTGTATTTATGAATATACAATGCGGCTCAGATAAGCGCTGTGTTACTAAAAAACTCAAAAACTCAAAAACTCAAAAAATGCTTACCGTAAATAAATGCATCAGCATTATTTTATATTTAAAACTATTTTTATTTTGCCGGGAGGTAATTGACTATGGCTAAACGCAGAGTCGGTATTTTAACAAGCGGCGGAGACTGTCCCGGTCTCAACGCTGCTATCAGAGGTGTGGCTTACGCCTCGTTCAACCTGATGGATGTGGAGTTCGTCGGCATCAACGACGGCTACAAGGGGCTTATTGACGGCACCTATCATGTGATGAAGCCGGATGATTTTACCGGACTTCTCACCCTCGGCGGGACTATTCTTGGCACAAGCCGCCAACCATACCGCAACATGCGCGTAATCGAGCAGGACAATGTAGATAAGGTAGCCGCCATGAAGAAGAATTACAAGGAAATGAAGCTCGACTGCCTTGTGACTCTGGGCGGCAACGGAACGCACAAGACCGCAAATCTTCTCAGCGAAGAGGGGCTGAATGTCATAGGTATGCCAAAGACGATCGACAACGATATCTACGGCACCGATGTGACTTTTGGCTTCCACAGCGCGGTTGACATTGCCACCGACGTGGTCGACAGAATTCACACCACAGCCAACAGCCACGGCAGAGTCATGGTCATCGAGATAATGGGCAACAAGGCAGGATGGCTCACGCTTTACGCCGGTATCGGCGGAGGCGCCGACGTGATTCTGCTGCCTGAAATTCCGTATGATATTGACAAGGTCATTGAAACAGTGGAAAAGCGCACCGAGAAAAAGAGAAAGTTCAGCATCATCTGCGTCGCAGAGGGCGCTATTGATCTGGAAGAATCGGTGATGAAGAAGAAAAAGCGCATCGAAAAGCGTGCAGCCGAGAATTACACTTCCGTCAGCTACCGCGTCGCCGACCAGATACAGAAGGCGACCGGCATGGAGGCAAGGGTTGTCGTACCGGGGCATTATCAGAGAGGCGGCTCGCCGTCTGCTTATGACAGAGTACTTGCCACCCAGTTCGGCGCATATGCGGCAATGCTCATAAAGGATGAGAATTACGGCAACACGGTCGCCATGATAGATGGCAAGGTGGGACACAATCCCCTTTCTGAGGTGGCAGGCAAGACCAAGTTTGTGCCTGTTGACTGCGAGATCATCAAGACGGCAAAGATGACCGGAGCAAGCTTCGGTGACTGACATGACTGCATAAATGCTTCGGTCGGGCAGGAAAAATCCCGCCTGACCGGGGCTGATTCCTGTATCCGTTTCACCTTTTTCTCAAAAACAACGGGCGATTTGGCAATCATTGAAATTTCTCTGATTGTCACAAACGGATACGTTTTTATTTGTTAAATTGTACAATTATTCTGCAAATTACTCGCAAAAATGCGAATGCTCGGGAATATAAGTTACATAATTTCACAAAAAACAAAAAACTCGGCATTACTTACAAAAAAGAATTCGGGTTTTTATTTTTTTTATAAGAATTTTGCTAAAAGTGCTTGCATTTTGGCATATAATTTGGTATGATATATACGTAACCATATACTTTTTTGGTGATTACGGGTTATTATTTCTTTTAGGAGTTGAAGCAAAATGAGCAATGAAACCAACATCTCATCGGGAGGAAATCTGGCACAGCATCTTTTTTACGAAGGTAAAAACGTCCGTGCATACGAATATCTCGGTGCACACCGTCAGAGTGATGGTTCTGTAGTTTTCCGCACATGGGCGCCCAATGCGAAGTCCATCTCTGTTGTAGGTGATTTCAATGATTGGAATCCACAGGCAAACTATATGTATAAGTGCAACAGCGGCGGCGTGTGGGAATGTGAAATTCAGGGTGTAGGCGATTTTTGCGTTTACAAGTACTGTGTTGAATCCAATTGGAACACTATGACGCAGAAGAGCGATCCTTACGGCTATCATTTTGAAACACGTCCTTCAAACGCTACCCGGTTCTACGATATCGAGGGATATGAGTGGCATGATCAGGAGTGGAAGGCTAATCAGTCGCCTGACAAACTCGACAAGCCCATGAATATCTACGAGATGCACGCAGGTTCATGGAGAACATATCCCGACGGCAATCCTTTCGGCTATGTCAAGCTGGCGGAAGAACTTGTTCCTTATCTGAAGGAAATGAATTACACACATGTCGAACTTATGCCTATGACGGAGTATCCCTATGACGGCTCGTGGGGATATCAGGTTTGTGGTTACTACGCTCCTACATCGCGTTACGGTGAGCCTAAGGACTTCATGAAGTTTGTCGATATCCTGCATGAGAACGGCATTGGCGTTATCATGGACTGGGTTCCGGCTCACTTCCCGAAGGACGCTCACGGTCTTTACCGCTTTGACGGCACCCCCACATACGAATATTCCGACTGGCGCAAGGGTGAGCACAAGGAGTGGGGTACATGCGTATTCGATTTCGGCCGCAACGAAGTCCGTTCCTTCCTTATATCCAATGCGCTGTTCTGGCTCGACAAGTATCACATCGACGGTTTGCGTGTTGACGCTGTTGCTTCGATGCTTTACCTCGACTACAACCGCAGCAACGGCGAATGGATGCCCAATATCTACGGCGGTCATGAAAACCTCGAAGCGGTTGAATTCCTCAAGATGCTCAACACGGCTGTCAAGGAGTACTATCCAAACGCTATGATGATCGCAGAGGAATCCACCGCATGGCCTCAGGTCACAGGCAAGCCGGAGGACGGCGGTCTGGGCTTCACCTTCAAGTGGAACATGGGCTGGATGAACGACTCCATCAGATATTTCTCGATGGATCCGGTTTACCGTTCATACGATCATAACCTTCTGACCTTCTCGCTGATGTACGCATTCTCTGAGCATTTTGTGCTTGCGCTTTCCCACGATGAGGTGGTTTACGGCAAGGCGTCCATGCTTCAGAAGATGCCGGGCGATTACTGGCAGAAGTTCGCCGGACTCAGAGCTTTCCAGACGTATGTAATGGCTCACCCCGGAAAGAAGCTCACCTTCATGGGTGCTGAAATCGGTCAGTTTGACGAATGGAATTATCAGAAGCAGCTCGACTGGAATCTGCTCGAATATCCCATGCACGCCAAGCTCAAGGAATTCAACAAGCAGCTCAACAAGTTCTATCTCGATCACCCCGAGCTGTGGGAAGTCGATGATTCATGGCACGGATTCCAGTGGATCGCGCTTGACGACTATCAGCAGAGCGTCATCAGCTTCCGCAGAATCGACAAGCTCGGCAATGAGCTTATTGCGATCTGCAACTTCTGCCCGGTCAGACGTGAGGGATATCGCATAGGCGTTCCGGTACACGGCAGATACACCCAGATATTCTCCTCTGACGCTGCGGAATTCGGCGGTACAGGCGAGAATAACGGTACCGTTGCCAGCACCGAGGATGTTCCGATGCACGACCAGGAGCAGTCCATCGCAGTCAACCTGCCTTCGCTCTCCGTGCAGTTCTATCAGCTTTCCGCAAGACTGCCCAAGAAGCCGAAGCCGGCAGCTGAGGGCGAAGAGGAAGCCGAAGCAGCGGCGGAAACCGAAGTTACTGCAGAGGAAGCTCCCAAGCCTGCTCCCAAGAAGCGTGCAGCCAAGGCAAAGAAGGCGGCTGAGGAAGAGAAGCCTGCTGAGGCAGCGGAAGAGAAGCCTGCTCCCAAGAAGCGTGCAGCCAAGGCAAAGAAGGCGGCTGAGGAAGAGAAGCCTGCTGAGGCAGCGGAAGAGAAGCCTGCTCCCAAGAAGAGAGCTGCAAAATCCAAGAAGGCAGAAGAAGCAACCGCTGAGACTGCAACCGAAGAGAAGCCTGCCGCTAAGAAACCTGCCGCAAAGAAGACAGCTTCCAGGACAAAGAAAACCGACGATGCAGCTGCAGCAGAAAAGCCTGCTCCAAAGAAGCGCACGACCAGAGCCAAGAAAGCCGAAGCCGAGGCTCCTGCAGAGACACCTGCTGAAGAACCCGCAACCGAGGAATAATCTTATTAAGACAGGCATATTTATATCTGACGGAACAGATACCGGGCAAAGATATATCAAAACAGCTTGAACATTATACAGCTTTTACAGCTCACTCAAGGCGGCGCCCGGACTACGCTGCCTTGAGTGCTGTATGAATTTAAGCTAAAATAATCAACGGAAACTCAACAGGCGATACGCAAGGAGGAATATACAAGATGTATCCAAAGCAAGAATGTATTGCAATGCTGCTTGCAGGCGGACAGGGCAGCAGACTTTATGCCCTGACCAAGAGAATTGCAAAGCCGGCAGTACCGTTTGGAGGCAAATACAGGATAATCGACTTCCCGCTGTCCAACTGCGTCAATTCCGGCATAGACACTGTCGGCGTTCTGACGCAGTATCAGCCGCTCGTGCTCAATGACTATCTGGGCAACGGTCAGCCATGGAATCTCGATACAATGTACGGAGGCGTTCACGCTCTTCCGCCCTATCAGGGAACACACGGTGCCGACTGGTATAAGGGCACAGCAAATGCCATTTATCAGAATATCCCCTTTATTGAGAGATACAACCCCGACTATGTGGTGATCCTCTCGGGCGACCACATCTACAAGATGGACTACTCCGAGATGCTCGCTTTCCACAAGTCGCACAAAGCAGCCTGCACCATCGCAGCCTATCAGGTACCGATGGAGGAAGCCTCCCGCTTCGGCATACTCAACTGCAACGAGGACGGCACCATCTACGAATTCGACGAGAAGCCGAAGGTACCCAAGAGCAACAACGCTTCGATGGGTATATATATCTTCAGCTGGGATAAGCTGCGCAAGTATTTGGAAATGGACGAAGCCAATCCCGAAAGCAGCAATGACTTCGGCAAGGACGTACTTCCCGCTATGCTGAATGCAGGCGAGAAGATGGTCGCATGGAAGTTCGAGGGATATTGGAAGGACGTCGGAACCATCGACTCTCTCTGGGAAGCCAACATGGATCTGCTCGATCCCAACGATCCGCTCGATATGTCTGATCCTTCATGGAGAATATTTACACGCAATCCCATTATGCCGCCTCACTATGTCGGCAAGAATGCGGATTGTCAGAATTCGCTTGTTACCGAGGGATGTATGGTCAACGGTCAGTTGGAATTCTCTATTCTCTTTGAGGGCGTGCAGGTGGAGACAGGTGCCAAGGTCACCGAATCCATCATCATGCCCGGCGCCAAGATTATGGAAGGCGCTGTGGTTCAGTTTGCCATTGTTGCCGAGAACGCCGTAATCGGTCCCGGCGCTGTGGTAGGCGAGCGCCCCGAACAGATGGAAAACAGAGACAACTGGGGCATTGCCGTTATCGGCGGAGGCGTCAAGGTTGGTGCAAACGCTGTGGTCAAGGCAAAGGCAATGGTTGAAGAGGATATTCCGGAGGTGACAAAGTAATGAGAGGAAATAACGTAGTAGGTATCATTTTTTCCAATATGCATGACGATACCATGCAGCAGGTCACCAATATCAGAACATTCGGCTCGGTGCCCTTCGGCGGCAGATACCGCACCATAGACTTCCCGCTTTCCAATATGGTCAATTCCGGCGTCAATAAGGTTGGCGTTATCACCAAGAGCAACTATCATTCGCTGATGGATCACCTCGGCTCAGGCAAGGCATGGGATCTTTCCAGAAAGAGTGAAGGTCTGTTTATCCTTCCTCCCTTCGGCAACGGCAATCAGATGTACAGCAACCGCATCGAAGCACTTGACGGCATTTCGAGCTTCCTCAAGAACTGCAATGAGGAATTTGTCATTCTCGCTGACTGTGACATGATTTGCAATCTCGATTTCAAGAAAGTGCTCGACGCACATCTCGATACCAACGCCGATATTACAATTGTTTACAAGAACAGCGAAATGCCCGCTGATCTCAGTGAGCCGGTAGTGCTCGAGCTCAACGGTCAGGACAAGGTTACCGATATAGTTGTCGGCACCAAGAAGGGCGAAAAGGCAACATGGAGCATGGGCATCTATGTCATGAGGAAGTCCTTCCTGCAGAAAACCATAGCCGAAGCCGTCAGCAGAAACCGCAGCAATTTTGTCCGCGACATACTGCAAAGAGGCGTGCTTGAAAATAAGATTTACGGCTATAGGTTTGAAGGCTATGTCGGCACGCTGGATTCCATGCAGTCTTACTTCAAGGTCAATATGGATCTGATGAATATGGACGTTCTCAAGGATCTCTTCAATCCCATGCGTCCCATTTACACCAAGGAAAGAGACGAAATGCCCACCAGATACGGTCTCGGATCGGTTGTCACCAATTCCATCATAGCCGACGGCTGTGTCATTGAGGGCGAGGTTGAAAATTGCGTGCTCTTCCGCGGCGTTCATGTTGGCAAGGGTTCCAAGCTCTCCAACTGCATCATCATGCAGGACACCGTGATCGGCGACGATACCGTGCTGACCTATCTTGTCAGTGACAAGGACGTAACCTTCAGCGACGGCAAGGCAATGATAGGCACCGAGTCCTACCCGATCTACGTTTCCAAGGGCAGTGTGGTCTGATTAAATCAGAGTCACAGCACATCCTTCGATAAGGACGGTTTTATAATATGAGAGTTTTGTATGTAACAAGCGAGGCTATGCCTTTTGCCTATTCCGGCGGATTGGCCGAGGTAGCGGGTTGTCTCCCATACGCTTTGCGTCAGCGACTCGTGACCTGCCGCGTGGTAATGCCCCTGTATGACGGAATTCCGCAGGAGCTCAAGGACAGCATGAAATTTATTGTCAGCCTTTCGGTTCCTGTTGCGTGGAGACGTCAGTACTGCGGGGTCTTTGAGGCGAGATACAAAGGCATAGATTACTATTTTATCGACAATCAGTACTACTTCAAGCGCAAAGGCTTCTACGGGCATTACGACGATGCCGAGAGATTTGCCTTCTTCTCCCGTGCAGTGCTCGAAATGCTGCCGTATGTTGATTATAAGCCTGATATTATTCACGCCAACGACTGGCAGACAGCGCTTGTGCCTGTTTACTATCATCTTTTCTACTCCAAGAACGAGTGGTTCTACGGCACAAAGACGGTTTTTACCATTCACAATATCCAGTACCAGGGTAAATATGGCATGGAGCTTGTGGAAGAAGTGCTCGGCATACCCGAGAGCGACAAGGGACTGGTGGAGTTCGACGGCTGCATCAATCTGCTCAAGGGCGCCATCGAGACGGCAAATGTCGTCACCACATCCAGCCAGACCTATGCCGAGGAGCTGCGTGACCCGTGGTTTTCGTTCGGGCTGGATTCCATTATCCGCGACCGCTGGTCAAAGATAAGGGGAATTCTCAACGGTCTGGATAAAGCAGCCTATAATCCGGAAACCGATATGATGACATATGCCCAGTACGGCGACGATTCATTCATCACCGGCAAGGAGATTAATAAGCGCGAACTCCAGCGCAGACTTTTCCTGCCTGAGCGCAAGGACGTTCCTATGATCGGTATGGTCAGCAGTATGATCACACCCAAGGGCATGGATATTCTGCGCGATGTGCTGGAAGAGCTGCTGCAATACGCAGATGTGCAGTTTGTCATACTCGGTTCGGGCGACTGGGAATATGAGGAGTATTTCAGACAGATGCAGGAGAAGTACCGCGACAAATTCGTCGCCTGCTTCGGCTTCATTCCGGAGCTTGCCCGCAAGATCTATGCGGCGAGCGATATGTTCCTCGTACCCTCAAAGATAGCTCCCGGCTCGACGGCTCAGATGGTCGCGCTGCGCTACGGAAGCATTCCGATTGTCAGAGAGACCGGAAGTCTGCGCGATACGGTTTCGGACAGTGCAGACGGCTACGGCAACGGCTTTGTATTCCAGGCTTACAACGGCAGGGAGATGCTCAACGCCATCTACCGCGCATTGGGAGGATTTTCCAACCGAGACGGCTGGAGGATTCTTGTCAAGCGCGCCATGAACTGTGACAACAGCTGGGGCAAGAGAGCAAAGCAGTATCACAATCTTTACAAGGAAATTCTTAATCAGGAATAATTGATTGATTACTAATAGAAATTGCCGTGCGACATTCAGCGAAACGCCGATATGCCGCACGGCTTTATTGTGTTTACATATAAAAAAGCAGGTTTACCGCAATAGATAAGCCTGCTTTAATTTTTATCTTTAGAAAAATCCATCGCGCTTTCGGCGCTTCTGATGAGGTTCATCAGTGAGGAAGCAAAGAGCTGATAATCACTGTTTATGCTGTCAAACGACATGGCGAGCGGCTGGGTGTCGCTGATAGGTTTCATTCCGTCAATTTCCCTGCCGGCTGCGAGGGAGCGTATGTGCGATTCAATGATGCTCATTGACGCATCGGAAAAGCCCTGAAATGTGTTTTCTGACACCGAGAAGAAGCTGGATGAATTTTGCGAGTTTGCCGAGTAGAGAATCCGGAAGATTTTATAGACCGAAATCATATGATAAGTTGAAATCTGATTTGTGAGGTCCGGATTGTCCAGCTTTTGAAGTAGGTCAAAAATAATATTGAGTGAATTGGCAATCAGCTTTTTATTAAGTATTGGCAGTGTGGAGCCTTTCATTATGTTGTCAGCGGCATCGTCCGGCTCGGGAATATCGTTGACCGTGAGCTTTGCACCGCTGCGGTCGGAGGTTCTGCCAAGCAGATAGTCACAGGAAACGCCGTAATAATCGGCAATTTTAATCAGGAAATCCAATCCGCATTCCCTTGCGCCCCGTTCGTAATGCGAGAGCAGCGCCTGAGAAATGTTAAGATCCTTTGCCGCGTCCTTCTGGGTAATATTGCGCTCGGTACGAAGCAAAGTTATAATTCGCGGAAAGCTGTCATTCACTGAAAGTTCACCTCGGTTGTCGTATAGTTTAAGTAAACGCTGAATTTACTTTTTCAGCGTTTTACGAATTAAGACTTGATTATATTCAATATTAAAGCTATAATATATGAAGCAGTATTTAACGGAATGTTTTATACCGAATAACATAAATGATAGCATAAACCGGGTGTCATTTCAAGAGTTATTTATAACAATTTGTCATTTGGAGGCAGTTTTATGAAAACTTACCAAATTCATCTATTGAGACATGGCATAACTGACGGAAATATTAACGGACAGTATATAGGAAGCAAGGATATTCCTCTGAACGACACAGGAATGCAGCACATTCGTTCGCTCGATGAAAATTATGTCTATCCCGGAGCGGCGGCATACTTCACCAGCCCCATGCAGCGCTGCAAGCAGACTCTCGGGATTATCTACCCGAATGTAAAGCCGATAGATATTGACGAATTCCGCGAGTGCGACTTCGGAGAATTTGAAGGGCTTACAGCCGAAGAGCTGAGCGGCAGCAAGGAGTTCGCCGAATGGCTTGCCTCTGATGGGAATGTCGCTCCGCCGAGCGGTGAGTCGGGAGTGGAATTCGGCAGGCGTGTGTGTCAGGCATTTGAGAAGATAGTGGAGGCGCTGATGAAGACGGGGATTCCTTCGGCGGTGATCATGACCCACGGGGGTGTGATAATGACCATTCTTGCGCAGTACGGACTGCCGGAGGCGAGCATTTCCGAATGGGCTATGGAGCCGGGCTGCGGCTATTCCATCAGGATACACCCTCAGCTCTGGACAGCTGCAAAAAAGGTGGAGGTCTATCAGACGCTTCCGCTTCCGAGGGAGGACGAAGAGTCAGACGATTACTATGAGGCGGAGTATTTGATCGCCGATGCGCCGGAGCGCAAAGAGGAAAAACAGCAGGAAGAATAAAAAAATCAGCTCTGCGTGTTGGAATGGAGCGTGCAGAGCTGATAATCGGATGGTTTCAATTATTTTCAGACAAGATACTTGGCAATTTTTGCGAGATAAGCGGCTGCTTCCTCCTCGGTGGCGTGAATGCCAAGCGTTACCTCGCTGTCAAGGTCAAGTCCGAATACCGAGAGAATGGATTTCGCGTCGGCGATATACCTGCCGGCGATAAGGTCGATGTCAAAGGGTTGCGTCATAGTGATATTGACGAATTCCTTTATTTCATTGACCGATGTGAATTTGATGCTTTTTTTAATCATAAAAAAATTCCCCTTCCAAATAAAAAGCAAAATCTATGTCAAAGCTGAGGGGGGATGATCCGTGAGGAGCGAAACAGAGTGGTAATTATATTCACCTACTGCGGTTCCCCTCAGCTGTGAACATTATAGAGCCTTGTCAAAGCTTTGTCAATGTGCAATACAACAAACATACTCTCAACAATTCCCTTGATTATATGAAAATTACAAAAATTAGTCTCAGCTTTATACATTTCGACAACAATCGACAGGAGGAAAAACATGGAAAGACGAGACAAAATCAATTATTATCTGGACCTTGCCGAAATGGTGTCGCAGCGTGGCACCTGCCTGAGGAGGCGTTATGGCGCGGTGATAGTGAAGAATGACGAGGTGGTTTCCACCGGCTACGTTGGCGCACCGAGAGGCAGGATGAACTGCACCGACATGGGGCGATGCATCAGGGAGGAGCTGCAGGTGCCGCGCGGGGAGCGGTATGAGCTTTGCCGCAGCGTACACGCCGAGCAGAATGCCATCATCAGCGCTTCCCGCAACGAGATGATCGGCAGTTCGCTGTTTCTGGTAGGAGTGGACGTGAATACAGGAGCATATGTCGCCAACGGCAACTGCTGCTCTATGTGCAAGCGCATGATCATCAACGCCGGAATAGCCAAGGTCTATATCCGTGACACCAAGAACGATTACCGTGTGGTGGACGTGCAGAGCTGGATAGACAACGACGAATCAGCCGAGGGAATTTTAGGATATTGACCCACAAAAAAACATTAAAAATTAACATACTGTTATTATTATATGGTATAATACTATTGACAAAATCCAATGATTGGATTATAATAATAGCACGTCAATCAAATGTCTGCATTAAGAGTTCATATGAACCTGTAGAGGCTTTAGATGGCGTAAACATTCAGGAGGTATTATTTGAATGAAGATCATAGGTTTGACTGATGCTGAGGTTGCCGAGTCAAAAGCGAAGTACGGCGACAACAGCATGACCGAGCAGAAGGGCGAAACCTTCATGCAAAAGCTGTGGGGTAACTTTCAGGACCCGATGATCAGGATCCTCTGCTTTGCCCTTATCGTCAATGTAGTGCTCTGCATACTGGGACAGGCGGATTGGTTTGAACCGATCGGCATTACGGCGGCCATTCTGATCGCCACGCTTGTTTCCACCTATTCCGAGTACAATAACGAGAACGCCTTCCAGAAGCTGCAGGAGGAAGCCTCCCGCATCATGTGCAAGGTCTACCGCAACGGCGAAATAGTCGAGGTTGCCATCAACGACCTTGTTGTGGGCGACTGCATTCTGCTCCAGTCGGGCGACAAGATTCCTGCCGACGGACTTATGATTGACGGCGAGATCAAGGTTGACCAGTCGGTGCTCAACGGCGAGAGCAAGGAAGCGCTCAAGGTTGCCATTCCCGACGATTATACCGAGACCGACGAGCCGCTCGACTTCCTCAATGAATACAAGGTGTTCAGAGGCGCTGTGGTCTGCTCCGGCAACGGTGTGATGAAGGTCACGGTTGTGGGCGACAGCTCGGTTTACGGCAAAATCGCAAGCGAATTGCAGGCGGACGACGACAGACAGTCTCCCTTGCAGGTCAAGCTTTCCAAGCTGGCTAACGGTATCAGCAAATTCGGCTACATAGGCGGCGCACTGATCGCTGTGGCATATCTCTTCATGCGTTTCTTTGTGGCAAATCACTTCAACGGCGCAGAGATAGCAGCATATTTCTCCCACACAGGCAATGTCATTCACGACTGTGTGGAAGCGCTTATGTTCGCGGTCATCATCATAGTCATGGCTGTTCCGGAAGGTCTGCCGCTTATGGTAGCACTGGTTTCGGCTATGAACATGAATAAAATGCTCAAGGACAACGTTCTTGTGCGCAAGATAGTGGGTATCGAGACCGCCGGTAGCCTGAATATCCTTTTCAGCGACAAGACAGGCACCATCACCAAGGGCAAGCTGGAGGTCGTCACCTTCATTGACGGCGATCTGAACGAATTCAAGGGAATCAATGAGATACCCGGAATGCTGGGCGATCTTATCACCATGAGCATTAAGAACAACACCGACTCGGTAATTTCCGGCGAAGGCGAAAGCCTCAAGATCGTCGGCGGCAACGCAACCGAACGCGCGGTGCTCGGTTTTGCGGTTGACAGCAAAAAGACCTTTGATGCGCCCAAGGTAAGCTCCATTCCTTTCAACAGCACCAATAAATATTCCGCCACCACAGTGGGCAGAAACGGCAAATATGTCACTCTCATCAAAGGCGCTCCGGAGAAAATGCTTGCCAAGTGCGGCTATTATTACGATGTGAACGGAGCAAGGGTCCCGCTCACTAATTCCGACGAGATCGACGCCAAGATGGATGAGCTTGCAACACGCGCCATTCGTGTGCTTGCGTTTGCCACCTCTGACAGCGTTATCGCCGACGGTAAGCTGCCTGAGGACGAATGGACGCTTGTCGGCTTCGTTGGCATACGCGACGAGGTTCGCCCCGAATCCATTCAGGCAATCAAAGAGGTCAAGCGCGCCGGCGTACAGGTCGTTATGATCACAGGCGACCGTAAGGAGACCGCTGTTGCCATAGCAAAAGACTCCGGCATACTCAAAAAGGAAAGCGATCTGGTCTTTACCTCCGACGAGCTTGCGTCAATGAGCGATGAAGAAATCAGCAAGGTCATCAGAAAGATCCGCGTTATCGCTCGCGCTTTGCCGTCAGACAAGAGCAGACTTGTGCGCATTGCGCAGGAGAGAAATCTTGTTGTCGGCATGACAGGTGACGGCGTCAATGATTCTCCCGCACTGAAAAAGGCGGATGTCGGCTTTGCAATGGGAGGCGGCACAGAGGTTGCCAAGGAAGCCGGAGATATCGTTATTCTTGATGACAACTTCCTCTCTATCGAAAAGGCAATTCTCTACGGTCGTACTATTTTCAACAGCATACGCAAATTTATTGTGTTCCAGCTTACCATCAACATCTCTGCTGTGTTCATCTCCTTCATTTGTCCGCTGCTCAATATGAGCAATCCTCTCACCATTACGCAGATTTTGTGGGTGAACCTCGTCATGGATACGCTTGCCGCGCTTGCCTTCGGCGGTGAACCGGCGCTGCGCAGATTCATGCGCGAGAAGCCCAAGAAGCGTGACGAAAGCATCATCAGCCAGTCGATGTGGTCGTCCATTTCTGTGGGTGCAGGTTATACCGCTCTGATCAGCCTTCTCTTCCTGATTGCCGGCAAAAACTGGATGTATGAATGGCGCTATGAACCTAAGATTCATCTTACAGCCTACTTTGCCCTGTTCATATTTATCGCGGTTTTCAACGCCTTTAACGCACGTACCGAAGAGATCAACCTCTTTGACAACCTCACACGCAACAAGAACTTCCTCAAGATCATGGGTCTGATTGCCGTTGTACAGGTGTTGCTCACCTACTTCGGCGGCGATATATTTCAGTGCTACGGTCTGAACATCGAGCATTGGTGCCTGATATTACTGCTTGCCTTTGCGATTATTCCTGTGGACATTATCAGAAAGTGCGTTGTCAAAGTGATGGAAAACAGAAATAAGTAAAACAGCACTGTATATAATTTCATTTGAAAATATGTTATAATTAATTTGATAGTAAAAGCATAAATGTATATTGTGCATACTCGATGTATATTAATTAACAAATAAAACGGCATGAGCCGGAGGGAGGCCGACAATGACAAACAAGGAATTGAATTTGTATACAACGGGCAAGAGGGATATGTGTATTGCCAACGACACGATTTCTGATGTGCTGTTCAAGGAATACGGAGTCAACCGCGGACTGCGCGACGTCAACGGCAAAGGCGTGCTTGCCGGTCTTACCAGAATATCCAAGATAGTGTCCTTCAAGGATGTTGACGGAGTAAAGACTCCCTGTGACGGAGAGCTTTGGTATCGCGGCTACAAGGTCAACTCGCTGATTGAGGATCTTAACCGTTACGAATTCGGCTTTGAAAAGACGGCGTACCTGCTTCTCTTCGGGCAGAAGCCGACGCCGCAGGAGGAAGAGGAATTCTGCTATATTTTAGGCAAATGCATGAAACTTCCTGTCAATTTCACACGCAATGTCATTATGGAAGGTTCCTCAAAGGACATTATGAATTCCATGACAAAGAGCATACTCACATTGGCTTCGTATGACAAGGAGGTCAATTCCGCCACGCTGGAATGCTGTATCAGACAATGCCTTGAATTGATCGCGGTGTTCCCGATGCTTGCGGTCTACGGCTACCACGCCTACAATCACTACATGAACGACGCGAGCATGTATATTCACAGACCGAGACCCGAGCTTTCCACCGCGGAGAATATTCTGCGCATGCTGCGACCAGACCGCGCTTACACCAGACTGGAGGCGAAGGTGTTGGATATCGTTCTCATGCTGCATATGGAGCACGGCGGCGGTAATAATTCCACATTCACCACGCGCGTGGTAACATCATCGGGTTCCGATACCTATTCAGCCATTGCGGCGGCAATGTCCTCATTGAAGGGCCCAAAGCACGGCGGCGCCAATATCAAGGTCATGGAGATGATGGAGGACATCAGAAAGCATGTCTCTGACAAGACCGACCGCGAAGAGGTCAGCGCGTATCTTGCCAAAATCATAGACGGCAAGGCGTTTGACGGTAAGGGCCTTATTTACGGCATGGGTCACGCGGTATATTCTGTTTCAGACCCGAGGGAACGAATTCTGAAATCCTATGTGGAAAAGCTGGCTGTTGCCAAGCACAAGGAAGAGGACATCACTCTGTACAATATAATAGAAGAGGAAGCACCCAGAATCATCGCCGAGAAGCGCCATATCTTCAAAGGGGTCAGTCCCAATGTCGATTTCTACAGCGGCTTTGTGTATGAGATGCTGGGTATTCCGGTGGAATTGTACACGCCTCTCTTTGCCATCGCAAGAATAGTAGGCTGGAGTGCTCACCGCATTGAGGAAATGATAGGAATGAACAAAATAATTCGTCCTGCCTATATGAGTGTAATGGACGAATTGGAATAGGCTCTAAAATTTACAACGGCACGGATTGAAGCGTCAAAGAATAACCGTGCCGTTATTTTTGTATTTAATATTAAGTATTGTGATATATATTGTTAAATAACTGTTAATGAATATAGTTTATAGTAAATATAACGAAAGGAACGGTGATTATTAATGGCTGTAAATCTTAGAAAAGGGGAGAAAGTCAATCTTTCCTCTACGAATAACCTCGTCAGCGGCGTAATTGTCGGTCTCGGCTGGGACAGTGCAAAGGAAGGCAGCGCAAGCGTTGACTGCGACGCTTCCGCTATCATCTGCGGCTTTGACGGCAAGGCTGCCGATGTAATATACTTCGGTAAAATGCGAAGTGCCAACGACGCTGTGATCTATACCGGAGACAGTCAGACCGGCGAAGGAAACGGAGACAACGAGCGTATTTACATCAATTTTACCAAGCTGCCCCAGAATATAGGAAAGATCATTATTTCCGCCAACATTTACGACGCAAAGGCAAAGCGTCAGCACTTCGGCATGATCAACAACGCGTTTGTCAGAGTGGTCAACTGGAAAACAGGTCAGGAAATGTGCCGATTCAATCTCACAGACAATTACAGCGGCATGACCGGAATAATCGCCGCCGAGATTTTCCGCAGCAGCACAGGCTGGGATTTTGCTCCGATAGGCAAGGCGATTCAGGAGGCAAGCCGATTGCAGTCCATTGTGAAGCTGTATCAATAATTTTTGTTTTCCGGAGGAATCATACGCATGAAATCAATACTATCCGATCATTCGATAATGGACGCAATAGTGAATGCCACACTTCCCGATAATGACGGGAAGGATCGTTATCTGCCCGAAGGCTTCAGACTTCCTGATTTGGAGGATGAAAAGCTCTCTAAGTTTGCCGATGGCGCAATCGACGGCATCTTCATCTATCACACCGAGCACCAGCCGATTTCCGATGAGGCTAAGGACGTGATGGTAAAGGCGATGAAAGCGGTCGGCAAGGGGAACAGAGATGAAGCGAAAAAACGCTTTGAAGAACTGGGAACCATGGCGCGTGCTGTTTCGATCATCGACGATCTTCAAAAATACATTATAGACCATAAGGAATCCGTATCCGCGGAGAGCGTTGTGAAATTCGCGCTTTACACCCTCTACAACACCCAAGACCGCGAGTCGCTGAAATTCGCTCTCTCCATGCTGGAGCTTGTGAAGCTGGACGACGACAATCTTAAAGACGTACTCAGATTGGTGGGGCTTTCGGACGAATTTACGCTGTTTGTCATTTTCATCATGCAGCAGTGGGAGAATTCCAATGAAGAGATATTCAGACTTGCCAAACGGACAAACGGCTGGGGGCGAATTCACGCTATTGAGCGCCTGATTCCCGATACGCCGGAGATAAGAGAATGGCTGCTGCGCGAGGGAATACACAATACCGTGCTGCCAGCCTACAGTGCATTAAATTGCTGGGAAGGCTCGGAGGCGGAGAATCTTTTGTTCGCGCCTGATTTGTCAACGGAGGACTTTTCGGCGATAAGCACATTGATTGCCGCGCTGCTTGACGAAGGTCCGTGCCCTGGCATTTCTGAGATAGAAAAAGGCGATGAGGTGATAAAGGCGTTTTTGCGCAGGGCAAAGGAAATGCCTTCCGAATGTATCGACGGAGCGGTCATTGATCGCATAAAGGAGCGATATTCGGGTGTTGACGGTGAAATTACGTCGCTCGTCTCGCAGATCATTTTTAAGTAATTAATGGGGAGGAGTCATATAATGAAAACACAGCTTGACAGCTCGATTCAAAAAATTCGAGTGGGTCTGAACTGGACTTCCGGCAGGGAATACAGCTTT
The DNA here is from genome assembly GCA_902762615.1 of uncultured Ruminococcus sp. Classification (GTDB taxonomy): domain Bacteria; phylum Bacillota; class Clostridia; order Oscillospirales; family Acutalibacteraceae; genus RUG762. The sequence goes on along the minus strand of CACWOX010000023.1, from coordinate 1,861 downwards.
GACCTTGACCTTTCGGCGTTCCTGCTGGACGAAAAAGACCTTGCGAGAGGCGATGAAGATTTTGTATTTTACAACAATCCTGTATCGGCTGGTGAAGCGGTTATTTTGAGCGGTGACGACCGCAGCGGCATGGTTGACGGCACCAACGAGTCAATATTTGTCCATCTCAAAAAAATACCCGAGAGTATCACCAAGGCGGTGTTCTGCGTGACATTCGACGATACCGGAGAGGAACACATTTTCGGTGAAGCGGAAAGTATCGTTCTTTCGGCAAGCGTGGTTGCCGATCAGTTTGACAAGGGCGACAATTCGTTCTGTTCGGTGGATTTGGCGAAGCACTGTCCCCAGAGCAGCGCAATGGCTGTGCTGGAACTCACTCGACGCGGCGACGGCTGGGAATACGATATCATCTGCGACAGCGCCGACTTCGGACTGCTCGAGCTTTGCAGCCGGTACGGACTCGCCGCAGAGGAGTGATTTTGAGAAGAATAAAAATGATCGGCGTATCGCTCAGGAAAAGGCGGTACGCCGATTTTGATTTATCATCTGTCGCATTTGATTTTATAGAATGTGGCGGATTCAAATCCGTCGTTTCTTCCGCTCAAAACATCGACGAATTTGATGTAAATATCCTCCCCGTCACATCCCATGAATGAGTCATAATCCGGCAGTTTCCTATGGCTTATCTTTTTAGGTTCACCTCCGCTCACCGGCATTTTATATAGAAATTGATCTGAAATAGAGGTTTTTCCTCCGATGAAGTAAATATATCTTCCGCTTAGAATAAAATTGTCAACGGATAATTCTGTGAGCTGTTTTTCATGCTGCCCGTCCTTGTCGGTGCGGAAAATATAGCGGTTATTAAACCAATTTCCCAGCAGATCCCCGATATAATAAATGTAGCTTTGATCGAAAAACACATCCGAAATGCCAACGGCAGAATACTTTTCTCCGCCGATAATCAGCTTTCGGCTGCCTCCTTCGTAATCCATCCGTATAATGTCGGATGAACTGTTAAGCAGATAAAGACAGTCATCTTCAAAATAATAGCGATTGAGCGATTCGTCGGATATTTGCACAGGCTGGCTGCCGTCGGGATTGGCGCGGTATAAGCCATATGTAAATTTCTCACCCGGCATATAGTAGATATAACCGTCATGATAGGAAACTGATTTTACAGGTGTATCAATCACTGCTTCATCAAGGGAGCCGTCCTCCTTCCTGCGGTGAAGAATGGGCTCCGTGTATGTTGCACCGTCATTTCTGTAATCATAATAATAAACCCATTCGCCAACAGTGAAAAGATAATCAGCGAAGAAGTCGGTAAAATCCTCCTCGTTCTCATCGCCCGATTTAATACGGACTATATTGTTTCCTGTACTGTAATAGATATACCCGCTTTCGCTTGGCGCTTTGCTTTGCAAAAATTCCTTCCTGCTTGATTTTATCGGTCTATCCACATCGGATATTTCGCAGCATGTGGTAAACAAGATTGACGAGACAGCTAATATAATACAAAGCACTTTTTTCATTGGATCATCTCCCGCTTATAACAATATATATAAGTATAGATTCTTATAAAGTGATTTTGATTAAATAAAGATGAAATGAATTTGATGTTATTGTAAAACATGATTGTCCATTTTCAGTTAAAAATACCCATGCGTTATGCCGAGAAAAGTTCAGGGAAACACAGCATATTCCACAAGGATAAAAAAAGTCGGAAAAATCCGAAAAAAACGCTTGACAATTGGTGCTGGGTGTGTTAGAATAGCAAAGCTGTCGCAGAGAGACGGAGCGAAGGAAACCGCGGAAAGCCGCCCAAGAGAGGGAAAAGAGCTCGCGGAGGAAAGCGCCGGAG
>CACWOX010000022.1 GCA_902762615.1 uncultured Ruminococcus sp. | reverse complement strand
GTCGGAGACGTCCAGTTCGCCAGACATAAGCTGTGGCAAAAGTGAATCCCTTAGTGCTGTTAAGCGGACATTTTCTAACGAATTGTTCCGCATAACTTGAAACATTGATGGAACGACATCTACGAATGATGTTATTTCCTCTTTTTTTAGCATCGGAACAAGAAATTTCCCCAAAATATCTGCCGATACCCGCTGCCGACCGCTGCTACCGTTCATGTTTTTTACGGCATAGTCAACAAACGCTGGATAACGGGCAAGACAATAGAAATATTCCGCAGGATATTCTCCTCGAGAGGAAACAACAATATATTCGGTTGAGCCAAAAGCAACTTCCGATTCGTCCAGAAAATCAATGAAAGCGGTTTTCCCGTTTTCGAGACAGGGAGTTATCCGTGCCATAATGGTATCTCCATTGGTAAATTTTAGGCCTCCGGTAAAAGGCTTCATTTCCCAGCCACTTGGAAAAGCTCCAGAAGTTGAAAGCCGAGCCATATCTATGCAGCGAGCGATAGCACCTTTAGCAATTTGCTAAATTCTCGTTTATCGCTGTATTTAACGCTATCTTATCATCTAATGATTTGAGTAATTCTCCGATTTTTCTTTGTGTTGCAAAATCTGGAATATCAACTTCAAGATTCTGTACAACATCCGTTTGCACACGCTGTCTGCCCGAAGAACCAACCATTGATTTAATCGCTGGCTCACGAACAATGGGACTGCAAACTAAGTAATAAAGGAAATCTTCATCTACTATTCCTTTTTTTGCACGGAATACAATATATTCAGTAGAACCAAAACCGATCTCTCCATCATCAAGAATATTTACTTTTGAAATTTTCCCGTTCTCAAGGCATGGCGTGATTCGAGCCATTATGGTATCGCCATTCCGAAATTTTGTTCCTCCCGTATACGCTGCATACTCAAAGCCGGGGATATCTCGGCAAAACGGTTGCAGAATATCCATTGCAACCTTTCTGCCGAAGGTACCTTTTTTTATTGATTCACGAGGATTAAAGTCAGCAATCTCAGACAGCTTATATCTCATACCCAATTGCCCCCAACTTTCTCCTGATTTCTTCCTCCAGTTCATGGGACTTGGAAAACAAATCGGACAATTCCGACGTCAGCCTTGTCATTTTTTCTTCAAACGGCTCTCCGTCGTCCTCCTGTTCCTCGATGCCGACATAGCGTCCGGGCGTGAGAATGTAATCCTGCTTGGCAATATCCTGCAAAGTAGCAACGGAACAGAAGCCCCTCACATCCTCAAGCGTTCCGTTCTGGAAAGCCTCGAAGGTATCAGCGAGTTTCTGAATATCCTCTTCGGAGAAATCCCTGTGCTTGCGATCAACCATGTGTCCCATCTTCCGGGCGTCAATAAAGAGCGTTTTGCCTTTCTGCTTCTTGCCCTTCGTGATGAACCACAGAGTAACCGGGATAGTCACGCTATAGAAAAGCTGTGTCGGCATGGCGATGATGCCTTCAATCAGATCGTCCTCTATAATCTTTTTACGGATTTCGCCTTCGCCGCTGGACTGCGTGGAAAGGGCTCCGTTCGCAAGCACCAGTCCGATTTTTCCGCTCGGTGCGAGGTGATGGATCATGTGCTGAATCCATGCGTAGTTGGCATTTCCGGCAGGCGGGATGCCGTATTTCCAGCGCACATCATCTAAGAGCTTCTCCTGATTCCATGGATGATAGTTGAAGGGCGGATTGGCAAGAATGAAATCCGCTTTCAGCGTAGGATGCAGATCATTGGTAAAGGTATCCGCCTGATAAGGACCGAAATCCGCGTCGATTCCCCGGATAGCCATGTTGATTTTTGCCATCTTCCATGTATCGGCGTTTGCCTCCTGACCGTAAACGGCAATGGCTCCGCGCTTGCCGGAATGCGCCTGGATAAATTTTGCGCTCTGTACGAACATACCGCCGGAACCGCAGCAACAATCGTACACGCGGCAGTTATCGAACGGGCGCAGGATGGAAACGAGCGTCTTAACCACGCTGGACGGCGTATAGAATTCTCCGCCGCCGACGCCTTCCTTTTCCGCAAACTGCGCAATGCAGTATTCATATGTGCGACCGAGCAGGTCTTCGCTTTCCGTGGTATTGCTCATATCAATATTGTTGGTGAAAATATCAACGACATCACCCAATACACGCTTGTCAAGATCAGGACTTGCATAGTTTTTTGGGAGTACATTTTTCAAAGTTCTGTTCTCCGCTTCGATAGCCCGCATGGCGTTATCGATAACCGTGCCGATTTCCGGCGTATGCGCTGCGGCGGCAATCGTACTCCAACGAGCCTCTTCGGGAACAAAGAACACATTCTCCATCGTATATGCGTCACGGTCGTCCTCAAAGCCGTCGCCCTCCGCCACAAGTTCCTGATACCTTTTATCAAAAGCCGCGGAAATATAACGCAAAAAGATAAGTCCTATGATGACCTTTCTGTATTCCGCCGCCGGAATATGTCCCCACAGAACGCACGCCGCATTCCACAGTTGTTTTTCAAAGCCGATATTGGCATTGGTTTTATCCGCCATTTGACTTTCCCTCCGATTTGATTTACTATTCAAAAATAGTGTACATATAGTCATTATAGCACATATTCACACTCCTGCAAGAAATAAATTATTAATATTTATAAAAAGTGTGAATTTGTAAGGCGACAAGATCTTACATAAAGATAACAAATAAACAGGCACACAAATAACGGATTGAGAGAAAAAAAGACTACTCTCTATCCTTATCCCTCAAGGAAATCAAAAGGAAGAATCTTATTCATAATCGGACTGATGCTGTATTTTATTCCTTCGGTGGAATAATCGATCATCAGAACAGGTTGAAGATCTCGTAGAATGCCTATCACGGATAAATTAACTTGGTCTTCCCCAATTTCGTTGCATAGGGTTTCAAGACTCAGAGGGACGGTTGCATTAAACAGACACTTGAGTATGCTGCAAGCCTTTCCTGTAAGGCTTGTACCGTACATTCCAAATAAAATGCTGAAATAGTGACGAATCAGCTGTTCTTCAGAAAAAGTTGCGGTCACATTACCTTCTCGCAGCATGACGGAAACCGCTGTCTGCGACATTGCTATATTTGACACTATGTATTCCGGAAGTTGGCAGTCTTCATAGCTGACGAATGCTTTACATTGTTTTTCTATCATTGTTTTTGCGACACGGGTGACATCAGAGGCAGTTATATCCATGGATTCAGAAGCAACGATATTCTTTGGAATGTATCCACGTGTTGTCAACAGCAGATATACACCTTCATCCAGTGTTTTCTCATCGGGAATCATATTTGGAAGCGCAGGATTGCAGTTTGCCATCAAGTCTATTCCGTCGATCACATAGAGCAGCTTTTCACAGTGGCGTTTACCTTTTTTCTCAGTATTGTTTCGCCATTCGTAAAGCATGGCAGCAATAACGGATGCGTTGCAGTTTTTACCGGCATGTGTCATCTGTTTGGAAACGCTCAGAATCTGACGGCGGATACCGTTCTGATACTTCAGATTGAAAATATTTTCAGTAAAATTGGCAAACCCCATTTGTGCGTGAAAGGCACATCTGCTTGCATAATAACAGCGAACCTCTGTGTTTTCCAATGAAATATAATCATAAGGTGAAAGCAGTGGGTCGATGGCAGCACAATAGGCAGATTTACCGCATCCAGAAGCTCCGCGCAGTATAAAAATCCCTTTTGTGTAATGGTGCAGACAAGCTTGCAGCCAGTCTGTGATGGTTTCGTCTTCTGTAAAGTAGAGCGCAAGATTGCTTATCTCGTCATAAGTGATTGCAATCTCATCGGAGATCACGTTTTTATCCAGTCTTTCATTATTTGCACGGGTATTCCTGCCTTCATAAGCTTTGTAAAGATCGGCAAACAACGGCTGACTCTTTGAAAGGCGGCTTCCGTCAGAAAAGCAAAGGTATTCCGTTTCCTGTGTGTCGCGGTTGAATTTGTCAAAGAAATGATAACGGTCTTTATCAAAAATGATCAGATTTTCCGCGGAAATCTTTTCATTTCCGCATGAGAGAGTTATTTCCCCAGATTCATATTCCGGCGAAGATTCTACTTTTCTGCCTTTCTGGGGAATTCCGCATATCTCAACACTAAAATCTTTCCATAACTCGTTCATCAATGCAAGTTGCTCGGCAGCTTTTTTCAACCTATCGGATGTATCTTTGATGAACGATGGAGAAGCAGACGTCATATATGCGCCGTGCCCGATATATTCATTTCGGTAGGGACTGATATTCAGAGCTTTGCAAAGTCCGGTAAAGGCAGAAAGCATCTTACCGAGAAAAGGCGGGAATGTGGTAGATTTCTTTTTCAATTCATATAATTTATTCTCCCAAGCACCGGCGGAAGGAGGTTTTATAAGAAAATCGGAAAAGCTGGAATAGGCACTCTCGGCGGATGCTCCGTTGTTCATTGCACTGTTAACGAGATATTCAACCGAAGTCAGCACCACCAATCGGATTGCCGCCTCCGCAAAATCCTTCAGCTTGACAGCCGCCTGGTAGACGCTCCCGGCTTCAATCAATTTGTGGAGTGTATTGTATTCATTGACGATGGGTGCAGGAAGATCGCTGGTTTCAGCCAGAGCGGGCATATGCCAGAGGGATTTGTCTTGTGCCAGTCCGGAAAAAGCCGGGGAGTTAATGTTATTTGTCGAGTAGGACATTGGTTCCTCCATTTTACTTCTATAGCTCAAAAAGATTACATGTGATCTTCTATAACTTTTTTATATTTGTATAGCTTTTCAAGAGTATCCTGAGCGCCAAAAGAAAGTGTTTCTTTATTTTCAAGAATAGATATTGCCTGATTCAGAATATTAAGTGCTTCTTCTCTGTCTTCAAATCCTTCATTTAGCAAAACACACTTGTTGTATTTAATAGTCGCAAGATCACCTATATCATACAAAGAATTATTATTATATAGAGTCTCTCTTTCTTCAATACATTTATTGTAATAAAACAGCGCGTTATCTATGTTGCCTGTTTCCGCCTGAATGACACCATAGTTCATATATGCAGATGCTAAACTGTTTGTATTCCACAGTTGATGATTTTTTCTTAGCATTTCCATGATTCGGATGCACTTATTATAGTCTTTCAGAGCATCGTCATAATATCCAAGAGCTTTGTTTGTTACCCCTCGATTCAGATAAGCGGAAGCTAGATCATTTAAATCATACAGCATATGATCATGATAAAGCTCTATCATCATATTGATGCAGTTATTTAGGTCAATTACGGATTTGTCATATTGATTAAGATTTTTATATGTTATGCCTCTATTCATATAGGCTGAGGCAAGATCATTGAGATCATAGAGCTTCTGTATGAATTGTAATGATTTCATCAAGTCTATACAAGTATTATAATCACACAAAGCGTCAGTTTGTCTTCCTAAATCACCTAAAATATTACCTCTATTCATATAGGATGTGGCATATGAATTTAGATCGTACATCTTATTTTCACTTTTAAGTTTTGTTCTTATCTCAATGCATTTGTTCAAATCATTCAAGGCTTCTTTATATTTTGAAAGTTGATAAAATGTAATTCCTCGGTCATTGTAAGCTTTGGCAAGAGTATCTCTCTCGTACAGCTTTTTTTCATTTTGCAATATTTCCATAATCTCAATGCTTAAATCAAGATTCTTCAATGACTGAGACAGTTCACCTACGCATCCTAGCACATTGCCTCTGTTCATATATGCGACAGATAGTGAAAACAAATCATAAAGCTTATCCCTTACGCGAAGTCTTTCTCTTATTTCTATACATTTATCAAGATCGTGTAATGCGTTGGAATATCTACATACTTCGTAATATGTTACCCCTCTGCTCAAATAAGCCGATGCAAGATCATTTTCAGATAATAAATTTCCTTCACGAGCCAAAGATTCCATTATTTCTATGCTTCTATTGTAATTTCTCAAGGCTTTGCTCTGTTCCCCTATATCGCCTAACGTATTTCCAAGATTTAAATAGGAAACTGCAAATTCATTTTTATTATCCGACAAATCATTATCAGAAAGATGTTTTCTGATTTTTATGCAATAAGTTAAATCGTTAAGAGCCTCCTTGTACTTTGACATTTTTGATAATGTGATACCACGATTCATATACAATCTGGCAAGATCGTTAGGGATGTTATTATACTTCTTGCACAAATTGATGCAGTTCGTTTCTATTGCTAAAGCCGCTCCAAAATTAGTCAATGCTGATAAGCTATTGCCAGCAATACTCATAAAATCTACGCAATAAATGTTTATCGAAGCCTTTTCGCAGTATTCACTCCATAACTCGCCCAGCTTTGCCCGACGCCGGAGAGTATTAAACTCCATACTATTCTTCACGCAATCGTCAATATCCAGATACACCTTATCCAGCACTTCATCCGTAATTTTGTCTGTTATGGTTGGGAAGTACGCTGCGATATAAAGCAGCCCGTCGGAAATGGGATTGTGCTTGTCGGGTGCCTGTGCCTTGAGAGCGTCAATGTCAACATAGGTCAGAATATCGACAAGCGATTGCCTGTGCCGTTCCACTGTTTCCGGGTAATCGGAAATAATACGGCTGCGGTATGCTTCGGAGGCGAGACTGACATGATTGCCGCGATAATCGCGCGAAAGGCGCAGAATGCCCGACAAATCCCGCACAAATGTCAGAAGCTGTACGGATACATCGTCTTCACCCAGAATATAGGCGATCTCACTGAGCGTGAGTTCCTCCTGGGCGATAGCGAGAGCGGCAAGCAGCTCGGTCAGCCTTTGGAAGACGATATCGCCGTATTCTTCCCTGCGCAGATAATCGAGATAATACTCAAACAGATCGGGATGATCGACAAAGGAAGAAATATCGCTGATTTTGCCCGATTTAAGCAGCGTGCCAATAATCCTCACCTCAAGAAAGCGCATTTGTCCCGGATGATTGATCAGTTTCTGAATATCATCTTCTATACTACGATTATTCTTTCGGAGCTTGCTGTCCTTTGGGATGATCTTCGTGTTAAAATAGCTTTTCAACGTCTCCAGATTGTGCGTGTCATTTCGGGCATAGGCACGCTGTCTGTCGGGATGCACAAGGGAACGGACGGTTTCTATGTGGCTGTTTTCTTCCTTTGAGGTTGTGTCTGTGCAGACAGAATCCTTTGTGCGGCAGGTCAGTAATATGTAAATTCCGTTGTCAAGCAGATCGGCGGAAGGGAGCATTTGCAGAATGGAGCAGTACTCCGCGGGTATTTCGTCAATGCCATCGATAATCAGCAGCAGATGATTTTCGACAATCTGTTCCTTGCACCAATTGAGCAGCGCGGCAAAATCCTCGGGCGTGGAATCCTTGCTGAGATCGGGAATCATTTCATTGCTGCTGTAGAGAAGGCTGTTCTCTTCGCTGGTGAGTAGACTGTTTCTGACGCCGGACAAAAAATCTCCCTTGCTGCGAATGCTGATACGGCTGCAATAGTAGGCGCGTGTAAAAGTATCGTCCAGCTTGAAGCTATCATAGGCGCTGTCGGTTGACTTGCCGTCAAGCGCACGCGCAAAGGCGGATTTCCCCATGCCGCGCTCCATTTCCAGCAGCAGCGTACCTTTTGTAGCTTCGTTCATGCTATTGCTAAGCCAGTCTCGCAGGTAGTTAGGATATTCAAAATTCGTGGCTTCATTCAGTTCATCCAGAAGATCGCTGATTTCGGTGTGAAGCAGTTCATCTGAAACGCCGGTGGGTTGCAGCCGGTCTGCCATCGACTTTGCGACCTGAACGAAATGCTCCGACGGCATGGCGCGTCTTATCCCCAGCGCATAGCAAAGCCCTGTTGCCAGCCCCTTTTTGTAATCGCTGAAAAGATACGCATCTCCGCTTTCGCTGTATGTGTAGGGCACAATAGGCAGCGTTTCGTCCTCGTATCTCACAGTGCTTGCGTCTTCGCTAATTATAATAGATGAAAAATCCTCTTGCAGATCTTCCAGCAGTCTGTCAAGCGAGAGCATCTTTTTCTGAAAATCTTCGAGAAAATCACGGTCAGGATTGAACCGCAAAGCACCGTGAGCAATTTCTGTGTTGCGCCATTCTATGACCTTTTCTGATGTTGTCCATTGACAAATTCTGTCGATAATGCGTAGAAGCATGTTCGGAATATGCTGATTCCCTTGCATTTTGCGTGCAGCTCTGATCCAGTCCCAGCCGTCGAGATCGCCGCGCCTGACCAATTCGGCAGTCAGTTGTTCCCGTTCAGAGCCGCCTTTGGCAAGAATGAACGCTCCAGCGCAGAGTACAGGCAGCCGGAGCAGAACTTCCGTCAGATCGCGGAATTTGACCATTGCGCCGTAAACTGTATTTGCATTCCACAGGGACATCAATTGTTCTCTTTGCTGTCGTATGGTAAAAGGCAGATGATTCATATGGCAAGCTCACCTCAAAAATGTGTTTAACATCATTCTAAGAATGATTGTACTCCATTTTATCTGAAAAGTCGATAGTGTTTTGCTTTTTATCTTTTTCACTTGTCTTTAAAATATTACCCTACTGAATTTTTGCAACTCCCATATTGACCTCACTGTATCATCATGCTATACTGTAAGCAGAAAGCAACGAAATGAAACATCATACCCACGGGGAGGGATTCGATATGCAGGAGAATCAAGGTGTGCAGGAGTTAAAAAATTGCCCGATTTGCGGGAATGCGTTGGAAATAGACGGCGACGAGTACGTCTGCAAAAACGACGGCTGTCATTACACCGCCAGTGTGGCAGCCGACAGCCGCGGCAAATGGCTGCTCACCATCGCTGCCAACAAGACCTACTGGCAGGAGCGGTATTTCAATGAGCTTCCCACCTTCATCGCCCACGAATACTACCGGCTGCGGCTGATGGCGCTTTATCCGAACGTGTTCTGCATGGTCTATCAGATCAAGGACGTGTGCGAGGTGCTGCTGAAGCTTCCGGTACTCTGCGCGGCGGCGTATCTCAAGGAAGTAAAAGGCGACGACTCCGTCGGGGCGAAGCTGATCCGGAAAAAAATGAGCCTCGGCGACTGGGTGGAAATATGCGGCGAACTGACCGGTGTTTACGACGGCAAGCCAAACTACGAGCTTCCCGACTGCCTTAGCCGCATATTGAGCAGAACGATGCCGCTCTGCGGCTCTAATTTACTGCAACAGGGGCGCAATGATTACATAGGACACGGGGCGCTGGGCTTCGATGACAACACGCAGTACCGCGATTTCAGCCGCGATCTGATGAAGAGCGTTTCCGGCTATCTCAAAGACACTTTCGATGATTACGGGAAAATGACCATCAAAGTCGGCGACAGAACACTCCGGGGCAGAGATTACCCTTCCCATCTTGAACCGGAAGCCCAGCCTGTGCTGGTGATGGAGGGCAGGGAGATTCCGCTTGACCCCTTCATCGTGAACAAGCCGGGTGAAGGGCTGCTCTTCTTTGACCATTACGTTCCGGACAATTCCGCCCGCACGGCTTTCGGACTGGATTACATGATCGGCGGCGGACGCAAGCGCTTTCTCGCGCCGTATTATCTCGAAATATACAACCGCTACTACAAAAACACGGTGAACAGTCAACCTGACGACGCGAGGGCTTCGGTCGATGAGAGTACCATGGACCAACAGGTGGAAGAGCTGCTGCGTTCGCTCAACACGGCGGAGAATTTTGTGCGTCCGGAGTATATCATCCAATGGATCAACGGTTGGCACAGGGACGCCAAAGGCAGTATCCATCTGTTGACAATGGACAGAGGCATGGGCAAGACCTCGCTCAGCTACGCACTTGCCTCCAAAAAAGTGAAAGAACTGAGCGATACGATGGTGGTCGCCTACTACTGCGGTTCGTCACAGATTCAGCGGGATTACATTTCGGGCATCAACCGTGCGCTGGCAACCGGCATTGTCGAAATGCAGGAGGGTACATTCATTAATTTAAAATCCGACGCGGAGGACAAACCCGGCAATATGCTTGCATCCCTGACCTATTTCCGCGACCGGCACCTTCATCATCAGCACGGTTCCAAACTCCTGCTGATCATCGACGGGCTGGACGAGCTGCCGCTGGAATGTGCGGGACTCTTCGATTACATACCTGATTCGCATGACATACCCGACAACGTGTATCTCCTGCTAACCTCACGCAATGCTGAAAATGAATCGCTACCGGCGCATGTCGTCAGCGGACTGGCAAAGCTCGCGCCAGCCGACAGTATGACCGTCAGGGCAAATGCCGTCGACGAGCATGACGAAGCCAGCAAAGCCAACCGGGAACTTTTGCGGAAGTACGTCAGGAACAACATCCGCCTGCCCGCAAAGAACGAAAAAGGCTATCGCAAACCGAAACCGGAGGAAACCGAAACATTATTAAAGCGCAGCGGCAACACCTTCCTCAACCTCAAGCTCTATGAAAAGCTGGCGGAATCGGGCATTCCGGTCAGCGAACTGCCGGAGCTGGACGACAAAGCGCTATTTGAAAGATACCTGCGTGAGATCAGAAAATACTACGGCGACAAGCTCTTTGGTGAAGCCATGACCATGCTGTACGCCATCGTCACCGCCGAGGAACCGCTCACCGCGCAGGAAGTCGCGTGGCTCTCCGGTGAGGAACACGTCACCCTCAAACAGATGACCTTTATGAAGGATTTCGGCGCCCTGCTCAAAACCGTCAGAGTGCGTGAGAATGACAATTTCCCAGACGGTCAGGCAATGCAGCACCCCAACACCCGCGGCTCTCTCATCAGCGCCGCAAGCCAACGCTACAAAGAATTCATGAAAGAAATGTTCCCGGAGAAGCAGCGCGAACAGGCAGCTCTTTTCACCGACCGGATTATTCATACATATGTGGAACGGTACAAGGACGCGCAGGGCAATTACTCCCTTCCAGACGGACTGATCTATATGGCTGCATATCTGCCCACATTGACGGAGGATATTTCGGAAGAGGTGATGGAACGGGTTGTATTAAATTTTGATTGGATTATACAAAACAGTATGGAACCTCACGTACTTATTCGCCGTGCAGTGATGGGAGAAAAGTGGAGTGTGCTCTGTGGGAAAAAGGGATGGTATGAGCAGCAGTTAGGTTTTATCAACGCTATTGGAAACAGCTATTCCACGATGTGTGAACACGACAAGGCGTTGAAATGGAACAATATTCGAGTGAAACTGAGCGAGGAACATTTTTCAAAAGGCAGGATTCGCGATAGAAACATTCTTGCAGAAGCTTATATGAATCGCGGCGTGACGTATCAATCAACAGGCGATTATCACGCATCCCTGTTAGATTATGACAGGTGCATAAAAACACGGGAAGACCTGAAAGCTCAAAATAAGCTCTATGATTTCAATGATCTTGCGTCAGCCTACATGAATCGAGGTGTAGCATTCGATACTATTGGCGACTGTAACGCTGCTCTGTTGGATTATAACATATGCATCAAAATAAAGGAAGACCTGGAAACGCATGATAAGCTCGTTGATCTTAATTCCCTTGCTAGAGCCTACATGAACCGAGGTGTAGCATGGAAAAAAACAGGGAACTATCCCGCTGCTCTGTCGGATTATGATAAATGTATCAGAATAAGGGAAGATCTGAAAGCGCAAAACAAGCTCGTTAATCAAAATGATCTTGCTTCAGCATACATAAACCGAGGAGGTGTATTGCAAAGCACGGGGAACTATCTTTCTGCCCTGTTGGATTATGACAGATGCATAAAAATCAGAGAAGACCTGTTAGTTCAGAATAAGCTCTATGACATTAATTCCCTTGCTAGAGCCTATATGAACCGAGGAGGTGCATTGCAAAGTACAGGCGACTATCTTTCTGCTCTGTCAGATTACGACAGGTGTATCAGAATAAGGGAAAACCTGAAAGCGCAGAACAAGCTCTATGACATCAATTCCCTTGCTACAGTCTACATGAACCGAGGCGTAGCATTAAGCAATTTAGGCGATTATCCTGCATCCCTGTCGGATTATGACAGGTGTATAGCAATCAGAGAGGATCTTAAAGCGCAGGACAAGCTCTATAACTGGCATTATGATCTCGGCTCGGCTTGGCTCAATAAAGGGATTCTACTAGTAGTTGGTTTTAATAACACTGAAGGTGCGCTGAAAATTTTCAATGATGCTATTTCTATACTCGAAGCGGAATATAATCTTTCGTTTGCTGCCATGGATACACTCCGAAAATTGCATTATCAGCGCAGTAGATTGTTAGGAAATGATCCGAATAGTAAACTCAATTCATTTATTAATTTATTGCAAGTCTGTCAGGATAATGATGCAGGTATTAGGCTTGACTCACTTCTTTCCTCAATGGACGAAGATACGAAGAGGATATTAGCTGATTTACTATCAAAACTTCCCCCTGAAAACGATTCATTTGATTCCAAACAATCTGATAATATCGACGACTAAACCCATATACACTTCCGTAATATCCAAATTCCCCATCCTCCTTTAAAATGGTAACTGTAAGAAACAAGCTTACGTTAGCATTTTAAAGGAGGATGCTTTATGACTGTATTGACCAATGAAACCGCTGTCTATGCGGGGTTCGGTTTTCTTGCGCTGCTTCTGTTTGCGTTTGTCCGCTCCCAAAAGGGCAGTTCCGTCCGCTTTGAAGTTGTCGCCCAAACGCTTTATCCTCATAAAGACCACACCTACCGCTTCCTTCTCAAAAAGATGAACGGGTATTACCGCTGCTACATCACCCGCGCCCCGATTTTCCCCGGCAAGAAACCCAAGTATTACATGCAGGGGTACGAAACAGACCCGAAGAACAATACGCCCTTTATCATCTGGAGAGGTGAGCCGCTCAGGACGGTGGAAGCTGCCAAGAACAACTGCCGCGGCTGGGCAAACGCCAACCAGCTTTTGATGGACTACCAACGCACGCCCGACTGATTTTCACAAGCACCTTTTCACATAAGGAATTACACAATCAATCCTGCCGGTACACAAGTATCGACAGGATTTTTACTATTCCGACAAGACAATATAGACAAATCGTCCGATTTATGTTACACTATTCCTGAAATCTTTGTAAAATTCTGAAAGCGAGGTTTTTTTCTATGGGAAAAGTCACAGATGTTATGAATGCACGCGCCGCCGAATGCGAGGATATGGAGGAGTTGATTGATTTCTGCAAGGAATTTGACAGTGAGATGATTAATTTCTCCAAGTTTATGAATGAGCTGATCAAACGCAAGAATATGACCGTGAAAGAATTTGTGAATATCTATAATTCACAGAAAACAAAAATACCTAAATGGTTTGACGGTACATTATCACCGACCGAGCGTCATCAATATATTAAAATAGCTATTTTGATGGGTATGACACCGGAAGAAACCAATTTGTTTCTCACACGTTGCGGGGGCTACAGTAAGCTATATCCGAAAAACATTGACGATGCCGCTTGTATTCATGCCTTAACCCATCATATGGATTATGAGGGGTATAAAATCCTGAGAAACCGCATGGAGAATGAACTGAAGGAAATTATTTACCGGGAAACCCGCGAGATTTATCCGGAAGAGTATGTTGCCATCCGCGATTCTATTCCACATGACGACGGATATTTTGATACGGTAGATAAACTTGACGAACAATTCAAAGCAAAAGAAAGGAAAAATGGAAAAAAGCATAAGGGAGAAAAAACCGTTACAGATGCTGAAAAAAAGCAGGAGAAATATCTTCGCTTAAAATTGATGAATAAAGAATCAGAGTTTACCGGAACAGAAGTAATCATGGATCATCTTAACGATTCAAACGATATGATTCAATATGTTAAAGATAACTGGAAAGCAATCGTTACAGCAAATTTCAGACTGGTAGATTATATTGATTCTTGGTTGGAAAGTCATCCATACGTAAATGAAGATGATAGAGTGGTTGATACAATAGGCGGGTTTTTATTTGAAAAAACCGTTTATGATGATATTTCATTTAATACTTATAAAGTGATTCAGAGTTTTGTCAGCGAAATCAGATGTCATTTTACCAAATTATTGTCTCGAGATTATTTGATTTTTTTGGGCGTACTTTTTGATTTTGATATTGAGGAAATCAATACAATGCTGAGCATCGCGCACATGGATTTTCTCTGTGCCCGAGTAGAAAGTGAAGCCGCCCTGATCGCTGCGCTTCACAATTGCCGCAAGGAAAACAAAATTAGTGATGTCAAAGAGTTTTTGGCAGATGAGCAAGCCGCCAATTCAAAGAAAATTAAGAAAATAATAGATTTGCTGTTTACAGATAAGGACTTTATGGAATTTGGATTAAGCAAATAATAAACAGGTGACCACCATGACCACTACCCAATTCACCATCACCGGAGAACTTGACAATGATTCCGGTGTCATCCGAACCTATACGCTCGTCCTGCCTCCGGTGGGACAGGGCGGCAACGCAGTTGTCTACCGCGCCCGGTATGACGACGGTACGGGCAGCGATACCCTCAACTGCATCGTTAAAATCCTGAAACCCACCGTCAGGAATATGAATACATACGAAGATGATGAGCACATATGGTTTGCGCCGCCATCCAAATCCATCGGGGATTCGCTTTCCGATAACGAACGCGAAAATTCGGAAAATATCCTCGAAAGCAGAAAGCGCATGATGCGAAACGAATCCGCCATGATGAGTCAGCTCCAGCTCGAAGGAGCAAGCATGCACATCGACGCGATTGTCCGCTATAAGAATACCCTTGCCATTGCCATGCCCTACGAGGGAGGTATGACCCTGGCGGAGGAATACCGTGACGGCAAAAAGATGCAGAGCGAGGACGACGTGTATCGGGTAGTGAGAGACATTCGCGCCTTTTCACGCAAGATTGCCCTGCTTCACACTAAAGGCAAGCTGCACATGGATATTTCCCCCGACAATATCTTCCGCCGCAGCGACGGCTCTATCGTGCCGCTGGATTTCGGCGGGGTTTGCGGGGTGCATGAAAAAGGAAAGGCCTACTCCATTAAAGCCGGATTCAGCGCGCCTGAAGCAATCTATTCCCACTATAACGTAAAAGATTCCTTCGGCTTTGAAGCTGATCTTTACTCCATAGGAGCGGTCATGTTCTTTCTGCTGTTCGGCAGGATTTATGATTCTTTCCACTACGGAGAGCTGGATTCTGTCGCTTCTCTTCCCATCAACGAAAGCGCAAAAAAATACCTGCGTGATACTGTTCTTTCTGAGTTATTAAAGTGCGCCGCTTCAGATCGACTAAGTGACATTCACACCTTGATAGAGCGACTGGACGAGCTGGAGAGACTGATGATTGGCGACGGCATTTCCCTTTTGCAGCTCTATTCCCGCAGCAGCGGTCATTACGACAGGTTTCTCATCGAAAGCAGGGGCAGATACGGCAATATTTCTAAGAAATACGCCGTGCCGTTTGAAATGCTTTTCGGAAATGATTTCTTTGATAGAATCGGCAGAACAAAGGATAATATTCTTCTCTGCGGCAGCGGAGGCGCGGGCAAGACCGCGCTTTCAGCCGAATGCTGGGGACGGCTTCTTGGCGCGTTTGACAGAAACAGAATCGGCATTGTGCCGTTTTATGTGCCGCTGTCGGGCTATCCCGAAGCTTCCGACTGGCGGGATGGAGACATCGGCGCGTCCTTCCTCCTTCGGAGCATCTGCCGCGACTGCTTCGGCGCGGAAAGCCTGACAAGCTGTGACCCGCAGATTCTCAATGCCCTTTACAGCGAATTCAGCAGGCAGACGAAGACGCCGGAATACGTCGTTTTTGCAGACGGTCTGGACGAAGTGAGAGCAGGCGTGCGCGGCATTCTGACGGACGAAATCAACAGACTTTCCCGACTGAAAAATCTCCGGATCGTCGTCACATCGCGGGAAAAAGATCCCCGACTGGAAGACTTCAAATGCATGGACGCTAACGGCATCCGCGATGAGAAGGATATGATAAAGCACCTGCGCAGACACGGTTTTACTTCTTCTGAATGCGACGAAATCAAACGCAACCGCCCACTTGTCAGCATGATCCGTCTGCCGCTTTTTATGTCGTTGATCTGCCGTCTGCACGAAGCCGGAGAAGGCATTGCCGACATCAGGCGAACCGGACAGCTTTTTCACCGATATTACGGTGAAATCGAGCGAATAGACCGGGTTTTTATCGGCAGGAGCAAAGAAGACGGCGAAAAAATGAAATTCATCTATCAGTATCTTTTGCCCTGTATTGCCTTTTACATGGAGCGGAACAACAGGCACGCCCTCAGCGAACGAGAGCTTCGCAAGCTGATCAGAGATTCATTTGAAAACAATTTCTGCACTTATGAATTTATAGAAGCCAATTTCCACACTGCCGAGACAATCAGCCTGCTTTACGATGAGCGCCAATCGGTTGCTGGAAAAGCAACCAGTATCAGCCGCGTGATCAGAATGATCTGCTCCGAATGCTGCATGATGACAGCACGGGAAGATGATCACGGGGACAATATTGAATACGGCATGATTCATCAGACTTTGCAGACGTTTTTTGCCGCCCTTCATCTCTGCAACGTATCGCGCACGGCTGTTCATGCCGAATCGGCAGAACTGCTTCTGAACGGGCTTTCGGAGCCTCTGCGTCCTGAAATTACCATGATGGCAGGGGACATTCTCTACGACGATACAAAGTATTCCCCCGAAAAAAAAGCTCTCGGACTTCTCCAGGGCAATTTCGGCGGAAATTACCCCTCAGCCGTTAAAAATATGATCTCGATCTGCCACGCTAAAAGCGGCACGCTGGACGGTGCCGATCTTTCACGACTCGACCTGACGGAATGTGACCTGCTCGGCGTTTCCTGCCGCTCGGCCAATTTCACCGGTGCAAGGCTGACCGACGAGAACCTTCTGGGCGTTACGGGGAATATCTGCGCCTGGGCTGTTTCGGAGGAATCGGGGCGCGTCGCGCTGTTTTCCGGCAGAGGAGAAATGCTGGCTGTCGGAATGAAAATGCCTTCCCGCATGGAAAAACGGATACTTGACAGCGATTGCGATATGGTGATAGCCGCCCGATACGCGGGACAGAAGCTGATGACCTTCGGCAGACAGTTTGGCAGGCTCACACTTTGCTCAGAAATCTACGACTCGGAATACAAACTCTTCAAACGAATTCCCATCCGCGCGGAGCAATTCCTCCCCTCCCGCAAATACCCCGAAACGCTGGCGGAATTTTCGCCCGACGGCAGAATGCTGGCTGTCTTCCATTCTCCGGTTTACGACCAATCACCGGATGAGATTATTCTGCTGGACTGCGTGGAGGATAAGCAGGTTTCCATTCCGACTGACGAAAAAATCAGGCGAATCCGATTCGGGAGAGACTGCCTCTGGCTTTTTGGAGAAAAGGGTAAGCTCTTCCGCGTGGAATTAAAGCCCGATGCATTTACCGTTACACAAGACACCCGTTTTTCATCCGCCTACGATGTGGGCAACTTCGGTGGAAAAGAGATGTTTCTGATTTCCGACAACAAAGAGATCAAGCTCGCGGACGGAAGTCATTTTATCTCCTGCGGACTGCAACCAAGCGACAAGAAATCTGCTGATTATTGTTTTGGAACGGCTGATGAACCGATCTGTCTTTTCAGCTTAGGTGAGGATTACGCCGAGATGGCCACATTCGGCGAAACTTCGCAGCGCCGCACGGTTTACGCTTCGGTCAAGACTCTTCTTTCCCGCGACGTTGTGCTGATGGCAGCCTATGAAAATCCGTTCGGGCAGAAGAACAAATACATAGGTTTGTACGACATAGCGCATGAAAAATGGGTGTGCAGGCTGCGCGACCATCAGGGCGTGAAAAACGGAATGTTGTCCGGAAAGATGCTTGTCACCCACAGAGAAAAAGAAGCGGTGCTCTGCGACACGCAAACCGGTCAATTGACCGAAGTTTCCCTGCAACAAAGCTTTAAGCAGATTTTCGTGTCAGGCGATGGAAAGACGTTGCTTCTTTCTGCTGTGAAGCCCGACAATACTCTTGCGCTCACCTTCCTTCAGGGTGAAAATGAAAAAACATACGAATTTGCGGACAGTCTCTTCGGCGATGAAAAGGATAAGCAACTCTCTCTGCTCTGCGTTTCACACGATTTCAAGAAAATTGCCGTGCGTTCATCCTGCCATTCCAAGCTGAAAGTGTTCCTGTTGAGCGGAGAGTATTACAATGAAATCGCCGGGCTTCCTTTGATTTACGATAACTCCGGCGATACACAGGGACAGATTCTCGACGACGGCAGCCTTGTCATGCTGCTCAAAAACAAGGTAAAGAAAGGTCAGCCCAGAGATTTCCTGCAAATCATTTCTCCGGATGGTCGCTTTCCGACAGTGGATCGTGATATTTCGGAGAAAAAATACCGACTTCCCGGTTCGGTGCTGCTGCTCATGGGCAGCGGAAATCAGTTCTCCCTCGTCAGCTTCCGGCAGAGCGGAAACCCTCAGCCATGGGAATACGGCAGCGCGGTTGTCAATACATTTTCCGTTGACGGCGGCGAAGTTGTCAAGGCGGGAGAAAAACAAATTCCCTGCTGCTGCACCAGCGACCCGCGCTTTGACTGCGTGACCGCATCCTCCGACCTGCTCATTTTCAAGCAGCGATATACCGACGTCAATTACTTTGCCCTGAACATAACCACAGGTGAGCAGAGCCGCATTTACATCGACTCCCTCCGTCTTTCCAACAGCGATTTCCGAGACGTTAAGGGGCTGTCGGAAGAATGCGGGGAGATATTGAAAAAGGCTGGGTGCAGAATTGAATAAAGGAAGGACTGACAGTTCATATGGATAAAAATGTCGATATTGAGAATGAAGATGAACTGTGGCTGAGTGAGTATAACGCTTCACTGAACTGGGATGAATCTCTTTTTGACGATCTTCCCGCGATCATAGGACATGAATATGCGCGACTCAGGTATTTATTTGACCGCCATAAGGTTTACGCCTCCATCATTGAAATAAAAGATGTTTATGAAACGACCCTGAAATTCGCCGTTCTTTGTGCTGCAGCGGAAGTCAAGGATAATCGGGTCAACGCAAAGCTTCTGACCGGAGGAATCTCCGTCGGCACATGGGAAGAAATTTTAAGTGAACTTTGCAAAATCAATCAGGTTAATCATGCATTCGAGTATGAGACGATACCGGCTTCTCTCAGGAAGATTTTGTTTTCAATCAAGGAGCTTTTTTGCAGCAAAACGATTTTCGGAAATGGTCGAACCTTTTCTTACTGGAGAAACGGATTTTTAGGACACGGCGCACTCGGTTTTTCCGCGGGTGAAATGTACAAGGACTCTCTGAAAAAGATGGAACAGGGAATCACAGCACACTATCAAAAATGCCGCGCCGCCTATAAAAATATCATCATGTCGATTGATGACAGACCTTTGAATTATCAGGAATTGCAAGACCCTCTTGCATCAGGAGACGGAAAAGTAAAGGTGTCAATCGACGGGAAGTCCGTTGAAATTGCCGCCTTTATGCTCCGAAAAGAGGACGGGATTTATTTCTATGATGATTATAAATGCAGGAAGGAATCCGCGGTAGCACTAAATTATGTAAATGCCAATAAATTTGATTATCATGCGGCGTATCTGAGCGACCTTTATTGTCATTTACAAAACCTGATTTCGGAAGAAAATGCCAACCGGAGTATGAACGCGAACTTTATCAGTGTAAAGCTGGAAGAGGAACTCAACAGGCTCAATGCAGCCTATCATTTTGTAGAACCGGTGTATATCACCGACTGGCTGAAAGATTGCCTGTTCGATCAGATCGACGGGGAGATCAATCCAAAATACTTGAGAAAAGGCGTGTTTCATCTGATGATGGAGAGAGGAATGGGCAAGACCTCGTATGCGTTTTCGCTTGATTCACAGAATGACGGTCACAGTTCTGTTGATCTGAGAGATACGGTAGTCAGGGTGTTTTACTGCAATCGAGTGCAATTGCGTTCCGCACAGGAATTTGCCGACGGCATCTATAATGAACTGAGCCGGGGCATAGAAGCGCACAACGGCGAAAAATTCCCTATTCTTACCTACGAAAAATCGATTACATTATCCGATGAACAAATACGAACGGGTATGTCATCAAAGAGCAGCGTCAATGCTTCTCATATGGCTCGTTTTCTCCAGAAATTCCTTGAAATACATAAAGGTATGCAAAACGGCAATCGCCTGCTGCTGGTGATCGACGGACTTGACGAGATTCCGTCCGATTGCGGGAAAATCTTTGACTTTATTCCGACAGGGGAGATGCTGGCGGACGACTGTTATCTGCTGTTGACTTCCCGCAATCCTGATACAGAACCGCTTTCTCAGAATATCAAAGACAGCATCAAATGCCTTCATCCTGACAGCTTATTGTCTGTAGTACGTGGCTCGAAGGATAACAGAAAGGTGTTGCGTCAGCACATTGCATCTATGACAAAAAATGTGGATGAAGCATATCGTGTGGATGTTTCACCACAAGACACCGACCGTCTGATAGCTATCGCGGACGATACATTTCTGAATCTGACATTATACTTGCAGCTTGTCCGTTCGGGTCAGACAGTCGATACCATGGAAAAACTGTCCAACACCGATCTGCTCGGTTTGTTTCTGGATAAACTAAAGAGCATATACTGTGAAAAGCTTTTCAATAATGCCATTCAGGTACTCATGGTGATTCTTACCGCCAAAGAACCGCTATCGCTTCATGAAATATCCGTTTTGTCCGGCAGAGGTGAACCCGACCTGATGTTGCTGGCGTATCTGAAAGACCTTGCGCCATTGATGAAGTGCGATCATATCACAGAGCATAGAAATTGCAATACCTATTTTTCCTCCAATGAAGACTATGGCAATTATCTCAAAGAACACTATCAGGACGAATATGATCAAATGCGCAACAGATACATGAATATGCTGCTGGATTTCGGTACGAAAAACAAGCCCACTTCTTTTGATGATCTTCCGGATGAAATAAGTTATCTCGGTGCGTATCTGATGGATTATTATTCTGAAGCTGAATTTTTTGAAAAGGTGCAGGATTTGGATTTGTTGAGCTCTTGCCTGGAAAATATTTTTTATCCGTTTATTCTTGTTAGAGGATATGGAACATTGTTATTTATTGATTTTCATTCAGTAGTGTATTTGTTATATCGGATGAAAAAGCTATGTTCCATGCAGACAGATGTATATAAGAAATTGAATATGGTGGAAAAAGCCAATAGAAGGCTCAATGATTTTTTAAGTATCTCAAGCTTTATTTCTCTTAATACTCATAACGAAAAAGAATATTTTAATGACGTTCTCCTCGTATTTTCCAAGCATTCGGAAATTATTCGAGGTACAGACAAAAAAGATTGGGGACTGCAAGATTACCATACTAGCGTCCATATTATGAAAGAATTGAAGGATAAAGGCGTATTAAACGACATTAATGACCTTGCCACTGCCTACATGAACCGCGGCATGGCGTATGACGATACTGGCAAATACGACGAAGCGCTGCGAGATTACCGAGAATGTATCCGCATCAGGGAAGACCTAAAAGCGAGGGATCAGCTCTATGACCTAAATGACCTTGCAATAGCCTATATGAGTCGCGGTAATGTTCTAAGAAATATTGGAAGATACGATGAAGCGCAGAAAGATTACGAAAAATGTATCCGCATCAGAGAGAATCTTTATGAACAAGGAAGGATTTATGACATTAGCGATATTGCTTCAGCTTATATGAATCGCGCCAATATATTTTCAAAAATGAGCAGATTCAAGGATGCAGTGCAGGATTACATGAAATGTATACATATCATGGAAGACCTGTTAGCGAAGGGTAGGCTCTATGACACTAATGACCTTGCATTAGCCTACTTGAATCGTGGTGTAACATACAGAGCAACAGGCAAATACAACGAATCGCTGAAGGATTACGGCAAATGCATTGCCATCATGGAATCGCTGCAAGAGAAAGGCAGGCTCTATGATGAAAATGCCCTTGCCTCCGCCTACATGAACCGAGGCGTGACGTATGATACTACCGGAAAGCACGAGGAAGCCCTGAAGGATTATGGTAAATGCATCGCCATCATGGAATCGCTGCACGAGACAGGCAGCCTCCATGATGAAAATGCCCTTGCCTCCGCCTACATGAACCGAGGCGTGACGTATGATACTACCGGAAAGTATGAGGAAGCCCTGAAGGATTACGGCATATGCATCGCCATCAGGGAATCGCTGCACGAGACAGGTAGGCTCTATGATGAAAATGACCTTGCCAGAACCTACCTGAACCGAGGTGGAACATATTGGAGCACATGCAAATACGAGGAATCCTTGAAGGATTACGGCATATGCATCGCCATCATGGAATCGCTGCACGAGGCTGGCAGGCTCTATGATGAAAATGACCTTGCCAAAGCCTACCTGAACCGAGGTGTGACGTATGATACTATCGGAAAACACGAGGAAGCCCTGAAGGATTACGGCAAATGCATTGCCATCAGGGAGTCGCTGCACGAGGTAGGCAGGCTGTTTGATGAAAATGACCTTGCCACAGCCTACATGAACCGCGGCGTAACGTATGACAATATCGGCAGATACGATGAAGCGCTGCACGATTACGGGAAATGTATCTGTATCAGGGAAGAACTGCAAGCACAGGGAAGGCTCTATGATTCCAATGACCTTGCCACAGCTTACATGAATCGAGGTAATGCTTTAAGTAATATCGGAAAATACGATGATGCGCTACGCGATTACCAAGATTGTATTCATATAATGGAAAAGCTGTATCTGAACGGTAATTTATTCTATACGAACGAACTTGCATCAACATATATGCATAATAGCATAATATACTTTAGAATGAATCAGTATGAAAAAGCAAAAGTTGATCTTGATAAGTGCATTGAAATCAGAACAACATTGTTTAATCACGGTCGTTTGTACGAAGTGGGAGATCTTGCCTATGCGATGTACAACAAAGCCGTTCTATTGTGCGCAGGTTTTGATGATCGGATTGGTGCATTAAAAATTTGCAACGAAGGTATCAACCTACTTGAAGCACAGGAGTCACTTTCTTATTATGCTAAAAACGTCCTTGACAAATTATATCAATTAATAGAATTATTATCTCCCGGTTCTCCGCCTTTTCCTCCTTCCGCTTCCTTGAATCCCTCATAAAACCCAAAATACAAATCCCAGAAATCATAATCATACAGCATCATTGCGTCATCGTGTGTGTCGTGGTCGGCTATGTAGGAGATCAGGTCGTCGTACAGGCACATGAGTTCCACATTGCCCGAAATGACATTCATATCCAGTTCGAACAGTGTGTGCAATATTGTAAGCAGGCTCTTCTGACGTTTTTCGGTGCTGCCGAAATCGGCGCGTATCAGTTTGCTGCTGCCGGATAAACCCCTGCCGAGCATGGATTCCATGCAGTCGTGCTTCCAGCCGTAGTACAGCAGCGACAGGATGTCCGACAGCTCCGCTTCAAAGAGTTGCTCCAGCCGGGAATGCAGCACCACGTCCGAAGCACACGATGTGCGCAGTTTCAGGCTAAGTCTGTGATAAAGCGTAAGATCGTTTTTCAGCGCGTCAAGAGGTTTTTCTGCTATGGTAAATTCCATTGATTTTTCCTCCTTCATCTTTACTCTTCGTCATCCGACGAGCCAAATAACTGGTCAAATTTCTTCTCCAGCTCCGCCTGTAGATCAAAATCATCTTCAACATTTTTATCATCTTCTTCCGGTTCCTCTTTCCGCTTCGGTTCTTCAAACCGGCACTCCGGATCGAGCAGCCAATGAAATCGCTTCTGTAACTTATCCAAGTCAAACAGAGGCGATTTTTTCTTTCTCTGCGGCAGGGGAACGTCGGGATAATCTGACGGTCGGAAATCATACTCCGAAATATCCGCAAGCCGCGTAATGAACGGATAGCAGGAGCCGATCATGATCAGTGCCTCGCCCTTTTCCCTGTTTTTCAGCCGCTGCAGGCGGGAAGGCGAAATCAGGTAATTGCCATATTTGTCATTTCCGCACAATTCCGAAATCCGGCTGAGCAGCGGAAGCTCGCGGGAATTTAAGAATATCGTATTTCCCATGTTGCCGAGAATGGTTTCCGCGTCGTCACCGTAGGTGGCTTTGAGCTGGTGCATGCTTTGAATAAATAGCGTGAAGCGGATATTGCGGGAACGAGCCGCAGTAATGGCTGACGGAAAATCCTGGATGTAGGGAAGCTGAGCAAATTCGTCCAGTATGAAATTCACCCTCTTTTTCAGCCGACGTTCGGGTGAAGCGGTGGCATGTGAGATCAGAATGGAATAGGATTGATGGATAAATGTGGAAATCAGTTTGGCGTAAGTTGTTTTTTCATCCGGCGTGATCAGATAAAGAATGGTCTTTTGCTCCCCGAATTTTGCTATATCAAAATCACAGCCGGAGAAAATTTCGGTGATGTTAGGCTGCGCGGTAAAAAGCCTCATCTTGCTGTCAAAGGTGGAAACAATACAGGTGCGCGTTCTTTCGGGAGTGGTAAATACCGAATTGAGATTGGCGTATGTATAGGAATCTCTCCGCAGGTCGCGTGTCATATCCACCAAGAATCCCTCGGCGTCCATATTCAGTCCGGCGTTTCGCAGATACACCAGCGATTTAAGCGTAGCCTCTTCCTTGTCGGAGCAGAAGAGCAGCACGTCGCACAATCCCATTCCCAATCTCATTGCCATATCGTCCCAATAACGGTCTACCTTGCTGAATTCACCGAACACATCGTCAATAAAATCATTGATCAGCTCTCTTGCGCCGTCTATATTGTGTTGCTCGTGCAGCAGCCGCCAAGGTTCATAGAAAGGATTCCAGCGGTCGGAATGATTTGGATCACGGAGGTTGAGGACATAGATTCTGTACCCCATCTTTTTAGCATAACCTGATGTTAGGTCGAATATTTCCCCCTTGAAATCTGTGACGATCATGGATTCCCCGGCTTTGATATTGATCAGTGTCTGAGGAAATACAATGTTGCGGCTCTTTTTGGAACCGCTTTGTCCTATGGCTACCGAATGGCTGTCGCCCGTGTCTATCCAAACGTTTCTTCCGTCACTCATGCAGGGAATGCCTCCTTTTTTCAGCCTCGCACGGTTAAAATCAATTTTTGTCAGCGCGTTTTTTATTTCCTCACTTTCCGCCCATCGGGAATCGGAAAGCCCGTTGTCGTACTTGGAATAGTACGATTCATAAATTCTTTTGAATTTATTGTCTGCCATTTGTATTGCCTCCCGTAAATCCCATTGAAAACTTTTCTCTGTCCGCGTGTGCTGCAATCCATTCGCCGTCGGGTGAAAATGCCTCGATTTGTTTTGCAGAAATACGCTTGACTCCCGACGCTTCCACAGCCATAGCGTCTGCAAGGCTGTATATTTCTCTCATACCGGCAAAATGCTGTTGTTTAGCGAGCTTATCCACAGAAGCGGAAATCAGTTCCAGCGCGTCTGCTGTCAGCGTGTGTCCGGACGATGACAGTCTGTCTGCCACAATTTCTGTCAATCGCTGTGTGGAAGGCTTGGAAACATCTATAAAAACCGTATGTATCCATCTGCCGAATTCTTTTTTCAGCGGTTCGGCAGTCTGTCTGTCATCTGTCGTCACGCTGGCGATAAAAAATACGCTGTCGGAATAATCATGAATAAATGCCAGCACATCCGCAAGCCTGCTGTCTTCGGTATACTCTGTCCAGTCGGTCATATCAACTCTGACCACGCCGGCAAATTCGTTCCGATAGCCGGAATGTTTGTACATACATTCGAGCATCCGCGCAAAGGATGGAAATTCCTCGCCGTCGGTGTATTCCAGCCTGAAATTGAGCCAGCGTCTGTCTCCCGTGAAAATCATCGCTTCTGGCTGCTCCAGATCGTCGCAGAGTCCGTCCAGAAAATACTCCGGCTCGACTGATGGGGGAAACGTGACAAGCACAGGCGTAAAGCCAGCGCTTCCGTTGCCCCTTTGGAATAAACGCTTTAGTCCATCCTGCATTTCAGGAAAATAATCAAGTGAATGGAATGCAATTGTGCTTTTCGTTCTGCTTTTCATATTCTTAGCCGCCTTTCCGAATAGTTTATTACGAATAAATTCGCGCCGACGAACCGCCGTTATCAGCAGCCAGTCGGCGCAGGTTTATGTTGCTTTTCTTTTCATGTTACGGTGCGTAAGAAGCCTTGTGAAGAACAATTGGAGTCTCATCCGGTACTTCCGGTTCCTCCGTGGGAGGTTCTGTAAGTATAGAAATAACGTCTGCGTCCTGATTCTTCATGCAGAGAAGCTTGATGTAGTAGTTCTTCTGCGCATCAAACATGGCATAAGCCTTGTTAATGAAGGCATCAAATACTTCCTGATCCGCTTCTAACAGCTCAGCTTCAATATTCCGGAACATTGCGTCAAAGCGTTTGTAAAGCCGGATAACCGTCCTTTCAAGGCGATTCTTGTTGGCTATCTGATTATGCATTTCAACCGTTTGAGGAGTATCCTTGAGAGCCAGCCAGAACGAAATCAGCGATGTGAAAAAAGGTACTATACCAAGAACAATCACTGTCAAGTAGGCTTCCGGAGAGTCAGGTGAAATGGAAATCTGATTTATCACACCGGTATTGGCAACCATATCGTCAAACGGATCAGTGAAGATAAGCTTTCTGGTAGCCAGTCTCAAAGCGAAGGTCAGTGCTGCATTAAAGAGAAAGATGGCAGAAAAAATGTATAACCGTTTGCGGTCGTGATTCTTGTCCGCTTTGATTTTGTTTACTTCTTCCGCCATGATGATGGGAAAATAATCATAGCAGAAGGTGGTAGCAAATGTGGTGATGAGCACAAGAATATAATACTCTACGATCAGCAGATCAAAGAGAATATACATTTGAGAAAAATCACCAACCAGAAGGAGAAAAGCATAAACTTTTCTGGCGTAGAACGAAGTAAAAATGCTTTCACTGTCCTGCATGGCCGCTTCCGGATGTTTTTCCTTGATCTCGGCGATTTTTTCCTTACATTCTTTGATCTTTTCTTCTGCAGCGTCGATTTTGCGCTTGAGGTTGCTTGTCTCCGCAGCAATTGTTCTGGCGACTTCCTTAATCTTCAGTCTGTGGGCGGTAAAGACATCCTTAGCACAGGCAAAAAGTTCTTTTTTAGCCTGCCCGATGAAAATGTCGAGCGCGTCTCTGTTGTGCGCATCAGCATGCGTGTAGGAGACCATCTGTTTTGCGTCCGTTCTGAGCCTATCGACTAACTCCGGCAGCTTCTTCTTGAGCTTTGGTTCCTTGTCGTAGTCGATGGGGCTGTCTTTCGCCTTGATTTTGGGGAGTTTTGCTTTTCCTACATTAAACATAAGAATTTTCCTCCTTTTCACTGACTATCTCGCTGTATCTTGTCGTGTCGGGGATAATGACGTCGGGAATCGCCGTAGCAATCATTTCGTCTATCTTATCTTCACCCAACAGGCTGAGATCGGATTTCCCTTTTGTAAGTCCTCTGATGTACTGATAAATACGCATTTTGGTTTTGGCACCGATACGCCCTTTATCGGTATTTGCCAATTTTGTCAGACTGTCGATTGCCTCCAGATTTCCTGCAAGCGCATGACGGATAGCCGTGCGCACTCTGTAAAGATATTCCCTTTCGCCCTGCGCTGTAAAACGGCGGCGTTTTCTCATGGACTTAGGCTCACCCGGAATGGAAGCCACGGTTCTATTGACTCTGTCAAGCGCGGCATCGTAGTGAACGGCAAAACGGCGGCAATCGATTTTGATGGGCTTCAGTTTCTTTTCGAACTTTCTGTCAATCCTCGCCGAGTAGATATTGCAACGACCGGTCACGGTTTTGGCATAGGACAGCGCGTTATTAGCCGGATCGTTTGCCTTAGTCAACGAATGGATTCTCCCTCTGAGATAGGGAAAACAAAAGTCGAGTACAGGTGTTGCAGTCCTTCTCCAGGACACCTTATCCGGAAGCGTATAATGGACGACCTCCGTAAGGACACCGATGCTTTTTTGCTTATCTTTCATATTGGATACCTCCTGCAAAAAGATGATTCAAACCAACGCAACTGCGCCGGATCAAATTCTGTCAATATTAAATCACAGATACAGCCGGAAGAATATTACGCAAGTGTTTTCACTGATTCTTTCTTTTTTACATCCGGGTCTGCGAAAGCTTACACTATTTATATAGCATAGAATCGGATGGAAGTTTATTACAGAACTGAATTCACTTTTCTTTGAGTTTTTCATCCGGGTCTGCGAAAGCTTACATTATTGGTATAGCATAGAATCGGATGGAAGTTTATTACCGTATTGAATGCAGTCTCCTGATTTTTTTGTCAACTGGATTTTTTATCATATAATCGGAATGAAAAATTCTCAGGCTATTAATTCAGTAATGTAATGGAAATCAGCGAAATCATCCTTTATTTATATAGAGGGAATTACCTTCCGCCGCCGCATCAGCAGCAGAGAAGTTCACCATCGTAATATTTTATTAGCGGAGATTGTGCTATCATAAAGGCGGTTGAAGGAATTCAATCAAAAATGTTACAGGAGTGATTCATTATGAAAATGCGTTTTCTCATCAAGCTTATCATCAAGATTGTTGCATTGGTGTGCCTGGCAAGTATTGTCGTGTTTCCTATGACAGGATGCCCAGCCAATGACAAGCCTCAGCACCTCGCCGTTGTCTACGCGGCATGTCAGAACAATCCCAGCATCAGCGTTGGCGGTCAGCTCTACGACGCCATCACCGAAACGACCGATCATTTCAATTCGACTATGTCGGTTTTTGTTGCCGACAGTTCCTGCTACCGCTCTTTTTACGGAAAGTTTAGCGCACCCAACAAGCAGCTTTCTGATTCGCGTATGAAGCAGATCAAGAAGAACTACACCAGAATGGCACTTAACGCTATTTCGGAGGCAAAGGCACAGGCAGATGAAGTCGATCTCATGGGTACGATCAGTCAAAGTTCACGGCAACTGCTTTCGGACAGGAAGGACAATGAAGAAACGACGATGATCATCATCGCCTCCGGTCTGAGCACGACAGCACCCCTCGACTTCACATGCGGCTACCTGAATTGCACTCCGGATGAAGTGGTGAATGCTTTGAAGGAGCGTGACTGTTTGCCTGATCTCTCGTTTGTGAATAAGATTATCTGGGTCGGTTGCGGTGATGTAACTGCGCCTCAGGAGAAGCCTTCGGCTTCTGATATCAAAAACCTCAAGGCTATCTGGAAAGGAATTCTGGAAGCATCGGGATGCAAGAATGTGACTTTTGCGCCTGATCTGACCGAAAATGAAAGCAGACACTCTGAGTACGCCGTTAAGACAATCGAAGTCAATGGCGAATTACCGGATCCTTTGAAAATCCATTACATGAGCAGCATTGAATTCCGTTCTTTTACCACAGAAATCGTAACTGCCCCGGAGGAAGTCAAGAACACAATCAGCCCCTATGCCGATTATCTGAAGCTCCATCGAAACAGGTGCATTTTGCTTGCCGGAATGACTGACCATTACGGTAACAATGACAGAAATAATCTTTTGTTTTCGTTGAAAAGAGCAGACGCCATCAAGAAGGTGTTTGTTGACGATTTCAACATTGATCCCGCTCAGATCATCACCTGCGGACTGGGTTATACCGATCATCCGTGGCGATTCAGAGATGAGAACGGGAATGAGCTTCACAGTGCCAACCGTTCCACTATCATCATTGACGCCGATACGGAAGAAGCAAAGCATCTCCTGAGCATTGGCATCCGCGAATAAATGAATGAATCCCGCACGGCGGAAATCCGGTGTGTTTACCGTCGTGCGGGATATAATAGGAGTTGTTCAACATGAGAGAATTAAAATTTGAATCAGAGGCATTTGATTTTGACCGCGATTACGGTCATCTTGGTGACAATACGAATAGATTCCGTTCCGGCAGTAAGTTCTGCAGACCCAAATACCTCGCGTCCGGCAGAAGGAAGGGCATACCATCCTATGTGCTTTTCATTATTCTGGTCATTGCACTTATCCTGCTGAGCGTATTGATCAGATCACTGCCCCAGATCATTTGACCTACTGAATAAGAAAGTTTTACAGAAAGGATGAAGCTGTATGGGTAACCTCAGCGCAAGAATCAAGGAAGGCTTCAGTAATTTTAAAGACACGGTGGACACAAAGGCAATTGAAGCGGCAAGAGGAATGCCGGGAAAGATCGCTGCTGTGGGATTGAAAGGGGGGAAGGTCGCCCTTGACGGATACAGCATGGTGACAGGAAATGATACAGATGTCGCATCAGCCGCGCTGAGCGGTGCGTCAATTCACTTGGATATTCTTCGCGGAAAGGATATCGATCTTGAAAGAGAATACAGCGAGGCACAGTTTGACGCGATGCACGGCGGTGAACTCATTCCTTCTGCAGTGGGTCTCTTTCAGGATGTCAAAGAACTGAGTGAAGAATTCAGTCATGAGCCGGAGTACATTCCTGAGCAGGAAACCGACGTCACTTATGAAATGCCCTATCCCGATGAGCCTTCATCAGGAATGGAGCAGTGGATGGAACGTGCGGAAGACGCCTCGGCAGCGGAGGAGGCATATGTTGACGAGGGCGTTTCCGCCATGAATGAAGCGTCAGACACCGCGGCACAGGCTTGCGGGGAATATGCCGACGCCTGTGCGGACTCGGTATGTACCTATGAGTCGGGAGAAAGTGACGCCTCTGTTTCGGGAAACAGCGCTAACGCGGGAGCTGATGCTTCCGCCAGTGCCAGCGACTGTTCCTGCTCTGTCTGAAAGGGGGAATGAAGTATGCATGTATTCTCACGAACCCCACTCACCGGCAGCGTGGTAGAGAGAAATCTTCCGCCGCCGGTGAAGGACAGGTCGCTCGGAACGCTTCAAGGTGTATGCGGGAATCTTCCCTGCGAATTGTCAACGGCGCAGCTCACGGGACGCAATGCCTTTATGTTGGGCGGTCCGCGATCCGGCAAGAGCAACGCCATTAAGCTGATACTGTCAAAGCTTCTTCCTTCCCTGTCGCCTGATGATTTTGCCGTGGTATTTGACCCGCGCGGAGATTATCGGGATGAATTCTACAGCCCGAAACGCGGCGATCTGGTAATCAGTACCCTGCCGCGTCACAGGCATATCACGCAAGGCTGGAATATTTTCAGTGAAATCCGTTCGTCCGATCCGTATAACCGTGAAATGTTTACCAAGGACATCGTTTGTCGGCTTGTCAGGGAGGACGACCCAAAACAGAAATTCTTTGTTGACGGTGCAAGAAATATCTTTTGCGGTGTGATCGACAATGCAATGCGCTTGTCGGGAAACACGCCGGACAACCGGCAGTTCAGAGACACGCTCTGCTCGCCTGTGTTTTCCGGGAAGAAAAGGCCAGAATGGCTTGATTTCAAAAACAATCCGAAATACGCCTATCTTGAGGATTATTTTTCCAATCCGAACTGGAACGCGGGTTCTGATTTCAGGGCGTTTGCCAAAAACGCCGCCGAAAATCATTTTATCAGCAATGCTTTCGGCGGCACGGGGCATTTTTCAATTTGTGATTTTGTCAGAAAAAGAGGCGGGCGGGTTCTCTATATCGAGTACGACACAAGCGCTTCGGAAGCGCTCGGCACGCTGGTTGGTCTGCTGATTGACCTTGCCATGAACACGATGATGGCAAATGACAGGGCAAAAGGTCACGGCTATTTTGTTCTTGACGAGCTTCCTCTGATCGAGTGCAGTGAGATAGAAAAAGCCTGCAATTTCATGGGCGGACAGAGGGGAAGCATCATTGCCGCCGCGCAGAGTCACAGCGGGATGTATGAACGTTTCGGGGAGTACAAGGCGGATTCGATCATCGCCTCCTTTGCTTCGCTGCTTTTCTTCCAGTGCCGCGACGCGGTCAGCCGGGATTACATCAAAAATCTTTGCGGCAAGGCGGAAGTGCGGGCGCTCAGCTCGGCGGGATATACTGTCAGCACGCGGAATGAGACACAGTACATTGTGGACGATGAAGCGCTCAACCGTCTGCGGATTGGGGAGGCAATCGTGCGAATGCCGGACGGTAATGCCCATACGCCGCCTTTTATCGTCAGGCTGGATGAATACAAACATAAGAGAGGATGATAATTTTGGGAGGACTGCTTTCGCTTTTTTCAAAGGACAGGGCATTGATTGACACGGTGGACAGCAAGAATGCCGCCGCAAGAGGGGTGGTTTACGATCCATCACGCGGAATCAGGGATATCATGTACTATCCGCAAAGTACGCTGATCGCGGGCGGCCATCCGACTGAGCGCATGGTGGCGGCTTCCGCGGTAATCAAGTATTACGCGCAGAATCGACCTGTGCTGTTTCTGAACAACGGAGGCGGGCTTTACAGGAATCTGTGTCACTCCGATTTTGCTATGGCAAGAGGAGGCGTTGTCACACTGCCCGCTGATCCCATAAGCAGTTACGCCAGCAAGAGAGAAGCCGTCTTTGCGATAGAGCGGTTTGCCGAAAGCGGCGGGACACCGCTCAGCGGCAAGGCGTATGACTGCCTGGAATTTATGATCGACGGTCTGGGAAAACTCGGTCATCCGCTGAATCTTCGCGCACTTGACGAGCTTTTTTCCAATCCACCCGCAAAGGTGCTTTTCACGCTGTTTGCCGAAGGGCTTATTTCGCAGGATGAATTTGACGCGGAGACCGAGCGCTTTCAGCTCTTCATGGATGATTTCGCCGGCGCGAAACGGGTGGTCTCGCTCATGGCTTCGCTCTTTTTACAGGGTTCGGACAGAGAAGTAATGATAAACGACCTGATAGATGGCAACCGCATTCTGTCGGTTGATCTCAGCCTGACAACAAAGCGTTCTGAGCTGGCAACGGAAACCTTGCTGGAAATCTACTTGGAAGCGCTCAGACGCCGCGGACAGAATGCCATTCTGATCGCCGAGGAAATTTCCATGGGCAGGTATGCCTTTCTTGACAGTCTGCTGACGGACAATTCCTCCGGGCTGACAAAAATCCTGCTGTGTCAGGACATTAACAGTCTTGGAAGGAATGATGACGAAATGAAAGCTGTGTGGAACCGCTATCCCAATCGGGTGATTTTATGGCATGAAAACGCCGAAGCACTTTCAGGGCTGCTGGGCACATACACCATGCAGACTGTCTCCACTCATTTTGGCGAAACCCAATCTTCCTTCGGTCTTTTTCCGAGCAGGAGCGCGAGCATGACGGTTGCCCCTCAGCCCGGAATCAGGCGGATTCCGCCGGAGGAAATACGCAGTCTTGGCGACAGGGAATGCTTCATTCAGACCAGCGTCATGCCGGAGATCATCAAGACAATTCTATGCATATAATTTACGCAGAGGAGGCGTAATACATTATGGTAAAAAGGCAATGGACACTCATAGGCATATCGGCGGCGGTGGGACTGCTGCTCGGCGGAATGCTGGCGTTTCAGATGATTGACAGCGCGGAATATTCCGTGTATGACGTTATCTCCATGCTGGTTTTCTCTCCGGTGTACGGAGTGGGACTGGTGTATTCGCTGAGCATGATGTTCCGTCTGGTGGGGGAATTTTTGCGGAAACTCGGCATGATGTTTCTGTTCCGTTTCTCGGTTTCATCGGGCTGCGGTCTGGGCGGCTGCGCCGACTGGATGCTCCGCATACTCATCATGCTCTTCCTCTTCGGCTTCATCGTCAGCTTGATCTGGATAGCCGGTCTCTTCTCCGCGGCAAAAAAGCTCTACGAAGCAGAAATGACCGACGGTCAGATATATAGTGTATAAGAAAAAAATTCTCCCCGTCTGCGCGTTTTTATACATTAACCGCGCAGGCGGGGAGATGAAAAAATCTTCTTAGTATTCTTTTATCATTTACAATTATCCATCGGCAATGCTTCTCACGGCGTTCCGGTCGCTGTAGGTAGTGCGCTGCAAGATACCCTGCTTCTAGATCAGCGTGTCGGTGTTTTCTATCCCGCTTCCGCCGCAGTCAAAGCGGAAAGGGATGATGAGTGTAGTGGTGTATGTCATTTGGGTTGTGCCTCCTTATTATTTTCCCGTCAGTATCTCGCGAGCGGCACACAATCTTCTGAGCGTGTCATTGGCATTATACGACAGTTTCTCCTCCGCTTCCAGTACGACTATTGCGTGATTCCAGATTTCCAGCGCACCGTCGGTATCGTGCAGACCGGTTGCCAGCAGAATGCCCTTGTTGAGCCATGCCGAGCCGAGATCATACTGCCAGTCATAGAGCCTGCCTGCCTCGTGCAGCGATTCCCTGATGGCGATGCATTTGCCGTAATCCTTCAGGGCTTCCTCGTATTTGCCAACCGCTCGATACGTCACGCCGCGGTTCATGTAGGCGGAGGCAAGGTCATTTTCATCATAGAGCCTGCCAGCCTCGTGCAGCGATTCCCTGATGCGGATACATTCTCCGTAATCCTGCAGGGCTTCCTCGTGTTTTCCGACATCACCTAAAGCGTTGCCGCGGTTCATGTAGGCTTTGGCAAGGTAATTGTCATCATAGAGCCTGCCAGCCTCGTGCAGCGATTCCCTGATGGCGATGCATTGGCCGTAATCCTTCAGGGCTTCCTCGTATTTGCCTGTACTCCAATATGTCACGCCGCGGTTCATGTAGGCTGTGGCAAGGTCATTTTCATCATAGAGCCTGCCAGCCTCGTGCAGCGATTCCATGATGGCGATGCATTGGTCGTAATCCTTCAGGGCTTCCTCGTATTTGCCCATATCATCATACGTCACGCCTCGGCTCATGTAGGCTTTGGCAAGGGCATTTTCATCATAGAGCCTGCCAGCCTCGTGCAGCGATTCCCTGATGGCGATGCATTTGTCGTAATCCTTCAGGGCTTCCTCGTATTTGCCCATATCATCATACGTCACGCCGCGGTTCATGTAGGCTGTGGCAAGGTCATTTTCGTCGTCCATCCTGCCTTCGGAGAGGTACTGCTGGCAAAGCGCGACCTGCTGATTCTTCCATTCCAGTGCCTGATCATACTCACACATAGTGGAATAGCTGTTGCCGATGATATTCAGAAAGCCAATCTGCTTTTCATACCAGCCAGCCTTCTTGCAGTATTCGCTCCAGACCTCGCCCATTTTTGTAAGTCTTTTCAGCACATAGCTGTCACGGCTGTTTTTGTTTTTCGTCACACAATCATAAATATCCGTGCGCTCTCTGTCTTTGATATACACCCTGTCCCGTAATTCCTCCGATATTTCATCGGTGACCTTTGGCAAGTATGCCGCTATGTAGAAAAGTCCGTCTGGAATAGAATAATTGCCGTTTGCGTCCTTGTACTGCTCCAGATCGGTATTCATGAGCTTGTCGGCGAAAATCGCGGCGAGCTCCTTTTGTTTTTCGGGAAACAGGGCTTTTATGTAAGGAGTATATAGTTCACTTGCCGGATTGATGAGGGAGCCACGCGGGTTATGCGCCGCGTCTTCGATGTCAGACTGTACGCGCATAGTTCTGAGCAGCGCACCGAAGTCCCGCAGAAAGGCAAGCAGCTTGGGGGTGATGTATTCCTCGCCCGACAGCCACGCGACCTCCCGCAGCGTCAGCGGTTCCTCAGCCGTGACGATGGCATACAGCACTGTCATTGCTTCATCGAACAGCTTGTCGCCGTAGTATTTTTGGATTTCTTTCAGATACCGCTCGAAAAGCGGCTGGCTGTCGAGCGCGGGCAGACTTTTGACCGGTATGCCGGATTCCGCAAGCTTTGCGTACAGCTTCAGATTCAGGAAAATGCCGCCCGACAGTTGTATCAGATGCTCTGCTTCGTCATCGCTGAGCTTGCGCATTTCGCCGCCGTCCAGCAGCCTGACCTTGGTGGTGGCGTAGTCTTTCAAAACGCAGTGATTATTTTCTCCGTTGGCTCCTTGGATATCGGAGCTGACGAGCATAGTGTCAATACTAATTAACTGTTCAATAGCGCCAGAGATGTGCGCAGGGAGCTTTTCCGTCACCGGATTGCGCGAGGTAATCAGGATGTATGTATTGTCGGGCATTTCTTCCGGTCTCGGAATGTAATCGAAAAGTCCTGCCGATTCCCGCGGCAACTCGTCCACACCGTCCATGATCAGCAGCAGTTTGCTCTTCTGATGAAAATAGGCGTGTTCATCGCGGAAATACTCCAGCGTTTCCGTCATGTTGGCGTGCTTGTCCTCCGCGTCATATTTCAGACGGATAAAATCCTCGGATTCCTCCGATTGACCGTAAGACATGCGTCTGTTCTGTACCCTGACAATATCGCCAGTCAACGCGTTATTGATGCCGCTGATATAGTCGCCTCTCATGCCCGACTGTCCGCAATAATAGGCACATACCGTGACATCGCCGGGATCCTCTTTTCCCGAGGCAAGCGCATAGGACAGTGCTGTCTTTCCCATGCCGCGTTCCATCATGAGCAGATGGATTGAGCCTTTGTCATCGTTAAGCCAGTTTTCCACCCAATGGATGATGTATTCCGGACGCACAAAATTATCCGCTTCGTTCAGTTCGTTCAGCACTTTTTCAATTTCGAGCGTGCTGTTGTTTCGTTCCAGCGATTTGTTCATACTGTCGGAAATCTTCTGAATTTCGCCTCCGAAATGTCGTTCGTATATCTCGCAGTAATAGGGCGCGACAAAGCTTTTTCGCCCGCCTCCGCGAATGTAATTCAAGCCTTTTGCAATCTGATTGTTACGGGAAGCGCTGTAATAATCGAAGAACAGCACGCCTTCCTTTTCATTGTGGGCGATGTACGGGTACAGCGGTATTTCATGTCCCTCAATGTGAAGCGTCAGTTCATCATCCGGAGAGCAATTCTCAGGCAACTTACAACCGGCAAGCTCCATCCCGCCAAGCGTGACTTTCAATTGGGCATAATACTGCATCACGTCGGTCAGATAGGCTGAAATGCGGGCAATCAGTTTTTCTCCGAACTCGCGGTAATCCGCATTGTCCTCAAATCCCATCGCGCCGTGAGCGAGATAGTCATTGCGGTAATAGGCAATGTCAGTCTGATCGTAGATTTTCTTAATTACTACTATCCCAAAAGATAAGACTATACACAATTTTTAGGAGGTCTGCCGGGCTTACGTTTAGGAGTGGGAGAAGTGTCAATAAGCCCAAGTT
>CACWOX010000021.1 GCA_902762615.1 uncultured Ruminococcus sp. | reverse complement strand
AACCTAAGATATTTCGAGAAATCACAGAAGGAAATTATCGACTGGATCATGCGATAAATTCCAGTTCCACGAGGAGAGAGAAATGTACGCACAGGCAGCGATTAAACCGAATACCTTACTCCGTAACGATGCATACGGGCACGTTTGCAGGGGTGTGCATCGTTACGGCGTAGAAATTCCGCTCCGTTATGTTGTATCAAATTAGACACGGCAACAGACCCCTGCATGGGTTCGGGGCATATTCTGTGCTATCTCTTTGACGTGCTGGTGCAGATATATGAAGCCTACGGCTATTCCGTAAGGGAAGCGGTCAGGCTGATTGTGGAAAAGAATCTCTACGGACTTGACCTCGATGAACGCGCCGGACAGCTTGCCTATTTTGCGGTCATGATGAAGGCGCGGCAGTACGATCGCCGCTTTTTCAGCCGCGACGTGCAGCCGAACATCGGGCATTTTCAGGGTTTTACGCCCTATCGCGCGGAGGATTTTTCCGCCCCTGCCCTGCAATCGCTGGTGAAAGCGTTTGAGAATGCCGACGAATACGGCTCCCTTCTGGAAATATCGGAAAAAAGCATCGACATCGAAACCGCCGCCAACGCCGTGGACGCTTACACGGACGATTTTCTTGTCGGTCTGGACGCGCGGGAAAAGCTGCTCCGCATGGTGCAATTGGCGCGGATGCTGTCACAGAAATACGATGTGGTTGTCACCAATCCGCCGTATATGGGCGGTGGAATGGACGATATTCTGAGCCAATTTGTCAAGAAGAATTACCCCGACAGCAAGAGCGATTTGTTTGCCGTGTTTATCGAAAAATGCGGCGTAATAACCAAAACAAACGGCTATTACGCGATGATTACCCAGCACGCATGGATGTTCTTATCAAGCTATGAAAAACTGCGCGTCAAATTGCAGACGATTGACACGGTGAACATGGCACATCTCGGCGCAAGAGCCTTTGAGGAAATCGGCGGCGAAGTCGTGCAGACCACCGCTTTTGTCAACGTCAACCGACACACCGAACAATTCAAAGGCACCTATTGCCGCCTGATAGAACCCACCACGCAGAACGGTAAAGAAGAAATGTTTTTATCAGGCGAAAACAGATATTTTGCCGAAAAAGACAATTTTGCAAAAATCCCCGGCGCACCTGTGGCGTATTGGGTGAGTGATAGGATATTAACAATAGTTGGAGATAAACATATTTCAGAGCAAATTAAATCTTGTATTGGAATGAGAACAGGTGACAATGAAAGATTTTTGCGTTTATGGTTTGAAATTATAGACAATAAATTTTTACGCAACGCAGAATCCTATAAGGACATTGGTTCACATAAGTGGATACCATATAACAAAGGCGGAGAGTATCGTAAATGGTATGGGAATCAAGAGTATGTTGTAAATTGGGAAAATAATGGGGATGAGATAAAAGAAAATACTCGACGTGTATATCCGCAACTTGGTGATAATTTAGGTTGGAAAATAAGCAACGAACAGTTGTATTTTATAGAACATATTACATGGACTGATATTACGACAAAAGGTATTTCTTTTAGATTTGTCCCTAAAGGATTTATTTTTGATGCTTCTGCTAATGCAGCATTCCCTGATAAAAACGATTATTATTCTGCTTTAGCATTTCTTAATTCAAAAATTGTAAATGTTATTGCTCAGTTTTTAAATCCAACTTTACATTTTAAAATTTGTAATTTCAATTCATTGCCATATGCGAAATTTAATTCTGTTGCTGATAAAATTGCAAAAGAAAACATCTCCCTCTCCCGCGCTGACTGGGACAGCTTTGAAACGTCGTGGGATTTTTGCAGACACCCACTGATTCGCGGCGTTGGAAGCGTGGAAGAAGCCTTTGCACAGTGGCAAGCCGAGTGCAGCGACCGCTTCCACCAACTCAAAGCCAACGAGGAAGAACTCAACCGCATTTTCATCGACATCTACGGCTTGCAGGACGAACTCACCCCCGAAGTCGAGGATAAGGACGTGACCGTCCGCAAGGCGGATTTGCAGCGCGAAATAAAATCCCTGATTTCCTATGCGATTGGCTGTATGTTCGGTCGGTATTCGCTCGATGTGGACGGGTTGGTTTACGCCGGAGGAGAATGGGATTCTTCCAAATATGTCACGTTCCAGCCGGACAAAGACGGCATTCTTCCGATTACAGACGATGAATATTTTGAGGATGATATTGTCGCGCTGTTCGTCAGATTTATTGAAACGGTCTACGGTCGGGAAACGCTGGAAGAAAACCTGAAATTCATTGCAACCGCGCTAACGGCTAACAGCCAACGGCTAACGGCTAAATCTCCGCGCGAAATTATCCGCAATTATTTCATCAATGACTTCTTTGCCGACCATTGCAAAATCTACCAGAAACGCCCGATCTACTGGCTCTTCGACAGCGGAAAGAAGAACGGCTTCAAGTGCCTGATTTACCTTCACCGCTACCGTCGGGACACCGTCGCCCGCGTCCGCACCGATTACGTCCACGAATTGCAATCCCGTTACCGCACGGCAATGGCTGACCTCGAAAAGCGCATTGCATCCGCGTCCACTTCCGACAAGGTCAGGCTCACTAAGCAACTCACCACCATGCAGGGTCAGGCGGACGAACTCCGCACCTACGAAGAAAAAATCCACCACCTCGCCGATAGGATGATGGAGATTGATCTGGACGACGGCGTGAAGGTGAATTATGCCAAGTTTGCCGATGTGCTGGCGAAGATTAAATAACAGGGAGGTGACCGTATGGACACCGAAAAAATACAACACGACCTCGCCCGTCGATTCGCGGAACCGCTGCCGGAATTCTACAAGCGGCGCATTATCGTATGGAAGGACGAGGACAGGGAATTTATTGATAAACTGGACGAGATTCAGATTGACGGCGTGAAGGTTATTGCGTTGACCGGAAGCAACCATTTCGCTGTCAAAAAACTGCTGAACAAGGACGACACCGAGAGCGATTATCTGGTTTACTGCCCGATAGCCTATGAATCGCAGGAGGACAACTGGCTGCTGGATATCGAGCTTTACAGCGAGGAATTCCGCGCCGACCTGATTTCCATCTGGATGGACGAAATGGGCGTGCCGCAGACCGTCGATCTCCGCAGAGGATTCAAGAAATACAGCAAATTTTTAAATGCCCAATCGCGCCGGAATAAGGTTGCGTCGCTGTGCGTCCCAGTAAAACTGTCGCAGTTGCAGGTGGCAATCATGGCGGTGCTTGCCGGCGTAAAGACAGCCAAGCCAAATGCCGTCATCAAAGCCGTATTGCAGAACGGTCTGAATTCCGAGGAAAACGCGGTTTATCAGGAATTTGTTAATTATGGGATAGACGAAGCGTTCTGGCGCATGGTGGAGCAGGGTTCCGGCTATTCAAAGAACAGTGATCCAAAGCCGGATCTGAAACGGCTGGCGGCGCACCTGCTTCTCACCGCATCCACCCGAACCATGCGGCAGGAATTTCTTGCGGGATTGGACGATCTGATTTCCGCGGCGCATCAGGCGTATTGCTACGCTTTTGTCTCCGAATGGATGCACAGCGAGGATTCCGAAGGCATACGCTCGATTGCGGAATTATTGGAAAATGAGTTAAACCTTCCCGAACGGTTCATGAATCTTGAAATATCCGACCTGCTCGGCACTGAGGTGTTCCCCTGCGTTCACGAGGTGATTCTTGTCAAGCTGATGAAGGACATTGGCGACCATCTGATTGACGTGAACGTCATTACAAAGACGGTGGAAAAGCGCCGCACCTGTGCATGGTACGAGCCTTTGCAGCATTTCTATGAAGGCATTTTGCAGCTTGCCAATATGCAGGCGTTTTACAAGACCCATGCCGCCGGATTCCACAACGCCCTGCCGGAGAAGGTCTGGAAGGAATACACTTCCACCTATTACGTCATGGATACCTATTACAGGCAATTTCACAAGTCGTATGCCGCAAGCCTGAAAACCTATCATCCCGAATTGTCCAATCTCTTTGCGTCGGTCATGGAGAAGGTCGAGGGCTTGTATTGCGGCTGGTTCCTCGGAGAACTTGGCAGAAACTGGTCGGACGTCTGCGCCGAACAGTTGCGGGATTACGGACGGATTCTCGAAGTACCGCGACAGAGCGATTTCTACCGCGACAGAATTGCCCGTTCCGACAGCAAGGTGTATGTCATTATCTCCGACGCCATGCGGTATGAAGTCGCGGTCGAACTTTCCGAACAGCTTCGGCGCGAAACCCAGAGCAAGGTGACGCTCGGCAGCGTCTGCGGCATCTTCCCGACCATCACCAAATTCGGCATGGCGGCGCTGCTGCCCCACAAG
This sequence comes from uncultured Ruminococcus sp., assembly GCA_902762615.1. GTDB lineage: Bacteria > Bacillota > Clostridia > Oscillospirales > Acutalibacteraceae > RUG762. Next base: position 32,566 of record CACWOX010000021.1, on the reverse strand, counting down.
GAATTGTCTGTTGCCCTGAAATCCGGCAAGACCGAACGGCTGGCAGTTCTCGCGGACGGTCAGTCCACCGAAGCAAACAACCGCGACAGGCTTCTCAAAAGCGCGGATTCTCAGAGCGTCGCGCTGAAATACAAGGACATCATCGGCATGAAACGCGCCGACCGTCAAGCGCTGGTCAGGGGAATGAATGTCGTTTACATCTACCACGACGCCATCGACGAAGCGGGACATCTCGACAAGTCCGTCTTCGGCGCGTGCATGGAAGCGATGGATGAAATCAAAAACATGGTTCGCATCATCACCAACGAATTCGGCGGCGCGAATATCCTCATCACTTCCGACCACGGATTTTTATATACCTACAGTCCTTTGAAAGAGGACGAAAAGGTTGACAAATCCACCGAGAGCGATCAGGATATAGAGATCGGCAGACGTTACGCAATTATGCAAAAAGGCACACAGCCGCAATATCTTCTTCCGGTAAAATTCCTTGACGGCAACTCCGAATACGAAGGCTTTGCGCCGAGAGAGAGCATCCGCATCAAGATGAAAGGCGGCGGGCTGAATTTTGTTCACGGCGGCATCAGCTTGCAGGAGATGGTGGTTCCGGTCATCGAATACCACTTCCTGCGCAACGACAGCAAGGAATACAAGCGCAACCGGAGCCAATACGACACAAAACCGGTGACGGTTCATCTTCTGTCGGCAAGCCGGAAGATCTGCAACATGATATTCTCGCTGGATTTCTATCAGAAAGAAGCGGTCGGAGGCGTTCGCGAGGCAACCGTCTGTCATGCGTATTTCACCGACAGCAACGGAAAGACAGTGAGCGATACCGCTACGATTATTGCCGACAAGACCACCGACGATGTGCATGAACGCATCTTCCGCTGTACCTTCAGCCTCAAGCCGCTTTCCTACAGCAATACCGCAGCCTATTACCTCATTATCGCCGACACAAACGGTCAACAGCTATCCCGTGAAGAATTCCAGATCGACATCGCCTTTGCGGTCGCGGATGATGACTTTTTCGGGTGAGAATATACAATCATTTCTTGAGATATACAACACGTCTGAAATGACAGCTTTAGTCTTCAGGCGTGTTTTTATGTTCGTAATTGAATAATCGCTCGATATCCCTCCCGTCAATTTTTTGTGAATGGCGTGGAGAATGTTTTTGTGCAAATAGTAGAAAAGTTCACATCACTATTGATTAGTGGCTCCTAACGTGATATAATATCACCATGGAGGAGAACTCCTTCATCCGCCATTAATTTACAACCATAAATTCAGTACTAAAATAAATAAATAGCACCCTGCCTAAAAAAAAACGACCTTTTTGGCGGGGTGAATAGTTGCGTCAAAAATGATACCCCCTTTCAAGTTCGTTTTGGAAGGGGTATTTTGTGTTTAGAAGGAATATACCTTTTGAGCCGTCCTTTAATAGAGTCGGCTGTAAATAGATATAATCAGGCAAGAAAGAGAATATCCATGCAAACCGAAAGCATCGCTGCTATCGCATAATAGCGCATGGTGTTATCTGTACGGTCTGTTTATATATACATCATCGCAGCAATCCATTTGATAACACTGCGATAAATATTATATTCTGTAAGCAGCCTGCTTTCAGCGTGGGCTGTCACAGTCCACCTTTTCAATCGTTTTGAAATTTCAGAAATTTTTTAACGATTGAGAGGTAACTACCAATGGATGAAAAAAGACCGATGCGAAGAAAGGATAAGGACAATCCTTATTCAATTTTCACAAATGAAGGCAAATATTTCGTTATGTTCAAGGACTCGACAGGGAACATGGTGACAACAGAAATCAGCGAAGAAGTATACTCCCTATTTGACAGATTTGAATTGGAAGATCTGGCGCACATGAATGAAATGGAACGTCACGGAACTCTTTTTGAACTGAGTGAACAGACCATTTTCCATAATGTTGAATCGGATTTTATCCCCGTCGATGTCGCTGTCTCTGAGCATATTGAGTATCATGCGCTTAGAAAAGCCATTGCAGAACTGCCGGAGGTGCAGCGCAGAAGAATCATTATGTATTTTTTTGACGGTTTGTCGTATGAGGAGATCGCTGCTCTGGAAGGCTGCAGATATCAGGCGATTCAGAAATCCATCAGACAGTCTGTCAGAAAGCTCAGACGAGTTCTTAAATAATAGGTTCTTGCCGGATTCGCATCTTAAAATAGCATAAATAGGATATACCCAAAAAACTGAATAAGAAAAAAGTCGCCTTTGATTCGTAACAACGAGCAAAATCAAAGGCGGCTTTTTGTTTGATTCGATGAAAATGAATTTTCAGAAATGTTTTTTTAAAATTGGGTTGTATTACTATTTGTCAACGGTACATTTCTTTTTCCAATAAACATATGCCGTCAGAAATACAAGTGCTTCTCCGAGGCTCTCGCACGCTCCCCATGCACCTTCCATGACATTATCCTTGAATAGCATTTTCCAAATCATCCCTCACAGTACTGCGCCCAAAGGTCCTACAAGGCACATAAGCCGTGGCAGTCCAATCTTTCCCGATATGACCGCCGCCAAATGGGTGAAATATTCCAGACACAGAAAAGCTATCAGAACCACATCAAGCGGCGCAAGTATACTCTGCCAATGCTCTGCAACTGCATATGCAATTTCTTCAGTACCGCCCGATGACAGTATGCTCTTATAGGTGATAGGAAGGAGTGAACCCAGCGCAAAGTGTAGAAATCCCGTTGACGCAACCCCGATTGCCATGAATGTTGCCGTGACTCTCAGTATTTTTTCGCAAGTATCCTCTATCATTCTGTAATAGGAATAAAATACCGCCTATAAATCCCAGAAGTGCGTAAAACTTCATTTTTTGCAGATATTTGGTATTGTTCATTATTTGCCCTTTCTTCTCTATGATAGCATTGCAGAATTATCCGAATAAACCTTTTTTCTCATACGGTTCCGACGCATAGGAAACAAAGGTGTAACCCGTTTCGGCAATGGACTTGCGGAGCGTTTCCTCATCGACAGGTTCATCGGAAACAAATGCAGCTTCGTTCCGCTTTCTCGAAACGACAAGTTTTTTTGCTTTTGGATAGATACGCCTTATGACGTCATTGATATGCGCTTCGCACATACCGCACATCATGCCTTCGATTTTGACTGTAATTTTTTCCATCTTGAAAAATCTCCCCTTTACTCTCGATTATCCTTTAACGCTTCAATCATATCAATCTTATTCACCTTGCGCCGCAGCAGAACCAGCGACACGAAATAGCAAAACACCGTGATCACGACCGTCATCAGAATGCTGATCGGTTTGAGCGTCGCCGGAATGATCAGACGTTCCACCTCAATAAATTCCGCACAGTACCATGCCATTCCTCCGTATGCAAAAGCAATCCCCAATATGATGCCCGGAAGAAGCAGCAGGTGATTGGACGAGAGAATCATGCAATGAATACGACGATCCTCAAATCCCAGCACTTTCAGCATGGAAATATTGTGTCCGCACTCCGAAAGCATATTGTTGACCGTCGCGTAGAGCGAGGCGATACAGATGATCATGCCAATGCCGATAAAGGCGTAAATCAGACCCGCCATGGCGTTTATCATATTCTGCATCTGATTTTCGTAGGTAGTATCCGAAATAATCTCCGAGATTTTGTCCGTTTCCAGAGGGAGTGAACGCTCCGCAAGAATGACGTTGTAGCTGCCGCTGTCCAGTCCGGCAATATCCGCCGCGCTTTTCCTTGAGGAAATAAGATAGCTCTGGTATCCGTTTTTAATGACGCCGTCAATGGTGACGGTGTGTTTCTCCAGTGTGGCAATATGACGGAAGGTGAATTGGTCGCCCTTGTGGACATCGTAAATGGCTTCGCACAGTGTGCTGATGTAGAAGCCGCTGGCGAGGTCGGCTTTTTCACCGTCAACGGTAGTGAGGTTCCAGAGCGTAGAGTCGCTGTCCAGCCCGATCAGGGAGAATTGTCTTGCCTTTGCGTCCTCAAACGGGAGCATGATCATCGCCTCGCCCGCGTAAGGTTTTCCTTTTTCAAGGGTGTTCAGGACATATTCGTATCGGAAGGAACCGAATTCCCCGTGCGCCTGTTCTCCGACCGCTTTTACCGAGTCGAGGAAAGAGAAGCCGAACGCCACAACTGCCGCGCCCAGGAAGATGCCGAGAAAGATAACGAAGCTCCTTCCGGGATTCCCGACAAGCTGACGGACGGCAAATCTGAATTTGACCTTTCTTCTGGTGCGGGTGAGAATTCTTCGGCTCTTTGCGTCATTGCCCACCTGTCCGGCCAGCAGTTTCACGGTGTCCTCTTTCAGCAGCTTTCTGACACGCAGCATGGCGGCAATGAAATAAATCAGCGTCGGCACGGCAAGTCCTGCGGCGGCGACCCACAGAGGCAGCGTAAATTCCGGCGTCATGGGCTCATAATCGGCAAGCCCCAGCGACCCGAACGGTTTTGCGAGAACCAGTGCCGCCACAGAGGTCAGTAGTCCGCCCACAATACCCGGAATGACCGCAAACAGGCTGTAATGCCGCATAAGTTTGACCTTGCTGTAACCCATCGCCGAAAGTGTTCCGATGAGCTTTTGCTCCGCGCGGATTTTCCGACCCAGAAGAATACAGATCATCAGAACGGTGAGCAGCGGGAACAGCGTCAGGATGAACCAAGACGACATAATGAACATATCGGCCTGTTCATGCACAAAGGTAATGCGCATGTTGTTGTCCGCGGCGAGATAGCTTGCCATATAGTAATGATCGTTAATATCCTTGCGGAAAGCAACCTGATCGGTTTTTTCTCCGTAAATGACCTTGTAATGGATACTGCCCTCGCCAAACCGTGATTTGAATTCTCTCGGCGTCATATAGGCGAGGAAGAAAGTCGTGACGTTTTTGTAATCGTCGGTTAAATTCTCGATCATGTAAAGATAATCGGGGCGCAGGAAGGTTCCAACCACGGTATATTTCCTTCCGCCGACAGATATTTTTTCACCCGGTGACACACCGTTTTCGTCGGCGTATCCCGCAGATATCAGGATTTCCCCGTCATTGCGAAGGTCTCTGCCGGTGTGTATTTCGTACAAATCGATTTTCTCGTTCGGACGAAAGACGCGCACCTTGTAGTCGCCCTCGTCCACACCGGCGTAACGCTCTCTTTCCAGCGTAACGCCGTATTTTTCCTCGAATGCCGATATCTTTTCCAGCGGAATTTCCATGTAAGTGGCAAAGGTCGCGTCTTCCCGTTTATTTCTGGAGAAAAATTCGTCGCCGTACTGACCGATACCTGTTCCGGCAATATAGAAAAGATAAAACATCAGCAGCGTCACCATTGTCAGGAGCGACGCTGACACATAAAAGGGCAGATCGGCTCTGATACCGCGCCGATAGCGTTTGTTGAGTTTCATGCCGCCACCTCACAATACAAGCGCGTCGCTTGTCACTTTGTTCCGGTTTTCGTCACAGGATTCGATTTTTCCGTCACGGATACGCACGATGATGTCCGCCATTCCCGCAATCGCCTCGTTGTGTGTGATAATGAGGGTGGTCGTGCCGTATTCGCGGTTGATCTTCTCAATAAATCGCAGCACCGAGCGGGAGGACTTGGTATCGAGCGCGCCGGTCAACTCATCGCAGAGAAGCAGCCTGGGATTTTTGACCATCGCTCTCGCTATGGCGACGCGCTGCTGCTGACCGCCGGACAATTCACGGGGAAAGCGATAACGGTATTTTTCGATATCAAGCGCTTTCAGAATATCGTCCATCGACAGCGGCTTTTTGGCGATCTCCGCCACGACCGCGACATTTTCCTCCACCGTCAAATCGGGGATAAGGTTGTAAAACTGAAAGACAAAGCCGACGTTTTCCTTGCGGTAAGCGGTCAGCGCCTTTTTGGAAAGTCCCGTGATGCTTGTGCCGTTGATCATCATCTTGCCGCTGTCAAGGCTGTCCAGACCGCCGATCATATTGAGCAGCGTGGATTTTCCGGAACCCGACGGTCCAAGTATCACGCAGATTTTTCCCTCGTCAAGTGTGAAGTCGATGCCGTCCAGGGCGTAAACGGCCGCTTCACCCGAACCGTACTGCTTCCTTGCGTCTTTGACTTCAATGAACATTTTTTCCTCGCCTCACTTACATAAACAAAGCCGAAATGTGGTAGACCGCGCAGGAGAGCAGCAACGCCATTCCAATGTAAAACAGCGCGACTCTCGCCGTCCATTTAAAGGAATGCGATTCGCGGTAGGTAGTGGTGAGCGCCATGACGCAGGGAATATTGAAGGTGCAGGCTGCCATAAAAGCAAGCGCTTCGGGCTTGGAAACCGTCTGCGACATCATCTGCGAAAGCACAGCGCCATCTGTAGCGGTATTACCGGCATGGAAGGTAGCTTCCACCAGACTGTTCTGTCCTACAAATATGGCGTTGAGTACGCCGAGTACCGCTTCCTTGGCAAACGCGGAGCTGAGGAAGCCCATAAAGGTCTGCCAGCCCATTCCAAAGAAACGGGTAACAGGTTCGATAAATGTGCCCACCTGATAAAGCAGGCTGTCCTGTACATTTCCTGTGGTGCTGAAGGAGAATACCCAGAAGAGCAGCGAAACAATCGTAACCGTACTCAGCGCTCGCTTGAAAATGTCGAACGCTTTCAGGAAGGATTCCTTCAGAATATGTCCCCAGTGCGCCTTGTGATAGGGCGGCAGCTCCATGATCATACCGGTGCGGGACTCCTTTGGCGAGAGGAATCTGCCGAAAACCTTTGAAACCAGCCACATCATAATGATCATATAAACCAATATTCCCAGGCTCACCAGCAGTGTTTCGGCAGGAGTGAAGAACATACCCGATATGACCGGTATGATCGACCAGATGGAACCGCACGGCACCGCCCATACGACTGCCATGGCGAGCATACGCTGTCCCCAGTTGTCCATGACCCTGGTGCCGCAGGTGCCGCCGATGGTGCAGCCGAAGCCCATCAGCATGGGGCATATTGCTTTGCCCTGCAATCCGAGCTTAGAGAGCACGCCGTCAAACTGATAGGCGGCTCTGGCGAGAAATCCGATTTCCTCCAGAAAGCCGAACACAATGTTCACGCCCAGCACAAACGCCGCCATGGACAGCGAAAAGTAGAGGACATTGGGGATAATCAGGCTGAATATGGAAACCAGCCACGGATGTACATTCCACGCGCCCAGCGTATCGGCAATGGGCTTCCCAAGCAGACTTGGCAGCATACTGCCGATACTCATGAAGGGAATACAGATGACCATTGCCACCAGAAAGGCCAGAAGGATGATACCTATCGACAGCAGCTTTCCCCAAAAGGGAGCGGTGGCGATTCTGTCAAAGGCGGACAGCCTGTATTCCTTTTGTGCGGAAGAAGTCACGCCGTCCAGCATTTTTCCGATCCACTCATATTTTGCGCCGCTGTCGTCTTTGACGCTGTCCGCCATGGAATCGTCATAATGTTTCTCTTTCACATCAGGTGCGGAGGAAATGATGTGCGGCTGCGCAAGCTCCTGCGCCAGCAGCTTTTTGAGTTCGCCGTAGCCCTTGCTTTCGGCTGCGGTAAAAGGAAGCACGGGAATTCCAAGCCGCTGAGAAAGGAGTTCATAGTCAATTTCCTTTTGCTGTGCTTTCGCAACGTCCATCATATTGAGCAGCAGCACGGCAGGCTTTTGCAGCGGAGCAAATTCCGCCGTCATATACATGCTTCTTTCCAGCTGAGAAGCGTCCGCCAGTATGCACACCAGATCGGCGTTGCCCGATTTTATGTAATCAGCTGTGATTACTTCCTCGTCGGAGTTTCCGGTCAGACCGTAGCTGCCCGGAAGGTCGGTCACGGTGTATTTTACGCCGTCATAGGTATAATGCCCTTCGTTTTTCTCAACGGTCTTGCCCGGCCAGTTTCCGACGTGCTGACGGGAACCCGTCAGAGCGTTGTAGACGGTAGACTTGCCGGAATTCGGCTGTCCTAAAAGCGCGATTCTTGTCTTCATTCTGACTCCACCTCGATTCTTTCCGCGTCGGAGCGGTTGAGCGCGATGAGCGTTTCTCTCAGGTAAACCAGCACCGGCATACGCTTGTTGTTTCTCACCGTCTGGAAGGGTACGCCTTCGGTCATGCCGATGGCGGTGACTCTGCTGACAAAGTGCGCGTCTCCTTCGATGCCCATCACTTTGCCGTGTGTGTCTTTCTTCGTTTCACTTAATTTCATGTGGTACCTCCTGATTAGAATTAACTAACTTTATGTCAAAGCGAAAGGTGAATCATCTTGACCATTCCGAGCCAATCCGAAATCACCATGCTTGCCTTGCAGCAAAATCCTGTGAATCCTCCTACCGAGAAAGTTCACAGGATAAGTTGTTATTTGCTTGAAAAAAATTTAGGCAAGTGCCGCGCCGAGTGCCTTGCATGCTTCTTCCGCTTCGCTGTCGGGAGCGCCGTTGCAGATCACGCCGTCTGCCACGAGAACAGCACCGTCATTTCTGCAGGTTTCTTCCCATGTGCGCATCCACTCGCCGTCTCCCCAACCGTAGGAACCAAAGAGTCCCAGTTTCTTACCGCTGAGCTTCGCCTCGCATTCGATGAATACCGGCTCAAACTCGCTATCCTCCAGTTGCTCCGCGCCCATGGAGGGGCAGCCGAATGCCACCGCGTCAAATGCGTCCATCTGAGATGCGCTGAAATCCGAGACGGCAACGACCGAAACTTCTGCGCCGGCTGCTTTTGCGCCGTCCGCAACCAGATTGGCCATTGCTTCGGTATTTCCTGTACCGCTCCAATATACTACCGCTATTTTGCTCATAACAAATACCTCATTTCATAAGATGAAAAATATATGGAAAATTCCTGACGGAAATATTCCTCAAATCATAAAAACTATACCGCCACCGTGAGCTGACGGACACTTCTGCCGCCGTTCCACAGCTTGGAATAGATGCTGCTGCATTTCTTGAACCGGGCGAAGGTCTGCGCCGCTTCCTTTTCGTTCCCATAGACTTTCCAGCAGCCCACACATTTGCAGTTTCTACCGCCATTGCAGATAAACGCCTTTACATCGTCGAGCGGATCTGCATTCCCCTGCCGTCATAAAACACCTTGATATCGGGTAAATCGCCGTATTGTGTCAGTATATTACTTCTCACTCAATCACCAGCTTTCTGTCGCAGCAGCTTCGTATCAATTCGCTGTCGTGCGTTACGACAATGACTGTCTTTCCCATTTCTTTCAGTTCCCGCAGCAAATCGGCGGTCTGTTGCATGTGAAGGTAATCCAGACCGCTGGTCGGCTCGTCAAACAACAGGATTTCACGCCCTGACGCAATGGCACAGGCCACCGCCAGACGCTGCTTCTGACCGCCCGAGAGCGACATCGGGTGACGCTGCGCGAATTCTGCCAAATCCAGTTTGGAAAGAATTTGCATCGCCTTTTTCTGCCGCTCCTCTTCACTGCCTTTTGGGAGACTTATCACCACTTCTTCCAATGCACTCTCCGTGAAAAGCTGATGGTTGACGTCCTGCATCACCATAAAGAGTAGATTATGCCGCTTGCGGCGGTTGTAATTCTTACCTTTGTATCGGATTTTACCCTTGCATTTCTTTTCCAGACCGCAGAGGCAGTGAAGCAGCGTGGTCTTTCCTACGCCGTTATACCCCGTAATCGCCGTAATTCTGCTTTGTGCTATATTAAGCTGTCTGATATTGACAATGTATCCCTTTTTTCGGCGGCGTTCAAACATACCTCTGCGATAGGCAAATTTGAATTTTTGAAGCGTGATGGGAACATCTTCCTGTGTGAAGGCTGGAAGCGAAATATCCGACGGTGCTTCGGAATGGACTGTTCGCAGACCCAGATGGGTAATGTCCTCATCGGAAAGCTCCGACAATTCCTTGCGCGTCAAGTCCTTGATGATGCTTCCGTCCCGCAGAATGACTGCCCGGTCGATCAGATCCCACAGATAGAAGATTCTGTGCTCGGCGGCGACAATGGTTTTGCCCTGTGCTTTCCAGATGCCAATCAATTCCCGGAGCTGCATGGTCGTTCCGTAATCCAGATTGGCGGAAGGCTCGTCGAGTAGAATGATGTCCGGACGCCCCACATCAATGGAGGCACAGGCGATTTTTTGCTTTTGGCCGTCGGAGAGCTGAAAAATGCTGCGATCCATCAGCTTCTGAAGCCCGAAGGAATGGACTGTTTCATCCATTCTCCGCCTGATTTCATTTGCGTCCATGCCCCTGTTTTCACAGGTAAAGGCAAGCTCGCTGGTGGTATCCACATTAAAAAACTGCGAGCGCGGGTTCTGAAAGACCGTTCCCGTCGAGCAGGCGGTTTCGTACAGTTCTCTCTCGCTCACATTTTTTTCGTTCACCAGAATCTCGCCGGAAATCTCACCGGCATAGTAATGGGGAATCAATCCGTTGAGCAGGCGGAGTATGGTGGTCTTGCCGCAACCGGAAGGTCCTGTCAGCAATACAAAAGAGCCGTCGGCAATCGTGAGATTGATGTCGCACAGTCTGCCGCCGACGTTTTCCGTGGGAGCTTGTTCTTCCTCCAGCATTTTCTGGCTTTCGGAAGCATAGCGAAAACTGACATTCTTTAATTCAATCATAATCCCATTACTCCTCCGTACCATTCCTTCGCGTGAATGCCGAACAACCCGAGAATCCAAATGGCATAAGCGGCCAGGCACAGCATGAAAATTACTGCATCCTGCAAGCGGAAACCGATTTTGTATATATTCGTGCGTTTGACCGGTGCATCCAGTCCTCTGGTAAGGGCTGCGGCGGAAAGCTCGTCACCAATGCGCAGGGAACACATCATAATCGGCACCAAGCGGTACTCGATCATTTTGGAGGCATTGCTTCCTCCCAGCTTAATGCCGCGCATATGCATGGCATTGTTGACAGCCTTTACTTCCTCTCCCACTGTCGGGAAAAAGCGGAACATGACCGACAGCGGAAGCTCCCGACAGCATTATACGATACCCGCCTTTACAAAGTGCTTTTTCATGATTTTCAAGCCCAGCCAGCCGCCGATGAGGCCGAATACAACGCAGCAGACAATCAGAACAGGCGCCATCCAGAGTTGGAAGAGATTTTTAGCCGTGGTAATGAATTCCTCGCCGTAATCCGCGTTGGTCGTCCAATATTCGTCCGCCATGAAGATCAGCGGAATGTAGCTGCCGAACAGCCAGATGCAGAAAAATCCGTGAGCGATGACGTCCAGCTTTGCGCTCTTGTAGTCTCCCTTTTTTACGATCAGCTCAGAAATCAGTCCGGATACAAGGCAGACAGGCATGGCATACCAGCCCATGCCCGTGAGCATCAGGCAAATGCCGAGCAGCAGGCTCATAATGAGTATCAGACCGAAATGACGCACTTTGGAAACAAACAGCATCCACGGGATACCGGCGACCAATGGAATGATGACACAGTACAGCGGCATGAGTACCGGAATAAATCCGAGAGGCATGACGACCATCGTGATGATGAAGATGATGGCGGTGAAAATACCGACATTGATGAGATCTTTACCGCCGATGCGGTTTTGAGTTGGTTGATTGGACATAAAGCTTCCTCCGAACGAAAAATTTTGCCTGCGATACACGGAAACGATGGCGCTTACCGTGTGGCACTACAATGTTAGCATAAGCTAACTTGTATGTCTACTCCTTTTTGTTATTTTTATTCCAAATAGCAACGAGTTACTTTTTAGGCGGAACTACTTGATTTTTAAAAAGGAACATGATATGATAGTTATATAAGACTAACCGCAATTCATAGGAGTTCATTATGACCAGTATCAGATATAGAATCGTTGAAAGTTTTTTCAAGACACTAGGAGTCAATCAAATGCTTGACAAACAAGGCACGGATTTTGATAAATTGCTTGAAAAGTATAAAGCCGAGCAAAAGAAGCCGCTCAAGGTACCCTACAAAAAGCTGAACCCAAAGTTTGATGTGGAAACAAGGAGCATTGAAGGAACAATCTGTTATATTGTGCGAGAAAAGGGAAAAGTTCCAGAAAAGGCCGTGCTGTATCTTTTCGGCGGCGGTTACATACTGCCGCCTGACCCCGGAGATTTGATTTTATGCGGACAGATAGCGGAAAATTCGGGAGCGGAGGTTTGGTTTCCCCTCTATCCGATGGCACCCGAACACAGGCTGGTAGAAACCCTGCAAAGTACGTACCGTGTTTATGAGGCAATTTTGCAAAAATACAGCGCAGAGAATGTCAGATTTTTCGGAACGTCTTCCGGCGGCGGTCAGGCGCTTTCGTTGTGTATGTATATCAGGCATGAAAATCTCCCTGCTCCGTTGCCCGCAAAATTAGTGTTGCAATCTCCGGGATTGCAAGTACCGCCGAGCGAGAAACAGAAAAAAGAAATGGAAAAGCGAAAGAATCTTGACGTGATGATTCCGCCGCGTTTCTTCGACAATATCGCGCCTGTGCTGGTGAACAGCGAAGAAGCGTATCTGTTAAGTCCGATTTTGTTTGATTTGACAGACTTTCCGCCAATGGACATCTTTTACGGAACACATGAAGTGATGATGGCTTACCTGAAAGATATGCAGACTGTTTGTAAAAAGTACGGTGTTTCACTGACAACGCATATCGGGGAAGGCATGATGCACTGCTGGGGCGCGATGGAATTTGTGCCGGAGGCCAAGGCGGTGCGTCATGAATATTTTAAGGCGTTACAGTAGGAGGTGAAGATCTATGGTTTGGTCAAGAACCATTTTGGACGGTATTTTGTTATGTCTGATTTTTAATCTGACGGTCGCAGTCACATGGATTTTCATTCCTTGCGCATTCAGTAACATGCTGCCAAAAGAAATTCGTCTGGCGGCACCGCCGAGAAAAAGGAAAGAAGTTGTCATTCTGGCGTGTGTTCTGTATCCGCTGTATCTTCTGATTTTTGCGTACATGATTGTCAGTTCCCATCTGGCGGGCGTGACAGGCTTTTGGCATTTATTCTGGACGGGATATATCGAAATGTTCTTTATCAACATGGGCGACTTGTGGGGCTTGGATTTTTGGTATCGCGGCGCAGTCAAGGATAAAATCATGATTCCGGGAACAGAGCATTGCAAGGCATGGGAAACAAAGGAGTGGATGAAAACGCTGGCGCTTCCCGAACATCTGATTCTGTGGCCGCTACTGGTCTGTCCTATGGCGGGTTTGATTGTGGCAGGTATCAGCGCATGGATATTCTGACAGAAAAATAACGATAGCGTTTGCGTTTAATACAGACAATTTTCCGCAAATTATTTATAATTTCGTTGATACGCAAAATGTATCTGATTAAAATGGAGGAAATATGAAAACGAGAAAATATTGGCTTTTTGGCATCGTCGGCAGCTTGTGCTTTGGCATTGGCGATTGGTTATTGGAATATGTAGACCCCACTTCAGTGGGCGAGAATTTTCATGTGATACATAGAGGACATGGGGCAGATTACAATCTGATGAGGGTGTCTGTTACGCTGTTGCTTGCCGCATTGGGAATGACATTTTTGCTTTCTGGCTTCAGAGCGATGGGAAACATTGTAAAGGATGAAAAAAGAAAAGCACGGAAACAGTATCTTTGGTCTCTTTGTGCCATAGGCTGGCTCATCATTCATTTCACTGTGTCGATGGGAATTTATATTTATTCTTGGTGTATTCATTCGGCAAATGCGGAGTTGGCGCATGATTTAACGATTGACGTGATGGATTTGTTTCAGCCAATGCAGCTTGTGTCATATGTTTTTGTAGCGGTGCCGTTAATTCTGCAACTGATTGACATTGTGAAAGGAAGGACTGTCTGCAAAAAGACTGCTGCGTTGTTTTCGCCGCTTATATGGATGTGCATTTTTTCCGCAATTGCAAAAATACTTCCTGCCGATCCGCTTGCCAACGGTTTGGATGGATTCTGCATGAATTTTGGAATGATGGTATGGTTTGTGTATTTGTGTATTGTTAATCCAAGGGAAATGAAGGAAGTGTAAATTGAATATATTGACAAGCAAAAATCTCCGCTTCGTTCCTGCCAAAAACGGAACAAAACGGAGATTTTTTTCGGTCGTTCTGATGGAAAAATTATTCCCAAGCGTCAAGGAAGTCGATGATTTCCTTCATTCCTTCGCGGCGGGCTTCGTCGCAGGCCTGCGGATTGTTCATTTCGGCTTGCAGCATGGACTGCATTTTCTTCTTGCGGTCGGGTGTCGCGTCCAGGTCAAGGCCGATAATATGGCTGGCTTTTTCATACACCACCGACTTGAAACGCTTGCATTTCCCGCTCTCCCTTATCAGCCTTTCCATTCTCGGAACGGCGGTGTCGGACGGCCAGCAGTCATCATAGCCCGGGGAGAGCAGCAGAATATCCGCGGTGATATTTTCTACCCTGATTCTGGCTTCTTCGGTTTCCTTGCAGCTGTCGTAACCGAACCGCATGATTTGCTTAAAGGTGTATCTGGATTTGAGCAGCTTGCAAACGCCCGCCAAAAGATTGTGGTGCAAAAGTTCCACGGGAAGGTAGGGAAGGTCTTGCCCGCGGTAAGTCAGCGACGAGCAGTTCTGCGGATTCGTGATTCCCTTAACGCCTTCCGTAACATAATCGTAGGGCGAAGCGGCCATAACTACCTCAATATCGGGAATCAGTGTGGCGCAGAGCAGAGAATACCGTGCGCCGAACGAAATGCCGTACATGGCGAAACGGGTGTAGCCTTCTTCTTTCAGGACGGCGATGGCTTTTTCAGCATATTCCACAGGTACCTGTATCGGGTCGCTCGGCAGCTCTTTGTCCCACTTGGAATTGGCGATCATCATGACGGAATAACCGGCCTTGTGGATGAAGCCAAAGAGTTTGACGGCATTTTCCTCCGCTGTACCCGTTCCCGGCATGACGATGACAACCTTATCTTTGTGTGTCGTTCCCTCAAACCATCTGCCGCAAAAACCGTCTGTCGTGACGGTGTATCGTTCTTTCATTTGTAAATCGCTCCTTTAATCATTTTGAATCACATAACGATCGCTATGTTTTGTTATGTAAAAGAGGCTGTCGATTTGACAGCCTCTCAACACTCCTGATTGATTTGTCTGATCAGTTCCGAAAATCCTGCTTCTGCGTAACAGGACATATATTTTGCCAATTTCATCGCCTCCTCCAGCGTGTCATTTCCGTGTATGATTTCCAGATAGCCCTGCACACGCATACTGACGATCAGTTGAATCAATCGTCCGTTTGCCTGGCCGGGCGCGTATTTTTCAAAAAAAGCAGCCGTCACTTTTTCAAGGTTAGCCTTATACTCCGTCAAACAATTTTCGTATTTTGTGTCTGCTGATTTCTCCAGGAGCAAAATAAATTCTTCGCGGTAGGTCATCAAAAGGCGCATTAAATTTTCTTCGTTCCCGGTGGCGCTGGATACATCCTCGATTTCTTTTTTGGCAGAACGCTCGATCAATTCGTGATACGCAGCGAGCGGTTTCCCGACAATACTCCCGAACAAATCCTCTTTGTTTCTGAAAAAGAAATACAATGCACCCGTGGTCACACCTGCATTTGCACAAATCCGGCGCAATGAGGCATTTTGAAAACCGTGCTGCCAAAATTCTTCTTTGCCTGATTGTAAAAGCCGCTCCTTGGTGCCGCTGTCTTGCTCCGCCATTCCCGAAACCTCACTTGCAGTTTGCTTTGTCTAACCTGAGTATAACATAACAAGAGTTATGTGTCAAGAGGGAAAATATTAGTATTTTTTTAAATTTATCAAATTTTTTATATCATATTGATTTTTCTGCTGATTGATGATAAAATGATAAAGTTAGTTTAATCTAATTCAAAAACAGAGGAGTGTGTATACATGAAGCCGTATTATACCGTCAAAGAGGATTGCTTTGAGCAGGAATTTCGCTTTTTTTGGAGGAATGGGAGTAAAATTACCGACGAAACGTCAAGATGTTATTCCATGGTTTCATAGAAAGAATAAAAGTGCGTGAAACCGCCGTGAAATATCCATGAGAAATTTTTATACTGTATTGATGATGAGAGGAGCTTTCTGAAAAATGAAAGAAATATACGAAACCAAAATATCCGACGCCAGATGGATTGCGTATGATATTCCCGGAAATATCGGCTGGATTCTGTATTTTGTCGGGCTTGTTTTTTGCTTTATCGATCAGTCGCAATGGTCGGGTTCTCCATTGATGATGACATTACTCATGATAGCCGTTATTCCGGCTGTTTTGATGCTCGTCGGCATTCTGGAACTGATATCGGAAAGAATCGCCAAATTGGACAGAGTGCTGCCGAAAATCAGGCTGATTCGCGGATTCGGCGCATTGACGCTCGGCGGTATTTTGGGAACAGTGGTACCGTTGATCGCAGCCGCCGTCAACGCGCTGACGGTTCATGCGGACGGAAACGTATTGATCATCATGAGCGTGGGCGGATTGCTTTGCGCCGTGTTTGCCGGACTGCTCTACAAAGGATATCACAAAACCGAGTGCTGATGGTACTCACTATCGTATGGTTATACGATATGATTTTTTAGTCACAACCAATATTGACAAATAGATGTCATTAATGTACAATTAAGTTAGTTGAAGATAACCGTATGGAAATACAGATTGCAGACCGTATGAGCGGTTTATTTTTGAGCTATGAGTTATCTGCGACTAACACGAAAATGGGAGTGGTTACTTGTGTATATCAACGAATACGGCAGCAAAGAAGATCCCACAATGCTCCTGTTGGCGCCGATGATGGTTTCTGGGACTGATCTTTACGAGCTTATGAAGCCACACTTCACAAAACCGTATCACGTCATCTCTCCGGATCAGGGAGGGCATGGCAAAGCGGGGAATTACATCAGCGCGGATGTGGAGTATCAGACATTGAAAGACTGGCTGGTACAGAATCACTGCACCAGAATAAGACTGCTTTACGGCGCTTCTCTTGGCGTTGCTGTCGCTTACAGATTGTTTTTTGACCCGGATATTGAAGTGGAATATGCGTGGTTTGACGGCGTTGCACTTTGCGGAAACGCAGGATTTGCCGAGTGGTTCATGAAAAGGCTTTTCCGGAGCCGGAAAAAGAAATTGGCGAAAAGAAATGTGGATGCCTCTCCGAGTCTTGTGAAAATGTACGGATATGACTTCGCTAAAATGATGACGCGTAATTTTGAGCGTATTACTCCGAACGATATTGACGCGATCTGCTTTGCGTGCTGCCATTACGATCTGAGAAACTTGTCAGAGAAAGAGCAGAAAAAGCTCCATCTTGACTTTGGCGAGAAGGACTTTGATCTGAAGTATTCCAGAAAAACGATTCCAGTATATATGCCCGGAGTGGATCTTGTGATCAGACGAGGTTATGCGCATTGCGGATATATGGCGGCGCATTCGAAGGAATATGTGGAAGAGATCGAACGGTTTATCGGGAGCGTGGAGTGATAATGATAAAATTTCAAAGAAAAAGGAGTGACAAATTGTGCTTTTAACTGTATTTTTAGCGATTGTATTTTGTGCCGCGATTACTCTGATGCTGTTTGCGGCTGTGGCGTTTATCCAGGATAAGAGATTTTTTTCATCAGCGCCCAAAGAAGCGCAGGCGGTGATTCAGCCAAGAGAAAACGAACTGTTTTATGGAGCAAGGGTAATCGGATGGACGCTTATGGTATTTGGGGTACTGATGATATCGGGCGTTGGCGTCATCTCTGTCTGGGACGGTTTCAGAAGCGGCTTTACCTTCTTTCAGTTTTTCCTGCGATTTGTGCTGATTTTTACTATATACAAACTCTATGATATGGTTTGCTTCGACTACTTTCTGTTGATGAGGTTTGAGTTCTTCCAGCATTATTTTCCGGAGGTAAGAAGCGTGTATCCGCTGAAAAAATACGGCTTTAATATCAAAAGCCAACTGATAAAGCTGCTGGTGATATTTCCCGCGGTTTCCGCGCTGGCAGCGTGGATCTGCACGCTGTTTTGAAAGGGGTGAGCAAATGAAAATGATTGTTCTTCAGCTGATTCTCTTTTGCCTGCTCTTTACGGCGTTGGTAAAATTCGCTGTTCGCGGCGGCGCGATAGACGGGTTGTACTTTTACCCGAAACCGGTGCAGGAACGGGCGATTGCTATTGGTCTGACCGACAGAGAAACAATGGACCGGAAGCGCAAACAGTTTATGATTCCTTTCGTGCTGACTATGCTTGTAGCGCTTCTGCTGATCATCGGAGTCTGGAACGGCATAAGGGATTATAAGACGGCTTACCTGCAGGCGCTTCTCTTTCTGGAGGTCATGAACTGGTATGACGGCATCGTGATCGACAAATGGTGGGTCGGACACAGCAGGTTCTGGATTCTTCCGGGAACAGAAGACCAGCCTTTTGTGCAGACATGGGGGCAGGTGTTAAAGAAACGCGGTATACTGACGCTGATCTGGATCGCGGTCGCAGCGATTGTCGCAGGACTTATCCTATTGATATTCTGATTTGAAACAGAAAGTGAGGGCATATGATGCACGAATATTACGCGAAAAAAGCACCGAAGCTGAAAAAGGCAATGAACGGACTCTTGAAACCGATTTCCGGTGAACTTGAGAAACACAGCGGAAAGCCATTTTCCGTCGTGTTTGCGGAGATATGGGAACACTATGAGAAAAATATGATGGAGAACTTTCCTTATATCGGCGGTGACGCTGTCAGCGGCACAAGCAATCTGACCGGCGCGTACTGTTTTGTCTCCATGGGCGAGGTGCTGAAGCAGTACGACGTCAGTATGGAGGAAATAGGACATCTGATGGTGCTGGCCTATGAGCGGCGTTTTCAGAATATGCCCGGAATCATCAAGACGGTCGCGCACAAATCCTATACCAACGTCAGATCACTCAACAAAAAATTTCAGAAAAAGGACGCCCGGAATGCGGTCAATGCAGCCAAATATCCCGGGAGCTTTGAAACCAAAACAATGATCCCGCCGGAGAATGGCTACGATTTCAGCTATCACAATCTTGTCTGCCCACTCTCCGATTTCGCAAAGGCGCATGGGTATGAAGAATATATGCCGTATCTTTGCAATCTGGATTATGTCATGTTCGGCGTATTCGGCGTTCCTCTTTTCCGGGAGCATACCTGTTTTGAGGATGGCGATTACTGTGACTTCAAACTGAAGATGGACGCAAAGCCCATGGAGTACTGGCCACCGATCTTCCGACAGGGGAAAGGCTATAAATAAAATACGACAATCTATCGCGGAGGGAATGCAATGTCAAGACATGATGAAATAAAGGCGTCTTATAAACAACTTGGCAATATCGGTACAATGTACGACGGAATCATAACGCGGTCAACGCTGCTCGGTAAACTGATGGACGGTCTGATCTGGGGGCTGGATAAGGAGCTTGCAGCAAAGTGGATTAACGACGCGCTTGCACAGATTCCGGAGAATTTTTCCGGGAAACTGCTGGAGGTTCCCATAGGAACCGGCGTGCTGACCATGCCGCTGTATCAAAGACTTGCGAATGCCGACATCACCTGCCTCGATTATTCGGCGGATATGATGAAGAACGCAGAAAAACGGGCGGCAGCAATGAATGTCCGGAATGTCACTTTCGTTCAGGGCGATGTGGGAGCCTTGCCTTTTGAAGATGAGAGCTTCGATATCGTTCTCTCGCTCAACGGCTTTCACGCTTTTCCCAACAAGGACGCAGCGTTTCGGGAAACCTGCCGCGTTCTGAAACCGGGCGGCATTTTCTGCGGATGTTTCTACATTAAGGATGAGTTTAAAAGAACCGACTGGTTTGTTAAACATATGTATGTGCCTAAGGGTTTCTTTACGCCGCCGTTTGAAACGAAAGAAAGCCTGAAAGAGAGACTGGACGGTCTGTATTCTCAGGCAAATGTCCATACAGTCAATGCCGAAGGTATTTTTAGCTGTGTGAAATGAGACAGAGAAAGTGATAATGTTATTCGATGATTAAAGGAGAACATATGAAACCTGATTACAAAAACTGGATGCCAAAGGGCATGATCTATACCACACTTGCGATAACCGCGTTGTTTCTCGCGCTTTTTATCGTATTCGGACTGACCGGACTGGTTTCCGGCGCGCTGAAAACCGTGCTGTTCATCGTTTTTCTTGCTGGAACAGTCGTTGGTGCTTGCGTGTCGTTCTGGATGATCATGCTGTACCGCGCGTTTTGGTATAACGGGAAACGCAAAATGTCTAAGCAGATCATTGACGGGATTGCGGAATACGTTACGATTCCCGACGGCGGCAAAGGGCTTGACGTCGGCTGCGGAAGCGGCGCGCTTGCTATCGCTGTGGCAAAACGCAACCCGAACGCCAATATCGTCGGTTTAGACCGCTGGGGCAAAGAATACGCCTCGTTCAACAAATCTCTGTGCGAGAGCAACGCCAAAGCGGAAGGCGTAAGCAATACGTCCTTCCGGCGCGGCGACGCAACCAGGCTTTCCTTTGCGGACGAGACATTTGACGCTGTGATGAGCAATTACGTTTATCACAACATCCTGTCAAACGACCGTCAGGCGATTCTGCTGGAAACGCTAAGAACGCTGAAAAAAGGAGGCACATTCGCGATTCACGATATTTTTTCAAAATCCAGATACGGCGATATGCAGGCGTTTGTAAAGAAACTGAAAGATATGGGGTATGAAAAGGTCGAACTCATTGATACAACAAACGGCAAATTCATGTCAAAATCTGAATCGGTGTGGATGGAACTGTCCGGCTCGGCTTTACTTGTGGGAAGAAAGTGATAGATACGAAGTATTTAGAGTATGGAAAAGAAAACAAGGAGCTGGTTGTGATGCTCCACGGCGGAGGCGTATCGTATCGGGGTGTGGAGCCGACGGTGCGGGTCGTCGCCCAAAAGTATCATGTGATTCTTGTGGCGTATGACGGTTTTAATCCCTCTGAACCCGAAACGGAATTTGTCTCTGTGCAAAATGAAGCCAAACGGCTGGGCGATTACCTCGTAGAAAACTTCGGAGGACATATCGATATACTGTATGGCATTTCCTACGGAGGCAGAGTGTTGACGGAAGTTCTGGCAGACGAACGGCTGCACATTACCACGACGATCGCGGACGGCATCAGCCTGAAAGATTACCCAAACATCAAAAGCAGGCTGGGAAAGGAACTCTATTGCTTCTTCTTTACAGGACTTTTCTATGTCGTAATGGCCGATCCGGGACCTCTGCGCACGAAGTTCCTGTGCAAGGTTACGGGAAGAAGACTTGAAGAGGCGAACAGACTGCTGTATCGCCGCGCAACATGGAAAAGCTGGAAGAATCAGGACTACTGTCTGATCGGCAAGAAAACCGACTACAGCGTATTTGAAAGAACGGATATGCATCTATGGTACGGAATCAAAGGATCTGTTGACAAAAAACTCTCAGCCAACCTGAAGAAGCTGAAAGAGCAGGGCTATCCCTTCCGGTACAAAATCTTCACGGAGCTTGGACACGGAGGATTGGCAGGAGAACAGCCGGAGAGATTTCTGGAAGAAATGATAAAGGCACATGAAGGGAGATAATGTTATGACTTGGTGGGTAATTCTCATTGAAATGTTTGCATTTGCGGTGTTGTTTACGATCATCGTTTTCAGTTATTATCGGGGAGATCGCAAATACAGTCCGGAGAGCATCCATAACTATCCTCCGGATATTCAGGAGGAATATTTCAAAACGCATGAGCGTGTGGATGTGTCATACCGCTCAAAAAACGTGCTGCTTACAAAGAGCCTCGGCATTTTGATTTTTATCTTGATTCTGCTTGGATGCGCTCTGATGGCAGGGGCGCAAACATTCCGACAGGGCTTTTGGCTGGCCTTTGGATTGATGGTGTGGATCGGCGTGTACGATACCTGCTTTCTGGACTGGGTACTCTTTGCCCGTCTTCCCATGTTTCGGCTGGATGGCACGGAGCATATGGATAAAGCCTATCATCAGAAATGGTTTCACGCAAAAGGGATGCTGTTTCCGGGCATCCTGGTTGCCCTGATTCCTGCCGCCTTGGTGGGACTGCTGGTCATGTGGATTCGTTGAAAGGAGAAGTGCAAAGAAATGGGGCTGACAATGCTGCTGTCTCTGACCGGATGCGCCTTATTGTTTTTGGGAATATGGGGTGTGACGGTCACGATGCCCACCAAACTGCTGGCGAAGAATTTCCCCGAGGATGTACAGGAATGCCTGCGTCCAAGGTTGCAAGAATGGGAAAAACAGCCCATGTCTCTCCGTCGCTTTCTCGGCTGGGTCATTCTGATCCTGTTTTGCGCGGGATATCTCGGTCTGTTTGTGATTGGCGGGTTGGACGGACTGCGAAACGGCTATACATTCTGGGCGTTCTTCCTGCGCTTCTTCATCATAGGGGCTGTCATCAAGGCGTTTGACATCGGCGCGTTGGACTATTTTCTGCTGACGAAGACACACTTCTTCCAGCATTACTTTCCGGAAACGGAGGGCTGTGCCGGCTGGCAGGACTTCGGATATAACCGCAAACAGCAGACCAGGCAATGCGTCATGATCGTTGTCGGCAGTTTGATCACCGCGTGGATCTTTACTGCACTGATGTGAATTCGGAGGTGTTGACATGAGTTTGTTATACAGCATCTTAAAGCCTATCGTCAGAAAGGTTGTCAAGGGCAGTTCGCTTCATCAGGAAGAGAGCTACGAGGAATTCAAACAGGCGTCCTACGACATTCAGAGGAAGTTCAGGTTCGCGCTTCCCAAAATCAGGGGTTTTGAATTCCGCGATGAACAACTGGACGGATTCCATATCATCGTCGGAAAGAAAGCGGGCAGTCATCCGGACAAAGCCGTGGTTTATTTCCCCGGCGGAGGTTCCCGCCGCTGGCAGCTTCCTTTCAAAAGCTCCATCAAACACTATATTGCCCAGACCGGCGCGGAGCTGTGGATTCCCCTCTATCCGCTGCTGCCTGACTATGACCTGATGGACGAAACAGAATTCACCATCCGGGTTCATGAAAAGATGCTGGGACGTTTTCCGCCGGAAAAAATCGTCTGGCTTGGCTTCTCCGGCGGTGCGGACGTACTGATGCAGGCAGGGCGGCACATGGTGCAGAAATACCCGGAGCTGCCCATGCCGGGGCTGATGATGCCGGTGTCCGTTTCCGGTCTGCTGATCAGCGAGGAAGCAAAAGAGCGCATGAAGGAAATCGACCCAAGGGATCCGCTGCTGCATTGGAATATGTTTGACACGATGGTGAAATATTATAATCCTGACGGCGACCTGCCGCAGTACATTCTCGGCAAGGCGGACGAGGACGACTACACCGGTTTCCCTAAAATCATCATGTATTTTGCCGGAGACGAGGTATTCGCCGGGATCGCTCCGGACTACGAAAAATCCTTTATCCGCTGCGGCGTGAAGGATTATCAGATCAAGATCAAGGAAGGAATGTTTCACGCGTGGCTGGTCTTCACATTTACAAAAGAAGGCAGGGATGGTGAGCGGGAAATCATAGACGATATCAAGCGATTTTTTGGTATGTGAAGAATAAATGGATAATTTGAGCAAACGTAAAAAAGATAAAAGGATAGGCGTTCGCCTCCTGGTGGGCATCTTTGATGGATTACTGATGATGCTGCTTTCCTACTGGATGGACGGCTTCGGTATGCTGAAAGACGCGGACGCCTGGCTTCTTCGCCCGATCCGGCTCTATGAGATTTGTATGATGCTTGCCATGCTGGGTGTTCCCGCAATGTGTTTCGCCTTCTCCGGCTGGTATGAGATGATCCGGACCTTGCGGGAAAAACGCTGGGTAAAACTGCTGTTCTTGGTATCAACGGTCAGTTACGCAGTCTCTTCTTTGTATATGATCGCCATAGACTGTCTGCCTCCCATCCTGTATCAGACAACCACAGAGCTGGGAATCGCTTCGGAAACCGCCTTGAGATTAATTGAAAAGGTACAAAAACCGTATGTGATTCCGGTCATAACATTTTTCTTGATAGAGGATGTTGGAATTTCCATCGTGTTGTGGCGGTTGGTCTTAACCAATAGGCTTCGGGTGAGCAAATGGGGTTTGGTCTGCTGTCCGGCTGTCATGCTCGGCGTGGACGTCATTCTGAAATTGATTCCGTCCGCGTTGACACACAATATTTCCGTCATATTGGAATCTGCCGGATGGATGTTCTTTATGCTTTCGGGTCTGATCCATATCAACAGGAGGAGCGATAAAGGCAGCTATCGAAATTGAATAAACTATTAACTTTTCATGACACATCTTGACAGAAAGGGAATATCACGGTATATTGATATGCGTTAGCTAACGATATTAGCGAAAGGAAGTTTCCTTCATGCCGAGAGACAAGACCGCCAATCATATCAAAATCATGGCTGCCGCGAAAGCGGAGTTCATGGAATTCGGCTTTGATAAGGCCTCCATGAGAAGCATAGCAGACCGCTGCGGTATGACAGCAGCCGGCATTTACCGGCATTGCACGGACAAGGAAGACCTCTTTGATCAGATCGTCTCTCCCGCTGTGGAGAGGATCAACGCATGGATTGATGCGCATGTTGCCCGTTATGTAGATGCGGTGAATCAGGAGGAACCGATGCAATGGCGCGACTCTGAGATCGACATGATGCGAGAGGTCGTTTATCCGAACATGGAGGAATACCACCTGCTTCTGGCGAAATCCCAGGGCAGTCAATACGAGAACTTTCTTCATGACTTGACAGAGAGACACCAAAACCAACTTTTGCGTTATATGCCGATGCTCAGGAATCAGGGATATCCTGCGTGGGACATTGATCCCAAAGAGCTGCATCTGCTTCTCTCGGCCTACACAACGGCGATGTTCGAGCCTGTCGTCCATCTTTACACCATGGAAGAGGCTCTTCACAGCCTGAAAACAGTAGAAGCGTTCTTCCTTCCGGGTTGGAAACAGTTGATGGGCTTTTAATTGTCCATCAAGTAAAAAACATACAAACATCATTGGTATTCACCGCCGCCTGTCTTCCGTTTGGGGACAGGCGATGCGTTTGAATGAAGGTTAGCTAACACTAACTTACTTTTGTTAGCTAACAAAAACATAAGGAGGTTTGCTTATGAAAGCAAAGCAAAAGTCCCCTTCTCCCATAGCGTGGGCGTTGGGGCAAACGGGAGGACACAAGGGGCAATATGTCATGAGCGTGTTCTTCGCCATTGTCGGCGTGGCATTTTCCGTTGCGCCATACTTTGTGGTTGTCGGCATCGTGAGAGGATTGATGGAAGGCAACAAAGACCTTTCCTATTATCTGATATGCTGTCTGATTATCGCGGGATTCTGGCTGGGACGTGTGCTGTTTCATGCGCTGAGCACGACCGCCAGCCATAAGGCAACATTCGCGGTGCTTGGAGAAATCAGAAAACGCTGCACGGAAAAGCTGACAAGAATGCCGCTCGGCGCGGTGCTGGCGCAAAGCTCCGGCGCGTTGAAAAACACGCTGATCGAGCGGATTGACAGCATTGAAACGACGCTGGCGCATATCGTGCCGGAGTTTACGGCGAATCTGCTGATTCCGGTCATTATTCTGATGTATATCTTTACCATTGATTGGCGCATGGGTCTTGCGTCACTGGCGACCGTGCCGCTGGGGTTGTTCTGCTATGTGTTCATGATGGCGGGAAGCGCGAAGTTTTACCGGCGCACGGTTACGGCAACAAAGGCGCTGAACGATACTGCGGTGGAATACATCGGCGGAATACAGGTCATCAAAGTGTTCGGCAAAACGAAAAGCTCCTATGACCGTTTCGTACATGACGCCTATGAAGCGGCACACAGCTACATCGACTGGATGCGTTCCAGCATTCTGCCGTTTACATTTGCCATGGTGATCATGCCGTCGACGATGGTATCGGTTCTACCCATTGGCGGGCTGCTGGTAAAGGGCGGAACGCTGGCGGCGCAGGACCTTGTGACGGTCATCATTCTTTCTGTCGGCATTATCACGCCGCTCATCACGCTGATGAGTTATTCCGATGACTTCCGCACCATGGGAACCATTTTCGGGGAAGTGCAGAATATTCTGAACGCGCCTGAAATGGTGCGTCCGGAAAGCGGAAACGCTCCGGAGAAGAACAGTCTGAAACTGACAGACGTCCGTTTCTCCTATGAGGACAAAGAAGTCCTGCACGGCATTTCCATGGACATTCCGGAAGGCAGCTTTGTTGCGCTTGTCGGTCCCTCCGGCAGCGGCAAAAGCACGATTGCCCGGCTGATTGCCTCGCTCTGGGATGTCAGCAGCGGCAGTATTTCTCTCGGCGGCGAGGATATCCGCCATATTCCGCAGGAGGCGTATTCGGATAAGGTTGCCTTTGTCTCACAGGATAACTATCTCTTTAATATGACGGTAAGAGAAAACATCCGTCTCGGTCGGGCTGACGCGACGGATGCGGAAGTGGAAGAAGCGGCAAGACGGAGCGGCTGCCATGAATTCATCATGGGTCTGGAAAACGGCTATGATACATTGGTTGGCTCTTCCGGAAGTCATCTGTCAGGAGGAGAGCGTCAGCGGATCTCTATCGCGAGAGCGATGCTGAAAGCCGCGCCGATCGTCATTCTGGACGAAGCCACAGCCTACACCGACCCGGAGAACGAAGCGGTCATTCAGCGCAGCGTCTCAAAACTCACAGAGGGAAAGACATTGATTGTCATTGCGCACCGGCTTTCGACGGTCACGTCAGCCGACTGCATTTATGTCATAAAAGACGGCGCCATTGATGACAGCGGAACGCACGAGGAGCTGCTTTCCCGTCACGGACTGTATGAAACGATGTGGAACGCGCATATGGAGGTGAAAGATCATGCTTAAGGTAATTAAAAAGTTTTTTGCGTTCTGTGGGAAAGAAAACAGACGCAAGTTCATGACATCCGTCTGGCTCAGCGTGTTTCAGGCGATGTTTGAAGCCATGAAGATTCCCGCAATTGCGGCGATGATACGCGCACTGATGCGCGGAAACGTGGAAACAACGGATATCCTGCTTTCGCTGGGAATCATGCTGATCAGCATCATCGGCGCGGGACTTATCAAAGCAAAGGCCACCATGCTGCAAACCGAGGGCGGTTATGATACCTGCGCCAGAAAGCGGGTGGAAATAGCGGAACATATG
Source organism: uncultured Ruminococcus sp. (assembly GCA_902762615.1). Classification (GTDB taxonomy): domain Bacteria; phylum Bacillota; class Clostridia; order Oscillospirales; family Acutalibacteraceae; genus RUG762. The sequence continues at coordinate 5,441 of CACWOX010000021.1, read as the reverse complement.
CGCTATCTTCCCATGGGCTACTTCAATACAAACAGCCTTGGGCAGATCACATCGGTCACGACCAACGTGATGGAGAACCTTGAAAATGTAGCGACCCGAGTGGTAATGCTTGTCTGCGAAGGACTGCTCACGACGTCGCTTATCATCGTGATGCTTTTCTTCTTTGACTGGCGTATCGCCCTTGTCCTGCTGGCAGGATTCGCGCTGTTTCTTCTGGCCAACAGCCGTTTGCAGGCCGCTGCCGGAAAACTGGCGGGAACAAAGATCAGCGCTGACGAAAAGCTTGTGGAAAAGGTGCTGGAGTATCTGCAGGGCATGACGGAAGTGAAGGCCTATCATCTGACAGGAAAAAAGAGCAGGGAACTCAACGACGCCATTTCCGCCAACAGCAAAATCAATACGGATATGGAAATGACGCTGATTCCGCGCATGACGGTGCAAAGCTACATTGCCAAGCTCACCGGCGTGGCGATGGTGGCGTGCTCCTGCGCCTTTTATTGCGGCGGCAGTATGGACGCTCTGACCGCTGTCGTGATGGTGATTTCTTCCTTCATCATCTATGCAAGCCTCGAGACCGCCGGCAACTATTCGGCGCTGCTTCGTGTGGTGGACGTCAGCGTAGACCGGGCGCAGGAGATTCTGGACACACCGCAGATGGACATCTCCGGCGAGGTCATTTCTCCTGACACAAAGGATATCGCCGCGCAGGATATCACGTTTTCCTATGAGAAACGGAACGTGATTGACGGCATTTCACTGCATATCCCCGAAAAGACCACTACTGCCATTGTCGGCCCCTCCGGCGGGGGAAAGACGACGCTGGTCAACCTGCTCGCAAGGTTCTGGGATGTGGAGAGCGGCACAGTTTCACTTGGAGGTCGGAATGTGAAGGAGTATGATATGGATTCTCTGATGTCCCATTTCAGCTTTGTGTTTCAGAGTGTCTATCTGTTCCACGATACGATAGCTAATAATATTCGTTTCGGACAGCCGAATGCGCCGATGGAAGATGTGATTGCCGCCGCAAAACAAGCCTGCTGTCACGATTTTATTTCCGCGCTTCCCGATGGATACGACACGGTGGTAGGCGAAGGCGGCGCAAGCCTGTCAGGCGGCGAAAGACAGAGAATTTCCATTGCCCGCGCCATGATGAAGGACGCGCCTGTCATCTTCCTTGATGAGGCAACGGCGAACGTCGACCCGGAAAATGAGAACGAGCTGATGAAAGCCATTCAGGCATTGACAGCGGAAAAGACCGTCATTATGATTGCCCATCGGCTTAAAACGGTGGAGCACGCCGATCAGATTCTTGTAGTAGACCGCGGCAGAATCGTTCAGCAGGGAACGCACGCCAGCCTGATGGAGCAGGACGGCATTTACAAGGACTTCATCGGTCAGCGGCGTGAGGCTGCAAGCTGGAAGATAAAACAATAACTATTTTGGAGGAATTTCAATGAAAAACGAAAACAAACTCAAAGGCCGTGACCTGATCAATATCGGAATCTACGGCGCGATCTACTTTGTCATTCTGTTCGCGGTGGCGATGCTGGGAATGATACCCATTTTCCTGCCGCTTCTCTCTGTGCTTGTACCGATTGTGGGCGGTATCCCGTTTATGCTGTTCCTGACCAAGGTGAAAAAGCCCGGAATGATTTTTATTACGGCGATGATTATGGGAATTCTGATGCTGCTCACGGGTATGGGACCGTGGCCGCTTCTTACCTGTGCCATTGCGGGAATACTTGCCGAGTTGTGCGTAGGAAGCGGAAAGTACAAAAGCGCCAAAAAGGCGGTTCTGTCCTACGGATTATTCAGCATGTGGATTTTTGGGAACTACCTGCCGTTGTTTACGGACTACGAGGGATATTTTGCACAGAGAGCGGACTACGGGCAGGCATATATTGACGCGGTGCAAAAGCTGATGCCGTTGTGGATGGCGCCGGTTCTTCTGGCAGCCTGCTTCATTTGCGGTATCCTGGGAGGACTCCTTGGCAGAGCACTGTTGAAAAAGCATTTTGAGAAAGCCGGTCTTGCCTGATGGCGTATTCATCTGAAAAAACACAGGAAAAAAGACGCGGTTTTCTTGACCCACGCACAAAACTCGCGCTGGTTCTCGTGTTAGCCTTGTTTGTTATGGGCGGACTTGGCGGCGATATGCTCAAGCCTGTCAAAACAGGTCTTTCGGCGCTTCCGTTTCTGCTGCTGCTCATCGAGCGGCAGTGGAAGCGGTTTGCACGGGGAATCGTCATGCTTGCGGTGGGCTACGGGCTGCTTTTTATTATGCCGTATCTGCCCGGCGCACTGAATTATATTGCTCTGCTGTGCGGAGGCATTTTGACTCGCTTTGTCGTGACGATTGTCATGGGTGAGTACCTGATCAGCACTACATCGGTCAGTGAATTCATATCCGCTATGGAGCGACTTCATATGCCGCAGGCGATTACGATCCCTATGTCCGTGATGTTCCGACTCTTTCCTACCATCGGCGCGGAATGGAAATCCATCAGACGCGCCATGGGAATGCGCGGCATTTATCTTAGTGGCACAAAAGCGGGACAGGTTCTGGAATACCAGATGGTTCCCATGATCACATCAAGCGTGCGCATCGGAGAGGAGCTTTCGGCGTCTGCGTTGACCCGTGGCTTGGGAGCGCCGGTAAAGCGAACCAATATTTGTCGCATAGGATGCAGGGTACAGGATGGATTGTTGCTGTTTCTTTGCCTTGCGGTAATTGCGATATGGATTCTTGAACTTTGCGGGGTGACGTTATGGTAGAACTGAAAAATGTCAGCTTTCGCTATGGAAACGAGGAAACGCAGGTGGACAATGAGAACTGTCTGCGAGACGTCAGTCTGTCTGTGAAAACGGGCGAATTCGTCTTGCTGACCGGGCCTTCGGGCTGCGGCAAGACAACGATCCTGCGGCTGATCAACGGGTTGATTCCTCAGTTTTACCCGGGAGAAGTCATCGGCGATATTTTGATTGACGGCGAGGAAACAAAGGACAAAGAGCTTTATGATACTGCCCTGAAGGTAGGAACCGTATTTCAAAATCCCAGAACGCAATTCTACAATGTTGATACCACAGGCGAATTGGCGTTTGGATGCGAGAATCGTGGCCTTTCTGAGAAAGAAATCTATACACGAATCGACAAGACGGTTGCACATTTCCACATGGAAAAACTCATGGATCGCAGTATTTTTCATCTTTCGGACGGAGAAAAGCAAAAGATCGCCTGCGCTTCCGTCGATGTATCCGACCCGGACATTATCCTGCTGGATGAGCCGTCCGCGAATCTGGACTATGACGCGACCTTGTTACTCCGAGAGATGATAGTGCAATGGAAAGCAGCAGGAAAAACCATCATCGCGGCTGAGCATCGAATTGCATATCTCTGGGACATCATCGACCGTGCGGTGATCATGAGGGACGGACGGATTGTCCGTGAACTGGTCGGAAGTGAGAAGGACGGTCTTACACCGGATGAGCTTTATTCCATGGGACTGCGTACAACCATGACAGAATCTCCATCGGACATCCAAAAGGACACATTCCGTAAAGAAGACACGCCGATCACACTCAAAAAATTCCGGTTTTCCTATCGCGGCAAAAAACAACCTATTGTGAACATTCCGCTGCTGCAATTGGCAGAGGGTGAGATTACGGCGATTGTCGGCGCAAACGGCGCGGGAAAAACCAGCCTGCTAAATTGCCTGTGCGGACTGGAGAAGCACTGTAAGGGAAAGCTCCAATACAAGGGGAAAAATTACGGCAGAAAAGCGAGAAGGAAACTCTGTTTCATGGTCATGCAGGATACGGGCAATCAGTTGTTTACCGAAAGCGTATTAGACGAAGTATTGATCAGCCTACCAAAGAATACCGTTCACGAAAAGGAAAAAGCACTGGAACTCCTACAAAGTCTTGATTTATCCGATTATACTGACCGTCACCCGCAAAGTTTATCAGGGGGACAAAAGCAGCGTCTTGCTATCGCCTGTGCGCTTGCGTCAGGGCGGAAGATTTTGCTCCTTGACGAACCCACCAGCGGACTTGATTATGCACATATGCAAGAAACGTCGGCGTTATTGCAGAAACTCCGTGACATGGGCACAACCATACTTGTTGTGACGCACGACAGCGAGCTGATTCATGCCTGTTGTGGGCGGTCAATATCTTTGTGAAGATATAATCTTCATTAGAAAATCCGCAAAACAATCCCAATGCGAAACAGAGACTTTTGTGTTGGGATTGTTTTGTAATTGACTTTGACTGCAATAGAAAATGAAAATCAAATTATTCTCTTTACAAACAAGTTAGTTTATGCTAAAATATTGACATGAAGATTACAACATTTGTAAAGAGGAGGAACTATTGACTGCCATGAAGAAAATCAAAGAAACGGAAAAAGGCTTTTACGGCTGTTATTGGCCGAAAGAGGGTGCGGAATGCGCCATGATTGCCATGCTGGGGGACGACTGCGAGGACCATATGGCAAAGTCGGCCGTGAAATGGATACAGAAAAAGTTCGGACTCAGCGTGCTGACGCTAAGTCCCGCCCATAAGGATTACAGCCATATCAATCTGCCGGTGGAGCGAATCGGCGCGGCTATTGATTATCTGAAAGCGCACGGAATCGTAAAAATTGCCATCACAGGCGCCTCGACAACGGGTATGTTTGCCTTGCTGGCGGCGTCCTACTATCCGGAACTCACGCTGACGATTGCCATGACGCCCGCTGATTTTGTCATGGAGGGATTCCGTCAGGGCAAGCGCGATGGATATACGGAGTGGCCGGGCGACGGCGAATCCAGCGCGTCCTGGGAAGGCAAACCGCTCCCCTATCTTCCATATGCCTACCGTCACCCGGAGTACGGGCAGAAACTCAAGGAAGAATCCAAAGCGGGCGGCGATATGATTGCCTCCAGAAATATGTTCGTCGAATCGGAAAAACGGCACCCCATTCAGGAAGAGGAATTCATCAAAATCGAAAGAATCAAGGGGAAGCTGCTGCTGATCGGCGCGGAGGACGATGTGCTTTGGGACACGGCGAAATACATTCGGCGCATGGAACAACGCCTTTCAGAGCGTCCGCATGAATGTGATGTACAATACTGCGTTTATGAACACGGAACACATTTTGTTTTCCCTGAGGGGCTGGTAAAAACGATTCTTCCTGTAGGCGGAGATTTGATTACCAAAGTGTTCGCCGCCGGCAGAAGCTATCCGAAGGAGTGCAAAGAAACAAGGATCGCCATTGATAAGGCGGTGACAGACGCAATCAATGAGTGGAAGCTATAATTATCCATACAGAAAATCGTAATATGGTAATGCAGACTATGTCTATTACTACTATCCCAAAAGATAAGACTATACACAATTTTTAGGAGGTCTGCCGGGCTTACGTTTAGGAGTGGGAGAAGTGTCAATAAGCCCAAGTTTTT
>CACWOX010000020.1 GCA_902762615.1 uncultured Ruminococcus sp. | reverse complement strand
GAAAAACAATGTGTATCTGGTCACGGAGAGAAACAGCGCCGGATACAGCGAGCAGGAGCTGCACGACGCGATTGTCGCTTGCTGCAAGGTGTATAACGTAAGGGTCATTGATATTTTTAATGACAGCATGCTCAATTCATTCTTTGACGAATACCGCAGCGGGACAAATTATATTTACAGCGCGGACGGCACCTACGGCGAAAATCAGGCGCCGATTGCCAGTGCGTCCAACAACAGGACGGATTATATCGACCGTGACGGCGTTCACCCGCTTCAGAGAGGCTATCTCGAAGGCTACGTGCCGCTGATCCGCGAGGCGATCCGCGTCGGCACGGTAAAAGGAGGCTGATGAAATTGGCAGAATCAAATGATATTCCGTTCACACCCATATCAAGAGGGGAAAAAATCCTTTTCGCAATCTATGACCGACTCGGCAACATGGATATTTCGTCTTCTCCCGAGAAGGTCGGACAGGCTATGGAAGAATACTCAAAAACTCATCCCGAATTTTGGGGCAACATTCCCGACGGCACCATTACGCGGGCAAAACTCGCGGACGAAGTTCCCGAACAGATCAGGGACGAAACACTACGAGAAATAAGTGCCGAAGAAGTCAACAAGATCTTCGACAACGCTTTTCACAATTAATATTTATTATCATTTTAGGAGGATTTTATTATGTCACAGATTTCTCACGTAACAAGCGCAACTCTCACCGCTATCGCACAGTACATCGCCGCAGAGCTTCTGAAAAAGGTCGATGTGGTAAATGGTAAACAGCTTTCCACCGAAGACTTCACAACTGCCCTCAAAACCAAGCTCGAAGGCATTAATGTGGATAATCTTCTCTCCGCTGCGGACAAGGCAAAGATTCATGACCACAGCAACAAGAGTATTCTTGATGCTGTCACACAGGCGGCAGTTGACGCGTGGAATGCTGCGGAGGCGAATGTACTTGAAGCTGTAAAGGTCAACGGAACGGCTCAGACTATTACAAACAAAGAGGTCAACATTGCCGTTCCCACCGCTGTGTCAGACCTTACTAACGACTCCGGTTTCCAAACACAGACACAGGTTGCCACTGCTATTGCGGCGGCAGTTGACGCAATTACCGGTATTGACTTCTCTATCGTCGCCTCACTCCCCGCATCCGGTGTAAAGGGAACCATTTATCTTCTTGCAGCAACGGGCGGTGCCGAGCCCGATGTTTACGACGAATACATCTGGCTGGACGGCGATAATGAGACTCCCGGCAGATTTGAAAAAATTGGTACTACCGAGGCTAAACTCAGCAACTACTGGAGTAAGACCGAACTGACGTTCACGGAAATTACGGCAGCTGACGTCACGACTATCTTTAATGCCGTTTTTTATCCTGAACAGCAGGCAGGTGAATAATCAGTGAGCAGCACATTGATCAATTATCTCGGAGAGCAGGGTCAGCGTGCTGTTCTTGCTCTGCTCAAAGGCATACTGGATGCAAAAGCAAATCTTCCGGGGTATGGCAACATGGCTACTCCCTCGGCTGCCGGGTACATGTCAGCTCCCGACAAAGCAAAGCTTGACGGAATGACCGCTGTGCTGAACGCGGAAATTCTCTTTGACAGCGCAAGCGGCACTGCCGTCACCAACGCATCTCCGTCGATCACATTTGACAGCGGAAAGAGCCTCTCATCTTACACCGACGGATATCTGGAAGTTTTTTACAAACAGAACGCGGGGACGAATGGCGGGGTCAATGCCATCAGGACACTGATACACAGCGTATCGGGTACAGTGACAGTGGAGCCTGTACAGCTGCTCGGCTGGACATACGATTCCGCCAATACCGCGCTGTCGCTCCTTGCTTGCGCCGGCACGGTGAGCAACGGAAACACTATCACCTTCAGCAACCCGGAAAACGCGGATTTCAGCTTCACCATTTACCGCATTGTCGGTTATAAATAAGGCGGTGAGATTACATGTCATTGTCAATTAATAACTCAGAAGCAAGCGGAGCCAATTATAATGAAGCGGCGTTAGGCTCTTTAAAGTATAACGGCGTTGAAGTATTAGACCCATGGGTGGAATACACCTTTCCGAATAGCAGCGCTAAACTTACCGGCTCCGGTAACAATGCATTAGGATTTGGTCTTTCCGGCGGGTCAGCCAGCGGCAGCAGCCAGAGATATTATGCATTAAACAATGTCAGTAATAACGCGTGGACGGTAACCGACTCGTCTACGAGCTTATACATTCTTCTGCCTGATTTGCTTGCACCTGTTAAAGTATTATACGTAAAAAACGACTATAACAGCTACGGTAGCGAGACATTAAGTATTTTGTCTTCCAGAAGCGTTGATTCGAGTGCTGATTGGATAAAGATTTTGGATAGTCCAAGAAGCAAAGGCGATGATATTCCGGACGAATACAACAATCTGGATTGTGCTTCGATTAAAATATCAGCCACAAGGAAGTCCGGAGCCAGCACCATTACCGTCGGCAATTTCTATTTTAAATTCAAAGTCAGGAAGAGCAAACTTAACGCTTGGAAAGCAAGATATAATCTGTCATAAAGGAGTGAATATTTATGTCAACTTACACAAACAGCCCTCTCGTGGGCTACACACGGCTTGTCAGCAAGCATTCCGGCAAGAGAACACATTCCATCGACCGCATCACGCCGCATTGCGTGGTCGGGCAGGTGACGGCGGCAAGACTGGGAGATATTTATTGCGGTACCAGAGACGTTTCTTCCAATTACGGCATTGCCCTTGACGGCACGGTGGGACTGTATGTCGAGGAAAAGAACCGTTCGTGGTGTTCCTCCTCGAACGCCAACGACCAGAGGGCAATCACCATCGAATGCGCCTCCGACCCCAAGCCGCCCTACGCGTTCAAGCCGATTGTTTACGAAACGCTGATCAAGCTGTGCATTGACATCTGCAAGCGCAACGGCAAGAAGAAGCTGCTCTGGTTCGGGGACAAGGCGAAAACGCTGAATTATTCCCCGAAATCGGACGAGATGGTGCTGACGGTTCACCGTTGGTTTGCCAACAAATCCTGCCCCGGCGACTGGATGTATGCACGAATGGGCGATCTCGCCGACAAGGTGACGGCTGCGCTGGCGGCTGATTCCTCTCCGGCACCTGCTCCGGCGGTTGCGAAATGCCCTTACGCCGAGCCGAAGAAGGATATTCAGTACGGCGCAAAGGGCAACAATGTGCGCTGGCTGCAATGGCATCTCAATCAGACGGGCGAGAAATTGAAGATTGACGGCGACTTCGGCAAGCTCACCAAGGCGGCGGTGCTGCGATTCCAGAAAAACAAAAAGCTCGTGCAGGACGGCATTGTGGGACCGAAGACACGAGCGGCACTCAAAAAGGCGGTGAAGTGAAATGGCTACTCAAATTATTATATCTCTTATCTCATTCCTCGGCAGCGCTCTTGCAACTTTCGGCGGTATCTTTGCCAGTAGCAAGCTCACCGCCTATCGCATCGAGCAGTTGGAAAAAAAGCAGGACAAGCACAACGCCGTCATCGAGCGTACATACCGGCTTGAAGAACAAATGAAAGTTGCCAACCACAGAATTGACGATTTGGAAAGGAAGAGTGCGTAATGAAAATGTCAAACAAAGCATATGATATTCTGAAATGGGTAGCTCAGATTCTGCTGCCCGCTCTCGGAACCTTATATTTTGCCGTTGCAAACATCTGGGGGCTACCATTTGCCGAGCAGATCGTTGGTACAATCACAGCGGTCGATGCTTTTCTTGGCGTAATTCTCGGCATCAGTTCTGCAAAATATAACGGCCTAACAAAGACCGAATAGCAAAACAGACATTTGTTTTGCTAAGTGACGAAAGGAGTTTTGTTCTTGAAAAAGACATATGAAGGAAGAATCTATGACGTTTCGGAATTTTCAAAAAACACTCTGAGGGTAAGATCCTACAAACCTGTGATTACGCCCGAGGAAAAAGCAAAGCAAAGCAGATACATCACTCAGAGATGCGTACAGATTCTGAAAATTCGCGGATAGAAATAAGATAAGAATGAAAAAGACGTGCAAGCAGATTTTATATTTGCCTGTACGTCTTTTTTGTGTATTGAAAGGAGGATACAAAACGTGATAGCGATTTATTGTCGCCAATCCATAGACAAAAAAGACAGCATTTCCATAGAACAACAGGAGTTGTCCTGCAAAGCCTTCGCTTTCGGAGCTGCCTACAGAGTGTATAGTGACAAAGGATATACCGGAGCCAACACGAACAGACCTGAGTTTTCTGAATTGATGAATGATATTCAAAATGGCTTAATCGAAAAAGTAATCGTGTATAAAGTTGACAGGATCAGTCGCTCCCTACAGGATTTTGTCGGCATCTACAGCGAGTTTGAAAAACATGGAGTAGAATTTGTGTCATGTAACGAACAGTTCGACACGTCAACTGCCATGGGCAAGGCTACTCTGCAAATCATAATGGTGTTTGCGGAGCTTGAAAGGAACATGATTCAAAAGCGTGTGAAAGATAATTTCTACGAACGAGCTAAAAAAGGATTGTTTCTTGCTGGAGTGGCTCCGTACGGATTTAAGAAAGTGCCTGTCGAGATTGAAGGCATACATACGCACATGCTGCAAGAAGACGATGAACACCCGGAGCGGATGCAGGCTGTGAGAATGGCGTATAACGACTTTAACGCCGGATGCTCTTTGGGAGATATTGTCAGAAAGCTCAATAGTATGGGGTTTACGACAAATCGAGGTCTGAGATTTTCAAATGTATCGGTCGGGCGTATGCTCAAAAATCCGGTATATGTCAGAGCCAACGCAGACGTTTATATGTATTTAAAATCAAAAGGCGCTACTATGAACCAACCGATTGAAGATTATATTGGCGTTTACGGCTGCACGATTTACGGAGACAGAAAAACAAAAACTACGCAAAAATTCACAGACCTGCATGGAGACTATGTCCAAATGAATCTTCACGAGGGTGTTGTTGACGCATTTCAATGGCTTTCAGTGCAGCATCAACTTGATAAAAACCGACCTGTGCATAACAGCGGACGAGGAAAAAACACGTGGCTTACAGGTTTGACAAAATGCGGTTTCTGCGGGCTTGCCATTTCGGTAGTCAATGGACAGCGTAACGGCAAACGATATATTAATTGCGGAGGACGTGTGGCAAAGTATTGTTATGATCGAAAACACACTATCACGTTTGATGAAATTGAGGAAATAGTCGCAGAAGACCTGATAAAACATATACGCGATTTTGAATTTTCGAGAATCGAACAGAAGCAGCACATAAGCCAGAAAGAAAACGAGTTGAAAATGCGACTGACGGCGCTTGAGTCTGAAATCTCCGCGTTGATTGAGAAGGTTCCGGACGCGAATGATATTCTTATCGGTTACATCAATAAAAGGGTCGAAGAACTCGACAAAGAGAAAACGGAGTTGACCAATGAGTTGAATGCCGAGAAATCAAAGGACGCGGAGGTTATAACTCCTGAGATGGTGTCCAAAGCTTTGACCGACTGGGATTCGTTCAGCTTTGATGAGAAGAAAATGATCGCCAGAACGTTTATCGACAAGGTTGTTATTTACGATGTCGATATAGACATCATTTACAAGTAGTTTTATTTTTGTTTGCGACCTTATCATCAAGCAGCGTCTGCATAAACCAGTTGTGATTGAGATTGATCATTTCCTTCATGCGCGATTCAAGCGGAGAAAGGTCTTTTAATTTCGAGGTGCTTTGCAATGTCGCATTGTATTTCTCCTGCACATAATCCTCCGGATCAATGCGTGAGGTAAATTCTCCGCAGATAAAGCCTGCGCGGTATTTTGTGGACTGCGCCCACGGGAAGCCGTTGACCGCCCGAACCGTCGGGTCGCGGTACCACGGATATCCGCCGAATATTTCATCGGCGCATTCGCCCGACAGCGCCACGGTGACATGCTTTTTGATTTCCCGGCAAAAGAGCAGCAGCGAGGAATCGACGTCCGCCATGCCGGGAAGATCACGCGCTTCCACCGCGTCGAATAACGCCTGCACCAGCTCCGGCGTGTCAATTTCGATCATATGGCTCTCGCAGCCGAGATAATCCACCATCTTTCCGACAAAATCGCTGTCGCTGTTGGGCTGGAATTTGGTCGCCTTAAAGTACCTGTCGTTGTTTTTATAATTCACCGTGAAGGTTTGCAGCACCTCTCCCCTATCCTTCATCACCCTTGACGCGACCGATGAAATCAGACTGGAATCCAGCCCACCGGAGAGGAACGCACCTATAGGCACGTCGGAGACAAGCTGCCTTTTGATCGAGTCGGTCACAAGAAATCTGACATGCTCGGCGGTTTCTTCAAAGCTCTCGGTGTGTTCTCTGTCGGTGAGGCTCCAGTATTCGTGCAGCCGCAGACCGTTTTCGTCAAAGAAGCCGCAGCAGGCGGATTTCAACTCTTCAATGCCCTTGAATACGCCATAGCCGGGCGTTCTGCCGGGACCGATGAGCATGATTTCCATAACGCCCTGCGTGTCGATTTCGGGCTGCTTTCCCGTCGCCGTCAGAATTCCCTTTATCTCGGAGGCAAAGATGAATTTTCCGTCCTCCACCGTATAAAAGAAGGGCTTGACGCCTATTCTGTCGCGTGCAAAGAAGAGCCTGCGCTTTTTTTCGTCCCAGATGGCAAAAGCGAAAATGCCGTTGAATTTGTAGACGCACTCCGAGCCGAATACGGCAAAGGCATTCAGCACCACTTCCGTGTCGGAATGACCTTGGAAGCGGCAGCCTCTTGCTATCAGCTCATCGCGGATTTCGGCTGTGTTGTACAGCTCTCCGTTGTATACGATCACATATCTGCTTCCGTCGCGCAGGCAGCTCATAGGCTGTCTGCCGTTTTCAATATCCACCACGCAGAGCCGCGTATGTATCAGCACAGCACTGTCGCTGAGATATAATCCGTTCTGGTCGGGTCCTCTCCTTTTGAGCACCGACTGAATATCGCGCGCATACTCTCCCGAAACGCCGCCCTGCGGTCTGATTTCTCCCGCTATTGAGCACATGATTCATCAACTCCGTGACAAAAGAAATATAAAAAAACTTGCGTTTTTCAATTTCATAATACGCGCAGGAGAAAAAAGGGTGCAAAAAAGGCTGCGTAAAAATCCATCACCGGATAAACGCAGCCTCAAATATTCAATTGCAATCACTTAGCCTTTGGCGCATCATCGGCATACAGCCTTGCCAGAGTTTCCGGATCAGCATCTCCGGTGGGTTCCAGACCCGCCGCTTCCTGGAATGCTTTGATTTTGGTCACCGTGAATTTGCCATAAAATCCGGTACAGCTTGCATCGGTAACATAGCCCAATTCACAGAGTCTTTTTTGCATTTTCAAAACGTCGTCGCTTCTCTCCCCCGCCTTGATCTCCTTATATTTAGAAGTATCAATCGGCTGCGCGGATGAAACGGCGTCAGGTTCGGATTCCGGCTGGGATTCCGTGTCGTCGCTGACAATATCGACATGATCGGCGTCATTTTCATCATCCGAGGGGGTGACATAACCGCTGCCGCCGTCGCCGGAAATTTCTTCAAACGCAGCGGAATTGTTCAGCTTAATAACGAACAGCACGCCAATGCCGAAGATCAATGCCACCAGTACCACCATGATTCTTCCGAGCGCATTGGGCGTATTCGGGGTACTGTCCGACTGTTTATCCGAGGTCTTTGCGGGCGAAGGCTCGTCATCGTCATTATCATCATAATTATACTGCATGCTTTCATCCGGAAGTTCATCATCAAATCCGTCGTCAAAACCATTCGCTGAGGTATAGGTATCATCAGAAAAACCGCCGGACACAGTCTGCTCTCTGCCCGAATCATCCTCCTCGTCCGAAAAAGCGCCGCTGTCATGCTCGATACTGTTGAATTCATTGAGCATATCGTTCCAATCGCTGTCAAAGGCAGCGTCATTGGATAAAGAATTCTCGCCATTGAACCGCACACCGTCATTTTGGCGACCGAATCCTTCATACGGAGCGGAACTATCGGGCGCTGTAAAGCTGTCATTATCCGGATTGCTGTATTTGTTAAACATTCTCTTTAGCTCCTCACAACAATTATCGTGCATTTATATGAAAAACCGATTATCAACAAAGAATCCAAACAGGTTCATCGCTGTCAGATAAGTATATAATACCATATTTTTTTACCCTTGTAAACATCGCACAGAAAATTTACATTTCAGATATTTCTCAAAACAAGCCATTTTTTGTTTTTTAATTTTTTTAATTGAAAATACTTGACAAATCCAAAAGCAAGTGATATATTTAGTTTAGTCACTAAACTTTAGCTGCTAAACATGCGCAAAGGAGGAACGCAATGGACTCATTTCAGCTTTTGACAAGGGCATACAGACTTATCAATATTTACAATTCCACTCTCAAAAAGCCGCATACCTATTCCGACGGACTTGTGCTCTACCCCGCACAGAGCCACATGATCGAGATTATAGGCGAAAGCGAGGGAATTACGCTGACGGAAATTGCCGCCGAATTCATGATCACCAAAGGCGCGGTATCGCAGATTCTGTCATTTTTGGAGCAGAAGGGATTGATTGTCAAAAACCCGTCCGAAAAGGGCGGCAGGGCAACCGGACTTTTTCTCAGCGAAAGCGGAAAGGCAGTCTTTGAGGAACACCGTGCGTTACACAGCGGCATGGTAAGCCAGATCAGCGAGCTTGCCGGACAATTGCCGCCCGAGGCGGTGGACATTCTGTCGCAGATGGCAGATGTCATAGAAACCAACATCAGAAACATGCAGGCATAAACAAGAAAAAATACAAAAAATACAGAAAATCAGGAGGAAAAGACAATAACATTTGAAACATTGGGAAACAGAGAAAATCCGGCGGTCATGCTGATTCACGGCATGATCAGCAGCGCAGCCGACTGCGAACCCTACGGCAGATATCTTGCCGACGAATATTATGTGATCATGCCGACCCTCGACGGACACGGCAATGACGGCACCGACCTGCTGCCTTTACAAGGCGAGGTGGACAAGCTGGTGGGATATCTCAAAGAAAACGGCATCTTCTCCGTGGCAATGGTGCAGGGCAGCTCCATGGGGGCGGAAATCGCTCTGGCTGTCGCCAAAAGGCTGGAAGAAGAAAACATTCCCCTCACCTGCGGATTTTTTGACGGCGGACCCTTTTTCCATTTCAACCCGTTTTTCCGCGCATTTATGCACAATAAATTCACGTCGCTGGTCAAGGTATTCGATACCGACGACCACGAAGCAGCCTATAACGGCTTGATGAACAATCCTTTTCTCAAATTTGTCGCCAAGGACAAGGCGGAGCAATATAAACCGCTCATCCGTTCAATGACAAGTCAGCGCAGACATTTTTCCAAAAAGACGGTCGATAATCTTGTAAGGATATGCTACAAATGCGACCTTCCGGATTTCAGCGCCGACGCTCAGAAGCGCATGGTTTTCTTCTTCTCTGACGAGGAGCCTGCCCGCAAATCGCGCACACGACTCATGAAAGCCTATCCCTACGCCGATTACCGGGACATTCACGGCTATGCTCACTGCGGATATCAGACAGCTCAGCCCGAGCAATATGCCGAAATTCTCAGACAGGCTATCAAGGAAAGATAAAAAAGCCTTGATTTTGTGTTCAATCTGTTTTATAATAATAAATAATAAAAGCCCGACGGGAAATAATACATTTATTGAAATTGACCGTCGGGTCTTTTTTATGAACACAGAAGTGAGGTAATTGCAAATGACAAAAATAAACAGCAGAAAAGTCGCCATTGTCGGCTGCGGTTTTGTGGGTTCCGCCTCTGCATTCGCTCTGATGGAAAGCGGACTTTTCAGCGAAATGGTACTGATCGACGTCAGCCGCGAAAAAGCGGAGGGGGAAGCGCTTGACATCAGCCACGGGCTTCCCTTTGCCAAGCCGATGAATATCTACGCAGGCGACTACAGCGATATTTCCGATGCCGCGATCATCGTGGTAACGGCAGGCGCGGGGCAGAAGCCGGGCGAGACGCGGCTTGATCTGGTCAAGAAAAACGTGGGCATATTCAAGAGCATCATTCCCGAAATCGCCAAGCACAACACCGAAGGCATTCTGCTCATCGTCGCAAATCCGGTCGACATACTGACCTACGCCGCCGCCAGACTCAGCGGCTTTCCTGAGAACCGCGTTTTCGGCTCCGGCACGGTGCTGGACACTGCCCGTCTGAAATATCTTCTGGGGCAGCACCTCGGCGTGGACAGCCGTTCGGTACACGCCTTTATCATAGGCGAACACGGCGACAGCGAGATCGCCGCATGGAGCAGCGCCAATGTTTCGGGCATTCCGCTCAATAATTTCTGCGAAATGAGAGGGCATTTCAATCATCAGGCTTCCATGAACGAGATTGCGGAGAACGTCAAAAACAGCGCCTATGAAATCATCAACCGCAAAGGCGCGACCTACTACGGAATCGCCATGTCGGTCAAAAGAATCTGCGAAGCCATCGTGCGCGACGAAAAGTCCATTCTCCCCGTCTCCAGCATTCAGCATGACAATTACGGCATCAGCGATATCGCGCTGAGCATGCCTGCCATCGTCGGAATAAACGGCGTAGAGGCTTCGGTTCCCATCGAACTCAGCGGTCAGGAGGCACTTGCGCTCAGAGGCTCCGCCGATACGCTCAAGGCAGTGATAGACGATATTTTTTAATCAACTCAACCGAAAGGAGCAATTGAATTGAGATTCGATGAAACCGAGGCAATCAATATCAAACGGATTCTTCTCAATCTTCTGAGCAAGATCTGGGTTGCGCTGCTGATCGCCCTCATTGCGGGAAGTATTTCCAATCAAAAAACCACGCCGACCTACTCGTCAAGCGCCTTGATGTTCGTGAGATTTGAAAACAATTCTTCCGTAAAAGAGACAACCATCAATATGATCACCAGCTACACAATGGTGCTGAAAGGCGATGAGGCAATGCAGGAAGTTGCCGACAGCATTGTGGAGACTGTCGATGCGGAGCACCTCAAGAATGTATTCAGCCTTAATGACGGAAAGCTCAGCCCGTCTCAGGTCAAAGGAAAACTCAGCGTATACAACTCCAAAGAGGATGAAATGGTGATCATTTCCTCTACCACATACGATCCCGAGGTATCGGCTGCGCTGTGCAACGCCCTCGCCGATATCGCTCCGAAATATGTTGCAAAGCTGTCTCCCAGCGGCAAAGCGGAGATCATCAACCGCGCGGTTCCCAATTATTCCTCCAACGTCAGCTCCGGCTCGGAAAAGCGAATGCGCATAGCCTTTGTTGCCGTATGTGCGTTGATCCTCTTTTTCGACCTCATCACCCACACTGTCAAGGATCCCCGTGAACTCAGCAGAATCTATTCCCTGCCGGTTATCGGTGAGCTGAAGACAAGAAATATTTTGGGCAAAAACCATTCCACGCTTGTCAATCGCGACGATGTAAAGCCCCATTACGCGGAAAGCTACAAGACCATCCGCACCGAGCTGAAATCCTCTCTTGACAAATCAGGCAAAAAGGCAATTGCCGTCTCCGGCGTGGGCAACATGGACCGCAGGGGCAGTCATTTCATCGTCGCCGCCAATATCGCGATTTCCTTCGCCCAGACGGGAAAAAGAGTGCTTCTGGTGGACGCCGATCTGAGAAATCCCTCTGATTACAGCGAATGCAGCGTTCAGGGCGATAAGGGACTCACAACCCTGCTTGCCGGCGATTCCGATACAGACGGCGCCATAAAACGCGGCATAGCCGAAAACCTCGATCTGCTGCCTTCCGGTTCTCTTCCCGCCAATCCCTCGGAACTGCTTTCGTCAGACGGATTTGCCGCTCTGCTGCATCAGCTGACCGACGGCTATGATTACGTCATTTTGAATACGCCTTACTTAAACGAAGTGGGAGACGCACTGATCGCAGGCAATCTTGCGGGAAGCATTGTGCTGACGGTCAGATACAATTCCACCCGATATCCCGACATCACCAAGACCGTCAAAATGATCAACGCCATGGATATTGCCATTCCGGGATTCATTGTGGACGGCATTATGAACTTCGGCAATATTCCGATTCCGGGGCTATCCACCAATTATTAATCCAACAGACAATACATGTAAACGGCAAACAGCCGGCAGGCATTCCAAAAATCCTGTCGGCTGTTTTTTTATGAGACTGTGCGTTCATCAATACTGTTCCGCTTCGTCGCCGGATTCGGCAGGCACAAAGGAGACTTTGCCTGTGGCAATGCGTGCGGCAGCCACCCTGATTCTGAGACGGTCGCCAACGCGGTAGGTTTTTCCGCCGAGCCTGCCGCGCAGAGAGGCAAACCCGTCGTATTCGTATTCGTCATAGGGCAGATCGTCGAGATGCACCATGCCCTCGGCGCTGTTGGAGAGCCGCACAAAGAAGCCGCTGTCCACGACGTGACTGATGGTGCCGTCAAAATCTTCTCCTATGAATTTTGCCATATACTCCGCCATATAGCAGTCCTCGGTGCGGCGTTCGGCGGTGACGGCACGCACCTCATATTCGGACGAAAGCGCCGCTGCGTCGAGCGCCTTGCCGTAAAAGCGCTTGGTGATGGCGTACTGCGTTTTTCCCCCGACCAGTTCCGACAGCACGCGGTGAATGAAGGTGTCGGGATAGCGGCGGATTGGCGAGGTGAAATGGCTGTAATCCATGAGCGCCAGACCGTAATGTCCCAGCGGCTCGGTGTCATACCGCGCCTTCGCCATAGCCCTGAGCAGCACATTGGACACAATTTCTTCATAGGGCTTGCCCTTGACCTCGCAAAGCACCCTGTCGATATCGGCAGGCTTGGGACTGCCGCAGATGCGCCTTGCATCCACACCGACCACACGCAGCAGCATGGCGGCTCTTTGCAGCGATTCAGGGTCGGGCGATTCATGCACGCGGTAGATAAAGGAAATCTTCGCCTTGCGCGCCAGCCTGGAAGCGGCGGTATTGGCTGCTATCATGAACTGCTCTATCATCTTTTCGGCTGTGCCGCTTTCGCGTTCCTTCAGTCCGATGCACACGCCGTTTTCGTCCAGCACAAACTGCGACTCCGTGCTGCTGAAATGCACGTTTCCGCGGCGGTCGGCGGCTTCGTCCAGGATTTTGTACAATGCCAGCGCATCGTCCAGAGCGCAGCGGACGCAGGCATACTTGTCCGCGATCTCAGCCGAAGCGCTGCCGTCCAGAATGGCGTTGACCTCGGAATACACGCCGCGCACCTTTGAATTGATCACGGATTTTTCAAAGCGGTAGTCCAGCATATTCCCTTGGCTGTCGTAGGTCATGAAGGCGCTGAACGTCAGCTTATCGGTGTGCGCGTTGAGCGAGCATATGCCGTTGGAGATATCCACAGGGTACATCGGAATCACGCGGTCGGCAAAATACACCGATGTTCCGCGGCTGAGAGCCTCCCTGTCAAGCGGGCTTCCGTCGGTCACATAATGCGAAACGTCCGCGATATGCACCGACAGCTCAAAGCCCTCCTTTGTCCGCCTGACGAATATCGCGTCGTCGAGATCCTTGGCGTCGGCTCCGTCAATGGTGAAGATGTTCCAGTCTCTCAGGTCGGCGCGGTTGTTCAGATCGTCGGAGGCAATTCCCGCCTCATTGATCCGCTTGGCTTCAGAGAGCGCTTCTTCGCTGAATTCATGCGGAATTCCAAGCGCGTCGATGATCGCGTCGGCGCAAACCCTGGCACATTCCGCCTCTCCGTAAACCTTGATCAGGTTGCAGGTGAGCTTCCTTCCGTCGGGGGAATATTTAATCTTTGCCAGCACCTTTTCGCCCTCGTGCGCGTCGATTTTATTTTTGGCAATCTCGATGGGCGCGTGATAAAACGCGTCGGCGTAAAGCTCCGGCTTGCCGTGAAATCGCTTGACCGTGCCGACAGCCGTTCTGTCGCCGTATTCATACACGGCGCGAACCTTTCCGCTCATGCCTTTGTCATCTGCGTGTACCGAAATGATGATTTTGTCGCCGGGAAGCGCTCCCATAGCGTCGCCGGAGGCAATATAAACGTCCTCTCCCCCATCGTCGGGCTTGGCAAAGCAAAAGCTGCGCGACATGGAGACTATTTTCGCCTTGACAAGCCCCGACCCTCTGACACTCTGAATGTTGTTCTTTTTGGAGAGAATGATCTCGCCTGCCCGTTCAAGCGCGTTGAGATCTTTGATGAATTCCGGAACGTCGGTGACGCCCAGTTCCTTCACCACTTTGTCTATCCGTAAAAGCCTGCTCTTGCGGCTCAGCTCGTCGCGGATGAATATTTGCTGCTCAGTAAGCTGCATATCTTTGATCACTCCTGTCTGTTGATTTGATAATAATAATCTTTAAAAAAACAAAAAAATATGCGAAACAGAGCAACCTGCTTCGCATATGCTTTGACATAGAATTGTCCTGCATGACATTATTTATTGATGAGAATAATAATGTCAAGTACCATAACAAAAACAAAGAACACGGCAGCCAGCATCTTGGTAAATTTAGCGAGCTTGGCAGAGGTCGTTCTGCTCTCGTTTTTGCCCAGGTAAGAATCATAAGCGGAGGAAGAACCCCCGATGGCGCCCGAAAGTCCGTCGTCGTCACTCTGCTGGAAGAGCACGATGATAATGAGGACAACCGCTACCACCATAAGCAGAATGCTTATTATCCATTCCCAAGCCGTCAGCATATAGTCTACACCTCCATAGCAACAATAATTGCAGTACAAATAAAGACGGGCATTGTATATTATTTTCATACTTGCATACCCGTATATTGTAGCATATAACAAAATGATTTGCAATAGTTTTTTCTATAATTTTTATTTTTATTTGTAGTGGAAAAAAATATAAAAAAACACTTGACATTTGAGTCGGAAGGTGTTATACTATTCAAGCACTTGAGGAAGACATACCTCAAAATCAGTATGTATTATATGCGCTTGTAGCTCAGCTGGATAGAGTGTTTGACTACGAATCAAAAGGTCGGGGGTTCGAGCCCCTCCAAGCGCGCCAGTCAAAGCCGTAAATTTATGTGTTGCAGCATAATTTGCGGCTTTTTCTTTACAACGGAATGAGTCATTAAAACAAAAAAAGTACGGAGGATGCATTTATGAAACGAATTAGTTACCAACATCGCCTATCCGCAATGATCATGGCAGGCATGATGCTGTTTGCTTCAGGCTCAATGAGCGTATTTGCCGCAGGCGCAGAGCATTCCGCAGAAACCAGCCTCACGGAGACACAATACGACAGCGGCAATGCAAGCAGCAAACCAACCGCCAGCGAAGCGAAGGTGCAGGCTATTATGAGCCGTCTTGCCGCCTGCTGCAGCGAAATGGAGGTCCACGCCGAAGCAATGATCGCGGCGGCAAAGGCAAATGACCTCAATCAATTTAAATCCGAGGACAAGGCTTATGCCGATTGCGAAAAGCGCATTCAAAGCATTTACAACGAAATAGACAGCAGCTTCACTTCTGAACAGGTGGAGCGCATAAAAAAAGATTTGAATAAACGCAGAAACGCCGTACAAAAATTATACAATCAGGCAAAGTCCTCCTACGCTTCCAATATCCACGAAGCAGAAGACAATAACGGCAACAGTTATTCCATCTCTAAAGTCAAATACAGCGTGCAAAGGATCAGCGAAGGTTCGGCTTCCGGCATAACGCGGCAGGCATTGGGTTCCGGCGCCAGAGACGGAGCGGCTTACGCATTCTACAAGGTCACACTGAGGGTAGGTACAACGCGCGTTCATCTGGTCGATGACAAAACCATGAGAGTTTCGGGTGACCTTTCAGATGATATTCAGGGAACAGAGCCAAGGCTTTACCGGCTGGACGCTGAAGGAGAAACTGCCACCGCAGCCCGAATAGGCGGCATGTCTCTCAAAAAGCCGTGGAAGTTCTCCGCAAGTGTCAGCAAGGAAGTGACCTATTTTGTTGTTGAGTTCATGCCCGAATCCGGCAGGCAGCAGGCAAAGGAAGGACAGGAATCGGTCGCGGTCGATGAAGCCGGCAAGAAATACACAGCCGACCAGCTTCGCGGCATGCTTGTCATTTCTCCTGCCAATGACCAAGACGCCGGGCAAGCCCTCAGTCTCGCAAACGCCAAGGCGGAAACATCGGAGGTCTATTCCGTTTCGCTGCCCGAAGGATTCGCACTTCTTCCCGGCACAATGGCAACGGTGGAGCTGGTCTGCCAAAATGCCGCGGACAGGCAGGTAACGGTTTCCCGCATCGTAAAAAATACAGATAACGACGCCGATGAAGTGCCCTACTTATCCGAGTCGCTGGGTGAATTTTACTGCGACAAGGAAGGTAAGCTCGTATTCCAGACAACCGGATTCAGCAGCTTTGTTATAGACTGGTCCGATAAATCACAGCAGACCGATTCTGTCTCACCCTCAGACGCCAAATCCGGCAGCTCTGTTTGGGTATGGCTTATCATCGTCATTGCGGCTGCGGCGGTGGCTGCATTGGGCGCGGCAGCATTTGTAATTTTCCGCCGTAAATCATAATCCGGCATATTGCCACCGCAAACATATTGTGTAATATTCCTTCAAAAAAACGCTTCCGAGAGTAACAATGGGCTTCGGAAGCGTCTTTTATTTTTGCAGTATTCATCAAAGTCTGCCGAGTATTTCAAAAATCTTGTCCCGCTTGGCAAGCCCCGGCGAAAATGCCGTCGCGTTGCCGCATGCCGTTCCGAGCTTCAGAGCATATGCGTAATCTCCCGTCCGCTCAAATCCCGCAATGAAGCCTGCTACCATTGAATCACCCGAACCGACGGTATTCAGAACCTCTTCCTTTACCACGCCGGAACGGTAAACATTCCCGTCCTCGGCAAAAAGGACCGCGCCGTCTCCGCCGAGCGAAACGAGCACATTTCTCGCGCCGCGCCTCAACAGCTCCCGCGCACATTCCTCCACACCCGCATCATCGGACACTTCTCTCCCGAACAGCTCGGACAGCTCCTGACGGTTCGGCTTGATGAGGAACGGCTTGAACGCAAGGCAATTGAGCAGCAGCTTCTTTGTCGCGTCCACCACGATCCGCACATCTCTCCATTCAATGCGCCTGAGTATTCTCTCATAAGCGTCCTCCGAAACCGTATTGGGAATGCTTCCGGCAAGCACGATGGTGTCGCCGTCCTTCACAGCATCGGTCTTTTGGAGCAGTCTCTCAAAATCCTGCTGTCCGATATGCGGTCCCTGACCGTTGATTTCGCTCTCGGTTCCGGCTTTGATCTTGATGTTGATACGTGAAACGCCGTCGCTCAGACGTATGAAATCCGAATGAATCCCAAGCTCTGTCAAGCCCTTTTCAATGGCTTCCCCCGTAAATCCCGCCGTAAATCCCAGCGCGGTGCTTTTGATACCCAGCTGAGCCAGAATGCAGGAGACATTAATGCCCTTGCCGCCGATGTAATATTCCTCACTGACGGTGCGGTTGGTCATGCCGCTCACAAATTCGTCAAGGCGGACAACGTAGTCGATCGAAGGATTCAGCGTCAATGTATAGATCATTGTGTCACTCCCCTTACTCATATCTTATCACACAATGGCGGGATTTTCAATAGTGATAATCTATATAAAAAGTAAATAAAAGACAGCTTCACAGCCATAATAAAAAACAGGTTGACATACCAATTATAAAGTAATATAATTTCTCCGGCATACCAAAAGAGAATGTAAACAATAAGCAATAAGCAATACGCAATACGCAGGAAAACTGCAAATATTCTATGTCAAAGTGGCAGATTGGAGCAAATCATTATGGAAATGGACACAATACTCGAGAAGCAAAGAGAATTCTTCCGCAGCGGAGCTACTCTTCCGGTGGAATTCCGCCTGAAAATGCTCAGACGGCTTTACGCAGCCGTCAAGAAATACGAGCCGGAGATAGCCGCGGCTCTGCACGAGGATTTAGGCAAGAGCGAATACGAGAGCTTCATGTGCGAATCGGGTTTTGCTCTCAGCGAGATAGGCTATATGATCAGGCATGTGCGGCGTTACGCACGGCGCAGGATAGTCTATACGCCTCTGTCGCAGTTTGCCTCCGTCAGCTTCAGACAGCCGATTCCCTATGGCAATGTGCTGATTATGAGCCCGTGGAATTATCCCTTCCTGCTGTCGGTCGAGCCGCTCTGCAACGCCATCGCCGCCGGAAATACCGCCATTGTCAAGCCCAGCGCCTATTCACCTGCCACAAGCGCCCTTGTCGAAAAGATACTCGGAGAATGCTTCCGTCCGGAATACGTAGCGGTCGTTACCGGAGGACGCAGGGAAAACGACGAGCTTCTCAACAAGAAATTTGATTTCGTGTTCTTCACCGGAAGTCAGGCAGTCGGCAAAGAGGTGCTTCGCCACAACGCCGAAAGGCTCACTCCGGCAGTGCTGGAGCTGGGAGGTAAAAGTCCCTGTATCGTGGACGAAACCGCCAAGATTCCCCTTGCCGCCAGGAGGATCGTATTCGGCAAGTACCTCAACTGCGGGCAGACCTGCGTCGCGCCGGATTATGTGCTCTGCGACCGCAGGGTAAAGGACAGGCTCATAGAGGAGATACGCCGACAGATTACACGGCAGTACGGCGCCAATCCTCTGGAGAATCCCGACTACGGGCGCATTGTCAACCGGAAGCATTTTGACCGCATTATGGGTCTGATCGACAGCGAAAAGGTAATTGTCGGCGGCGGCTGCCAGCCCGAAGCCCTGCGGATCGAACCCACCGTAATGGATCACGTGACCTTCGACGACGCTGTAATGGGCGAAGAGATATTCGGTCCGGTCCTGCCGATACTGACATATGACAAATTCACAGATCTGTTTCCAATGCTTGCGGATAGACCCAAGCCGCTCGCGCTCTATCTTTTCTCGCAGGACAGACGACGCATGAGGGCGGTCACGCAGCGCCTTTCCTACGGCGGAGGCTGCATTAACGACGTGATTGTTCATCTGGCAACCAGCGAAATGGGCTTCGGCGGCGTGGGTGAAAGCGGCATGGGCAGCTATCACGGGCGCGACGGCTTCGAGGCATTCTCGCACATCAAGAGCATTCTGGACAAGAAAACATGGCTCGACCTCCCCATGCGATACCAGCCCTATGACCGCCAAATCAACGTTAGGCTGCTGCATAGGTTTTTGAAATAATAAAAGCAATAACAAAAATATAAAGAACTTGAAAAAAACTGTGTTTGATATAATATACAGATAGGGACAAACTCATAAAAAACAAAAGGCTGGTGTTTCCTGTCATGTCAGAGATACAGATAAGTATACCGTGCATTATGCTGCTTTTTATGTTGCTGCTCGGACTTGTTTTAACCGTTCTGAACGACCATTATATTCAACGCAGTCACAGAAAGGTCATGCTGATCATTATTGCGTTGGATTTGAGCTTGATCGGTCAGAACCTGGTGGGCTGTTTCATTGATCTGGAGGGAACGCATCAATTTCTGAGAACCGTAAACAGTATCTACGGATATGTAGTGCGTCCGTTGATTCTCACGATGTTTTTTTACCTTGCCAACCCAAAACGGAAGCACATGTTGGCATGGAGCTTGGTTGGTATCAATACCGCCATTCATTTGACCGCCTTTTTTCACATATTTGTTTTTGGATTGATGAGAATAATAAGTTTCACCGAGGTCCGCTGGGATACAGCTGTCACATCGTCAGCGGTATCCTGCTGATATTCCTTGTTTATGTGACATTAAAGGAATATGGCAATGTTCAAAAGTGGGTTATCTTTATCCCTCTGTTCAACGCTTTGCTGATCATTGTGTCGGTGATACTGGATTCTCAAATAGTAGGACACGAATATCCTGTCACCTATCTGACCATCGCTGTAGTCTGCGACAGTGTATTTTATTACATATGGCTGCATTTGCAGTTTGTCCGCGAACACGAACAGGCACTCATGGCGGAGCAGCGCATTCAAATCATGATGACGCAGATTCAGCCGCATTTTCTGTATAATACGATATCCACCATCAAAGTATTGTGTACCCAAAATCCCGATCAGGCTGCGGACATCACAGGCAAATTCGGCATGTATCTGCGGCAGAATCTTGACTCGCTCGGTCAGAACGGCTTGATTCCGTTTCAGAAAGAGCTGGAGCACACACAGCTTTATACTGACATAGAGATGGTTCGCTTCGATTCCATACGGGTGGAATACGATATTGGCGACAGTCATTTTTCGATGCCTCCGCTTACACTTCAGCCAATGGTGGAGAATGCGATCCGGCACGGCGTGCGTATCTGTGACGAAGGAATTGTCCGCGTTATCACACGCCAAAAAGCTGATCATCATGAAATCGTGATACAGGATAACGGATGCGGCTTTGATGCAGACAGGGTGGAAGATGGGGACGGCACGCATATCGGTATCCGGAATGTGCGGGAACGGCTGCAAAGCATGTGCGGCGGTTCCCTCACCATCGACAGCGCCATCGGCAAGGGAACCACGGTGATAATTCATATACCGATCCAGACTCCCGCGGAAACTAATCATTGAGCTTTGCCATAGAGGCAAGGGTGGGAATATGCATAGGGCACACATCCATACACGAAAGCGCTTTGGAACAGGTTTTTCCAAAATGTTCTCCGTAGAGCTTCTTCATTTCTTTTGCTTTTGTCTTGTTTCTGGCGGATACCAAGTAACAGTCATTGGCAAAGACCGCGCCGAAAAAGGTCTTGCCGCCCACATAATTCGGGCATACTTCGAGACACAGTCCGCATTTGAGACACTTGGCAGCGGCATATTGGTGCATATGCTCTCTTTCACGCAGCGCAGGATGATTCCCGTCATCACGCTGATATTCCCCGATAAACAGATTGGTCTGCATGAGATTTTCCTGAATGGAAGACCTGTCCACCAGCAGATCTCTGATCACGGGAAACTTTCTGAGAGGCTGAATCGTGATGACGTCTCCTCTGAGATCCTTCAAAAAGGTCTCGCATCACCAGCGCATCAGCGTAAACGGGCTCCAGCCTGCCGCTTTTTTCATCGAAGAGCAAAGCGCCATAGCACACGCCGTCGCGTATGAGCGCGGAATGGAAGCAGCTCCAAAGCCTGCGCCGAATCAGTCCGGCAGCTTCATAGCGCCTGACCTCCATCACCAATGCGGAGACAATCTGCTTGCCTGTGGAGGAACCGCAATAATAGGTTCTCTGATAAGACTGTCCTCCAAACGCCCTCCTTGCAAGGCGACCTGAAGAGTCAACCGAAAACACCGTTCCGATTTTCTCCAAATACCGTATGATTTCTCCGGCGTGCTCACACAGACCTGATACAGCCTTCTGTCCTGCCAGACCGTTTCCGCTTCTGAGGGTATCCTCGATATGGCTTATCACGGAATCCCCTGAATCGTGCTCCGGAAGAACGGCGTTGATCCCGCCGGCAGCCATCACAGACTGAGAGCGTTCCGAGGGAAAGGGTGAGACCAGCGTCACAGAAACACCGTGTTCCGCGCACCGAACGGCACATGCCATTCCGGCAATCGCCTCATTGTGGGTGATAATGAGGGTGGTCGTGCCGTATTCACGGTTGATTTTCTCGATGAATTTCAGCACCGAGCGGGAGGATTTGGTATCGAGTGCGCCGGTCAGCTCGTCACAGAGAAGCAGCTTGGGATTTTTGACCATCGCTCTCGCTATGGCGACGCGCTGCTGCTGCCCGCCCGACAATTCGCGCGGGAATCGGTAGCGGTATTTTTCGATGTCAAGCGCTTTCAGAATATCGTCCACCGACAGTGGATTTTTGGCGATCTCCGCCACGACTGCCATATTTTCCTCCACCGTCAGGTCGGGAATCAGGTTGTAAAACTGAAAGACAAATCCAACGCTTTCCTTGCGGTAAGCGGTCAGCGCTTTCTTGGAAAGCCCCGTGATTTTTGCGCCGCTTATGCTGATTTCGCCGCTGTCAAGGCTGTCCAGACCGCCTATCATGTTGAGCAGCGTCGATTTACCCGAACCCGACGGTCCGAGTATGACGCAGATCTTTCCCTCGTCCAGCGTGAAGTCGATGCCGTCCAGCGCATAAACCGCCGCTTCTCCCGTGCCGTACTGTTTCCTTGCGCCTTTTACCTCAATGAACATTTTTCCTCTCCTCACTTATTTTCAAAGTTAGTTAGAATTAACTAACCGTATGATACCACAAGCCATTTCATTTTGCAAGCTATAAATTGATACAAATTTAGGAATGTATGAAATGTTTTTTATATTGCTCGCAAAAATCCTGTGAACCCTTCTACCGGAGAGCTCACAGGATAGGTTATGATTTTATTGGCGATAAATACTGTCAGGCAAGCGCCGCGCCAAGTGCCTTGCAGGCTTCTTCCGCCTCGCTTTCGGGAGCACCGTTGCAGATCACACCGTCTGCCACAAGAACCGCGCCGTCATTTCTGCAGGTTTCTTCCCATGTGCGCATCCACTCGCCGTCTCCCCAGCCGTAGGAGCCAAAAAGACCGATCTTTTTGCCGCTGAGTTTTGCCTCGCACTGCACAAATACAGGCTCAAATTCACTGTCCTCCAGCTGTTCCGCACCCATAGAAGGGCAGCCGAAAGCCACCGCGTCAAATCCATCCATCTGAGATGCGCTGAAATCCGAGACGGCGATGACCGAAACTTCTGCGCCGGCTGCTTTTGCGCCGTCCGCGACTAAATTAGCCATTGCTTCGGTATTTCCTGTACCGCTCCAATACACTACTGCTATTTTGCTCATAATAAATACCTCATTTCATAAGATGAAAAATATATGGAAACTTCCTCGCGGAAATTCTCCTCAGAAAAACAGGGAACTATACCGCCACCGTAAGCTGACGGACGCTTCTGCCGCCGTTCCACAGCTTGGAATAGATGCTGCTGCATTTTTTGAATCGTGCGAAGGTCTGCACCGCTTCCTTTTCGTTGCAGTAAACCTTCCAGCAGCCGACGCATTTGCAGTTTCTTCCGCCGTTGCAGATGAACGCCTTCACATCGTCGAGAGGATAGCCGAGAAACACGCCGATCTCATGCGGAAAACCGTCGCTTAAAGCGATGTGGGAACGCAGACATTCCAGCGCGTGCGTCACGTCACAGCGGGAATAGCCGCAGCCCCTGAGAAACTCATGCACGTCGCTACGCTCCAGCTCCCGGCGAAGGCGTGACGGTCTGTAAACATAAACAAGCGCCGATTTTTCGCTCCGGCGAAGCACGGTGATGGAGACACCTTTGTCGCTGAGTTTCCTGTTCCATTCCGCGAGCTGTCCGTCAAGCTCCTCGTGGGAAGCAAATTGATAATTAAACAGATTGGCAGGTTTCAGAGAAGCCAGCGTCGGGGAACAGTATTCGATCAGATATTCTTCCAGCATGATGTCACTTCCTTTTGCTGTCATATAGTGCCGAACTGCTCGGCAAGCACCGCATTAAGGGCATTCGCGCTGCTTGTGTGGATACGGGCGATGGGAATGTTGCAGCGTTTCGCCTCATGCGTGGCACTCAGCATCATTTTGTGCGACACCGTATTGGTAAACAGAATCAGCAGATCGGGCGTACCGATTTTCTTTTTCATTGAGCTTTTCTCCTTCGGGAAAACCTTTGCCTTGCAGCCGTATTTTTTGCAAATATCCTGATAGGCGCAAACCATACATTCGTTGCCGCCTACGATCACTACACTCATATTCATTTCCTTTCCGATTGCTTTTTATGTAATAAATATGGTTAGCATATCCTAACCATATTTCAAAAAGATAAGCAAAGACTGCCAAAAACGCAAAACACATAGTAATTTACTGAGTGTTAGTCTTTACTAACTTCGGCAATTATATTATCACATTACTATTCATTTGTCAAGTGTTAATTTTCAGAAAGTGTCATTGAAAAAGAAACCTATTAATAAATAGTCCGTAAGGATACCACCTGAGCAGTCACATATATAACCAATTCAGAGAAAAATATGCGCTTTCCTTATGTCGGCATTCAGTCGCCTTGCTCCGAATCATGAAGATTTTCCGATACCACAAGCACGGTTCCGGCAATCACCACAACCAAAGCGACGATATAAGTGGGAGTTAAGGTCTCCTTGAGAAGCACGAATGATAAAAATGCTCCGATAAAAGGAGCAACAGCATAGTATGCGCTTGTTTTTGCCGCACCGAGCGTTTTCTGTGCCCTGATGTATGTGAAAATGCTAAGTCCGTATGCGATAAATCCCAGCAGCAGCACAGGCGGGATATTTTTTAATTCCGTCGGATTCTCTCTGAGAAGGAGCGCAACACAAAGCGATTCGATTCCTGAGCCCATGCCTTTTATGGTTACGATCTGATAGGTGCTTTTATCGGATATGCTGCGTGTGCAGTTGTTTTCCAGTCCCCAGCAGGCAGTCGCTCCGAGAACAAACAGCGAACCTACCGAAAAAGAAAGGCTGTCTTTGCCGCCAAACGAGAGAATGATACTTGACAGGGTGATAAGCCATATCGCGATCCACAGCTTTCCGCTTACTTTTTCCCTGAAAAGCAGCAGAGCAATGACCGTTGCGGCGACAATTTCAAAGTTGCCGAGCAGTGAAGCATTGGCTGACGTCCCCAGCTTTACGCCCGTCATCAGAAGGATTGGCGCGATAATATCGAGCAGTACCATTCCCACCGCATACGGCAGGTCTTTTTTGGCAAGGTATTCGGAGGGCTCTTCGCTCTTGCGGTGAAGCTGACGGAATAAATACATCATTCCAACGCCGATGCCTGCGCCGAGATACAGAAATGCCGCCATATAGGTAGGTGCGACGAACCCAAGCAGGCGTTTGGAGCAGGGTACATTCAGGGCATAGAATGATCGGGTGCAGCTTTTCCAGATCGACCTTGTTGTCGGTGAGTACGCTCTCGTCCGCTTTCATTCCGACGATCTCAGCCACCACACGGGTTTCGCCGAATTCCTCCTGCAGCTCGATCACCTTGCATTCAATCGCAACGGGGAGCTGGTCGATCACCGGCGCGTTGACCTTGTCGGACTTCGTGACGGTAAAGCCGCTCTTTGCCATCTTGTCAGGTTCCTTATCCGCCGACACTATGCCGACATAATCGCAGGCTTCCACCGTTTCCTTTGTGGCGAAGCTCACGGTAAATGCCTGATTTGCCCTGATGTTCGTGGTGGTTCTGTGTGCCGACAGGCTGATGGCGAGTTTGTTGCCCGCGATCTGTCCGCACCATGCCGCGTTCATCGCGTCAGGCATGCCGTTCTCATCGTAGGTGGCGATGATGAACACCGGATGCGGTGTGATAAATCCTTTGTCAAAGCTCTTTTTCATCTCTGTGGTTCTCCTTTCCATATGCTGTCGTTATGCGTGAATGTTCATTCCGCAGAGTGCCTTTACCAACTGCGGGTCAAAGTGATTGATGATCTCGCTGTGACCGAGGTCTTTTGCGCCGATGGTCTTCATCTCGTCTTCGGTCAGCTCAAAGTCCCAGATGTCGATATTCTGCGCCATGCGCTCCACATGGGTGGATTTCGGCAGGATGGAAACGCCGCGCTGCACGTTCCAGCGAAGCACCACCTGCGCGGCGCTCTTACCGTACTTCTTTCCAATTTCCGTGAGTACCGGGTCGGTGAAGATGCCGTGCTTGCCCTCCGCCAGCGGTCCCCACGCCTGCGGGACAATGCCGTATTCCTTCATCAGGGCGATAGCGTCCTCCTGCGGGAAGAAGGGGTGCAGCTCCACCTGATTGACAGCCGGAATGACCTCCACATTCTCGCAGAAGTTGGCAAGGACAAAGGGGTAGAAATTGGAAACACCGATTGCTTTGGTCAAGCTCTCATTGTAGGCTCTGGTAATGCCTCTGTAGGCGGCAAAATAATCGCCGAGCGCCTGATGAAGCAGCACAAGGTCAACATAGGGCAGTCCCAGCTTGGCAAGCGACGTCTTGACCGCTTCATAAGCGGTTTCTTCGTTCTTCTGATCCTGTACCCATACCTTTGTGGTGATGAAGAGTTCCTCTCTGGTCACAAGTCCATCCGCAATGGCACGTTTGACCGCCTTGCCCAGTGCTTTCTCGTTCATGTAGGCGGCAGCGGTGTCGAGCAGGCGATAGCCTGTTTTGATCGCGTCATAGACGACCCTTTCACATTCCGCCGCGTCGGGAATCTGGAATACACCGAATCCCTCTAATGGCATTTTGGCTCCTGTGTTAAGTGTAGCGTACTGCATAAATGAATCCTCCCTGTAATAATTTTATTTTACAATTGTGAAACATCAAAATTGATGTTACCTTCGTTACGCTCTCTGAAATCTTCCCATTCTTCATTAAGGCAGTTCTCCTCAACATAAGAATGGCAAGCTTGTATTATTTCCGTATCAGACATTTCAGATACTTTCTTTAGACGATAACGATACACTTTTTTTAATTTCAAAAATTTTCGTGAGCTGTCTGACAACGGCTGATATACGCAGTTCTTCATGTTGAAAATCCTCACTGTCAAGAATTACTTCGCTTTGTTTTCTTGCTCATATGCTTCATCAGCAAAGTCAGATAATGTCCGACAAGGACAAACAGCCCCATTATGGCGATATAATCCAGCAGGAACAGCGCAATCGGTTCATCCGCGTCAAAGAAGATAAATTGCGTTACGCCGAACAGGTATTCCGCCATCTGCCGCACGATGAACGCATAGACACCGTAGGCGGCAACCAGCACCGCAAAGCCTCTCGCAATCCACATCCAATATGGCTTGTTCCTTGGCATTTTTTTGGAGATCATGCTGATCATCATAGCCCAGTGAATGCCCAGATGCAGCGACAGCAACACGAAATTCCAATAGCCGCACAGCATATGAACCGTTCGGGCAAGATACGCGCCGCCAAGGTTCAGCGAGGCGAAGATATACCTTGACAGGTTAACGCCGCTGACGGCGGAGCCGAGTATTGTAATGAAAATCAGAGAGGCTGTGATTGTCTGAAACACGCGGTAGGGCGTATATTTCCCTCGGAATACGCTTTTTATCCATTTTCTGTTGAGAATGTGATGAATCACAAACAGTGCCGTCATTGCCACGCCGAGCCATTCATGGGCGCATTCGCCGATTTTGGAATAGCCCATCAGCAAAAACAACAGCACCGTCATCGCCTCGTCAACAGTGATTCGTACAATCTGAATTTTTCGCGCCTTTTTCATTTGGAATACCCCAGCGCCTTGACCCATTCGCGCACATCGTTTTCGGATGAATCCACCTTGCCGCCCCGAATGGAAAGCGCGTCATCGGCTTTCACGTCCGCGCCCTTAGCAAGAGTCTGAATGGTATTGAGACTGTTCGCGCCGTCCGAGCTGCCCTCATGCGAGAAGAAGGGAATGACCGTCTTGCCGGACAGATCGACGCTTTCGAGGAACGTCCACATCGGCATGGGA
This sequence comes from uncultured Ruminococcus sp., assembly GCA_902762615.1. Taxonomy (GTDB): domain Bacteria; phylum Bacillota; class Clostridia; order Oscillospirales; family Acutalibacteraceae; genus RUG762. The sequence goes on along the minus strand of CACWOX010000020.1, from coordinate 11,625 downwards.
AGATCATACCACCATACCGGATAGCCGAGGAAAACCGTGTCGTATTTTGCAAGCTGTTCGGCAGTCAGTTCCACATTGATTTCGGGACGCACACCGTCGTCCTTTTCCTTCTTGGCGCGGTCTGCGGTATCGTTGTAGCTTTCGGGATATTCCTCTTTGGCAAGTACGCGGACAATGTCGCCGCCTGTTTCATCGGCAACCCAGCCGGACATGCTTTCAAGGTGTCCCGACCACGAGAAATACACGACCAGCACATTGGTGGATTGGGAAAGGTCTTGCTTGGCTTCCTGCGAAGCACGCGTAGCGCCGCAGCCCGCAATGGACAATGTGAGCATGGCAAGCGCCAGTATTATGGCGGTTAATTTGAAGAATCTTTTCATATGGTTTTTCACTCTCTTTCTGTTTTTTGTTGATTTATGTGTCTATCCCATGCCCGCACAGGAAAGCCATAAATGATAAATTTGTTCATAATCCGAAATGCTCATTACTCTGATAATCATATATTCGGCACTCACCTTCTGACATCATCTGAATCATTGTGGTGCACGGCACTCCAACAGAACATTGTAAAGCTCATCAGCGGTAAATTTCTTCGCACAACCGCCCGTCAGAATGGTGGATTCCGCGATTGCCTTGTAGTCCGTATCAACCGGAATCTTCATTTCCGCAAACGTGGTCGGCAGACCGATTTCTTTGATAAACGCCGCCAACGCGTCCACAAAGGCATTGGCAAGCGCCTGCTCGTTCTTTCCGGCAGGGTCAATGCCCCAGACTTCCACTGCCAGTCTCGCAAACTGCGGTGCAGCTTCGGGCAGCATATGCCGGTACAACACGGGGTGCAGCACCGCCAGTCCCTGTCCGTGATTGCAGTCGGTGTATGCGCCGAGCTGATGCTCCAGCATATGACACTGGAAGTCGGTCACTTTGCCGATTTTCAGAATGCCGTTTTCCGCCATTGCCGCCGCCCAGATCAGTTCGCTTCGAGCCTGCATATCATCGGGATTAGCAATCGTAGCGCGAATGTTGCGGATAATGTTGCGCTGTGTCGCTTCATTGATTTCATCGGAGAGATTGACCTGCCGCGGAGAACCCATGTAGGTTTCCATCCGGCGGCTTTGAGAATACCGATCAGTTCGTCATACACGCCGTTTTTCCTGATGGAGCCGCCGCCATAGGCAAGCAGCACATTGGCTCCCACTTTGGCAAGTTCGTTTTTCAGATGCTTCTCAGCCGCCTTTTCTCCGAAATATACCTTCACGGGATAGCTGTAGGTAAATGCGTTCATGTTGTTCGTTTCCTTTCTATCATTGGTATTTATCGCCGTATCATATACGGCTTCAGATAATCCCTTAACATTCCCTGACAAAAATCGCTCATTGCCTTCGTCGGGTCATTTTCTCCGTCCGTCAACGCCCAGCAGAACACAATACCGTAATATTCCGACGCAATCCACCCGGTCAATTGCTCCATCGGAGTATTTTTGTCCAGTTCGCCGTTTTGAACGGCTTTTTCTATCAAGCCCGAAATTACCTCACGGTCATAATGCAGTTTATTGACGCCATCCGTATTGTCGGGATCCACAACGCCCCTTACCCACTGCTGGGCAATGCGTATGCCTGCTTCCTTGATGTATTCCATAGAGCCGGTCAGAAAAGTTGACAGTCTGTCGCAGACATCTCCTGTCTGCTGGTTGGAATTCTCATGTATATCCTCAAATCTGGCATGGGCGATCTCGGCAACCACATCTTCCTTGCGCTTGAAGTAGGTGTAAAAGGAACCCTTGCCGACGCCTGCTTCGTTGGTGATGTCAATAATCTGCACCGCGTCAAAGCCCCTTTCTGAAATGAGCTTCTCCGCCGCCGCGACAATCTTCGCTCTTGTTTCCTGCGCCCTGAGCTGTCTGACTTTCAAAATGCCACCTCCTGCATTCACCTGATTATAGGATAGCACAAAATCCGACCCGAAGTCAACGACTTTAGGTCGGATTAATTAAAAATTTTCTATAAACAAACGAATCTATATGACAAGATTCACCGTTATTCCCGTCAAAAACGAGAAGAGCATGACAAATGCGATATACAGCAGAAACCTCTTCCAGCCCATCGCAATTTTCAACGCGCCGAGATTGGTGATTTTGGTTGCCGGTCCGGTGAGCATGAATGCCGCCGCGCTCCCCATGCTCATGCCGTCCCAGAGCCATTCCTGCAGAAGCGGAATCGTACCGCCGCCGCAGGCATACAGCGGAACGCCGATAGTCGCCGCCATCAGCACGCCCCACGCTTCATTGCCCCCGAACACATTTACCATCACGTTCTGCGGCACATACCGCTGGAACAATGCCGACAGCAAAATCCCGAAAAGAAAGTACAGCCCCGTCGCTTTTATATTTCTCCCAAAATTCAAAAAATATCGGATGAAAATATTCGGGTGGGTGTCGTGGCTGGCACGTTCCTCAAAGCCGTCAAAGCTGAAAAATTCCTTGTTCCGGTAAAACAGAAACAGCAGCAGTCCTGCCGCGCAGCCGCACAGGAAACAGGTCACGATGCGCACGGCAAGCGCCGTCGCTCCAAGCGCCGCGCTGTAAATGATGAGCTGCGGGTTCAGCAGAATCGACGACATCATAAAGGCGGCAAGCCAGTCCTCCCTCATTCCCTGCTTGCGGAAGGACGCGGCAATGGGAATCGTGCCGTACATACAAAGCGGAGAGGCGATGCCGAGCAGGCAGGCGGGAATGATACCGAGCAGCCCCAGCTTCTTGCCATTCATTCTTGCAAACAGGTCGTGTATCTTGTCTTTGGCAAACACCGACACAAGCGAACCGATTGCCATGCCGAGTATCCAGTACCAGAAAATCTGCCGCAGCTGGACATCGAAATAATACCAGATATAGACCAATTCCCGATGCAATATCTCAATCATCTTTTATCGACTCGCTTTCCTTTTGCCTGATACAATATTCGCACCGTTCCTTTATCTGATACGCCTGAAAATAGGCTTCTTCCAACGGAATCCAGCGTTCGGAAAAAATCTTCCAGCCGTCTGCTGTGTTTCGGGCAATAATTCGCCTTTTCTGCTCGTTAGCGGACACGTCCATAAACAGATGAAGATCGTAATGCTCCCACAGAGCAGGGTGACAGCTGTAGGAGCCTTCGATGAGATTGACTTCGCCTGCCCTGACACGAACCGGCGGCTTTAAGCGCATGGAGGAACAATCGAAGGCGCGAAACGCAATCCATTCCGCGCCCGATTTTAAAGGCAACAGTACCTCAGAAAGAAAACGCTCATAATCGACATTTCCGCCCGGTGTGCGCAGCCGTTCTTCCGTGCGTTGCTCCGACCTGAGAAAGAAATCGTCCATATGAAATACGGTGCAGCCAATTTCATTTTGTAAAAGCGACGCGAGCGTGGTTTTTCCGGCTGCGCACCTGCCGTCGATGGCAACCAGTATTCTTTGTCCGGGCTTTTGCTTTTTTGCGCGGGAAATAAGCTCTTTGATGTGTGTCAGCTCCGTCATGATGCTTCTACAGTTTCTTGTGCTTTTGTATCGGCATTTTTTCTGAACGGCACCAGCTTTGTCTTGTTCAGCGCCACCATGACCGCCGGAACAAGCATCAGTTGCAGAAGTATGCCGGGAATGGCATTGAGGAACACGCCGGCGAGGAATGCCTCAAAGGTGAAAGCCGTTCCCTTCAATCCAAGCAGAATGATTTGCGCGATACCCCAGACGATTCTTCCCGCGACCATCGCCGCCAGCATCGAGCGGTATAATGCCCGTGTGCATTGCCAGCGGGATTTTTCATACAAGAAGCCTGCCACCAATGCGTAGGTCGCCAGTTCAAACGCCATGCTGATGGCGGTAGGATACAGCGGCGGCATTCCAAAGAGCATCGAGCGCATAATCGGCAGGACAAACGCCATCGGCATTCCGTAACGCCAGCCGCATATCAACGCGCAGAGGAAGACAGGAATGTGCATCGGGAGCAGCATATTGCCGATCTGCTGAATCTGCCCGGTCAGAAAAGGCAGCACAAGTCCGATAGCGAGGAACATCGCCGTCAGTGTGAGTTTTTTAACAGGTTCATTTTTCATATCATTCGCACCTCATTGCTTGTCAATGGTCATTGCTTGTCAATGTACACCAGCTCATAGGAGCGGCTGCCAAGTCCGATGACTTCCGCGTGTTCCAGCGTGTGAATTCCGTTTTTCGATTCGATTCGCCGCACAAGGGACGTATTACCCTCCGCGTTATAAACCAGATCGACACACGCCTGATCCAGCGCCACAGGATCGCAGCTTGCCAGAATACCGATGTCATGGATATCCGGTTCTGCCGGATTGCCGTCGCAGTCGCAGTCCACGGACAGGCGGTTCATCACATTGATATAAACAATGCGCTCTCCGTTTCCGAGATAGTCGGAAACCGCCTTGCCCGCCTCCGCCATGCTCTCGGTAAAATCAGTCTGATTGACGCCCCACGGGTTTGTTTTACTCTTTCCGCCTGTGTGAATCAGGCTTTTTCCCGTAGCTGAGGCGATGCCGATGGAGATGTTTTTGATCGCGCCTCCGAAGCCCGCCATTGCGTGTCCTTTGAAATGCGACAGTATCAGGTAGTCGTCATAATCCGCAAAGTGGCTGCCTACCACATCTTCCTTCAAATGCTGCTGAATTCCGTTGGGGACAGAAACAGGAAGATTCATTTCTCCCTCCTCGTCCATCAAGTCGAAATCGGCGATAGCGGTAAATCCGTGATCCTTCGCCACCTGCTTATGCATAGCGGAGCTGCTTCGGGAACCGCCGTAAGCCGTATTGCATTCTACGATAGTGCCGTTCAATCTCTTTACCAAGTCTCCGATCAACTCCGGACGAAGATAATTGCTTGCGGGGGGCTCACCGGTGGAAATTTTAACCGCCACCTTCCCTGTCGGCTGCCAGCCGAGCCGCTCATAGATTTTTACAAGTCCGTCGGCGGAAATATCCTCGGTAAAATAAACAACAGAAGCGTCCGCGTTGGAATGATCGCTGTCAGACACTTTTGTATTCCGGTTCACCTGATGGGAAACATGATCTTTTGCTGCGGAATTTTTTCCGCATGACGTAAACAACAAAGCCATCACGATACTCACGCAAATGAAAGGAATTATTCTCAGCTTCATTTGCTTTCTCCTTTCTCATCGTTATCATTTCAGCATTTTTACAACTCTTGCAGGATTGCCGACTGCCACGGCGTTGTCGGGAATATCCTTTGTAACAATACTTCCTGTGCCTATGATTTACATTTTCCTCCTGATATACAGATAACCCCGGCACTGATACCGGAGCTGCCTGTCAAGTTATTATCCCAGTTCTTTCTTTGCCCATGCTGCAACGGTTCTTTCCGATCTTGCGGCATCCGCTCCGTGCACGGCAAGTCCGTTACCGACGGCTGCCCCTTTGCAGTGCTTCCTGAGCGCAGCCGCGGAGCCCGCCTGTCCGCTTCCTTCATGTGTCATGACAGGGAATACTTTTTTTCCGGTAAAATCCAGCCGGTCAAGCTGTGTGAACACCGCCATCGGATAGGTTCCCCACCAGCAGGGACCCGCGACAACTATGTTGTCATACTCTGAAATATCCATCGAGATACTTTTTCAGTGCGGGTCTGGCGTCTTTGCGGAGCTCTGCCTTTGCTTCTTCGGTGCATGTCATATAATCTTCGGAATAATCGTTAACCGTTTCGACTTCAAACAAATCTCCGCCCACCGATTTCTGAATCATTTCCGCTACGATTTCCGTGTTGCCCTTCGCAAGCGACTTTATGCTCCCGTTCACATAGTTCTGCCCTTTGCGTGAATAATAAATAATCAGATTCTTTGCCATTTTTTGTTTCTCTTTAATAGGTTGACGCTACGCTTCGTGTGATTTTCCATTCGCCGTCTGTTTTCTTCATCAGTTCGACTTAGAGCCTGTTCAGTGTCCTCGGATATCCGATGAACGGGATACAGTGCGAGATGACCTGAATCAGCACGCCCTTATCATTACCCATACGGAAATTGGCTGCGGTATGACCCTCCAGCTGCGGTTCGCATCCGCCCTGTGCGTAGATATAGCAGAAGGTCACCAATTCTCTTTCCGCAAGCGTCAGCCCGCCTCTGGTGTAATAGTCCCCGAAGCAGTTATCCGCCAGCCAGTAATTGATATGCCGGCTGTCTTCAGAACCGCTCTGATAGAATTGCTTCATACCGTCTCCGAAGATGTCCACCTGTGCCTGTGTTCCTGCCACTCTGCGGCTCCTCGGATTCACTTCGTCATCCGCCGCCTCCGCATCGGTGGCAGACTGCGGCTCCAAGGGCAGTTGAACGCCCCTTGCTTCCAATATCTCATTGACCGCTTTGAGATAAGGGAATACTCTGCCGATGCCAAGATACGCCACCGCCTAATAGACGATTTCCTTGATCTGAACCGGCGTCACGCCAAATTCCATCGCAGCCGGAACAAGCGCCTTGAATTCATCAATTCCCTGACAGCCGATCAGCACCGCAAGGATCGCCATATGCCGTGTGACATCGCTGATGGGTTCCTGTCCCTCCGCAAGCGGCATGTGCAGCACTTCGTCAAAGGCAAAATTATCGAACCGCTCGATGAACTCCGGATCGGTCTCCAAAAATTTGGAAACATATCCGGGGAACATCCTCTCGTGGTATTCTTTTGCAAAATCCGTAATCGCCATGTCTGCCTCCTTACTCTGTCACGTCCGTCGAAGCGGCAAGCTCTGTCTGTGTCTTATAATCCGCCACACGCTCTTCCAGTCTTTGAATCGTGGCTGCAAGCGCCTGTGAACCCAGCACCATACGAAGCGGCGCAGGCTCCTTGTCCACACTCTCGATCATTCTTGCCGCCATCTTTGCCGGATCGCCGGGAGCAAGTCCCTTTTCGGAGTCAAGCATATTCAGGAAAGCGTGTACGTGATCGTACTCCGGCATGAGATGGGCAACATGAGCGCTGCCATATCGGAACTCTGTTCTTGCTCCGCCCGGCTCTACGATGGTGATACCGATATTGTATCTGGCGACTTCCTGCGCCACGGACTCGCAGAAGCCCTCGATACCGAACTTCGTGGCATGGTACATGGAATTGGCAGCAAATGCCACCTGTCCGCCGTAAGAGGACAGCTGAATGATACGTCCTCCGCCCTGCTTTCTCAGGTAGGGAAGGCTGTCTCTGATGATCATGATAGGGGGCGGTAAGATTGGTGTCGAGAATTTTCTGAATGTTTGCGTAATCCAGCTCCTCCGCGGCGCCGAACAGACCGTAGCCCGCATTGTTGACCACCACATCGATCTTTCCGTGCTTGTCGAACATCTCGGGGATAAAGCTGTGAATGCGCTCTATGTCCGTCACGTCAAGAATCTGACAGTCAAACGTATCGGGGTACTTTTCAATCAGCTCTTCCACCTTTTTGGTGTTTCTCACGGTGCCGATGACCGTGTCGCCTTTTTCCAGCAGCGGCTTTGTCATCTCATTGCCAAAGCCGCTTGATACGCCTGTGATCAACCATGTTCTTGCCATTATAAATTCTCCTTAAAGATTGTTATAGTCTTCGTCGCTTACCGGCTCACACCACTCGGTGGAACCGTCTTCTCCGGGCACTTCTATCGCGATATGGGCGAACCAATTATCTTTCTTTGCTCCGTGCCAGTGCTTCACATTGGCAGGAATCACGATCACAGTACCGGGTTGAAGGTCTACCGCTTCCTTGCCCTCTTCCTGATACCATCCGCTGCCCGCCGTGCAAATCAGAATCTGACCGCCCGCAGACTTGGCGTGGTGAATATGCCAGTTGTTTCTGCATCCCGGCTCAAAAGTCACGTTCGCGAGGAATATCGGTGTGTTGACCGGATCCACCAGCGGATTCAGATAGGAATTGCCCACGAAATACTGCGCAAAGGCATCATTCGGATTTCCTATGCCGAAAATGTTTTCTTTGTCAAACTGTTCTTTGCTCATGTCTTATATCTCCTTTGTATTAGTATCCCAGCTCTGAAAGCCAGTTATTAACGCTCTTCCTTACTTTCCCCTGATTGTTCTGCGCATCCGTCCCCGCTATGGCAAGACCTTTTCCGACTTTACTGTTCGGACAGGCACGGGCAAGCTTTTTGTCAAACCCCGACAGTCCGCTTCCTGCGTGTGTGGAAAAAGGAATCAGTGTCTTTCCTGCCAACGCCTCCGCATTTTCTTCAAAGAAGGTGTAACAGATCATGGGTCAATCGCCCCACCACACCGGGGCGCCAATGAAGACGGTTTTGTATTGTGACAGATCAGGCACTTTGCCGGCATATGCGGGTCTGGCATTTTCGTTTAACTCTTTCTTTGCCACATCTGTCAATTCCTTGTAGGTGTACGGATAATCTTCCTTTGGAAGAATCTCGAAAGAATCCGCTCCGGTCTGCTCCACGATCATGTCCGCCACAATGGCGGTGTTGCCCTTGTCGATCACGCCGACACGGTACTGTTCTCCGGTCCTCGAAAAATAAACGACCAGAACATCGGAAGAACTGCCTGTCATGTCCGTTCCTTCGCCATTCTCTGCTGTTTCCGAGGAATCCACCGCAGTCTCGGACTGTATATTATTCTTTTTCTGCGTTGTATTGTCCGTATTGGCGCCTGACTGTCCGCACCCGACCAACATCAACAGACAAACTGCCATCATTCCGGCTATGATTCTCTTCTTCATTTGAAGTACCTCCCGTCTTTACTTTCAAAATAATGATAACACAAGCGAAGAAAATAGTCAATTCGGTTTTCTTCGCTTTTTGATAAGTCACGCTTATGTGACGTCTACGAAAGACGCTTCCGCAGCATTTCCGCGAACTCTTCTATGTAATAGCCCGTTTTCTCTTCCTGCCAGAACAGGCAGTATTTCCTCGTGACGCGCCGATTCTTGCGAAAAAGCGGTACACGCTTGATGGCGCCGGATACCTCCGGCAGTTTTCCTACCGCCTCAACCGGCAGGAATCCTCTGTTGCCGATCACCATCAGTCTCGCTTCTTCCTGCGTTTCCGCATAGATAAAATCATTGGCAAATCCGAGAATATTCCGATAATACTCCGCTTCTGTATCCCTCTGGGCTTTGGAGGAAACGATAATGCATGACATCTTCGCCAGATCACTGACTTCCAGTTTCTCATAGGAAGACAGTTCGGAACGTTCAGACAGCTCGATGATACATTCCGCATTCTTCAGTTCCATGTTCACATAGTCATCGGAGAAGGCACGGCGCTGGTCATTCAGGGCAAGATCAAGTCCACCTGAGACAAGACCGTGATAGAGTTCTTCGTGCGTGCCGCTTTGCACGGAGATGTTGACCTCGGGATAAAGAGCCGAAAACTCCGCAATGGCTTCGGACAGTTCAGCCCCCGCGTACAGATTAATGTAACCGACGTGCAAAGCTGATTCGCCGTTGCTGCCCAGACGAATGGTTTCGTTTCTCACGGCGTCCAGATCAGCGAGCAGCGATTTGCATTTCCGATAAAAATACTCGCCCGCAGTTGTGATCTGAAAGCTTCTGTTTTTTCTCTCGATCAGCTTTACGCCCAAGTCTGCCTCTAACGCATTCATCGCCTGTGATATGGCTGACTATGATACATAATTTTTCGCAGCTGCCTCCGTAAAGCTGTTCTCATCTACTATCGAAACAAAAAACTGCATCTGTCTTAAAAGCATGTTTCCTTCGCTCCTTTTTCAGATAATCCATGGCTTCGATAAGGTCCTTGCAGACAATTTCCGAAAGACGATGCATCTCAGCGTCTGCCGGAACAATATCAGGCACCATGATGGGACGCATTCCGGCTGCTTTGGCTGCCCTTATTCCGTTAAATGAATCCTCGATTGCAAAGGTGTCGCTTGGTTCAAACCCGAATTCACGGCACGCCAGAAGATAAATTTCGGGATTCGGCTTGCTGATCTTTACCGCGTCTCCGCCGACGATTCCCACAAAGCGGTCATAAAGCCCGGCATTTCTTATCAAGTGTTCTACCTTCTGTTTTTTGGTGGAAGATGCAATTCCGACTGAGACTCCACTGGATTGCAGATATTCCAGAATATCCGCTGCGCCTTTTTTTATGGGGAGAGCTCCATCAGCATACCTTTCTCTATGCAGCTGAACACTTTCGTCCCAAATCCGTTTTAGCATCTCTTCGCTCAGAATATTCTGAAATGCGTTTTTATAAATCTCGGTTGTCTGATTGATGTTTGTGCCGATACATTTGATATAGGTACTTCGGACAAGCTCTTCATCAAGGTCATATTTCTCAGAGGTCTCTATCCAGCAATCCAGAAGAGTTCTTTCAGAGTCGAAAATAACTCCATCCATATCGAAAATCACATTGTACATTGCATACGCTCCTGAGTCGTTATTAAATTCCCGCTTTCGCATTTCTTTCATAGCTCCATTTTCCTCTCAATTCCGTAATCACGCAGACAATTTTTCAATACGCCCAGAACAAACACCCCATTATGCGCTACCAGCAAACCGGTTGACAGCATCGGCTCAATGGCAGTCCATAGCTTGGGAAAAGCGGGAGCGTTTCTGACTGATTTTTCACTGACATCTCACCCGGCTTTCTTCTTTTCCAATCCTATCTGCTAATATGATCATTATATCACAGTCCGTCAAGCTGTTCAATGGATAGAAGGCAATTGTTAGTCTGTAATTGAATGATATTTTATAAGAATCACTGCTTTTTTTGTACGGTCAGTATTGCCCGTTGGTTCTTGTCAGCGACCCAAAATCCACGCCGGGTTCAAGCCCACAGGATTCCGAGGCGACGAAAATAGAGGAATCCGCCGTGTTCTGATATACATTATCCCAGCGCATGTCCGCTTCCGCCATATCCGAAACTCCGATACCGGACTGCGCGGTATGATAGGTATTCACGCCCCGAATCGACTCGGAGCGCAGATTTGCTATGCGCTGGTGCGTGGCAGCGGTATTGGCGTTCATATGGTACATCACGTTCATCGTGTAATTTTGGGCGTCTCTGATGATGGCATAGGAGTCAAATGTCAGTTTTTATATAAATCGACTAAAAAATCACTAAAAAGTCAGAATAATTCAAAAAGTCTTTCCATAATCATCACAAAAAATTTACTTTTTATATATATTTTTTTGTAATGAACTATGCAGAATTTAATCAGTCATTTTCTGCTTAAAAATACAGTATGCTTGCGTGTTTGAAAAGGTTCGCCCGAAAATCGAAGCATACTATGCCAGTCTTTAAGATACAGGTCGACGAGCGGTAAGGCATTCGGAACAGCTTTTCAAGCTTTACATCCAAATTGAATTGCCATTCGGTACATTTGTGCGCTCTTTCACAAAACGAAAATCCTGTCGGCGTAAGTCGATGGGATTTTTGCTTTATATGATTCACTTTGCGCGATATTACGCTTTTTTCAATATCCACTTGCGGGAACAATCCTAATATTTCCCAAAAAAATGGGAGCCATTACCGCGTAGGTAATGGCTCTTTATTGTAGCAGACGGAGCAGTAATAAGATGTTTTTGACGAGCCGAAATAACTATGAACAGCTCATATTTCCTGTCGTAAATTTGCTCTGCAAGGTGTCAACAGCGTAAATACGCCGTTTCAATGG
>CACWOX010000019.1:40428-40777 GCA_902762615.1 uncultured Ruminococcus sp. | reverse complement strand
TATGTGTGATCGGCACAAATGAGTTGCCGTCAGACCAGCCGAGCGACAGCATACGGAAGCCTTTGACGTATGTCATGGAAACATGATCAAAGACTCTCGCTACCAATTCGGTTTTCCTGTATCCTCTTTTGTGATAAGCACTGTCATCTATCACGAAAATGTCTTCACGGTTTTCGCTTGTCAACGGGCGCATAAAACCGTTGATAATTCGCTCTGAGAGTATCGTGGTGAATCGTTCCCAATTGATTCTGCTGTTATTCAGAAAACGATAGACGGTATTTTTAGAGTAGTCCTCTTTGAACCGCTTAGTTGTGATCTGCATATACATTGAGCGATCGGAAAACATCAG